>NZ_JBSFDG010000004.1:522672-538569 GCF_053593775.1 Streptomyces sp. NPDC002092
GGGGCGCCGTCCGGCCGGACGGCGCCCCCCTCTGCCGTAGGAGCCCTAGAACTTGTTCTTCGGGGTGATCCCCAGCGACAGTCCCGAAAGGCCGCGCTGGCGGCCGCCCAGCTTGCCCGCGATGCCCCGCAGGGCCGCGCCCGCCGGGGAGTCGGGGTCGGTCAGGACGACCGGCTTGCCCTCGTCGCCGCCCTCGCGGAGGCGGACGTCGATCGGGATGCTGCCGAGAACGGGGACCGTCGCGCCCGTCGTACGGGTCAGGCCGTCGGCGACCGTCTGGCCGCCCCCCGTGCCGAAGACGTCGACCATCTCGCCGCAGTGCGGGCAGGGCAGCCCGGACATGTTCTCGACCACGCCGACGATCTTCTGGTGGGTCTGCACGGCGATGGAGCCGGCCCGCTCGGCGACCTCGGCGGCCGCCTGCTGCGGGGTCGTCACGACCAGGATCTCGGCGTTCGGGACCAGCTGGGCGACCGAGATGGCGATGTCGCCCGTGCCCGGCGGCAGGTCGAGGAGCAGGACGTCCAGGTCGCCCCAGTACACGTCCGCCAGGAACTGCTGCAGCGCGCGGTGGAGCATCGGGCCGCGCCAGACCACCGGCGCGTTGCCCGGCGTGAACATGCCGATGGAGATGACCTTCACGCCATTGGCCGACGGCGGCATGATCATGTTCTCGACCTGGGTGGGACGCCCGTCCGCGCCCAGCATGCGCGGCACCGAGTGGCCGTAGATGTCGGCGTCGACGACGCCCACCTTGAGGCCGTCGGCGGCCATCGCCGCCGCCAGGTTCACCGTCACCGAGGACTTGCCGACGCCGCCCTTGCCGGACGCGACCGCGTACACGCGGGTCAGCGAGCCCGGCTTGGCGAAGGGCACCTCGCGCTCGGCCGTGCCGCCGCGCAGCGCGGCCGCCAGCTCCTTGCGCTGCTCGTCGCTCATGACGTCGAGGGTGACGTCGACGCGGGTGACGCCGTCGACCCGGGAGACCGCCTCGGTCACGCGCTGCGTGATCGTCTCCCGCATCGGACAGCCGGAGACGGTCAGGTACACGGTGACCGCGACCGCCCCGTCCGCGCCGATCTCCACCGACTTCACCATCCCGAGCTCGGTGATGGGCCGGTTGATCTCGGGGTCGTTCACCGTCGCCAGTGCCTCGCGCACCGCGTCTTCGCTAGCCATAGGAACGATGGTACGGCTCGGTAGCCTGGGCCCGGAAAGCCCGTCACCGGTCGTCTACGTCACGTCCGCGCGACCGTTCTGCCGGGAATACGGCATGTTCGTGGTGGCCGTCCTGCCGTCCGTCCAGTTCCTTGACCAGGTCCTGCAGCTCGGAGCGGATCCAGTCGCGGGTCGCCACCTCGCCGAGGCCGATGCGCAGGGCGGCGATCTCGCGGGTCAGATACTCGGTGTCGGCGATGGAGCGCTCGTTCTGCTTGCGGTCCTGTTCGAGGTTGACCCGGTCCCGGTCGTCCTGCCGGTTCTGCGCGAGCAGGATCAGCGGGGCCGCGTACGAGGCCTGGAGCGACAGCATCAGGGTCAGGAAGATGAACGGGTAGTTGTCGAAGCGCAGCTCGTGCGGCGCGAAGACGTTCCACAGCACCCACGCGATGATGACGACCGTCATCCAGACGATGAACCGCCCGGTGCCGAGGAAGCGCGCGATGCGCTCCGAGAGCCGTCCGAAGGCCTCCGGGTCCCACTCGGGCAGGAACCGGCGCCGCGGCGGCCGCGGCTGGTCGAGACGGGGGCGTGTGCGCGTGGTCGCCGTCGCACCCGCCGGGGTGCGCTCGCGGCCCATCTCGCGCTCAGGAGGCATGGGGGGCCGCCCCCTCGTCGTCCTCGAGGTGGAACTCGGTCTCCCGCCAGTCCTCGGGCAGCATGTGGTCCAGTACGTCGTCCACGGTCACCGCGCCGAGCAGCGACCCGGCCTCGTCGACGACGGGCGCCGCGACCATGTCGTACGCCGCGAAGAACCCGGCCACCAGGGGCAGCGCGTCGTCGGGGTCCAGGGGCTGCAGATCGTCGTCGATGATCGAGCTGACCAGCGTGTACGGGGGATCGCGCAGCAGCCGCTGGAAGTGGACCGTGCCGAGGTACTTGCCGGTCGGCGTCTCGTCGGGCGGGCGGCAGACGTAGACCTGCGCGGCGAGCGCGGGCGACAGATCGCGGTTGCGCACCCGCGCGAGGGCGTCGGCGACGGTCGCGTCGGGCCGCAGCACGATCGGCTCGGTCGTCATCAGACCGCCGGCCGTGTGCTCCTCGTACGACATCAGGCGCCGCATGTCGGCCGCGTCGGAGGGCTGCATCAGGCTCAGCAGCCGCTCCTTGTCCTCCTCGGGCAGCTCGGAGAGCAGGTCGGCCGCGTCGTCCGGGTCCATGGCCTCCAGGACGTCGGCGGCGCGCTCCTCCTTCAGCTTGCCGAGGATCTCGATCTGGTCGTCCTCGGGGAGCTCTTCGAGCACATCGGCGAGGCGGTCGTCGTCGAGGGCGGCGGCGACCTCGGCGCGGCGCTTGGCGGAGAGGTGATGCAGCACGTTCGCCAGGTCGGCCGGGCGCAGCTGCTCGAAGGTGGCGAGCAGGCTCTCGGCGCCCTGCCCGTGCTCCTCGAGGGAGAAGCCGGTGACGGCCGACCACTCCACCGTCAGCGTCTCGCCCTTGGCCCGCCGGAAGGCGCCGCCCTTCTTGCCCTTGCGGACGAAGACACGGTCGACCTCCCAGTCCCGGCGGGCCGGGAGCTGCTGCACCGACACATCGAGGACCGTGACCTCCTCGCCGGTCTCCGCGAGCGTGACGCGCCGGTCGAGGAGCTCACCGAAGACGAGACGCTCGGTGGGGCGCTGCTCGAAGCGGCGGACGTTGAGCACGCCGGTGGTGATGACCTGGCCGGACTCGATGCTGGTGATCCGGGTCATGGGCAGGAAGATGCGGCGCCGGCTGGGCAGTTCGACGACCAGCCCGAGCACGCGCGGGGGCCGCCGCCCGACGCGCAGCATGACGACCAGATCGCGCACACGGCCCACCTGGTCGCCGTTGGGATCGAAGGCGGCGACGCCGGCGAGGTGCGAGACGAAGATCCGGGGCGCGCCCGCTGCCATGGCTGCGGCTCCTTTGCGTACGGGTGTCCAGTGCTGCGTGTCGCTGCTGTGCATCTTTTCCGAATTGCCCGCTGGAATGGGCTTCAGGCTAGCCCGTCCCCATCGGATCCGCCCTGGTGGAAGTCCCGGACGAACCGGCTCCGCTCGGCCGGAACGGCACCCGTTACTCTGCCGTACGCTGCTCGCGTCCCCCGACTGAAAGGCAGCCCCACCTGTGACTGCGATCGCCCTCGGCCGAACCCGTCGGACCTCGCTGGTGAGCGCGGTGTGCGCACTGGTCGTGACGGGGACGGGGCTGCTTGCGGGATGCAGCGAGGACCCCGACGCGGGCACCAACGGGGTCGGCAAGCTGCCGGCCGACAAGATCCAGTCGAAGACCAGGGCGGCCGCCGAATCCGCCGAAGCGGTACGGCTCGCCGGAACCGTGGTCACCAACGGGCGGACGTACACACTCGACATGCGCCTGAAGTCCGGCGGCGGCAGCGGCTCGGTCACCTCCAAGGGGGTGGCCTTCGGGCTGCTGCGGATCGGCGAGCAGCTGTATCTGAAGGCCGGCGCGGAGTTCTGGAACCACGCGGACGGCAACGCGTCGGCCGGGGGCACACTCGACGGCAAGTATGTGAAGGTGCCGCAGGGCGACCCCTCGTACAAGAAGTTCAGCGGGTTCACGGACAAGGACGTCCTGCTCGACGGTCTGCTGACCCTGCACGGCGCGCTCGCCACGGACGGCCACCACGAGCAGGCGGGCACCCGCACCATCCGCATCACCGGCGACAAGGGCTCCGGCGGCACCCTGGACGTCTCCCTGGAGGGCACCCCGTACCCCCTCCGCCTGCAACGCGCAGGCGGCGCCGGCACCCTCACCTTCTCCTCCTGGGGCAAGGACTTCCCCCTGGCCCAGCCGAAGAAGGAGGAGACGGTCGACTACGGCAAGAAGCTGCCGACGTCGTGAAAAGTGCGGTAGCGCCCTGCAGGGACACTCAGCGACGCCGCCGCTTCCGGAAGAGCAGCCGCGGCAACCCCGCGGGGATCGGCTGACGGGTAGTGGCAGGCGACGGCAGCGGAGCCTCCGCCAGGCTGCCGTCGGGCAGAGGCGCCGAGCCACCGACCGGCACCAGGCGCAGCACACGACACTCACGGGCCCAACGGTCCGTCATCGCCTCACCGTCGGGGGCGTTCAGGCGCTTGCCCTTCAGGTCGGCGACGGCCGCCTCCCATTCCGCGGAGCCGGACGGCAGCTCGGACACGGTCGCGGTGAACGTCACCAGCCGACCGCCCTTGTCCTTGCTGCGCACGGTCACCTCGGCGGAGCCGCCGTCGGCCAGCCCCGGCAGCGGCTGCTCGCCGGGCCCGTCGCCGACCAGACACACCGCACCCTCGTGCCACACATGCCACAGCGCACGGGCCGCCGTACCGGCACCCTTCACCCAGATGAGGCCGGACTTCTTGGTGGCCTCCTCGACGAGGGCCTGGTCGAGCAGCTCGCTTGTCATGGGCCCAGCCTATCGAGGCGCCTCACAGCCAGCCGTTGCGCTTGAGCACCCGGTGGATGCCCACGCACATGGCGACCGTGACGCTCAGCACCAGGGGGTAGCCGTACTTCCAGTGCAGTTCCGGCATGTAGTCGAAGTTCATGCCGTACACACCGGTCACCATCGTCGGTACGGCGATGATCGCGGCCCAGGCGGTGATCTTCCGCATGTCCTCGTTCTGCGCTACGGACGCCTGCGCGAGGTTGGCCTGGAGGATCGAGTTGAGCAGCTCGTCGAAGCCGATGACCTGCTCCTGGACCCGGGCGAGGTGGTCGGCGACGTCCCGGAAGTACTTCTGGATGTCGGGGTCGACCAGCCGCATCGGCCGCTCGCTCAGCAGCTGCATGGGGCGCAGCAGCGGCGCCACCGCCCGCTTGAACTCCAGCACCTCGCGCTTGAGCTGGTAGATCCGCGCCGAGTCCACACCGCGCGAGACACCGCCGCGGCGCCCCGGCGAGAACACCTCGGTCTCCACCTCGTCGATGTCGTCCTGGACGGCGTCGGCGACCGCGACATAGCCGTCGACGACATGGTCGGCGATCGCGTGCAGCACCGCCGAGGGGCCCTTGGCGAGCAGCTCGGGGTCGTCCTGCAGCCGGTGCCGCAGCGCCCGCAGCGAGCCCTGGCCGCCGTGCCGGACGGTGATGAAGAAGTCCCGCCCGGTGAAGCACATGACCTCGCCGGTCTCCACGACCTCGCTGTTGGCGGTCAGCTGGTCGTGCTCGACGTAGTGGATGGTCTTGAAGACGGTGAACAGGGAGTCGTCGTACCGCTCCAGCTTGGGCCGCTGGTGGGCCTGGACGGCGTCCTCGACGGCCAGCGGGTGCAGCCCGAACTCGCGGGCGATACCGGCGAATTCGGCCTCGGTCGGCTCGTGCATCCCGATCCACACGAAGCCCCCGTCGCGGCGCACCAGGCGCATCGCCTCGTGCGGGGTCATCGGGTTGCCGGTGTCCACGCGGGCCCCGTCGCGGTAGACGGCGCAGTCGACGACCGCGGACGGCGTCGAAGGGTCGCGTGTCGTGTCGTACACGCCGGTGTCCTTGCGCAGGGAGATGCGGGAGGGCCGGACCGCGGCGCGGAGGTCACGGATCATCGACATGGCTGGCTCCTTCGTGACAGGCAACGCAAGGCGCCGACGACGGGTGGAACTGCCCGGAATGGGGACGTCCTGACTTCGTGTGTTTGGCACGTCCGCAAAGCGGGGAGCACCGCACCATCGCGGTGGCGAGCTTCGTTACTGATTCAGATCAGACAGATCAGGCAAAACGAAGTGCTCTTCCGCATGAGGACGTAAGCGTGAAAGGCGGCGGTCAGCCAGAGCCGGATCAGCTGTATCAGCGGCGGGAAGAGCGAGTGGTACTGCACGGGTGACTTCGATCCATGACAGCCCCACCTCCTCCGGCCGGTCCCTCGTAAGGGACGGTTCATTCCCGTAAGGGAGTCTCCATCGGCGTCGGGACTCGATCGCGACGCCTCTGCGTGCTGCCCGAACGACCGGGCCAGAGTATCAGCCGCCCAAACTGTCAAGGTGCCGCTTTGCCCGGTGCTGACGAGTTCTATGCTCACCGCATGGTTGATGTTCTCCCGCTGGTCGAGGCCCGGTTGCGCAGCGCGCTGGGCGAACCGGACGCGCGCGCGGCGGTCACGTTCCTGGGCACGGACCGCATCGAGGTACTGCGTTTCCGGGACGACTCCCGGGACGGGGGCATCGTCCGCTACGCCACCCTCGGCATGTCCGCACAGCCGATGAGCGACCCCACCGCGGTGCTCGCCGACCCCGTCAAGGGCCCGCGCGCGGAGCTGGTCCTCTCGGTGCGCGGCGGCCTCGCCGACACCGACAAGGCGCTGCGCCCGCTCGCCGTACTCGCCGCGTCCCCGCAGGTCGAGGGCGTGATCGTGGCCCCGGGCGCCTCGCTGGACGTCGGTGAGCCCCTGTGGCCCGGCGCCCCGTTCAGTTCCGTCCTGGTCGCCGAGCCGGGCGGCCTGGTCGAGGACCTCGATCTGGACGAGCCCCTCGATCCGGTCCGCTTCCTGCCCCTGCTGCCCATGACGGCGAACGAGGCCGCCTGGAAGCGCGTGCACGGCGCCCAGGCCCTCCAGGAGCGGTGGCTGACGAACGGCACGGACCTGAGGGATCCGACCCGCAGGTCCGTCCCGCTGGACTGAACGACGAGTGAGCAAGCTCACCAACACACGGCCGGAATCGGTCAGTTGGCCCAGGCCGCCACCCCGTGCATCCCGTAGTGGCGGTGACGGTTCCGGTGAAGGGTTCCGTCCGGACGGGTGATCGTCCTTGACGTGGCGGAGCGAGGGTAGGACCGTGGGGCCCTATGAGGGGCGAACCCAGTTGCCCGAAGTGTGGTGGCCGGGTCAGGGCTCCCGGACTCTTCTCCGACACCTGGCAGTGCGATGTGCATGGCACCGTGCATCCGCTGCAGCCCGTGATCCCGCCCAGCGTCGAGGCCCTCAGTGTTGTGGTGCATCGCACGCAGGTGCCGGTGTGGATGCCGTGGCCGCTGCCGATCGGCTGGCTGTTCACGGGTGTGGCCTGCGCGGGTGACGACCGCCATGGCGGTCGCGCCACCGCCGTGGCCTGCTCGGGCCCGGGGCCGCTCGGTGGCATGGGCGAGCTGATCCTGGTCGCCGAGGAACTCGGGGTCGGACTCGGCGCGCGGTACGCGGGGATCGACGGTCCGGACCCGGGGCCGTACATGAACGTCGAGAAGCCCGCTCAGGCGAAGGTGCTGGCCGGCGGGCGGCCCACCCCGCTGTGGCATGTCGCCGGCAGCCCCGACGACCGGGCGGTGTTCGCGGGCGAGGCGCGGGGGCTGTGGCTGTGGGCGGTGGTGTGGCCCGAGCAGTCGGGGTTGCTGATGTACGACGAGCTGGTGCTGACGGATTTGCGGGATGCGGGGGCGGAGGTCGAGCTGGTGCCCTGCGGGGCACTGTCGCCGCGCTTGCTCGAGCCGTAGCGCCCAGCCTCGCGCCCCTTTGACGGCGGCCTCGGTAGGGGGTGCTCGGCATGTACGGGTGTGACAGGTGGCCGTGAAAATCCGGTTATCCTTGAGCGTCCCTTTCTGTTCCGTCATCGTCTGGAGTTCGCGTGGTGCGTATCGATCTGCACGCCCACTCCACTGCTTCCGACGGTACGGACACCCCGGCTGAGCTGGTGCGGAATGCTGCCGCGGCCGGGCTGGACGTGGTGGCGTTGACCGATCACGACACCACTCGGGGGTATGCCGAGGCGATCGCCGCGGTGCCGGCGGGGCTCACTTTGGTCACCGGTGCCGAGTTGTCCTGTCGTGTCGACGGCATCTCCATGCACATGCTCGCCTACCTCTTCGATCCCGAGGAGCCGGCGCTGCTCGCCGAGCGCGAGCTGGTGCGGGACGACCGGGTGCCGCGGGCCAAGGGCATGGTCGCCAAGCTGAACGGGCTGGGAGTGCCGGTCACCTGGGAGCAGGTCGAGCGGGTCGCCGGGGGCGGTTCCGTCGGGCGGCCGCATGTCGCGACCGCGCTCGTCGAGCTCGGCGTCGTACCGACCGTGAGCGACGCGTTCACCGAGGACTGGCTGGCCGACGGCGGGCGGGCCTTCGTCGAGAAGCACGAGACGGATCCCTTCGAGGCGATCCGGCTGGTCAAGGCCGCGGGCGGGGTCACCGTCTTCGCGCACCCGGGCGCGAGCAAGCGCGGCCGTACGGTGCCGGAGTCCGCGATCGCCGAGATGGCCGCCGCCGGGCTCGACGGCATCGAGGTCGACCACATGGACCACGACGAGCAGACCAGGGCGCGGCTGCGCGGGCTGGCCGAGGAGCTGGGACTGCTGACCACCGGGTCCAGCGACTACCACGGCAGCCGGAAGACCTGCGTGCTCGGCGAGTACGTCACGGATCCCGAGGTCTACGGGGAGATCACGCGACGGGCGACCGGGGCGTTCCCGGTGCCGGGGACCGGCGGAGCCTGAGGAACCCCTCCGCACCCACCCCACTTCCCGTCCATCACCTTTTCTGCAAGGCGTGTAGCTCACCCATGTTCGACGTCGCCGTCTTCGGCTCCCTGTTCCTGACCCTTTTTGTCATCATGGATCCCCCCGGGATCACCCCGATCTTCCTCGCGCTGACCGCCGGGCGCCCCGGCAAGGTGCAGAAGCGGATGGCCTTCCAGGCCGTCTGCGTGGCTGGCGGTGTGATCACCGTCTTCGGGCTGCTGGGGCACCAGATCCTCAACTATCTGCATGTCTCCGTGCCCGCGCTGATGATCGCGGGCGGGCTGCTGCTCCTGCTCATCGCCCTCGACCTGCTGACCGGCAAGACGGACGAGCCGAAGCAGACCAAGGACGTCAATGTGGCGCTCGTGCCGCTGGGCATGCCGCTGCTGGCCGGCCCGGGCGCCATCGTGTCCGTCATCCTCGCCGTGCAGAAGGCCGACAGTCTCGCCACGCAGACGTCGGTGTGGATGGCGATCCTCGCCATCCATGTCGTGCTGTGGCTGGTGATGCGGTATTCGCTGCTGATCATCCGGGTCATCAAGGACGGGGGCGTGGTCCTGGTGACGCGGCTCGCGGGCATGATGCTCTCCGCGATCGCCGTGCAGCAGATCATCAACGGCGTCACGCAAGTGATCAAGGGCGCCTGAGCCCCGCGATCTGCCGGGTATGCGCAGAGCCCCCGCACGGCGTCGATGCCGTACGGGGGCTCTGAAGCTGCTGCGGTGATCCGCGTCTTCGTCGTTGTCTTCGTCGTTGTGTCTTCGCGTCGGTGTTACGCGGCCGAGTCCTCGGCCGGACGGATCCAGAGGCGCTGCCCGATGGCCGCGGCCTGCTGAACGATCCGGTTGACGGAGGCGGCGTCCACGACGGTGCTGTCCACGGTCGTGCCGTCGATCTCGTCGAGTCGCATGATTTCGAAGCGCATGGCCTCTCCCTTCGTCTCGCTGTGTTCCATAGGAGTCAACGGGCTGCGTGTTACAAACATTCCCTACGCTAAAGAAATTTTTCGAACGTCTAACTACTCGACGGTAAGGACCGACCGGGACCAGTTGTGTTCGCAGCGTGACCGCCAGGACAATGAAGGCGATGAACGACGACCTCGCGGCCCTCAGCGCCCGCATCGACCGCACGAACGAGCTGCTGCAGCGCATGCTCGCCGAGGTGGCGAAGACGCCCTCGACCCATGCGATCTTCGTCGACGCGGGGTACCTGTATGCGGCTGCGGGCCGGCTGGTGGCGGGGACTGAGGACCGCCGCGCCTTCGACCTGGACGCCGAGGGCCTGATCGAGGCGCTCATCGACCGCGCCCGCACGATCTTCGCGGACAGCCGGCTGCTCCGCGTCTACTGGTACGACGGCGCGCGCCGCCGCATCCACACCGCCGAGCAGCAGTCGATCGCCGAGCTCCCCGATGTGAAGGTCCGGCTGGGCAACCTGAACGCCAACAACCAGCAGAAGGGCGTCGACTCGCTGATCAGGACGGACCTGGAGTCACTCGCCAGACACCGGGCGATCAGCGACGCGGCACTGCTCGGCGGCGACGAGGACCTGGTGTCGGCGGTCGAGGCGGCGCAGGGGTACGGGGCGCGCGTCCACCTGTGGGGCATCGAGGCACCCGAGGGGCGCAACCAGGCGGAGCCCCTGCTCTGGGAGGTCGACAGCCAGCGCACCCTCGACCTCGACTTCTTCAAGCCGTATGTCTCCCGGCGCACCGCGGCCGCCTACGAGGCCACCGCCGCCCGGCCCGGCCGTGACGACGTCCGCTTCGTCGGCGCGCAGATCGCGGCGAAGTGGCTGGCCGCGCGCGGCCGCGACTCCCTGGCGGAGCTGCTGCCCGGCCACCCCTATCTGCCGGGCTCGGTGGACCAGGACCTGCTGGTGGAGGCGGAGGGGCTGCTGCAGTACTCCCTGCGCGGCCAGGCGGACCTGCGGCGCGCCCTGCGGGACGGCTTCTGGGAGCACCTGCAGGCGCAGTACTAGGGCCTGTCCGGCGGATCAGCTACCGGCCCTCGTTGTTGCGGTCCCAGAAGTCCGCGAAGGCGCGAGCCGTCTCCAGGGGACGGTCGGTGTTGGGGGAGTGTTCGGCGCCCTGGACGATGGTGCGGTGCGCGTGCAGGCGCAGCGCCATGTCGTCGAGCAGGGGCACCGGCCAGGTGTCGTCGCGGGAACCCGACAGGACGTGGAACGGCAGCGGCACCGCGGCCAGCTCCGCCACGCGGTCCGGTTCGACGCACAACTGGCGGCCCGTCGCGATGAGTTGGGCCGGCTTGTTGCCGAGCCAGCGGCGCCGCAGGTCGTCCTGGTCGTCGAGGCCGCCGTCCAGTTCCCCTGGCTCGCCGGTATCGGTCTCCTCCGGCGGCTCCATGGCCTGGATCGCCTCCCACACCTCGGCCATGCCCATCACGGCGAGGGCGTCACGGAGCAGCTTGACGCGTTGCTGCTGGGAGCCGGAGATCTGGGCGGGGCCGGAGGCCATGAGGGTGAGCGACAGGAAGGGGGTGTGGTCCAGCAGGACCGCGGCTCGTGCGATCTGCCCGCCGAGCGAGTGGCCGACCAGGTGCACGGGGGTGCCGAGGGCGGCGGCCTGGGCGAGCACGTCCCGCGCCAACTCGCCCTGGGCGTAGGCCGATTCGTCCGTCTCGGGGCCGTCGGACTCGTACTGCCCCCGTCCGTCCACCGCGACGGTCCGGTAACCGCGGGCCGCGAGCGGCTCGTGCAGCGGGTTGTAGTCCTCCTTGCTGCCGGTGAACCCGGGCAGCAGCAGGGCGGTTCCCCTGGCGGCGACGCCGTCCGGCACGGGCGCGTCGACGACGGCGAACTCCCCGCGCGCGGTGCGCAGTGAGTACGCGCGGGCGCCGGGGGGCGGGGTGAAGGTCGGGGGCCTGCTCATGGGGTGAGGTTATCCGCCTCGGGTGTCGGGGACGGGGACGGGCTGCGGCATCCAGCCGTGGGCACACAGACCGACGGCCCGGCCCCCTCCCGTGAGGTGGGGGACCGGGCCGTCGGTGAGTGAGCGCATCAGCTCTCCGCGGGCTCCGCGGTGGCCGTGGCCTTCCGCGTGCGACGCACCCTGGGCTTCGCCTCGGCAGCGGCCTCGGCGGGCACCGCGGCCTTGCGGGCGCGGGTACGCGGCTTGGCCTCGGGCTCCTCGGCGGCCTGCGCCGGGATCTCGGCCACGGCAGCGGCCTTGCGGGTACGGCGGGGCTTCGCCTCGTCGGTGACCTCCGCAGCGGCGGCCGTCTTGCGGGTACGGCGCGGCTTGGCCTCCGTGTCGACCGCGGCCTCTGCGGCAGCAGCCGCCTTGCGCGTACGACGCGGGTTCGCCACCTCCGGCGCCGCGGTGGCGTCGGCGGTCTCGGCAACCTTGCGGGTACGCCGACGCGGCGCGGCCTCGGCGCTTTCCACGGCGGCGGCCGTCTTGCGGGCGCGGGTGCGCGGCTTGGCGTCCGTGCCCTCGACGGTGTCGACCACGGCCTCCGCAGCCTTCCGCGTCCGCGGCTTGGCCTCGGACTCCTCGGCGGCCTGCGCCGGGATCCCGGCCACGGCAGCGGCCTTGCGGGTACGGCGAGGCTTGGTCTCGGCCGTATCGGCGGTGACCTCTGCGGCGGCCGCGGCCTTGCGGGTGCGGCGAGGCCTGGCCTCAGTGGCTTCCGCCGTGTCGACCGCCGCCTCTGCAGCGGCTGTCGCCTTGCGGGTCCGGGTGCGGGGCTTGGCCTCGGTGGTTTCGGCGGTGTCGACCGCCGCCTCTGCAGCGGCTGTCGCCTTGCGGGTCCGGGTGCGCGGCTTGGCCTCGGCGGTGTCGACGGCCGTGGGCTCCGCGGCGGCCGTGGCCTTGCGGGTCCGGGTGCGGGGCTTGGCCTCGGCGGTGTCGACGGCCGTGGGCTCCGCGGCGGCCGTGGCCTTGCGGGTACGGGTGCGGGGCTTGGCCTCGGTGGTTTCGGCGGTGTCGACCGCCGCCTCTGCGGCGGCAGCCGTCTTGCGGGTGCGGCGAGGCTTGGCTTCCGTGGCCTCGGCCGTGTCGGCCGTGGGCTCCGCGGCGGCCGTGGCCTTGCGGGTACGGCGGCGCGGTGCGGTCTCCGTCGGCTCCGGGGCCGACTCGGTGGTGCCCTCGGCGATGGCGACCGCGGTCTCCGCGGCAGCCGTGGCCTTGCGGGTCCGGGTGCGCGGCTTGGCCTCGGTGGCTTCGGCGGTGTCGACCGCGCTCTCCGCGGCGGCCGCCGTCTTGCGGGTACGGCGGCGCGGTGCGGCGGCGGGGGCCTCGGGCTCCGTGGGGGCCGGGGCTTCCTCGGTAGCCGGAGCCTCAGCGGCGAGCGACTCCGCGGCCGGCGTGCTCTGCGCGGACCCACGGGTGCGGCGGCGGCGCGGCTTCGACGGGGTCTCGGCGGCGTCCAGCGCGGGGCCCTCCGCGGCCGTGACGGCGGCTTCCGCGGCCTCGGGGGCCGTGGTGGCGGCCGTCACCGGCTCCGAGGCGGCACCGCCGCGGGTGCGGCGACGGCGACGCGGGGTGCGGGGACCGGCGGTCTCCTCGGACGGCGAGAGTGCCGGCGAGGCCTCCGGAGCGGCCGTGGCGTCCACCTGCCCGCCGCGCGTACGGCGGCGGCGACGCGGCGTACGCTCCGCGCGCTCGCGCTCGGTGGACCGGGACTCGCCCCGGCCACCCCGCTCGGGGCGGCCACCGCGACCGCCGCGTGCACCGCGGCCGCCGGTCTCGCCCAGGTCCTCGAGCTCCTCCGCGTCCAGCCCGGCGCGCGTGCGCTCGGCGCGCGGCAGGACGCCCTTGGTGCCCGCGGGGATGTTCAGCTCCTCGTAGAAGTGCGGGGAGGTGGAGTACGTCTCCGGCGGGTCGTTGAAGTTGAGCTCCAGCGCCTTGTTGATCAGCTGCCAGCGCGGGATGTCGTCCCAGTCGACGAGAGTGATCGCGATGCCCTTGGCGCCCGCGCGGCCGGTACGGCCGATGCGGTGCAGGTACGTCTTCTCCTCTTCGGGAGACTGGTAGTTGATGACGTGCGTCACGCCCTCGACGTCGATGCCGCGGGCGGCGACGTCGGTGCAGACGAGCACGTCCACCTTGCCGTTGCGGAACGCGCGCAGTGCCTGCTCGCGGGCGCCCTGGCCGAGGTCGCCGTGGACCGCGCCGGCCGCGAAGCCGCGCTGCTTGAGCTGGTCGGCGAGGTCGGCGGCGGTGCGCTTCGTACGGCAGAAGACCATGGCCAGTCCCCGTCCGTCGGCCTGCAGTATGCGCGCGACCATCTCGGGCTTGTCCATGTTGTGCGCGCGGTAGACGAACTGCGCGGTGTTCGCGACCGTCTTGCCCTCGTCGTCCGGCGCGGTGGCGCGGATGTGCGTGGGCTGCGACATGTAGCGGCGCGCGAGACCGATGACCGCGCCCGGCATGGTCGCCGAGAACAGCATCGTCTGACGGCGGGCCGGCAGCAGGTTGATGATCTTCTCGACATCGGGCAGGAAGCCCAGGTCGAGCATCTCGTCGGCCTCGTCGAGGACAAGGGCCTTGACGTGCTTGAGGTTGAGCTTCTTCTGGCCCGCGAGGTCCAGCAGCCGGCCCGGGGTGCCGACGACCACGTCGACGCCCTGCTTGAGGGCCTCGACCTGGGGCTCGTAGGCCCGGCCGCCGTAGATGGCGAGAACGCGTACGTTGCGCACCTTGCCCGCGGTCAGCAGGTCGTTGGTGACCTGTGTGCACAGCTCGCGCGTGGGGACGACGACGAGCGCCTGCGGGGTGTCGGTGAGGTCCTCGGGCTTCGCGCGGCCCGCCTCCACGTCCGCGGGGACGGTGACGCGCTCGAGGAGCGGGAGGCCGAAGCCCAGCGTCTTGCCGGTGCCGGTCTTGGCCTGGCCGATGACGTCCGTGCCCGTGAGGGCGACGGGGAGGGTCATCTCCTGGATGGGGAAGGGGGTGATGATGCCGACGGCCTCGAGGGCCTCGGCGGTCTCGGGAAGGATGCCGAGATCTCTGAACGTGGTAGTCAGGGTGCTGCCTCTTCTGTGTGCGCGGTGCGAGGCGAGCGCGGGGGGTCTTTGACGGACCGTGCCGGGGACGTCGGCTGCCTTACGGGCTTGCCGTAGGGCACGGGACCACTGCCGACGCTCTAGCGCTCGTACCGCTGAGGGTGTCCCTCCGGACGCCGTACGCAATGTGCCGTACGGGCTTGGAGGGCTGTCGGGTCGGAGCCGATCGGGCCACCGACCGGGCATCCTCATACGTGCGGCCCGTCGAGTACTCGGCAGGCGCATTACCACCATACCCCGGAATCACGCACATGCGATGGCCGATTTGGTCACGTAGCCGTCATCACACTGATTGACCAGGGACTTCCAGGGCTCGGCAAGCGGACTATTGTGCGCTTCATGACGACGCCTGACAACACCTCTGACGCACCCGCCGAGCAGACCGCAGTGGCCGCCCAGGACTGGGGCCGGGCCTCCGCGGACCCCCAGTACCGGGCAGCGGTCGTCGACCTCCTCGGTGCCCTCGCGTACGGCGAACTCGCGGCGTTCGAGCGGCTCGCGGAGGACGCCAAGCTGGCGCCGACGCTGGCGGACAAGGCGGAGCTGGCCAAGATGGCCTCGGCGGAGTTCCACCACTTCGAGCGGCTGCGCAACCGGCTCACGGAGATCGGCGAGGAGCCTACGCGCGCGATGGAGCCGTTCGTCGCCGCGCTGGACGGCTTCCACAAGCAGACGGCGCCCTCGGACTGGCTGGAAGGTCTCGTGAAGGCCTACGTCGGCGACTCGATCGCCAGTGACTTCTACCGCGAGGTGGCCGCACGGCTCGACTCGGACTCGCGTGAGCTGGTGCTGGCCGTGCTTGACGACACCGGGCACGCCGGTTTCGCCGTGGAGAAGGTGCGCGCCGCGATCGACGCCGACCCGCGCGTGGGCGGCCGTCTCGCCCTGTGGGCCCGGCGTCTCATGGGCGAGGCCCTGTCGCAGTCCCAGCGGGTGGTCGCGGACCGCGACGCGCTGTCGACGATGCTGGTCGGCGGCGTAGCGGACGGGTTCGACCTCGCCGAGGTCGGCCGGATGTTCTCGCGGATCACCGAGGCCCACACCAAGCGGATGGCCGCCCTGGGGCTCGCCGCCTAGTGAGGCGGTCTTGAGTTCACCTCTCGCCACGTGAGGTGCGGTTCGTTTCAGATTGCGGCGTGGGCGGTGACGGAAAATGCCGGCTGCGGTCTGATGGAGGAGTGGGCGACAGCAGGCTGCAGCCTCTGGAGTTATCCGAGGACGAGCGGCTGACTTTGCAGGGGTGGGCGAAACG
>NZ_JBSFDG010000005.1:0-302105 GCF_053593775.1 Streptomyces sp. NPDC002092
CGTTTCGCCCACCCCTGCAAAGTCAGCCGCTCGTCCTCGGATAACTCCAGAGGCTGCAGCCTGCTGTCGCCCACTCCTCCATCAGACCGCAGCCGACAGTTTCCGTCACCGCCCACGCCGCAATCTGAAACGAACCGCACCTCACGTGGCGAGAGGTGAACTCAAGACCGGCTCACTAGCGGCGCGTCAGCGCTGTTGGCAGGTGGGGCACCAGAAGAGGTTGCGGGCGGCGAGGTCGGCGGTGCGGATCTCGCCGGCGCAGATGTGGCAGGGCAGGGTGGCCCGGCGGTAGACGTACACCTCACCGCCGTGGTCGTCGACGCGCGGCGGGCGGCCCATCGCCTCGGGGGTGTGTTCCGGGCGGACGGTGTCGATGCGGTTGTTGCGGACGCCCTCGTGCATCAGCTCGACCAGGTCGGACCAGATCGCGTCCCACTCGGCGGATGTGACGTCCCTGCCGGGGCGGTAGGGGTCGATGCCGTGGCGGAAGAGGACCTCGGCGCGGTAGACGTTGCCGACGCCTGCGATCACCTTCTGGTCCATGAGCAGTGCGGCGATCGTCGTACGGCTGCGGGTGATGCGTCGGTACGCCGTCTGTGGGTCGGCGTCCTCGCGGAGGGGGTCGGGGCCGAGGCGGGCGTGTATCGCGTTCTTCTCGGGGTCCGTGATCAGGGCGCAGGTCGTGGGGCCGCGGAGGTCCACGTACGACGTGTTGTTCGCGAGGCGGAGGCGGACGGTGTCCGTGGGCGGGGGTGCCGGGGCGTCGCCGAAGGTGACCTTGCCGAAGAGGCCGAGGTGGATGTGGACCCAGTCGGTGTCGCGGAAGCCGAGGAAGAGGTGTTTGCCGTGGGCTTCTGTGTGGGTGAGTTCGGCGCCGTCGAGCAGTTCTGCGGCGTCTGAGAATTTGCCCTGGGGGCTGGTGACGTGGGGGCTCGTGCCGAGGAAGTTTGTGGCGTAGTCCTTGGCCAGGCGGTGGATCGTGTGCCCCTCTGGCACGGTGGCGCTCCTGTTCGTCCGTGGGTGGGGCGGGCGTGGCGGCCCGGGCGTAGCCGCTGATGGCTGCAGCGCCCCCGCCGCCCCTACCCGTTCCCGTCCCCAGGGGCTGCCGCCCCTTCAGCCCCGCCCAGGGGGCTCCGCCCCCTGGCCCCCCGGTCGGCCTGAACGGCCTCGTCCTCAAACGCCGGACGGGCTGAAAAGCTCAGGCGCCGGACGGGCTGAAGAGCCCCGGCGTCGCACGGGCTGGAAAGCCCAGGCGTCGCACGGGCTGGAAAGCCCAGGCGCCGCACGGGCTGGAAAGCTCTAAGGCCGGAGTGGCCTCAAATTACTGCTGCGGGTGGTGGGGCGGGATCGGGGGCAGGTCGCCCGTCGTCTCGTACTCCGCGAGCATGTCGATTCGGCGGATGTGGCGGGCGTCCTCGGAGAACGGGGTGCCCAGGAACGTCTCGACGAACTTGGTCGCCTCCTCCTGGGTGTGCATGCGCGCGCCCACCGCGACGACGTTGGCGTTGTTGTGCTGGCGGCCGAGGGACGCCGTCTCCTCGCTCCAGGCGAGGGCCGCGCGGACGCCCTTGACCTTGTTCGCCGCGATCTGCTCGCCGTTGCCGGAGCCGCCGATCACGATGCCGAGGGCGTCGGGGTCCGCGGCCGTCCGCTCCGCGGCGCGGAGGCAGAAGGGCGGGTAGTCGTCCTGGGCGTCGTAGATGTGGGGGCCGCAGTCGACGGGGTCGTGGCCTGCCGCCTTGAGCCACTCGACGAGGTGGTTCTTGAGTTCGAAGCCCGCATGGTCGGAGCCGAGATACACGCGCATGGTTCCGAGTGTGACATGGCTGTTTCCGGGCAGCAGCCTCGGGTGGCGGCCGGGAGGGAAGGGGGACCAGCACAGCAACCCCGACCAAGGAACCTCAAGGAAACCTCAAGTAACGATCTGGATTCAAAGGTTCACGAATTCCTTTGCCTCCGTTTCACTGGACCAACTCGTACGCGACCCGTACGGACCGCTCACCCGGCGCAAAGGAATTCCCCATGACTGGTCTCCAGGCCGGACTGAAGAACCGCCATCTGTCGATGATCGCCATCGGCGGCGTCATCGGCGCCGGCCTCTTCGTCGGCTCCAGCTCCGGTATCGCCACCGCGGGACCGGGCATCCTCCTGTCGTACGCCCTCGTCGGCACGCTCGTCGTCCTTGTGATGCGCATGCTCGGCGAGATGTCCGCCGCCAACCCGACCTCCGGCTCGTTCTCGGCGCACGCGGACCGGGCGCTCGGCCGCTGGGCCGGGTTCTCCATCGGCTGGCTCTACTGGTTCTTCTGGGTCGTGGTGCTCGCGGTGGAGGCCACCGCCGGGGCCAAGATCCTGGCGGGGTGGGTGCCGGCCGTTCCGCAGTGGGGCTGGGCCCTGATCGTGATGGCGGTGCTGACCGCCACCAACCTCGTCTCGGTCGGTTCCTACGGCGAGTTCGAGTTCTGGTTCGCGGGGATCAAGGTCGTCGCGATCGGTGCCTTCATCGTGGTCGGCGGACTCGCGGTCTTCGGGGTGCTGCCGGGCGTCCACAGCGACAAGGCCGGCCTGGGCAACCTCACCGGTCACGGCGGCTTCCTGCCCAACGGGCCCGGCGCGATCCTCACCGGCGTACTGCTGGTCGTCTTCTCCTTCATGGGCAGCGAGATCGCGACGCTGGCCGCCGGTGAGTCGGAGGACCCGCAGCGGGCCGTCACCAAGTCGACCAACAGCATCATCTGGCGTATCGGCGTCTTCTACCTGGGCTCGATCTTCGTCGTCGTGACCCTGCTGCCGTGGAACGACCCCTCGATCAAGAAGCAGGGCTCCTACGTCGCCGCCCTCGACTCCCTCGGGATCGCGCACGCCGGTCAGATCATGAACTTCATCGTGCTGACGTCGGTGCTGTCCTGTCTCAACTCGGGTCTGTACACGGCCTCCCGGATGGCGTTCTCGCTCGGTGAGCGGGGGGACGCGCCGAAGGCGTTCGCCAGGACCACCTCGCGGGGCGTTCCGATGACCGCGATCGTCGCGTCCGTCGTCTTCGGGTTCGTCGCCGTGTTCTTCAACTACAAGTTCCCGGACTCGGTCTTCCTCTTCCTGGTCAACTCCAGTGGTGCGGTGGCGCTGTTCGTGTGGCTGGTCATCTGCTTCTCCCAGCTGCGGATGCGGAGGATCATCCAGGCCGAGGCACCGGAGAAGCTGGTCGTGAAGATGTGGCTGTACCCGTATCTGACCTGGGCGACGGCCGCGCTGATCGTGTTCGTGCTCGGTTACATGCTCACGGACACGGAGCACGACGGGCGCGAGACCGTACTGCTGTCGCTGCTGGTCGCGGCGGTCGTGCTGGTCGTCGCCGTGGTGAAGGAGAAGGTGCGCGGGGGCGGCCGGGCCGCTGTCGCGGGCGCGGCCTCGGCAAAGGCGCGGGGGCAGGACAAGGTGAAGGCCGGCTGACGCCGGCGCCCCTCGCTTCACCGCTCACAGCACCGTGAAGCTGTCCTTGACCCTGTCGTAGGTCTTGAGGGCCTGGGCTTCGGTCTCCGGCTGGTACCAGGTGTTGATCTGGTACGACTTCCCGTCCTGGTCGAAGCCCAGCAGCCGGGCGTGCCAGGGGGTGCCCTTCATGGTGAAGGTGTACTCCCAAAGCACGGCCGGGGTGCCGCGGAACGTCGTCTTCTCCAGGCGGATCTTCCGGTAGTCCTGGCCCTGGTGGGCGTCCTGCTCCGACTTCTGCCAGGTCTCCATCAGGTCGCCGCGGGCGAGGGACGACTTGGCGACCAGTTCCTGTGTGCCGTCGGGGGACGTGTAGTGCACCTCGGCCCCCGTCTTGAGATCCCGCCGCCAGCCCTGCGGCGGCGCCCACGCGAACCCGCCTGCCTCCCGGTGCGCCCCGGGAGGCAGGCTCTGCGGCCTGGACGTGCCTTCCACGGTGGGCGGCGGGCTGTCGGCGGGCGTGGTGGCGGATGTCGTCGGTGCGGTCGAGGAGCCTGCGTGGTCGCCGCCGGGTGATCCGGAGTTCGTCAGGAGGAATACGGCGACGAGGGCACCGGCCGCCACCAGGCCGCCGGCGGCCACGAGTAGGGCGCGGTGGCGACCTCGGTGAGGGCCGTCGGGGGCATTCCGATGGGCGGGGTCGGCGGACGAGACCTCGGAACGGGCCTGAGAGCGCAGTTCGGAAGGGACTTCGGTGGAGGCGTTGGGGAGCTGCACGGGTACCGGGAGTGCCCAAGGGGTGAAGGGTGCTTCCGGGGGCGGGGCCGGGGGGCGCTCTCGGCGGAAGTCGCGGGTCGGTCCTCGGGGTACCGCGTCCTCGACCGGGGCGGGCGCGGGTTGCCTGGGGTCGCGTGCGGCGCGTACCGGACGGGTGTCCAGGTAGGCCGGGGTGGGCCCCTCGGACCCGCCGGGCTGCTCGGGCTCTGCTTCGGCACCCGCCGGGCTCGGATCGGCACCCTCGACCGGTTCGGTGCCGGGCGGCTCCTGGGACCCGGACGGTTCTTCCGCATGCGTCGGTCGTGGTGCCGGGTACGCGACCCGGCGCAGGGCCTCCTCCAGGGCGGGCAGGGCCGGGCGGGCCGCCGGTTCCTTCTCCAGCAGGGCTGCCAGGACGTCACGCAGGGGACCGGCCGCGGCGGGGAGTTCGGGCTCCTCGTAGAGGACCGCGTGCAGGGTGGCCAGGGTCGTGCCGCGGGAGAAGGGGGAGCGGCCGCCCAGGGCCGCGCAGAGTGTCGCGCCCAGGGACCACACGTCCGACGGCGGGCCCTGGGGGCGGCCGGAGATGCGTTCGGGGGCCATGTAGTCGGGGGAGCCGACGAGCATGCCGACCATGGTGAGCGCCTTGGCGTCCTGGATCGCGGCGATGCCGAAGTCGGTGAGGACGATGCGCCGGCCCTTGTCCTCCACCAGGACGTTCCCCGGTTTGATGTCCCGGTGCAGGACACCGCGTGCGTGCACCTGACGCAGCGCCGCCACCAGACCGAGCCCGATCCGTGCCGTCTCGCCCGGTGCCAGCGGCCCCTCCTCCACCATGATCCGTTCCAGGGAGCGGCCGACGACCAACTCCATGACGATCCACAGGCGTTCGCCCTCGTCGACCACGTCGTAGACCCGCACGACGTTGGGATGGTCGATCCGCGCGGTGGCCCTGGCCTCCCGCAGCGTGCGTTCGCGGCGGGTGCGGCTGTCCTCTGCGTCCAGGCCGTCTATGCGCATCTCCTTGACGGCGACCGGGCGGTCGAGCATCTCGTCGGCGGCTCGCCACACCCGCCCCATTCCTCCCTGACCGATGCTTTCGACCAACCGATAGCGCCCCGTCACCAGTAGCCCTGGGACTCCGCCGCTCCTCGTATTCCCCGGCAATCCGCCGCACCCCCTCAGCCACCGAAATTCTCTCGACTATCTCAATCATCTCGACCGCGCCCCGACTGAAACACAATGGTCACACTTCACGGCGTACCAGCATAGTGCGGAGAAATCTTGTGGTAGCTCTTCAAGTACTGCGAATTCAGGCGCAGCCAAGGGGGATGTGAACATGAGTTCTCGTCGCACGACGACCATCGCGGGATCGCTGGTCGCGGTATCTTTTTCGGCGGTGATGATCCTTTCCTGCACCGCCAGCGCGGACGACCAGGGGCCGGGCAGCGGCAAGGGGGGAAAGGCCGTCGACGAGGCACCGGCAGGTGTAAAGCTGACCACGCTCCTGCCCTCCAGGATCTCGGTCGCCAATGGCTCGCAGAAAACGGCGCTCACCGCCACGGTGAAGAACGAGGGGACCAAGGACAGCGGAAAGATCCAGCTTCTTGTCGTCGGATTCGACGGCCTCACGGTCAAAAGTGTTCAAGGCTGCTCCCGGATTGACGGAAAGAACCTTCCGGCCGGCTCGAACAGCGGCTTCTCCTGCCCGATCGACAATCTCGCGGCCGGCAAGTCCAAGTCGTTTGCCGTCGACGCCACATTCGACCTGCGCAAGACCGGCAAGATCTGCCTTCCCGTGCAGTCCGGTGACGGGAAGAAGACGTACTGGCAGCAGGGCCCGGTTCCGTTCGGTACGACCAATCCGTCGCCGAACGCCCCGGCCACCCCGCTGCTCCTCGGCACCGACAACAAGCCGGTGGCCCCGGCCGGCGGCAGCGAACTGCCGAAGACCGGTGTCGGGCGCGATGTCCTGCCGCTGGGCGCGGCGGGCGCGTCGCTGATCGCGGCCGGTGCGGCGGGGCTGTGGTGGTCCTCCCGGCGGCCGACCCCGCAGCGGCTGCGCGGCTGAACCCCCTCGGGCACACCGGTCACCAGATCGCCCGCATAACCTGACGGCACTTGTCAGGTTATGCGGGCACGATGCGGTCCATGAACTCCGTCGACCACACCGCTGACCTGCTCACCCTCCGTCCCGGCGACCCCGGCTACGACGACGAGATCGCCGGCTTCCAGACCGGGTTCGCGCAGCGCCCCGCCGTTGTCTTCGCCGCCGCCTCGGCCGAGGACGTGATCGCCGCCGTACGGTACGCGGCCGGACACGGCCTGCCGATCGGCGTCCAGGCCACCGGGCACGGGCTGCCCGGCGCCTCCACGGGCGGGGTGCTGGTGACGACGAAGCGGATGGACCGGGTGACCGTCGACCCCGAGACACGCACCGCGCGCGTCCAGGCGGGCGTGCGCTGGGGGCAGGTGGTGGCGGCCGCCGAGCCGTACGGTCTGGCCCCGCTCAACGGCTCCGCGCCGGGCGTAGGCGCCGTCTCCTACACACTGAGCGGCGGACTGTCCATCCTGGCCAGGGAGTTCGGGTACGCGGCCGACCATGTGCGCTCCCTGGACCTTGTCACCGCCGACGGCCGGCTCCGGCACGTGACCCCGGAGTCCGACCCCGACCTGTACTGGGCCCTGCTCGGCGGCGGCCACAACTTCGGCATCGTCACCGAGCTGGAGATCGGTCTCGTGCCCGTGCGGACGCTCTACGGCGGCTCGCTCGCGTTCGACGGCCGCCAGGTCGACCCGGCGGCCCTGCTGCGGGCGTACGAGCAGTGGACGCGGACCGTGCCCGACGGGCTGACCTCCTCCTTCACGGCCGTACCGTATCCGGACATCCCGGCGCTGCCGCCGCACCTGCGCGGCCGGTACGTCGTCTCCGTGCGCGTCGCGTACACCGGGGCGAAGGGTGAGCAACTCGTCGCCCCGCTGCGGGGGTCGGGGCCCGTGCTCGCCGACTCCCTGCGCGAGATGCCGTATGCCGAGAGCCACACCATCCACAGCGACCCCGACTTCCCTCATGCGTACTACGGGGACAGCGCGGTGCTGAGCGAGCTGGACGTGGAGCGGGCCGGTGAGCTGCTCGCCGTGGCCGGGCCGGATGCGGGTGGTCCGATGTGCGTCCTGCAGATCAACCACCTGGGCGGGGCGCTCGCCCGGCCCGCGCCGAACTCGGTGCCGTACCGCGAAGGGCGGTTCCTGGTGCGGCTGCTGACTGTGGGCGACCGGGACGCGGCGCGCGCAGTGCTGGATCCGGCTTTCGCGCTGCTCGCTCCGGTCACGATCGGGCGTGCGCTCAACTTCGCCTTCGGCGGCGGGGACCGGACGGACGGGCTGTACGACGCCGCAACACTGAAGAGGCTCGCCGAGCTGAAGTCGTCGTACGACCCGGCGAACCTCTTCCGCAGGAACTACAACCTCAGCGCTTGTCGATGAGCTTCCAGGCGGTGGGCATGACGCCCATCGCCAGGGCGGCCTTGAGGGCGTCGCCGATCAGGAACGGGGTGAGGCCGGCCGCGATCGCCGCGGATGCGGACATGTCGGCGGCGTAGGCCAGGTACGGGACGCCGACGGCGTAGATGATCGCCTCGCCGAGCAGCATGGTGCCCGCCATGCGCAGCACGGAGCGGTCGGCGCCGCGCCGGGCCAGGGCGCCCACGACGGTGGACGCGAGGAGCATGCCGAGGATGTAGCCGAAGGAGACGGAGACACCGGAGCTGCCACCCGCGAACCACGGCACACCGGCCAGTCCGGCCAGCGCGTACAGGACGAGCGAGGCGAGGCCGCGGCTCGCGCCGAGCACCGTGCCGACCAGCAGCGCGGCGAAGGTCTGGCCGGTCACCGGCACCGGGGAGCCCGGGACGGGCACGGAGATCTGGGCCGCCAGGCCGGTGAGCGCGGCGCCGCCGAGCACGAGTGCCACGTCCCGGACGCGGGAGGCGGGCAGGAGGTCGGCGAGGACCTCGCGGGGGCGGGCGGTGGCGGCAGCGGTGCTCATGGGGACTCCGCGGGTGACGGGGACATGCTGGGACACGGTGACGCTATCCCGGCGGCCTCGAGCCGATCACCGTCAGCGATCGACAAATGCTGGAACGCGAGCTTGGTGGGCTTCGAACAAACAGTGTCGGCTACACGGGGTTTCGCGTGATACCGGTCACTGAGGCAGGGAGGCGGTGCTCACCCAGCAGGTCCCGGGCCGATCTGTAGGATCTCACCAAATGAATCCTAGTGGTCTGGCCGGATTCACCTTTTCTGGCCTACGCTTCGAGCCATGGTTGCCCAGGCCCGGAACTTCACGTCGCGTCGCTATGTCGACCTGCGACGCCAGGGTGCTGCCACCTGTCGCCGTCCGGTGTGAGGCGGCCGCGGCACGCCTCGACCTCCGAGACGTGTCGGCCCCGTTCCCGAGGACGGTCTCCCATGCCCTCTGCCATGGCATCCACCCTTGCGTCCCCTTCCACCCGCCGCCGGACCAGCGCGAGCGTCGTGCTGCGGTCCGTGCTGGAGCACGGTCCGGTGGCCCGCAGCACCATCGCCCGGCTGACCGGCCTTTCGCCGGCGTCGGTGACGGACTACTGCGCCCGGTTCGCCGAACTGGGCCTGATCCGCGAGTCGGCCGTACCCCGGCGGTCCAACGGGGTGGGCCGACCGCACGTCCCCGTCGACCTGGACGACTCCCGGTTCGTGGTCGGCGGGGTGCATGTGGCGGTGCCGTACACCACGGTCGCGCTGCTCGATCTGCGCGGCCGGGTGGTGGCGCGGCGCGAGTTGAAGCACGAGCGCACCGATCCCGGGTGGGTGCTGTCCCGGGCCGCCGAGGGGCTCGGGGCGCTGCTGGCCGGAAACCCCCGGTGCAGAGCTCTCGGTGTCGGGGTGGCCGTCGGCGGCTGGGTGGACCGGGAGTCGGGGACCGTCGTCGAGCACGCGCTGCTCGGCTGGCGGGAGGTGGCGGTGCGGGAGGTGCTCGGCGAACGTACCGGGCTGCCGGTCCATGTGGACGGCCACGCACGGGCGCTGGTCAACGCGGAGCGGCTGTTCGGGCGGGCGCGGGGCAGCGGCAGCATGCTGCATCTGTTCGTCGGCAACGTGGTCGACGCGGCGTTCGCCACCCGTGACGAGGTGCACCACGGGCCACGCTCCCAGGCGGGCGCCATCGCGCATCTGCCGGTGCCGGGCGGCACGGAGCCCTGCGCCTGCGGGCGGATCGGCTGCCTGCAGGCCGAGTTGAGCGAGCGGACGCTGTGCCGGCGGGCACGGGAGGCGGGCGTGACGAACGGCGTGAACCCCATGCATGTGGTCGCGGCGGCCGCCGCGGACGATCCCGAGGCGGTACGGCTGCTGGTGCAGCGGGCGGGTGCGATCGGGCGGGCGGCGCGGCTGCTGCTCGATGTGCTCAATCCGGAGACGGTGGTCGTGACGGAGGTCGGGATCATCCACCGGGAGGACTGCCTGAACGCGTTGCGCGAAGGGGTCGGCGACGAGCGTGCGGCGGCCGTGGTGCCGACGAGTTTCCCGGATTCGGTGCTCGCGGTGGCGGGCGGTTCGGTGGCCCTCGACGTGCTCTACCGGGATCCGCTGGCCGCTTGACCTGAGGCTATTTAATTCAGAATCGCCGAATATTGACAGGGCTCGGCGCCGACCAGGAACATCGTACTCATGAGCCCGATCGTGAGCTGTCGCACCCTTTGTTGCTGACACGTTGCCGCGTGTGAAGCGCTCATTTCCTGCTGTGTGAATCCCTTTTCTCCGGCCGTCTGTCGCCCGGGAATTCCGCATGCCTTTCTTTCCTTCCCGACTCACGGAGTCCTGCCATGCCTTCTTCTCCCGTGCCCGGTCTCGATCGACGGCTCTTTCTCACTTCAGTGCTCGGTGCCGCAGCCGGTGTCGCCGGTCTGACCGGCTGCGCGGGCGGCAGTGCATCCGCCGACAGCAAGGGCGTCTCGACCGCGCCGCTCGCCGACAGGGTTCCGGCCGGTACGAGCCTGAAGATCGCCTCGTATCAGAACACCGAGCAGCTCCAGTTCAGACTGGCCAAGTTGGGCGACCTGCCGTTCAAGGTGTCGAACTGGCTGAACATCGGCGCCGGGCCGGATGTGATCAACGCTTTCCGCGCCACATCCCTGGACGTCGCCAACAATGCGGGAATCCCGCCGATCCAGGCGCACTACCAGGGCTTCGACGCGAAGATCGTCGCGATCGACATCACCCGCAAGCCCAATTACCTCTTCGCCACGAAGCCCGGCAGCGACATCCGGTCGGTCGCCGACTTCAAGGGCAAGAAGCTCGCCTTCTCGCAGGGCCAGGCCCAGGGTGTCGTGCTCCTGCGGGCGTTGAAGAAGGCGGGCCTCAAGTACGACGAGGTCGACCTCGTCCCGCTGACCAGCAACCAGTTCCTGACCGCCCTGCAGTCCGGCCAGGTGGACATCGCGCCGCTCCCCAACCAGCAGGCACCCGCCTATCTGGGGCAGTACGAGTCCAAGGGCGCCCACGCCATCACCACGGACGTCGTCGACCTCCTCAACCTGCTGTGGGCGCCGACCTCCGTGCTCAACGACCCCGCGAAGGCCGCCGCGGTCGCCGCGTACATCCCGTACTGGGCCAAGGGCCAAATCTGGACGTACGAGAACCCCGACGCCTGGAACGAGGAGTTCTACGTCAAGACGCAGAACCTGACCCTCGCGCAGGCCCGCGGCATCAGCAAGCTCGCCAACAAGCCGCTGTTCCCGCCGAGTTGGACAGAGGCGATCAAGTGGGAGCAGGAGACCGCCGATCTGCTGGCCGAGGGCGGCTTCGTGAAGAAGTTCGACGTCTCCTCGCTCTTCGACCACCGCTTCGAGTCCATCGCCGCCAAGGCCGTGCCGGCGGAGTACCGGAGGTGACCGCCATGACCACGACCGCGACCACGCCCACTGCGCTCCCGGCGCAGGCTCAGGAACAGCGGAGCCACCCCGTACGGCGCCGCCGTCGCGGCCTGTCCCCCGGCAGGCGGCTGCCCGCCTCCCGGCTGATCGGCCCCGCCCTCTTCCTCGCCCTGTGGGCCGCCGCCTCGGCCGCCGGACAGCTCGACCCCGCCGCGATCCCCGCGCCCTGGACGGTGTTGCGGACCGCGGGCCGGCTGTGGAGCTCAGGGACGCTGCCCACGGACATACTGACCTCCCTCGAACGGGCCGCGTACGGCTTCACGATCGGTCTCGCCGCCGGGGTCGTGCTGGCGCTGGCCGCCGGGCTCAGCCGGGTCGGCGAGGCGCTGATCGACGGGACGGTGAACCTCAACCGGGCGATCCCGACCCTCGGTCTGATCCCGCTGTTCATCCTCTGGCTGGGCATCGGCGAGGCGTTCAAGATCGCGATCATCGCGATCGTCGTCTACGTCCCGATCTATCTGAACACGCACTCCGCGCTGTCCGGCATCGACAGCCGCTTCGTCGAACTCGCCGAGGTGCAGGGGCTGTCCCGCTTCCGGTTCATCCGCCAGATCGTCATACCCGGCGCCCTGCCCGGATTCTTCGTGGGACTCCGGCTCGGGGTGACCGGCTCCTGGCTGGGCCTGGTGGTCCTGGAGCAGATCAACGCCACCAGCGGGCTCGGCTACATGATGTTCCAGGCCCAGAACTACGGCCAGTCCGACGTCATCCTCGTCGGCCTGCTCGTCTACGGGATCTTCGGCCTGGTCTCCGACAGCGCGGTCCGTCTCATCGAACGGAGGGTGCTGTCATGGCGCCGCACACTGAGCAGCTGACCCGGCCCGCCGTCCGGCTCCGGGGGCTGACACGGTCGTTCGAGGGGCGGGCCGTCCTCGACGGCATCGACCTCGACCTCCCGGCGGGACAGTTCACGGCCCTGCTCGGGCACAGCGGCTCCGGCAAGAGCACGCTGCTGCGGGCGATCGCGGGCCTGGACCACAAGGTCGCCGGCAGCGGCCGGCTCACGGCCCCGGAGCAGGTGTCCGTGGTCTTCCAGGACTCCCGGCTGCTGCCCTGGCGCCGGGTCCTGGACAACGTACTCCTCGGCCTGGACGGCAGGGACGCCGAGCACAAGGGCCGCGAAGCCCTCGCCGAGGTGGGCCTGAAGGGCCGCGAACGGGCCTGGCCGAGCGAGCTGTCCGGCGGCGAGGCCCAGCGCGCGGCGCTCGCGCGGTCGCTGGTCCGCGAGCCCGAACTGCTGCTGGCCGACGAGCCGTTCGGGGCGTTGGACGCACTGACGCGCATCAAGATGCATGCCTTGCTGCGGGAGCTGTGGAAGCGGCATCAGCCGTCCGTGCTGCTGGTCACCCATGACGTGGATGAGGCGATCGCGCTGGCGGATCGGGTGCTGGTGCTCGACTCCGGGCGGATCTCGGTCGATCTGGCCATCGACCGGGATGCCCGTGCACGCAGCGAGTACCGGGAGCGGTTGCTTGCGGCGCTGGGTGTCACCGAGGGGGTGGGGTGACCGTCTGGGGGCTGCCGCCCCCAGACCCCCGCTTCGGCCTGAACGGCCTCGTCCTCAAACGCCGGACGGGCTGAAAGACCAAGCCCCGCCCGGCCCCTTCACAACTCGCCCGAAGGACACCCCATGCCCCGCCAGCTCCACCTCAACGCCTTCCTCATGAGCACCGGCCATCACGAAGCCTCGTGGCGGCTGCCCGAAAGCGATCCGTATGCGCATGTCGAGCTGGACCACTATGTGCGGCTCGCCCGGATCGCCGAACGCGGCACCTTCGACTCCCTCTTTCTCGCCGACGGGCCGCAGCTGTGGGGCAGTCTCGCCCAGCGCCCCGCGGGCGCCCTGGAGCCGCTCACCCTGCTGACCGCGCTGGCGACGGCCACCGAGCACATCGGGCTGATCGCCACCGCCTCCACCTCGTACAACTCCCCCTACAACCTGGCCCGCAAGTTCGCCTCCCTGGACATCATCAGCGGCGGCCGCGCCGGCTGGAACATCGTCACCACGGCGGGTGCCGAGGCCGCGCGCAACTTCGGTCTGGAGCACGAGCCCGCCCACGCCGACCGGTACGCCCGCGCCGCCGAGTTCCTCGACGTGGCACTGAAGCTCTGGGACAGCTGGGAGGACGACGCCATCGTCGGCGACAAGGCGGCCGGCGTCTGGGGCGACGACGCGAAGATCCATCCGCCCCGGCACAAGGGGACGTACTTCAGCGTCGAGGGCGCGCTCAACGTCCCCCGCTCGCCACAGGGTTACCCGCTGCTCGTGCAGGCGGGGTCGAGCGCGGACGGCAAGACGTTCGCCGCGCGGTACGCGGAGGCGGTGTTCACCGCCCAGCAGACCCTGGCCGACGCGCAGGCCTTCTACGCCGATCTCAAGTCCCGTACGGCGGCGGCCGGCCGGGATCCCGGGCTCATCAAGGTGCTGCCCGGGATCGTGCCGGTCATCGGGTCGACGGAGGCCGAGGCGCGGGCGAACGAGCAGGTCCTGGAGGACCACATCGTGTACACGCACGGCGTGGATCGCCTGGAGCGTCTTCTCCAACTCCCGGAAGGGACACTGGAGTTGGATTCGCAGCTGCCGTCCGACCTGCCGCCCGAGGACGCCATCGAGGGCGCCAAGAGCCGCTACACGCTCATCGTCGAACTCGCCCGGCGCGAGCGCCTCACCGTCCGGCAGCTGGTCGGCCGGCTCGGCGGCGGACGCGGCCACCTCACCTTCGCGGGCACGCCCGAGCAGGTGGCCGACGCGATCGAGACGTGGTTCACGCAGGGCGCCGCCGACGGCTTCAACATCATGCCCGCCGTACTGCCCTCCGGCCTTGAGGCCTTCGTCGAGCAGGTCGTCCCGATCCTGCGGGCCCGAGGTCTGCTCCGCACCGAGTACGGGCCCCACCAGACCCTCCGGGAGCGCTACGGCCTCCCCCGCCCCGCCAACCAGTACTCCACCCAGGAACCCGCCCTCGTCTGAAAGGACCGGCCCACCCGTGTCGAACATCGAAATCCAGAAGGTCACCGCCCACATCGGCGCCCGTGTCTCCGGCGTCGACATCTCCAAGCCGCTCGACGAGGAGACGACCGCCGCCGTCCGCGAGGCCCTCAACGTCCACAAGGCGCTCGTCTTCGACGACGTGAACCTCGACGACGCAGGCCAGCAGGCCTTCGTCCGCCACCTCGGCGACATCACCACCGCCCACCCGACGGTCTCCTCCGTGGACGGCGTCCCGAACGTGCTGCCCGTCGACAGCGAGCGCGGCCGCGCCGCCAACCACTGGCACACGGACGTCACCTTCGTCCTGAACCCGCCGCAGGCCAGCACCCTGCGCTCGATCACGATCCCGCCGTACGGCGGCGAGACCCTGATCGCCGACTCGGCGGCCGCCTATCGCCAACTCCCCGACTCGCTCCGCCAGTTGGCGGACACGCTGTGGGCGGAGCACACCAACGACTACGACTACGCCGTGCCGGAGGAGGAGCTCGACGAGCAGCAGGCCGCCCAGCGCGCCCAGTTCACCTCGATCAAGTACCGCACGGTCCACCCGGTGGTCCGCGTGCACCCGCTGACCGGTGAGCGCGGGCTGTTCATCGGCGGGTTCGCGCAGCGCATCGTGGGCCTGTCGCCGGGCGAGTCCCGCAAGATCCTCGACCTGCTGCAGGCGTACGTCACCCGGCCGGAGAACATCCTGCGCCACCGCTGGTCGGAGAACCAGCTGGTCCTCTTCGACAACCGCATCACCCAGCACTACGCCGTCGACAACTACGACGGTCTGCCGCGCCGCCTGCACCGGGTGACCGTCGCCGGTGACATCCCGGTCGGCATCGAGGGCAAGGAGAGCTACTCGATCGAGGGCGACGCCTCGCACTACACCTCCGTAGCCGCATAGTCACAGCACGTACCGGGCCTGTCCGGATAATGGGCGGCCTCTCCTTCTGAGCGGAGAGGCCGCCCAGACTGTGGGCGTTTTTGCCCATCTCATGGACTGGACGAGCCGCGCCCATGCCCAGCAGCACCACCGAGGTCGGGACTCCGCCGCAGGCGGACGCCGACGCCACCCTGTCCCACGGCCTGAAGCAGTGCCACCTGTCGATGATCGCCCTCGGCGGGGTCATCGGCGCCGGCCTGTTCGTCGGTTCCGGAGCGGGTATCGCCGCCGCCGGCCCCTCCATCGTCGTCGCCTACACGCTCTCCGGGCTCCTCGTGATGCTGGTGATGCGGATGCTCGGCGAGATGTCGGCCGCCTATCCGTCGTCGGGTTCGTTCTCGGCGCACGCGGAACGGGCGATCGGGCCCTGGGCGGGCTTCACCGCGGGCTGGTCCTTCTGGGTGCTGCTCTGCACGGCGGTCGGCCTGGAGGGCATCGGCGCCGCGAAGATCGTGACGGGCTGGCTGCCGCACACGCCCGAGTGGGGCTGGGTGGCCCTGTTCATGGTCGTGTTCTGTGTCGCGAACCTGGCCGCGGTGAAGAACTTCGGCGAGTTCGAGTTCTGGTTCGCGGCCCTGAAGGTCGGCGCGATCAGCCTGTTCCTGGTGCTGGGGGTCCTCGCCATCGCGGGCGTGCTCCCCGGCACGGACTCCCCGGGCACGGCGCATCTCACCCACTTCCTGCCGAACGGCAGCGAGGGCCTGATCGTCGGCGTGCTCGCCTCGATCTTCGCGTACGGCGGCCTGGAGACCGTCACCATCGCGGCGGCCGAGTCGCAGGACCCGGTGCGGGGCGTGGCGAGCGCCGTCCGTACGGCGATGTGGCGCATCGCGCTGTTCTACATCGGTTCGATGGCGGTCATCGTGACGCTCGTCCCCTGGGACTCGAAGGAGGTCGTCGAGAAGGGCCCGTACGTCGCCGCCCTCGACCACCTGGGCATCCCGGGCGCCGGGCAGCTCATGAACGTGGTCGTCCTGGTCGCCCTTCTGTCGGCCATGAACGCCAACATCTACGGCTCCTCGCGGATCGCCTACTCGCTCGTCGAGCGTGGCCAGGGGCCGAAGCTGCTGGGCCGGGTCTCGGGCGGCGTGCCGCGGATCGCCGTCCTCGCCTCCTCCGTCTTCGGCTTCGTCTGCGTCGTCCTCAGCTACTGGCGCCCGGACGACGTCTTCCCCTGGCTGCTGAACATGATCGGGGCGGTGATCCTGGTCGTCTGGATCTTCATCGCGGTCAGCCAGCTGCGGCTGCGGGCCCGGCTGAACCGGGAGGCACCCGAGAAGCTGGTGGTACGGATGTGGGCGTTCCCCTGGCTGACCTGGGTGGCGCTGGCGGGCATGGCGGCGGTCTTCGTCCTGATGGCCCGGGAGCCCGGCACCCGGGTGCAGCTCTACTCCACCGGCGGGATGACGGCCGTCCTGGCGGCGGTGGGATACGCCTGGCAGCGGGCCAGGCGCTGACGACGGCCGCCCCGCGAAGAAGCCCCCGTGTACGCACGGGGGCTTTTTGTTGCTAGCGTGTAGTTGCAAGTTACTTGCAATAAGAGTTCCGGAGGGGACCCCCATGCCCGTCTACACGCTTCCTGACCTGCCGTACGACTACTCCGCACTCGCCCCCGTGATCAGTCCCGAGATCATCGAGCTGCACCACGACAAGCACCACGCCGCGTATGTGAAGGGCGCCAACGACACGCTGGAGCAGCTCGCTCAGGCGCGGGACAAGGAGTCGTGGGCGGCGGTCAACGGTCTTGAGAAGAACCTGGCGTTCCATCTGTCCGGGCACATCCTGCACTCGATCTACTGGCAGAACATGACCGGTGACGGCGGCGGTGAGCCGCTGGCGGCGGACGGCGTGGGCGAGCTCGCGGACGCGATCGCCGAGTCCTTCGGGTCGTTCGCCGGCTTCCGGGCGCAGCTGTCGAAGGCCGCCGCCACCACCCAGGGCTCGGGCTGGGGCGTCCTCGCGTACGAGCCGCTGAGCGGTCGGCTGGTCGTCGAGCAGGTCTACGACCACCAGGGCAACGTCGGGCAGGGCTCGGTGCCGATCCTCGTCTTCGACGCCTGGGAGCACGCCTTCTACCTCCAGTACCGGAACCAGAAGGTGGACTTCGTCGAGGCGATGTGGCGGGTCGTCAACTGGCAGGACGTGGCGCGCCGTTACGAGGCCGCGAAGTCCCGTGCGGACGTACTGCTGCTCGCCAACTGACCCCGTGACCCCGTGAAGCGTCCTGCCTCGTGATCGTCTTCTCACCCTTCATGCGGGCAGGCGGAAGGACGGAAGCCCTCGCGAGGACGTGACTCGCGAGGGCCTTCTTTGTGCCATGCGGCCTTTACGTCGTGAGGCCGGAGCAGGTCAGACGTCGAACGCTCCGGCCTTCACGCCCGCCACGAACTCGGCTCATCCACCGGCCGAGTAGAACTGAATGCCACCGTCGCGGTTCTTGCTGTCGCGGACGGCGCGGCCGCCCTCGGCGGTGTGAGCGACTTCTACACAGTCCTGGCCTCCGCCCTGAGAGGCAGTGGACTTCTTGAACGCCGTCACTATGTCCTGGTTCTTCATTCCTCTTCTTTCTCTCCCTCCGGGATCTCCCGCAGCATCCTTCGAATGAACGAGAGGCTCTGGTCCGGAGTCAGGGCGGCGGCCGCAAGGGCCTCGAAGATTCGCGCATGGGTACCCATGTCCGCCGGTTCTTCGAGCACGACCGTGCTGCTGGTGGTGTCGTAAGCGACAGCTTCCGGGCCAGGTTCGGGGCCGAAGCTGAGCATGACGAAGTGAGAGGACAGGTGCGCGGCTCGCCACTCGGACACAGGAAGAACCTGGATCCTCACGTTCTGCCGCTGCGCCACATTCAGCACATGGAGCAACTGCTCACGGTGCGCTTTCCGGGACGGCATAGGTGCTGTGAGCGCCGGCTCCCAGATGACGGCCGCGAATCGAGCGCCGTCCTCCTCGATGAGCTTTCTGCGCATCTGCCTGATGGCGACTGCCTCTTCGATCGCTTCCGGCGAGTGGACCGTCAAGCCCGACCCCAGCAGGGTCTTGAGGTAGTCATCGGTCTGCAGCAGACCGGGAACGAAGAGTGGTTGCCAGGTACGGATATAGGTCGCGTCGGTCTCCAGCGTGATGAAGTCGGCGAAACCAGGATCCTTGGCGACCCAGCCATAATTGAGCCACCAGCCTCGCTTGTTGGCGTCTCGAGCTAGCTGCTCAAGCTGCTGGTACACATCCCGGTCTTCGACGCCGTACAGCTCAAGCATCAGGCGAACGTCACCGGGTCTGGCCGAGACCTGCCCGCTCTTACGCCGCCGCGACGGCGTCCTCGCACTTGGAGTGTCGGACTCGTACCAGTGGCAGATGCCGGAACTCCAGAAGCCCGGCCCTGAAGACCTCGGCGGCCGGGGCCTGTTCCTCGTCGACGCCCTCTCGGAGAGCTGGGGCGTCCGGCCGCGCAGCACCGGCAAGACCGTATGGGCGCACCTGCCGGTCCATCCCAGGGAGCAGCCGTGAGCCTGCTTCACCAGTCCAGGTCACCCAAGTCCCTTGTCCATCCCGCCTGGTGACGCAAGTTCAAACCAGTGGTCAAGGTTTCAAGCACACCATATGATCTTCATCATGGTCGCAAGATCACAGTGCTGGTTGAGTGCGTTGCTCAGCTGCCGCCTCTATTGGCGGGACCTATCGAGAAAGGCTCCACATCATGGCTATCGGCCGCGTCTTGACCACCGCCGCCGTGTCCGCCGCGCTGGTAATCGGGGGCTCTACGGCTGCCTTCGCCGGCACCGGGGGGACCACCAGTACCGAGCTGAGCAACGGCACTCTGTACTTCGAAGTGCACAACGGATCCGTGGTGACCGGCAACTCCAGCCTCTTCTACGGTGCGACAAAGTACACAAAGACCGGCGGCAGTAAGGTGACCGCCTACCTGAAAATGTCCACGAGTGAGGCCGTCTTCACCAGCCCGCTGAAGACAGTGTCGGCGGGGCAGTCGATTTCGTACTCTTTCGGCGGCCAGTCCATTGCAAAGTATGCTCCGGACTGCGATGCGGCGGGTCTGATGGATGCTTCCACGGGCCAGTACTACACGCCGAACATCAGCTTCTGCTGAACCGTCTGGTGATCTCGGGGGAAGGACCCGCCACTGCGGGTCCTTCCCTGTGTCTCTCACCATGTCACTTGCCGTGAAAGGGCCGCTCACTTGATTGACGCGTCCATCAAAGCTGTTCCTGGCCTGTTGTTGTCGTTCGGAGTGCTTGCGCTGATCCTGGCGCTGCCCACAGGGCTGATTGCCCGGATACGGCAGAAGCCGGTCACTGTGCGTGTGCTGTGCGCCATCAGCGTCGCCGGTATCTTTGCGGTGACCCTTCTGCCGACCGACGGTGGCCCTGTCGGGCAGGGCGCCATCTGTGATCTGAGCTCGCCGTTCCCTCAGATGTTCCAGTCATCGAGTGCGCTGCTGAACGTCGCCTTGTTCATCCCGGCGCCGTTCTTCGCTGTACTCGTCTTCCGGCGGCCTTTGACCGTTGCGGCGGTGACGGTCATTTCCAGCGGCGTGATCGAGTTGGTGCAGGCAGAAGGGGCGATGGGACGCTCGTGCAGTGCCACCGATCTCGCCGCCAACGCGACGGGAGCGCTGCTCGGCGTGGTGGGAGCCGCGGCTTGGCTGCAGTTCCGTGGGCAAGCGGGGTGGCTAGGGAAGAAGGACATCTTCTGGGGCATAGGCCTTGCCACGGTCGGGTCTTTGGCCCTGATCGGTGTGTTTCGCTCGTCGGTCAACCCATACGTTCCGGTGTCGGAACGTCACAACGCCGCCGCCGAAGCGAGGGCCCTGGATGGTTCGGACGCTTGGATCACCGGAGCGGCAAGGTATGTGTTCGGCCCGAAGGCCAACATGGGGCCGACAGTGAGCGTAAAGCGGGATGGACGCATTCTGGTGACGGCTTCAACCGACCTCGGAGACATCTCCGGCTGGTGGCCCGACAAGAAACTGGAACAGGCCGCGTTCAAGGACAACAAGGCCGAAGAAGGATCTCTGAACCAGAAACAGGCGGAGTCGGTCGGCACCCGTTTTGCCGAGCGCTGGTTCCCGGATGAAGTCCGCGGCGCGCACCGCAAGGTTCGCGTGAGCGGATCCGGGAGCACCGCCGTCTACATACTCATCTATCGGCGTTACAAGGCGGGCTTGATGATGCCGATGCGGCTGGACATCACAGTGACCTCGGCCGGTCGCATCATGAACTTCACCGCCCGAGCCATACAGGACCCCCAACTGCCGAAGACCACGGTCAGCGAGAGCAAAGCGGCGCAACTGGCCCACCAGTACTCAGGCCGAACGACGCAGGGTGCAGTGCTCCTTGCACAGAATGTCAAAGGCCAGGGATGGCGGCCTGTGTGGATGATGGGCCTTGAGACCAGCGATGTGTTCGTCGATGCAGTCACCGGCCGCCAGATACCCCAGAGCAGTCTGGTCCGTTGACGTGAATCGGGGCGGTGCCGTTCGAGGGTGCTCAAGGGGTGGCCCATGGTCCGGCTGGTCAAGGGGCTGGAGGACATAGCGCCTGGGCCGGAGCCGGTACGAATACGGGGGCGTCTTCGTGTCCGCAGGTTGCACCCCTGAATCGCAGGGACCGCCCGGCTACGAGGAAGCCACGGGGGCATTCAGCGAGATCAGCCCGACCGACCCGGCGCCCATACGGAGTTCCGTGACCGCCGCGTTGCGCAGTTGCGGGAAGACGCGGCGGTAGTCGCCCAGCGGGATGGACAGCAGGTCGCACAGCACCAGTCGGAGCAGGGTGTTGTGGGCGACGACCAGGACACGTCCGCCGTCGTGGGCGGCGGCGATGCGGTGCAGGGCGGCGGCGCCCCGGTGTGCCACGGCCGCCGGGTCCTCGGCGCCGGGGAAGGGGTGGGCCACGGGGTCGGCACGGAAGGCCTCCGCCGCCTTCGGGTCCTCGGCCGCGAACTCGGCGAGCGTACGGCCCTCCACCACCCCGAAGTCGCATTCCCGCAGGTCGGGTTCGCGGCGCGGGGTGAGGCCGAGGGCGCGGCAGGCGGGCTCGGCGGTGACGATCGCACGGGAGACGGTGGACGTCCAGATCGCGTCCACGGGATGAGCGGCGGCCCAGCGCCCGAGGGCCTCGGCCTGGGCGCGGCCGGTGTCGGTGAGGGCGACGTCGCTCACGCCCGCGTAACGGTTCTCGGCGTGCCAGACGGTCTGTCCGTGGCGGGCCAGAAGGAGGGTCGTGCTCATGAGCCTGCAGTATTCCGGTCGAGACGGGCGTACGCGTGTGCCGCCACGGGTGCGGGCAGCCAGCCCCGTGCCGTCAGTTCGTCGACGAGGCGGGTGTACGGCTCGGCGAAGAGGGACGTGCGGTCGGGGTCAGGTTCGAGGACCGTGCGGATGCGGACCATCCGGTCGGTGAGGTCGAGCAGGGAGCCCGCACCCGTCCCGTGCGCCGCCAGTGCCGCCATGCCCAGCGCCGGTTCCGTCTGGGCCGGTACGCGGGCCGGGCGGCCGAGGATGTCGGCGCGGAGCTGGTTCCAGTACGGGCTGCGGGCGCCCCCGCCGGTGAAGGTGAGCGGGCCGTCCATCGGCGCGCCCAGGTGGTGCAGGTAGTCCAGGCAGAGCCGTTCGGTGAAGGCGACGCCCTGGAGCAGCGCGGCCCACAGGTCGGCCTCCCCCTCGGGTTCGCCCAGGACCAGGGCGGAGGCCTGCGGCGCCAGGAACGGGAACCGCTCGCCGGGCGACACGAGCGGGTACGCCACCGCGCCCGAGGGCTCATGGGCGGCCGCCCGTGCGTCCATCGCGGCCGGGTCGGCGCCCGCGAAGGCGGCGGCCAGCACCCCCGCCCCCACACCGGACGCCCCGCCGGGCAGCCAACTCCGGTCCGGTGCACGGTGGTTGTAGACAACGCCCGTCGCATCACGGACGGGGGTGGAAGAGGCGCCCTTGAGGACGAGCGTCGTGCCGAGCACCGAGTTCCAGGAACCGGGCCGCAGCGCCCCGGACGCGATCTGCGCCGCGCAGCCGTCGGTCATCCCGGCGATCACCGGGGTACCGGCGGGAATGCCGGTGGCCTCCGCGGCGGCCGGGCAGACCTCGCCGAGCGGGGTGCCGGGCCGTACGACCTCGGGCAGTTCGGGCGCGCCGGGGAGGTCCGGCCAGGCGTCGCCCTCCACGTCGTAGGCCGTCTTGAGGGCGTGGCTGGAGTCGGTGGGCACCGGACGGCCGACGAGCCGGGCGGCGACGAGGTCGGGCTGGTGGGTGATGCGCCCCGGCCCATGGGTGCGCAGGAGCCACAGTGCCTTCGGCAGCCCCCAGGTGTTCTGCACCATGAGCCCCGCCCCCCGCAACCGCTCCGCCTCGGCCCAGGCCCGCCCGTCGTCGTACATCAGCGCGGGGCTCACCGGCCTCCCCGCCGCATCCGTCAGCAGCACGGTCCCGGACGTCCCGCACACCGCGAGCCCGCCGATACGGGCAGGCCGTTCCCTGAGGGCGGCGCGGGCCGCCGTGCACACCGCCGTCCACCACTCCCCCGGATCCTGCTCGTGCCGCACCCCGTCACGCACCCCCGCCAGGGGGGCCGAACCGGCGCCGAGGACCGTGCCGTCGGCGGCGACGAGGAGCACACGGACGCTCTGCGTGCCCAGGTCGATCCCCAGCCACGCCTCGCCCTCGTATCCCATCCGGACCTCCCACGGATCGCGACCCAGGATGTGAACTTCTCACTCTGCACTGAGATTTTCGCCTGCGCGAGGGATTGACGGCCATCTTCCGCCGTTACACCCTCGGTTAGCGAGTCGACTCGACGTGTGAACCACACGGCGCACCGGGCCCCACCCCACCCGGAGGTCACGGATGGACACGCACGTGCACGACCACCGACACCTCCCCCCGCAGGCGCGGGCCGACACGGCCGGGCTGCGGTCCGACGATCCGGTACGGCTGACGGTCCGGCCTGAGAACCTGCTGCTGTTCGAGGTCGGCGGGCCCCAGGGCCCAGGACGAAACTGATCGGGACACGATGAGCAGCAGCAACAGCAGCGGCAGCGCACACCTGCAGGGGCCCGCGGCCCGGCAGGCCGCCATGGCCGAACAGGTCCTGGCCACCGGTTCGGCGACCGCGGCCGAGCTCGCCGAGCGGTTCGGGGTGAGCCTGATGACCATCCACCGGGACCTCGACGAGCTCGAACGGCAGGGCCTGGTCAGGAAGTTCAGGGGCGGGGTGACCGCCCAGCCGTCGGGTGTGTTCGAGTCGAACGTGCAGTACCGGCTGAAGGCCATGCGGGCGGAGAAGGCCGCCGTCGCCGAGCAGGCGCTGAGGTCGATAGAGCCCGGCATGGCGATCATGCTGGACGACTCCACCTCCACCCTGGAGATGGCCCGCAGGCTGCGCCTCGGTGAGATAACCCCGCTGACGGTCGTCACCAACTTCCTGGAGGCGATCAATCTGCTCGCCGACCAGCGGGGCATCCATCTGATGGCGCTCGGCGGCGACTACGACCCGCTGCACTCGTCGTTCCTCGGGGTGTCCTGCGTGGAGGCGGTGCAGTCGCTCCGGGTGGACGTGTGCTTCGCGTCGACGTCCGCCGTGCACGGCGGTTACGCCTACCACCAGGAGCAGCACATCGTGTCGGTGAAGCGGGCGATGCTCGACTCGGCCGCCCGCAACGTCCTGCTGATCGACCACACCAAGCTCGCCCGGACCGCCCTGCACCGGGTCGTCCCGCTCTCCCGCTTCGACCTGCTCCTCGTCGACGACGGAGCGTCGGCGGAGGCTCTGCGGGACCTGGACGAGCACAAGGTCACCTATCAGGTCTGCGTGACGAGGGGCGGCGATGACCGAGCTGGAGCCAAGTGATCTGTGCCTCCGGGCGCGCCCCCGAGACAGGAGACCCCTGCGATGAGCGAACCCTTGCGTGTCGTCGCCGCCGGCGACCACTTCATCCTGCCGTCGCTCATCACGGCGGCGGTGCGCAATGAACTCGACTGCGAGGTACGCGAGTTGACCCTCGGCTGGCCACTGGAACCCTTCGGTCCGGTGGCCGAGGTGTCGGAGGCCAGCGACGCCGAGGACGAGCTGATCGACGCGCTCGCGGGGGCGCAGGTACTGGTCACCCAGATGGGGCCGGTGACGGAGCGCGTCCTGGACGCCTGCCCGGACCTGCGGCTGGTGGTCGTGTGCCGGGGCGGCCCGGTCAACGTCAACCTGGACGCGGCCAAGCGGCACGACGTCCGCGTCTGCTTCGCCCCCGGCCGCAACGCCGCCGCCACCGCCGAGTTCACCGTAGGCCTGATGCTGGCTGCCCTGCGGCGCATCCCGCAGGCCCACAACCTCCTCGTCGGCGAGGGGAGTTGGCAGGGGGCGACGTACTACACGTACGAACACAGCGGACTGGAGCTGGAGGACCTGCCGGTCGGGCTCGTCGGTTACGGGGCTGTGGGCAGCCGGGTCGCTCGGGCGCTGTGTGCGTTCGGGGCGCAGGTGATGGTCTACGACCCGTATGTGCGGGGCGAGATCCATGGGCTGCGGGTGTTCTCGCTGGACGAACTTCTGCGGCGGTCTCGTGTGATCACTCTGCATGCGCGGCTCACCGACGAGACTCGGGGCCTGATCGGTGGGCGCGAACTGGGCCTGCTGCCTCGGGGGGCCGTGGTGGTGAACGTGGCGCGCGGGCCGCTGCTGGATCAGGACGCACTGTGCGACGCCCTGGAAAGCGGTCAGTTGTCGGCGGCGGCGCTGGACACCTATCAGCAGGAGCCGGTGCCGGAGGGGTCGCGGCTGTTCCGGTTCCGCGACCGGGTGGTGATGACGCCCCATCTGGGCGGTGCCTCGCGGGCGGTGGCGGAGAAGGCTGCGGGGATCGCTGCCGCTGAAGTGGGGCGGTGGGCGAGGGGGGAGCCCCTCGCGCACGCGTTGACGTGAGTGCCTCGAATGACCGTCGTTTGTCTGCCGCGCCGTTGTGGCTGATCGCGCAGTTCCCCGCGCCCCTTGAGGGCGGCTCCCGGACCGCAAGGAGAGAGCGCTGTGTATGTCGGGATCGACGTAGGTACGTCCATGGTGAAGGCCGCCGCGTTTGACGGTGAAGGGCATGAACTTGCCGTTGAAGCACGGCCCGTAGGTCTCGCCCTGCACGGCGGTGTCGTCGAGCAGGACATGGAGGAGGTGTACGCGGCCGTCGTCGGTGTGTTGGAGGCGTTGACCGCGCGGGTGGCGGAACCGGTGGAGGTCGCCGGACTGACCGGGCAGGGCGACGGCGTCTGGCTGGTCGACAAGGACGGGCGGCCGGTTCGGGCCGCTGCCTCCTGGATGGACGGGCGGGCGCATGAGCTGCTCGATCAGTGGCTGGCGGACGGGACCTTCGAGACGGTGTTCCGGCGGACGGGGAGCGCCATGTTCCCGGGGTGTCCGGGGCCGCTGCTGGCCTGGCTCGACCGTTACGAGCCGAAGTCCCTCGACGCGGCGGCCACTGCCCTGTACTGCAAGGACATGGTGTTCCGGCGGCTGACGGGGGCGCCGGTCACGACGGATGTGTCGGACGCGTCGATGCCGTTCCTCGATCCGCGGACACGGACGTACGACAACCGGGTGGTGGAGCTGCTGGGGCTGACCCACCGCCGTGGGCTGCTCGCTCCCGTGGGGGATCCGATCGCGACGGCCGAGGCGCGCGGCGAGGGCCTGCCGGCCGGGACGCGGCTGGCCAACGGCCCGTACGACCTCCCGTCGTGCGCACTCGGTGCGGGTGTCACGACCCCCGGGGACGGTCTGCTCATCGTCGGCACCTGCCTGGCCAGCCTGGTCGCCACGACCGATCTCGACCTGACCGGCGAGCCGGCCGGCCTGTACATCTCCACCGACCGTCCCGGTCACTGGCTGCGCGCCATGCCCGCGATGGTCGGCACGGCCGCCCTGGACTGGGTGCTGTCGACGACCGGTGTCCACCACGAGGAGGTCGACGGCCTGCTCGCCGGGACCCCGCCGGGCGCGAACGGCGTCCGTGTCCTGCCGTACTTCGCCCCGTCCGGCGAGCGCGCGCCGTTCGTCGAGCCGCGTCTGCGCGCCGAACTCACCGGTGTCTCCCTGGAGTCGACGAAGGGCGACCTGATCCGCGCCACCTGCGAGGGCATCGGGTACGCCGCCCGTCACTGTCTGGAGGCGGCGGGCCTCACGGGCTCGCTGGCCGTCTGCGGCGGGGGTACGCGCAGCCCCGCCTGGATGCGGCTGCTCGCCGATGTCCTGGGGCGGCCGCTGCGGGTCGTCGAGGGTGAAGTCGGGGCGCGGGGTGCGGTGTTGGCGGCGGCCGAGCGGTACGGCGTCACCCTGGACGCGGGGGCGTGGACCGAGCCGACGGCGGTGGTGGAGCCGGACGCGGGGCGCGCGGCGTACTACGCGAAGGCGTACGAGGACCATCTGGCCCGGCTCGCACAGGCGCGGGGAAGGGCGCGGGCCTGAACGACGCACCACCGGGACCCGCCGATTCCGGGGGCGCGTTCGCCGCGTCCGCGCTGTACTACCGGTGATGGCGAGGAGGCGCTGATGTTCTTCAAGGACAAGCACTGCCCGACCTGCGGGGGCAGCGGCACCCAGGTGTTCAGGCCGCTCAACGGGAAGGAAAGGCCGACCGTCAAGCCGGAGCACCGCCGGCTGACCGACCTGTGGCGCTGTACCGCCCCGGGCTGCCGGTGGTACCAGCGCTGGAGCAAGCAGAGCGAGGGGGGCCGGCTCCCGGAGGAGCTCAAGAATCCGGAAGCCGACCCTGGCTGATCCCTACAGGTTGCTGAAGTCCGGGCCCTTCGTGCGCGTCCGCTTGATCTCGTAGAAGCCGGGGACCGAGGCGACCGCGACCGTGCCGTCCCACAGGCGGGCGGCTTCCTCGCCCTTCGGGGCCGGGGTGACGACCGGGCCGAAGAAGGCGATCTGCTCGCCGTCGGGGCCGGGGACCGCGATGACCGGTGTGCCGACGTCCTGGCCGACCTTGTCGATGCCCTCCTTGTGGGAGGCGCGCAGCTCGGCGTCGAACTCGAAGTCCTTCTGGTCGAAGTACTCGATCAGGTCGGCGGGCAGGCCGACGTCCGCCAGGGCGCCTTCGACGGCCTCGCGCGTCGGGCCCTGGCCCTCGTTGTGGATACGGGTGCCGAGCGCGGTGTACAGCGGGCCGAGGATGTCGGAGCCGTGCTTCTGCCAGGCCGCGGTGACCACCCGGATCGGCTGCCAGGCCTTGGTCTCCAGCAGCTCGCGGTACTCCTCGGGCAGCTCGTCGAGCTTGGGCTCGTTGAGCACCGCGAGGCTCATGATGTGCCAGCGGACCTCGATGTTCCGGACCTTCTCCACCTCCAGCACCCACCGGGAGGTCATCCAGGCCCAGGGGCACAGCGGGTCGAACCAGAAGTCGACGGGCGTCTTCGCGGCGGAGCTGCTCGCGGTCTCGGACATGGCTCTCCTAGGAAAAGCGTCGTTTCATCCCGCAACAACAGCCCTCCCCGTCCCCATTCCCGAGTGCCCGGTGTCGGACCCCCATGGCAGGATCAGCCTGTCCACATACCGAACACCAGCCGAGGGAGCACTGCCCGTGCCCGGTGAGAACCTGACCCGTGACGAGGCCCGGGAGCGGGCCGCCCTGCTGTCCGTCGACGGGTACGACGTGTCCCTCGACCTGCGTACGGCGGTGGGGGAAGGGGACGGGGACGGTCCGCGCACCTTCCGGTCCGTCACCACGATCCGCTTCCGCAGCAACGAACCGGGCGCCGCCACCTTCGCCGACCTGATCGCGCCAAGTGTGACCTCCGTCTCACTCAACGGGAGGGATCTCGACCCCGGTGAGGTCTTCGACGGCTCCCGGATCCTCCTGGAGGACCTCGCCGCCGAGAACGAGCTGGTCGTCGACGCGCAGTGCGCCTACTCCCGCACCGGCGAGGGCCTGCACCGCTTCGTCGACCCGGAGGACGGCGAGGTGTATCTGTACACCCAGTACGAGCCGGCCGACTCCCGCCGGGTCTTCGCGAACTTCGAACAGCCCGACCTCAAGGCCCCCTTCCGCTTCGAGGTGCGGGCGCCGGAGGGGTGGACGGTCTGGAGCAACGGGGTCGGCGAGCGGGCGGACGGGGTGTGGAGGTTCGCGGAGACGAAGCCGATCTCCACGTACATCACCTGCGTGGTGGCGGGGCCGTACCACTACGTCACGGACTCCTACGAGCGGACCTTCGAGGACGGTACGCGCCTTGAGATCCCGCTCGGCGCCCTGTGCCGCAAGGGTCTGGCGCCCTACTTCGACTCGGACGACGTCTTCCTCGTCACCAAGCAGGGCCTGGACTTCTTCCACGACCACTTCGACTACCCGTACCCCTTCGGGAAGTACGACCAGGCGTTCGTCCCCGAGTACAACCTGGGCGCGATGGAGAACCCGGGTCTTGTCACCTTCCGCGAGGAGTTCATCTTCCGGGGCAAGGTCACCCGGGCCTCGTACGAGAGCCGGGCCAACGTCATCCTGCACGAGATGGCGCACATGTGGTTCGGCGACCTGGTCACCATGGTCTGGTGGGACGACCTGTGGCTGAAGGAGTCCTTCGCGGACTTCATGGGCACCTTCGCAGGCGTCGGCGCGACCCGCTTCACCGACGCCTGGATCACCTTCGCCAACCGCCGCAAGGCCTGGGCGTACCGCGCCGACCAGCTGCCCTCCACGCACCCGATCACCGCCGACATCCGCGACCTCCAGGACGCGAAGCTCAACTTCGACGGCATCACGTACGCCAAGGGCGCGTCGGTGCTCAAGCAGTTGGTGGCGTACGTGGGGCAGGACGCCTTCCTGGAGGGCGCGCGGCGCTACTTCAAGCGGAACGCGTACGGCAACACGCGCCTCGGCGATCTGCTGTCGGTGCTGGAGGAGACCAGCGGCCGGGACATGGCGAGCTGGGCGCGGAAGTGGCTGCAGACGGCCGGGGTCAACTCCCTCACTCCGCAGGTGCTGTTGGACGCGGAGGGCAGGGTGGACGAACTGGCGGTGCTGCAGGAGGCGGCGGAGTCGCACCCCGAGCTGCGGCCGCACCGGGTGGCGGTGGGCCTGTACCGGCGCACCGGGGAGGGCGCCCTGGAGCGGTACGCGCGGGTCGAGGCGGACGTCGACGGTCCCCGTACGGTCGTGGCGGAGCTGGCGGGCGCTCAGGCGCCGGAGCTGGTGCTCGTCAACGACGACGACCTCACGTACTGCAAGATCCGCTTCGACGACACCTCGCTGGCCACCCTGCGCGAGCACCTCGGGTCCATCACCGATCCGCTGGCCCGCGCCCTGTGCTGGTCGGCGCTGTGGAACCTGACCCGGGACGCGCTGCTGCCCGCCGCGGACTTCGTGGACCTGGTGACGCGGTTCGCGCGCCGCGAGTCCGACATCGGCGTGCTGCAGATGCTGCACGCCTGGGCGAACTCGGCGCTGGTCAACTATGCGCCGCCGGCCTGGCGGCCGACCGGTGAGCGGCTGCTGGCCGAGGTCGCCCTGCGGGATCTGCGGGCGGCCGAGCCGGGCAGCGAGCAGCAGCTGGCCTGGGCCCGTTTCCTCGCCACGGTGGCGGCAGGACCGGACGAACTGGCGCTGCTGCGCGGCCTGTTGGACGGTACGGAGAAGGTCGACGGTCTTGAGGTGGACCAGGAGCTGCGCTGGGCGTTCCTGGAGCCGCTGGCCGCGCACGGGGCGGCGGACGAGTCGGTGCTGGCGGCCGAGCTCGCCCGTGACGACACGGCGTCGGGCAAGCGGCACCAGGTCCGCTGTCTGGCCGCCCGGCCCTCCGAAGCGGTGAAGGCGCAGGCCTGGGCGCAGGTGGTGGAGTCGGACGCACTGTCCAACGCCCTGGTGGAGGCGACGATCGCCGGCTTCGCGCGGCCTTCGCAGCGGGAGCTGATCGCGCCGTACGCCCCGAAGTACTTCGCGGCGATCGAGCGGGTGTGGCGGGAGCGGTCGATCCAGATCGGCATGGACGTGGTCCGGGGGCTGTTCCCGTCCCACCCGACGGAGCAGGGCGCGCAGGTGACGCTGGACGCGGCGGACGCGTGGCTCGCGGCCCACGAGGACGCGGCGCCTGCGCTGCGCAGGCTGGTGCTGGAAGCGCGCGACGATCTGGCGCGGGCGCTGCGGGCCCAGTCCGCGGGCGCCTAGGCCGCGAGCCTTGGCCAACGATTGATCCGCCCGTGACCGTTACGGAATCCGGTCAATAACACCCGTAACCCCTGGTCCGACCCGAACGGACCAGGGGTTTTGCCTGCCCTATCGGCATCCGAACAAGCGTCCTTTAGTGCCACCTTGTCCGTTTTTGTCGACGAGCGTGTAACAGCGGTTAGAGGGGGGTTCGAGCGCGGGAAACCCCCCGGCATGAACCACAACACCCCTCTCCCCCCGGCCTCCCCCCGCCCCCTGCGCCACCTCGCCGAGGTGCACCGCCGTGTGCTGACGACTGCTCAGCTCCGGGCGCACGGCGTCTCGTCCGCGGAGATGACCGAGCAGTGCCGCACCGGCGGCCCCTGGCAGCAGCTCCTCCCGGGCGTCTTCCTCCTCCACCCGGGCCCGCCCACCAGCGAGGAGCGGCTGCACGCGGTGCTGATGTACGCGGCGCGCGAGTCGACCCCCGGAGTGCCGACGCAGCCGGGCGCGGAGAGCCCGCACCGGCCGGTCTACGCGGAGGCCATGATCACGGGCCTGGCGGCTCTGACGCTGCACGGCTTCACGTCCGCGCCGCCCCTGCTGTCGCTGGAGAAGATCGACGTCCTGGTCCCCCGGCTGCGCCGGCTGCGCTCGGCGGGCTGCGCCCGGGTCGTCCGCACGCCCACGCTGCCGACACCCCAGCAGGTGACGGGAGTTCCGATCGCGCCGGTGCCGCGCGCCCTGGCCGACGCGGTGTCGGAACTCGCGGACGCGGGCGCGGTACGCCGGCTGCTGACCGAGGCGGTACGCGCCGGGCACTGCGAACCGGCCTCGGTGGTACGGGCGTTGAACCAGGCGAAGCTGCTCAGCCGCCCGCACGTGGTGGACGCGGTGGACTCCCTGCTGGCCGAGGGCCGCGCCATCGCGGAGGACCGGCTGTACCGGATGGTCCACGACTACGGTCTGCCCGACCCCGTCTGGAACGTGGACCTCCGCCTGCCGGGCGGCCCCCACCTCGGCGGCCTCGACGCGTACTGGCCGGAGCAGGCGGTGGCAGTGGAGCTGGACACCCGGGCCCCACGGCAGGACGAGGACGCCCTGTGGTCCGAATACGCCCGCAAGCGGGAGCACTTGGAGCGCCTGGGCATCACGGTCGTCCACATCACCCCCAAGAAGCTCCGCGAGTCGATGGAGCAGCAGGCGGCGGTCGTCCGCACGGCCCTGATGGCCTCCGGCGACCGGGAACCCGCCGCGTATGTCGTGGTGCTGCCGCGGTAGTGACGGACCGGGGCGGGACCAGGAGGGGAGAGGAGGGGCCACCGGGTGCCGGTGGCCCCTCCTCGTGCGGGTCAGGAGGCCAGCGGCTGTGCCTGTTCCGGCTCGGGCACGAGGTCGTACGGGTCGCCGTGGGTGCCCTCGTCCAGGTAGGGGAAGCAGCGCAGGGCCTCGCGGGCCGCGACGTGCGCGGCCTCGATGACCCCCTCCTCGGTGCCGGGTGCGACCACCAGCGACACGGGGACGGGGTCGACCGGCGGGTAGCACTCCGCCGGGGCCTTGCGCAGGCCCCACAGCTCGTTCGCGTTGGCCGGCAGACAGGTGTTGCCGAGCCCTGCGCAGATCGCGGCCCGTACACCGGGCAGGTCCGGGCCCTCGTAGACGCTCCGCCAGGGGAGCCGGCCGACCGGCACGTCCGGGAGCCAGGCCAACACGGCCAGCGCGGTGACGAGCGCCAGCGCGGCCATGCTGCTGTCGGGGCTGGGCACGGCGGGTGCGACGGCGGGGCGCCTGAACCTGCTGCGGCGGGGGCCGGTCCGCTGGGGCCTGGTGACGACCTTCGGTCTCTTCCTCGCGGCGTACACGATGTACACGTACCTGTCCCCCATTGCGCACCGGGCAACCGGCTTGGGCAGCGTCAGCAGTGTGAGGACCGCCAGGAAGCCGGCGATGAGCAGCAGCACCGTCCGTAGCACCTTCGCCAGGGCATGCTTCTTCAGCACCGAGCCGATGAGGCGCCCGCCCGTGAATCCGCCCGCCCCGAACACGACCATCGCCTTTCCGCTCCTCTTCGCCTTCGGTCTGGCCTGGTGGTCGGGCGCCATCAGCCGGCAGACCCGCCTGGCGGGCCTGGCCCCCGAGCAGCGCTCCCAGGCTCTGGGCCTGCACTTCTCCGCCCAGTTCCCGGGCGTCGCGGTCGCCGGAGCCCTCGGCGGCCTGACCCTGTCCACGGCAGGCGCGGCCGGAGTCCCCGCGGTCGCAGGCGCAATCGCCCTGGCAGCGCTGGTGAGCGTGCGCCAGGTCCTGCCGCCGTCCCGCGGCGACGCCCAGGCGACCGAGGCAGCACCGGCGGCCGTACGGGGATCGACACGGGTGGAGTGACCATCACCACGCCGAGGAGGCAACAGCCGGCGCCCCGAAGCCGGGCCGCCGGAGTCCCTCCCCCGTGGCGCCCAGCCGGCGCAGCTGCGGAAGTGCCTGCTGGGGCGACACGGGCGGCCGCGGCGCACTGTGGCAATACCCCCCAGCCGACACACCCGCGGGCAGTCATGCCGCCTGGGGCGGCACGGGTGGGAGAGACGGCGCGCGTCCGCCGCTGAGGTCAGGCCCCCGGTCGCCACTCCTCACCTCTCAGCGCGGCCCCGGAAGGGCCCGGCCTCGTGGCAGCCCCCGCGGCGACCCGGTCGAGGAGGGTGGCGTAGGACGCGATCATGCGGGTGCGGCTGAAGCGTTCGCGGCTTGCGGTGAGGGACGGGGTGAGGGCGGTGCGGGACGCTGCCGCTTCCGTCCAGGCCCGGGCGATCGCCGCCGGGTCGGGCGGGGTGACGAAGCCGTGGCCCGCCACGATCGCCGCGCTGTCGCCGACGTCGGTGGCGACCGGTACGGCGCCGCACATCATGCCCTCGACCAGGCACAGCGGGGCCGCCTCGCCCCAGGCGGAGGTCAGCGCGACGACGTCGGCACCGGCGTACACGGATTCCATGTCGTGTCGGACGCCGAGCAGGTGGACCCGGTCCGTCAGCGTCTGCTGCGGTCCGAATGCGGTCTTGATGTCCGCTTCCAGCCCGGGGTTCGTCGATGTCATGCCCGCGCCGCACATCAACACCTGCCCGTCGGGCTGCTGCTCGAGCCACGCCCGTGCCGCCCGCAGGAACAGCGGGACGTTCTTCATCGCGTCGTAGCGGGCCGCGAAGACGACCACCGGTGCCGCGGCCGGGATCTCCAGGGAGGCCCGCAGTGCCAGTCGCCGGGCCGGGTCGGGCCGGAAGCGCAGCAGGTCCACGCCGTTCGGGATGACGTGCAGCAGCTCGGCCGGGATCCCCGCCGCCTCGTACGCGGCCCGCGTCGACTCCGCGCAGCACACGCACGCCACCACCCTGCCGTCCGCGATGGCGGCCTTCAGTTCGCCGAGGGCCGCCCCCTGGTTCTCCGGGTCGGAGCGGTGCAGGCAGACCACGACGGGGCGGCGCGGCAGGCCCGCCTGGTTCAGCAGGCGCAGAGGCTGTTCCTTCAGCGAGAGGATCACGTCCGCGTCCGCCGTCGCCCGCGCGGTGTCGGCCAGCTCCGGCCCGGTGAAGGTGGCCGGATCGCCGGTTGTGGGAAAGACCCGGCCCAGGGAGGTGACGCCCACGCCCGCCGCGGTCAGCGAGCGGTAGCAGGCGTCGTCCTCCATCCGCTGCCGGGTGGCCTCCCGGTGCACCTCGCCATGGAGGCTCAGCACGCGATGCTGCTGGTCACCCTCCTGAAGTCCGAGTACGACGTCACTGTGAACGATCCGGGCCCCGCCGGAGAAGAAGCCCTCGTAGACCGAGAGCACGTGCAGTCCGCGCCTCGTGGGCATACGACCACCCGCCTTGCACAAATCGAGCCATCCCCCGTGAAGTGCGGGTTAGCCGATATGAGGCGGCATGGACGTTTCGTACGGATGAACTAGGCGTCTCGTGTCCGAGTCGGCTGAATTACCGGGTGGTCTTTCGAAGCGGGCCCGCAACCGGCGCAGCGCGCGCCGCACGGGCGGGGAGTCGTCCGTGACGACCGGCGCGTCCGGTGTCGCCGACAGGACGCCCGCCTTGGTCTGCCAGTCCTCGAAGACTCCGCGGAACAACTGATGGGTCTCAGGTACGTCCTTCATGCACTCGAAGCTACTGAGAAATGGCTCGCTGCTACCGTCCAATGGCATGCGGGAATCACAGACCAATCCGGCGGGCGATCTCCTGCTCCACCTCGGGCAGGACGCCGACGGGCCGCTGCACGAGCGCGTGAAGCGGGCGCTGCGTTCGGCGATCAGGGACGGCAGGATCGAGGTGGGCACCGCCCTGCCGCCCAGCCGGCAGCTCGCCGCCGACCTCGGCTGTTCGCGCTGGGCGGTGACCGAGGCGTACGGCCAGCTGGTCGCCGAGGGATATCTGGAGGCCCGGACCGGCTCCGCGACCCGGGTGCGCTGGTCGAACAGCGACAGCGACCGCTCCATGGGGCGCGCGCCGCAGCAGGCTCCGGTGGCCCGCTACGACCTGGCTCCCGGCCTGCCGGACCTGCGGGCGTTCCCGCGGCGCCGCTGGGCCGACGCCGTCCGCGCGCAGACGACGACGGTGGCGTTCACGGAGTTCGGCTACCCGCCGCCGGGCGGCCACCCCCGGCTCAGACGGCTGCTCGCCGAGTACCTGGCCCGCTCCCGCGGTGTCTCCACGAGCCCCGAGGACGTGACGGTGTGCACGAGCGTGACCGACGGGGTGCGCCGCTTCTGCCAGGCCCTGCGCGCCCGCGGCATCACCGCCGTCGGAGTCGAGGAACCCGGCTGGACCCGGCTGCGCGAGGTGATCCGTGCCGCGGGCCTGGACGTCGTACCCGTCCGCGTGGACGGCGCCGGCCTGCGCACCGACGAGCTCGCCGGACACCCCGGGCTGAGGGCGGTGCTGGCGTCCCCGGCGCACCAGTTCCCGCTGGGCACCGTGCTCGCCCCGGAGCGGCGCGCGGCCCTGCTGCGCTGGGCCCGCGAGGTGGACGGCGTCGTACTGGAGGACGACTACGACGCCGAGTTCCGCTACGACCGCCGACCGGTCGCGAGCCTGCAGGGCATGGATCCGTCCCGGGTCGTCCTGTTCAAGTCGCTCAGCAAGATCCTCTCCCCGGCGCTCGGCATCGGCTGGATCGTCGCGCCCCCGCGCTGGACCCGCGAGCTGCACGAGGCCGACCAGACGGCAATCCAGCCCCCGCCCCTCGACCAGCTCGCCTTCGCCGACCTACTGCGGTCCGGCGCCTACGACCGCCATCTCCGCGCCTGCCGCAAGCGCTACCGCAACCGCCGCGACACCCTGGTCCGGGCCCTCGCCGACCAGCTGCCGTACGCCCCGGTCTCCGGCGTCGCGGCCGGCCTGCATCTCTTCCTGCGGCTGCCCGCCGCCGTGGACCCGGCGGCCGTGGTCCGGGCGGCGGGGGCCCGCTCGCTGCGCGTCGCCGACCTCGCCGCCTACCACGCCACCGAGGACCATGCCGACCACGGGTTGGTGCTGGGGTACGGGAACCTTGCGGACGGGGCGGTGGAGGAGGCGGTGGGGCGGCTCTGTGCGGCGATCGACGAGTGCCGGGCGGGGAGCGGCCGTTGAGGGCAGGCGGCCTCAGCCGCCGCGAACCCCGAGCCGCAGCAGTCTGTGGCCGGCTCGTCGAGCACTACCTGCTTGGCCTCGCAGACAGTGTGGGACCGCCATCTGGCGGCCGAGCCCGTGCCGGTCCTCCTTGGGCCTGAAACGCGCGCAGTTGACCGACCGGGGCGGTATACCGCTGGTCACCGAGCCGACCCCGGCCGACTCGCTGCCTTGACCACCTCCCTGGGACCGCTGCCACAGCGACCCCACCTGAGCCTGGACGCCGACTACGACCACCGCATCGTCCACCAGGACCTGGCCGAGCAGAACATCACCGTCCGCTGCCTGTCCGGCGCGGCTGGTATCCCTACCGCTGGGACCGCCCTGGCGGCACCCGCATCCGTTGATCTACGCTGCCCGTACATGGGAGCCGCATCTGCATTCTGGTCCTTCGCCGTGGTCGTGGGTCTGCTGACCCTGACTCCCGGCCTCGATACCGCGCTGATCCTGCGCACGGCGGCCCTGGGGCGACGCCGTGAGGCATGGGGCGTCGTGCTCGGCATCCAGACCGGAACACTGGCCTGGGGAACCCTGAGCTCCCTCGGCATCACAGCCCTGCTCGCGGCCTCGCGCACCGCCTACGACGCTGTACGCCTGGCTGGTGCCGCATACCTGCTGTGGCTGGGCACCCTGATGCTGTGGAACAGCCTGCGCCGACGCCATGGTGCGGTGAAGCCCGACCCTGCCGAGGAGAAGCAGACCGGCCCGGTTGCCGGGCTGGCGGCAGGCTGGCGACGCGGAGCGCTGACAAACGTGCTCAACCCCAAGATCGGCGTGTTCTACGTCGCCGTCCTGCCGCAGTTCATCCCGGCCGGCGCGCCGCACCTGGCCATGGGCGTGGCACTGACCTTCGTGCACGTCGCAGAGGGCTTGATCTGGTCGTCGATCCTGGTGGCCTTCGCACAGGTCCTGCGCGGCTGGCTGCGGCGCCCCATGGCCCAGCGGGTGCTCGACCGGATCACCGGCACGGTCATCATCGGCTTCGGCGTGAAGCTGGCCGTCGGCGACTGACCACGGAATCCAAAGAGCCGCCCCGGACACGCCCCGCGCGGTGGCAAGTCGGGCGCGGACCGTCTTGAACCCCACCGGCCCCGCCCTGCTGCCCCGCACAGCGTGGACGACCTTCGTCACCCACCTGCGCGGGACAACAGCCTGAGCCAAGTCAATCCGACCGGCAGGTCACTTGCCGCAGAACTCCGCCTCGATCACCGCATCGCTGTCCCCCGACCAGTCGCCGTTGAAGTTGAACGCGAGCGAATGGCGGCCGTCCTCCGTGGTCACCGCCACGGACGTCGAGCCGTGGATGCCGCCGTCGTGGCCCCAGACGTGGACGCCACAGGACAGGGTGCGGTCGATCAGGGCCAGGCCGTAGCGGGCGTGGGGCGCGTCGCCGGCCTTCACCGTGGTCTTCATCTCCTTCAGCTGCTGTGCCGGGAGCAGCCGGCCGCCGAGCAGGGCCGAGTAGAAGCGGTCCAGGTCGGCGGAGTCCGAGATCATCTCGCCCGAGCCGTACGCGATGGCGGGGTTCAGCGTCGTGACGTCGTATGTCGGGCCCGTCGTCGAGTCCGCGAGCTTGGAGTAGGCGCGGCTGCTGGGCTGCGGGACATTGACCCGGGTGCCGGGGACCGAGGTGCCGGTCAGGTGGAGCGGGTTGATGATGCGGTCACGGATTTCGTCGCCGTACGGATTCCCCGTGACCTTCTCGATCACCATCGCGGCCAGGAGGTAGTTGGTGTTGGAGTAGCTCCAGGAGGTGCCCGGGGCGAAGTTCGGCTTGTGGGACATCGCGATCGCCAGCAGGTCCGCCGGGCTCTTCGGGTCGTAACGGTGCTTGAGGAACCCGTCCTTCAGGAAGTACGTACGGGCGAAGGTGTCGTCCTGCGTGTAGTTGAAGACCCCGCTGGTGTGGTTGAGGAGCTGGCGGAGGGTGATGGCACGGCCGTCGTGTCCGTGGCCCCGGACGACTCCCGGCAGCCACTTCTCCACCTTGTCGTCCAGCGACAGCCGGCCCTCCGCCTCCAGTTGGAGCAGCACAGTGGCCACGAAGGTCTTGGTGATGCTGCCGACGCGGTAGCGGTCGTGGGGCGAACGCGGCCGGCCCGTCTTGAGGTTGCCGACGCCCGCCGTCGTCGACCAGGTGCCGTGCGTGTCCTTCGCGGTCAGGGTCACTCCGGGGATGCCGGCCGCCACCGCGGCCTTCACGGCCTTGCGGGTCGCGTCGTGGTCGGCGGCGCCTCTGGCGGGCGTGGCCGCGATCGCGGGGGCCGCGAGGGCAGCGGACAGCGTTACGGCCGCCGCCGCGACCAGGGTCGTACGTACGCGTGTGGTCGTGCTCGTGTTCGTGTTCATGGCGTCTCTTCCCCCATCTCGTGCTCTGCATGGAGCTGAGTTCGGTCGGGGGAACAGACCCGGCCCGCAGCGTGAGAGTTGATCCACTGCGGGCCGGTTGAGCCGGTTTCAGCCCTTCTTCAGGACCAGTTCCGTGTTGCGGTCGCTCGGGTGGCCGCCGCCGGTCGTGCCGTGGCCGGGGGCGTTGTACGCCAGTTCGCGGTAGAGGGCGGCCAGGCCCGTCTGCGTGAGGTCGGCGAAGTCCGTGCGGTGGGGGGCGGCCGACTCGACCAGGGTCGTGAACAGGGACAGGGTGCCGTCCTTGTTGTCGGCGATCTCGATGACGCGGGCGAGGTGCGGGTAGTCCACGTGCGAGGCGGTCGAGATCTCCCAGAACGAACGGCCGCCGGAGCCCTTGTGCGGGGTGATGTCGTTGCGGTGGATGTGGCCGTTCACCCAGGCGATCACATTGGCGTGCTTGCCGAGCAGGGCCAGGACCTCCTGGCCGTTGTGCCGGCGCTCGTTCGGGCGGGACGGGTCGGCATGGGACGTGTTGTCCATCGTCTGGCTGGTGTGGTGGCTGAAGACGATGGCGTACGAGTCCTTGTTGTCCCGCAGTTGCCTGTCCAGCCAGTTCAACTGGGCCGTTCCGATGGAGCCTTCGTAGTGGCCGCCCGGGTCGGTGGTGTCGATGCTGATGCCGATGACGTCGTCGGAGATACGGAAGGTGTAGTACTGGGTGCCCGCCGCGAGGTTGGCGGAGGAGTAGCCGTGGCCGACCGGGCCGTTGCCGCGGTGGGCCGGGTCGAGGTGGGCCTTGAGGTACTCGGCCGGGGTGTACGGCGCTCGCCTCTCGTCCGCCGTCACCGATCGCATGTCCCGCGCGTGGGCCTTCAGCAGGTCCCGGAAGGCGTGGCCCTGCGGGTCGTTGCCGACGGCGATGTGGTCCAGGAGCTTCTTCGCCTCGGACGCCGGCAGGTTCATCAGCTTCTTGCCGCCGACGGCGTACTCGGCGAGCCAGGAGTCGCCGTGGCCGTAGCAGCCCAGCGGCAGGGCGTCGTGGTTGCCCACGGTGGAGTACCAGGGCAGGTTGAGGCCGGGGCTGCGCACCTCGCGGACGGCGGCGGCGAGGAAGCCGTCGAGGTGCGGGAAGCCTAGCTGCTTGTCGGCGTCGCGGATGGCGGAGTCGGGCTGCCAGAACAGCTTCAGCCCGCTGTTCTGGACGCCCTCGTAGTGCCGCGGATCACCGGAGTTGGGCGTGATCCGCCCACCGCTCATGATGGTGAGGAACCACTCCAGCTCGGTCCCGGAGTTGTTGTCCGTGTTGTCGCCGGTGGTCATGGCGAAGTGCAGCGGCGTCCCGGTGACGGGGGCCCCGCGCAGGGAGTTGATCCGCTCCACGAGCGAGATCGCCCCGTGCACGGTCAGCGCCTCCTGCGGACGCCAGTTGTGCACGGAGGTCGAGCGGAGGTACTCCAGCCGCAGCGGGTGCTGGACGTCCATCAGGTGCAGGTCGGTGAGCTGTACGAACGCGGCGAGCGCGGTACGGCGGCCGGCGCGGCCCGACTTGGGGGCGGCGAGCTCGCTGCGCACGACGCGGGACCAGCCGGGGCCGTCGCCGAGGCGGCGGTAGCCGGAGGAGGTGCGCGGAGCGGCGACCGTGGCGAGGGTGGTGCCCTTGGTGTAGGGCGCGAGGGGGGCGGCCGGGGCCTGGCGGGACTGCGCCACGACCCGGGTGGTGTCGGTTGCGGCCTGGCTGTCGGTGGGCCGCAGGGCGTAGCCGACGCCTGCGGAGACGGCCGCCGCGCCGGTGGCGGCGAGGACGGTACGGCGGTTGATCGCCGGGCTGGTGGCGGCGACAGAGCGTATGCGCGACATGGCGCGATCTCCCCGAGTGGCAACGCGTCGGCAGTGGTCGCGGGCTGTTTCGCTGTCGCGAACAACCCGCTCACCTGGATGCTTGGCACCGGGAATGACCTGCACATGAACGAGACGGCAACGGGCAACGCCGATCACCGTACGTGGATCTTGGGCCACCCTCCGCGTTCACGGCCGCTCGTCGGGCGGCCCGGGGGCGGTCACTCCGCGTTCATCTTTCTGGGTACTGCAAGCAGTTCACCCGCCCCGTCGCCGGCCGCTCCCGCCACAGTGCCAGCCCCACGTCGACCAGTGCGACCCGGCGCAGCCCGGGCACCGTCTCCAGGGGATGCCAGGCCGCCATGTCCGTCGAGCCGCCGATCTCGTGGCGGAGTTCGCCGCCGGTCACCCGGCCCTCGTACACCAGACGCAGTCCGTGGCGGTCGAGGGAGCGGCCGAAGCGGCGTGGGGTGGTGAGCCGGATCGAGTTCACGCCCAGGAGGGCGGTGAGCTCGACGTGGTAGCCGGTCTCCTCCTCCACCTCCCTGACGGCGGCGTCGTAGGGGTCCTCGCCGTGTTCCACGCCGCCGCCGGGCAGGGTCCACTCGGGGCGGCCCTGGTCGTCGGTCCAGCGGGCCAGGAGGAGTTGGTCGTCGCGGACGCATATGGCGTAGGCCGCCACCCTCAGTTTCCTGCGCACGTAGGGACGTTAGTCCGGAACCGCCGGTTCATTTAGCACTATTGGGGACTCATCCCCGTAAAGGGAATCGGGGGTTTTCCCCATACGTCCATATCGTTTCGGTCAACACTTCCCAAACAACTGTCCCTTGGGTAAAGCTGTGCGCTCGTCCGGCACTGAAATCTTCACTCCTAGGGATGCCGATGACCCTCACCCCCCTGAGACCCGTGGCCCGAATAGCCGTGGCCGCCGGTCTTGTCGCCGCGCTCTCCGCGGCCGGGCCGATACCCATGGCCTTCTCCGCCGACGCACCGTCCCCGGGCTCCACCGCCCCCTCGGACGGCAGCGTCAAGTCCGCGCAGGTAAAGCTCGGTTCCGACGACGCGGACCTGCTCGCCGAGGCCAAGGCCGACGGCGACAAGAACGTCACGATGATGATCGCCACCGCCCCGGGGCAGACCGAGCAGGTCGCCGGGCAGCTGGACGCGGTCAAGGGCGGCTCGGTCGGCCGGACCTACGACAAGCTCGGATACGTCCGCGCCACCGTCCCCACCGCGAAGGCGGACGCGGCCATCGCCGCCGCCGCGAAGCTCTCCTCCGTGCACGGCATCGACCTGCGCAAGGAGATACCGCTGGACGACCCGAGCGCGACGGGCGGCTCCAAGTCGGCGTCGGGCACGGTCAGTTACCCCGCGCCGGACAAGAACACGCCCGCCGAGAACCCGTACAACCCGTCCTTCGAGACGGGCGCCGTCGACTTCGTGAAGGACCACCCGAAGGCGGACGGCCGCGGCGTCACCATCGGCATCCTGGACTCCGGTGTCGACCTCGGTCACCCGGCGCTGCAGAAGACCACCACCGGTGAGCGGAAGATCGTCGACTGGGTGACGGCGACCGACCCGATCGTCGACAGCGACGCCACCTGGCGCCCGATGGTGACCTCGGTCTCCGGGCCCACCTTCACCTACGGCGGAAAGACCTGGACGGCGCCCGCCGGGTCGTACCAGGTCAGCACCTTCAGCGAGGCCGCCACCGCGGGCGGCGACGCGAAGGGCGACGCCAACCGGGACGGGGACACGACCGACAAGTGGGGCGTCCTGTACGACGCCGCCGCCGGTACCGTCCGTGTCGACCTGAACAACAACTACGACTTCAGCGACGACACGCCGATGAAGCCGTACAAGGACGGCTATCAGATCGGTTACTTCGGGACCGACGACCCGTCGACCGACGTCGTGGAGCGCCAGCCGTTCGTCGTGCAGATCCGCAAGGACGTGCCGATGGACCCGTTCGGCGGCGACTGGGTCGGCAAGAAGGCCGACTTCGTCAACATCGGCGTCATCGAGTCCGAGCACGGAACGCATGTCGCCGGCATCACCGCCGCCAACGGCCTGTTCGGCGGGAAGATGAACGGCGCGGCGCCCGGCGCGAAGATCGTCTCCTCGCGTGCCTGCACCTGGACCGGCGGCTGCACCAACGTCGGGCTCACCGAGGGCATGATCGACCTCGTCGTGAACCGCGGTGTCGACATCGTCAACATGTCCATCGGCGGTCTGCCGGCGCTCAACGACGGCAACAACGCGCGCGCCGAGCTGTACACGCGGCTCATCGACACCTACGGCGTGCAGCTGGTGATCTCGGCGGGCAACTCCGGCCCGGGCGCGAACACCATCGGCGACCCCGGTCTCGCCGACAAGGTGATCTCCGTGGGCGCCGCCATCTCCAAGGCGACCTGGGCCTCCAACTACGGCTCGGTCGTGGAGAAGAAGTACGCGATGATGCCCTTCTCCTCCCGCGGTCCGCGTGAGGACGGCGGCTTCACGCCGACCCTCGTCGCGCCCGGCGCCGCGATCAACACCACCCAGACCTGGCTGCCGGGCTCCCCGGTCGCCGAGTCGGGCTACTCGCTGCCGGCCGGCTACTCCATGCTGCAGGGCACGTCCATGGCCTCCCCGCAGGCCACGGGCGCCAGCGCGCTGCTGCTGTCGGCCGCCAAGCAGAAGGGCATCGAGCTCAAGCCCGCCACCCTGCGCACGGCCCTGACGTCAACCGCCCACCACATCAAGGGCGTTCAGGCCTACGAGGAGGGCGCGGGCCGCATCGACATCGTCGACGCCTGGGACGCGATCCGCGACGGCGCCACCGCGCACGACGCTGTGCCTTCTGACTACGTCGTGAAGGCCCCTGTCGACACCGCGCTCGACCAGGCCCTGAAGACGCCGGGCTTCGGCACCGGCCTGTACGACCGCGAGGGCGGCCTCAAGGCGGGTGACAGGAAGACGTACGACGTCACGATCACCCGGACCTCCGGCTCCGCCAAGGCGCTCTGGCACGAGCTGAGCATCGAGAACAACGCCGGTGGCACCTTCCGGATCGTCGGCAAGGACGAGGTGAAGCTGCCGCTGAACCAGCCGGTCACCGTCAAGGTGCAGGCGAACCCGAGGTCCGCGGGCATCAAGAGCGCGATCCTCGACGTCGACGACCCGAGCACCGAGGGCGTCGACAAGCAGATCCTGGCCACGGTCGTGGTCTCGACGCCGGTGAAGTACACCTTCACGGCCTCGAACACGGTGCAGCGCAACAGCACGCAGTCGTACTTCGTGACCGTGCCCGAGGGCGCCAAGTCCCTTGAGGTCGCCATCGGCGGGCTGAAGGACAAGAGCCAGACCCGGTTCATCGCCATCCACCCGTACGGCACTCCGGTCGACAACACCGGCACCCCGTACTGCTACCCGAACTACCTCGACGGCAACGGCTGCAAGCCCGACGTGCGTGCGTACGCGGACCCGCAGGCCGGCGTCTGGGAGATCGAGGTCGAGTCGCGCCGTACCTCGCCGCTGCTGGACAACCCGTACAAGCTGGATGTCGCCGTCCTCGGCGCGTCCTTCGACCCGCAGACCGTGACCGTCCCCGAGGCGAAGGTCGGTACCCCGGCCGCCGTCTCCTGGAAGGTGACGAACAAGCTCGCCGCGCTCGACGGCAAGCTGGTCGGCGGCCCGCTCGGCTCGTCGAAGACGGCCCGCCCGACCATCAAGGAGGGCGAGACGCAGACCACCACGGTCGAGGTGCCCGCGGGCGCCAAGTCGCTGGACGTCGCGATCGGCAACGTCTCGGACGCCTCCGCCGACCTCGACCTGGTGGTGAAGAACGCGGCCGGCACCGAGGTCGGCAGGTCCGCCGACGGCGACTCGGAGGAGGCCGTCTCGGTCGCCGGCCCGGCTGCCGGGACGTACACCATCGAGGTCACGGGCTACTCGGTGCCGTCGGGTTCGACGGCGTACGACTACCGGGACGTGTTCTTCTCGTCCTCCCTCGGCACCGTCACCGTCGACGAGTCGGCGCCGGTGAAGCTCGGCACGGGCGGGTCGGCGACCGTCTCCGGCAGCGTCACCGCCGCGGCGGCCGCACCGGAGGGCCGTGAGTTCTTCGGCCAGGTCCAGCTGGTGAACGCACGCGGCACGACCGCGGGCACCGGCAGCGTGAAGATCGAGAAGGTCACGCCGTAGCCGGTCAGTGATACGGCTGTGGGGCGGGCGTCCGTGCGGGCGCCCGCCCTTTTCCGTCGGCGGGGGACGTCAACAGGTCACGTCAGCAGGTCACGTGGGCCGATTCGGGCAGCGCACGGGTGAGCCCCGCGCGTTCGTGGGCGATCGACTTCTCGCCGACGATCACGTAGTCCGGGACGGTGGACTGCGCCGGGACGGCCACCAGGATGTGGTCGCCCTTGTGGAGCGCCTTGCGGAGGGTCTCGTCCTCGATCAGCAGGGTGATCTCCTTCCTGGACTTCTCCGGCTTGTACGAGCGGGTCACGTCCAGGGTGATCCGCTCCTGCCCGGCGGTCCCGTGGACCGGCTGCACCGCCGTCACCTCGCCCTCGGCGACCAGGCGGGTGCAGGCGAGGTAGCCGGGGCTGGAGAAGGCCGAGCCGGTCCTGGCGTTCCCCTCCGCCTTGGAGGCGGAGTCGGCGCTGCCGCCCGACATGGCGTCGACGCCGCTGTTCGCCTGCACCACCAGCCAGCCCAGCCCCGACAGCACGGTCGCGACGGCGGCCACGGCGAGCGAGCCGAAGGCGAACCTGCGCGCCCGGCGCCAGTCCCGGGGCGCCCGTACCGGAACGGGCGCCCGCTCCGGACGCGGCTCCTCGGCCAGCGCGTCCCCGATGAACCCGAGCTGCCGGCGCAGCAGCGCCACATCGGCCGTGGCCCTGCGGTGCTCGGCCGCGAAGCCGGCGTCCGCGCGGGCCTCCTCCGGCGGCTCCTCGCCGGTGATCGCGGCCATCAGCGCATCGACGCTGTTGTGTTCGGCGGTCATCTCACACCACCTCGTCCTCGTGCAGGCGGGCGCGCAGTGCCCGTACCGCCGTGTGCAGCCTGCTCTTGACCGTGCCCTCCGGGATGCCGAGCTCGTCGGCTATCGAGCGGACGGGCAGGTCGGCGTAGAAGCGCAGGACGAGGACCTGGCGCTGGGAGTCGGGGAGCTCGTCGAGGCCCTGGGCGACGGCCAGGGAGAGCACGCTGGTGTCCTCTCCGGACGGGTGCTCCAGCTGGCGCAGGGAGGCGAGGCGCTCGCCGATCCGCTCCTGCCGCTTCTTGGCCCGGTGCCAGTCCATGGCCAGGTTGGAGGCGACGACGGCCGCCCACGCGGAGACGTCGCGCGGGGCCTCGTACCCCTTCGCCGCCCGCTCCAGCAGCCGCAGACGGACCTGCTGCACCCCGTCCGGCAGGTCCGTCTGCGGCACCCCGCCCAGTGCGAGCACCGCCCGCACCCGGCGTTCCTGAGCCGCGTCCAGAGGATCGCCATGATCGTCCTCCTGGCCACGGCGGGCCTTTCTGCGCAGCACAAGCCACCCCCTCACCGCGTTTCCTCTACGACGCCGGAGCCGGCGGAAACGTTCGGCCCGGCCCTGGGGAATCGTGCAGAGGTGTACGTCACACCGGCGCGCGCGGCCTGCACACCTTGCGGTACCGGGCCGTCATAGGGTGAATTTCTCCAGCTCAGCGCGGGTGTGAGCGGAGTTCCGGAACCGTTGATCATGGTGTGGCGTCCCAGGCTTCGGGCATGGAGCGCAAAGAATTGGACAGGCGGACCCGGGTCGGCCGCATGATGGAAACGCCGCAGACATACAGGAACACGCAGAAGGAGTCGCCGTGAGGGTCGGAATCGTCGGAGCCACCGGGCAGGTCGGCACGGTCATGCGCAGGATCCTCAAGGAGCGCGACTTCCCCGTGACCGAGCTGCGGCTGTTCGCCTCGGCCCGCTCGGCGGGGACGGAGCTGGACGGTGTGACGGTGGAGGACGCGGCGACCGCCGACTACACCGGCCTGGACATCGTGCTGTTCTCCGCGGGCGGCGCGACCTCGAAGGCGCTGGCCGAGAAGGTCGCCGCGCAGGGCCCCGTCGTGATCGACAACTCCTCGGCCTGGCGCAAGGACCCCGATGTCCCGCTGGTCGTCTCCGAGGTGAACCCGCACGCGGTCGCGGACCGCCCCAAGGGCATCATCGCCAACCCGAACTGCACGACGATGGCCGCGATGCCGGTCCTCAAGCCGCTGCACGCGGAGGCGGGCCTTCAGGCGCTGGTCGTCGCCACCTACCAGGCGGTGTCCGGCTCGGGTCTCGCGGGCGTGGCGGAGCTGCACGGCCAGGCGCAGAAGGTCGTCGCCGAAGCGGACAAGCTGACGCACGACGGTTCGGCGGTCGACTTCCCGGAGCCGGGCGTCTACAAGCGCCCCATCGCCTTCAACGTCCTGCCCTTCGCGGGCAACCTCGTCGAGGACGGCCTGAACGAGACGGACGAGGAGCAGAAGCTCCGCAACGAGTCCCGCAAGATCCTGGAGATCCCCGAGCTCAAGGTCTCCGGCACCTGCGTCCGCGTCCCGGTCTTCTCCGGCCACTCCCTCCAGGTCAACGCCCGCTTCGCCCGCCCGATCTCCCCGGAGCGCGCGACGGAGCTGCTGGCGGGCGCCCCGGGTGTCGCGCTCTCCGAGATCCCGACCCCCCTTGAGGCCGCCGGCCAGGACCCGTCCTACGTCGGCCGCATCCGTCGCGACGAGACCGTGGACAACGGCCTCGCGCTGTTCATCTCCAACGACAACCTCCGCAAGGGCGCGGCCCTGAACGCGGTGCAGATCGCGGAGCTGGTGGCGGCGGAGCTGAAGGGCTGACACCGGCGCGTACGGCAGGCGGGGCGGGGTACCGGCAGGTGCCCCGCCCCGCCTGCCGCTGCGGGCGCGAACGTGCCGCGGCGTGAAGGCTCCGCCCCTTCGACCCCGCCCAGGGGGCTCGCCCCCTGGACCCCCATCGGCCCTCCGGGCCTCGTCCTCAAGCGCCGGACGGGCTGAAAAGCACGGGGCCGGGCCAGAAGTCACCGAACACCGTCCGATCCGCACTGGTTCACCGCCGGTCGGCGAAATCCAGCCCGTCCGGCGTTTGAGGACGAGGCCCCTCAAGGGCCGAAGCGGGGGGCTGGGGGCGGCAGCCCCCAAACACACGCTGACCGGGGCGACCCATCGGGAAAACCCTCGTCGCCCTCCCCACGGTCCCGTGGAAGGATGGCTGAACCGACACATGACGAGGAGATGACCGCGTGCCTGGCACAAACCTGACCCGCGAAGAGGCGCAGCAGCGGGCGAAGCTGCTCACCGTTGACTCGTACGAGATCGATCTCGACCTCTCCGGCGCGCAGGAGGGCGGCACCTACAGGTCTGTGACGACGGTGCGCTTCGACGTGGCCGAAAACGGGGCCGAGTCCTTCATCGACCTGGTGGCCCCGACCGTCCACGAGGTGACGCTCAACGGCGACGCCCTCGACCCCGCCGAGCTCTTCAAGGACTCGCGGATCGCCCTCCCGGGGCTGCTCGAGGGCCGTAACATCCTCCGGGTCGTCGCCGACTGCGCCTACACCAACACCGGTGAGGGACTGCACCGATTCGTCGACCCGGTCGACCAACAGGCCTATCTCTACACACAGTTCGAGGTCCCGGACGCCCGCCGCGTGTTCGCGTCGTTCGAGCAGCCGGACCTCAAGGCGACCTTCCAGTTCACGGTGAAGGCCCCGACCGGCTGGACCGTCATCTCCAACTCGCCGACGCCCGAGCCCAAGGACGACACCTGGGTCTTCGAGCCGACGCCGCGGATCTCGTCGTACATCACGGCGCTGATCGTCGGCCCGTACCACTCCGTGCACAGCGTGTACGAGAAGGACGGGCAGTCCGTGCCGCTGGGCATCTACTGCCGGCCCTCGCTCGCCGAGTTCCTCGACTCCGACGCGATCTTCGAGGTCACCCGGCAGGGCTTCGAGTGGTTCCAGGAGAAGTTCGACTACGCGTACCCGTTCAAGAAGTACGACCAGCTGTTCGTGCCGGAGTTCAACGCGGGCGCGATGGAGAACGCGGGTGCGGTGACCATCCGGGACCAGTACGTGTTCCGCTCCAAGGTCACCGACGCGTCGTACGAGCTGCGCGCGGAGACCATCCTGCACGAGCTGGCGCACATGTGGTTCGGCGACCTGGTCACCATGGAGTGGTGGAACGACCTGTGGCTGAACGAGTCGTTCGCCACCTACACCTCCATCGCCTGCCAGTCGTACCACCCCCAGTCGCGCTGGCCGCACTCCTGGACCACGTTCGCCAACTCCATGAAGACGTGGGCCTACCGGCAGGACCAGCTGCCCTCCACCCACCCGATCATGGCCGAGATCAACGACCTGGACGACGTCCTGGTCAACTTCGACGGCATCACCTACGCCAAGGGCGCCAGCGTCCTGAAGCAGCTCGTCGCCTACGTCGGCATGGACGAGTTCTTCGGGGGCGTGCAGGCGTACTTCAAGCGTCACGCGTACGGCAACACCCGCCTGTCCGACCTGCTGGGCGCGCTGGAGGAGACCTCCGGCCGCGACCTGAGGAACTGGTCGGAGAAGTGGCTGCAGACGGCGGGCATCAACGTCCTGCGGCCCGAGGTCGAGACGGACGCCTCCGGTGTCGTCACCTCCTTCGCCATCCGCCAGGAGGCCCCGGCTCTCCCCGCGGGCGCCAAGGGCGAGCCCACGCTCCGCCCGCACCGCATCGCGGTCGGCCTGTACGAACTCGACGAGGACAGCGGCAAGCTGGTCCGTGACGAGCGCATCGAGCTGGACGTCGACGGTGAACTGACCGCCGTACCGCAGCTGGTGGGCAGGCGCCGCCCGGCCGTCGTCCTGCTCAACGACGACGACCTGTCGTACGCCAAGGTCCGCCTCGACGAGAAGTCCCTGGCGTTCGTGACCGAGCACCTGGGCGACTTCGAGTCGTCTCTTCCCCGTGCCCTGTGCTGGGCCTCCGCCTGGGACATGACGCGGGACGCGGAGCTCGCGACCCGCGACTACCTCTCGCTGGTCCTGTCGGGCATCGGCAAGGAGTCCGACATCGGTGTCGTGCAGTCGCTGCACCGCCAGGTGAAGCTGGCGATCGACCTGTACGCCGACCCGGCGGCCCGCGAGGCCCTGCTCACCCGCTGGACCGACGCCACGCTGGCCCATCTGCGTGCGGCCGAGCCGGGCAGCGACCACCAGCTGGCCTGGGCGCGGGCGTTCGCGGCGACCGCCAGGACCCCGGAGCAGCTGGACCTGCTGGAGGCGCTGCTCGACGGTTCGCAGACCATCGAGGGCCTGGTCGTCGACACCGAGCTGCGCTGGGCGTTCGTGCAGCGGCTGGCCGCGGTGGGCCGCTACGACGAGGCGGAGATCGCCGGCGAGTACGAGCGGGACAAGACAGCCGCGGGCGAGCGCCATGCGGCCAGTGCCCGTGCCGCCCGGCCGACCGTGGAGGCGAAGGCGGAGGTCTGGGCGCAGGTCGTCGAGTCCGACAAGCTGCCGAACGCCGTCCAGGAGGCGGTCATCGGCGGCTTCGTCCAGACCGATCAGCGGGAGCTGCTCGCCCCGTACGCCGAGAAGTACTTCGAGGTGGTCAAGGACGTCTGGGACTCCCGCTCGCACGAGATCGCCCAGCAGATCGTCGTCGGCCTCTACCCGGCCGTCCAGGTGTCGCAGGAGACCCTGGACCGGACGGACGCCTGGCTCGCCTCCGCCGAGCCCAGCGCGGCCCTGCGGCGGCTGGTCTCCGAGTCCCGGTCGGGAGTGGAGCGGGCGCTGAAGGCGCAGGCGGCGGACGCGCAGGCGTAGTCACCCGCGGCCGTACGAGAACGAGGGCGCCCGGTGTCACACCGGGCGCCCTTCGCGTTTCCTCACCGTACGACCATCCCGCCCGTCACGTTGACGAACGTGCCCGTGATGCCGCCCGCCTGGTCCGAGGCGAGGAAGACCGCGGTGGCGGCGACCTCGGCGAGGCTCGGGTTGCGGCGGGTCATGCGCATTCCGGCGAGGCCGTCGACGATGCCCCGGACGGCGGCTTCGTCGATGGCCGGGTTGACCGCGGAGAGCTTCTCGACGGTGAACGTCTCGGGTACGCCGGCCGCCCACAGGCCCACGGCGCGCACCCCGCGGGGACCGCACTCCAGGGCCAGGTTGCGGACGAGCGTGTCGATGGCGGCGTCGGCGGGTCCCGTGCCGCCCATCATCGGACTGCCGTGCGCGGAGCCGCTGTTGAGGGTGAGGATCACGCCGGAGCCGCGCTCGGCCATCCGGCGGGCGGCACCGCGGGCGGTGATGAAGTTGGCGCGGACACCGTTGAGAACGGGTCGCAGGAAGTCGTCCACGGGCATGTCGGTGAGCGGGGCGCCCTGAACATCGCCGCGGGTGACGAGGTTGAACGAGATGTCGACGTCCCCGACGCCCGCGAGGTGCTCTTCGACGGCCGCCTCGTCGAGGGCGTCCACGACGGCGACCTCGGCGTCCTTGATGTCGGCGGCCACGGCCTCCAGCGTTTCCCGGGTCCGTCCGACCAGGTGGACGCGGGCTCCCTCGGCGGCGAAGGCGCGGGCGACCGCACCGCCGATCGAGCCGCCGGCGCCGTACACGATCGCGGTCTTGTCGGTGAGCAGCATGATGATCTCCTCGGTGAGGTGTTCCGTATCGGTCGGTCATACAGACGCACGGCACCCCGATCACTCATCGGTCGTCACAGCCGCAGCGGCAGTCCGAAGGCCGGGAAGAGGTGCGGTTCGAAGGACGTGATCTCCACGATCCGGTCGTCGGCGTCGAAGCGCAGGACGTCGAGAACCTGGGCGCGGTGGACGTGCGTACCGGGTCTGCGGACGTAACCGCCCGCCGCGAGCTGTCCGTTGGCGCGGGCGGGCAGATGGCGCCAGTGGCCGAAGAACATGGGGGACGCGGGGTCGAGGGTGGGGCGCAGGAACTCGACGAGGGCGTCCCGGCCGGTGAACCAGAACGGGTTGGGCGGCATGGTGAGCGTGACGTCCTTGCTGAGCAGGTCGGTCATCGCGGCGAAGTCGAGCTGCTCGGCGGCGCTCATGTACCGCTGCAGGACGGTGCGTTGGGCTTCCGTCGGCTCGCCCGCGCTCCACTCCGCGCGCTTCCCGGGCAGATGGTCGCGGAGGGTGGGCCGGGCCCGCTGCAGGGCGCTGTTGGCGGAGGCCACGGTCAGGTCGAGGGCCTCGGCGGTCTCGGCGGCGGTCAGGCCGAGCACGTCCCGCAGGATCAGCACGGCCCGCTGGCGGGGCGGGAGGTGCTGGATGGCGGCGAGGAAGACCAGCTCCAGGGTCTCGCGGGAGACGGCGGCGACGTCCGGCCGGTCCTCCTCGGCCGTGGGCAGCTCGTCGTCCGGGTAGGGCTGCAGCCAGGTGATGCGGGCGGGCGCCTCGCCGGTGCCGTGGTTCATGCCGGGGATGGGCTCGTAGCGCTGCGGGCGACGGGCGGTGCGGCGCTGGAAGTCCAGGCAGGCGTTGGTGGCGATGCGGTACAGCCAGGTGCGGGCGCCGGCCCGCCCCTCGAAGGACTCCCGGGCCCGCCAGGCCCGCAGGAACGTCTCCTGCACCAGGTCCTCGGAGTCGTCGTAGGAGCCGGTCATGCGGTAGCAGTGGACATGGATCTCCCGGCGGTGGGACTCGGTGAGGGTGGCGAAGTCGGCTTCCGTGAGGGGGATTTCCGTAACGGCTCTCGGTGTTACGGAAGGCTCGGCGGACCCCTGGGGTTCCTTCGCGGTGTCCCGGGCTGTCCGGGCGACCCGCCGCAGCCGCGCCACGGCGGCCGACAGGTCGGCCACCCCGGAGTACAGGACCGAGGGCGGCTGCGGTGTGAGTTCCTGGACCTGCCGCCCGATGTCGTCGATCAGGCGCTGCACACTGGCCCCCGTCCCGGTCCCCTGCCGCTCCCGGTACGCCTTCTGCCGGCAGGCGGCCGAGCAGTACACGGAGCTGCGGCCGGTGCGGCCCGCCCGTGCGGGGAGCGGTTTGCCGCAGCTGGCACAGGTGTCGGCGACCACGGGCACCTCCGGGGTGGTGAAGGCATTGCGTCACGCGGGGACGGTGTGACGCTATCGCGACGCGGGGGCCGGAGGGGGCCTCCGGTCACGCCGATTCCGACGGCCCGGCGAGACGACTACGCGCCGCCCCGCGAGACGCGGACACAGACAACGGCCGTCACCGACCCCAGGCGGCGGGAGCGACCCCCTGGTCACGCCGGTGCGGACGGCCGGGTGAGGTGGGTGCGGGCGATCTTGCGGAACGCGGACACCACCAGACGGCTGCGGTCGCCGGCGCGGGTGGCGAGGGTGACCTGGCTGGTCTCCACGCCGTGCAGGGGGATCGCGGTGACGTCGGGGCGCAGCCGGACGCCGGTCGGGTAGGCCGTGATGACCAGGGCCTCCCGGCGGCGACCTCGGACTTGTCCTCCAGGTCGAGGATCTCGGGCTCGTCGTAGAGGACGGTCACCTCCAACTGGTCGGTGGCGAAGGGCAGTCGGGTCACCACGGCGTCCACCCGGCGTTCGTCGGCGTCCGGATGTTCATCTGAGGCGCGTCGGCCGTCGGTCTTCTGCCGGCCAGTCGTGGCTGGTCGCGCAGTTCCCCGCGCCCCTTTGGGGCGCGGTGGTCGCCACCTCCCGCAACGCCCCCAGCACCCTCCCCACCGCCGCCCCTTCCCCGGCCCCTTTCCGTACGGCCGCCACCACGTGCCTCCGGGGCCGGTCCTCCGTCAGCTGCCGCATCGCGACGCCTTCCCTCGCCACGACCGCCATGCGCGGCACCAGCGCGACCCCCATCCCGGCCTCCACCATCGCCAGGATCGCCGTCCACCCGGCCGCCGAATGGCCTTGCACGGGGCTGAACCCGGCCGCCTCGCAGGCCCCGCGGGTGATGTCCGACCAGGGCCCGCTGCCGCCGAAGATCCACGGTTCCTTGGCGAGGTCGGCCAGCCGCAGCCCCTCGGCGGCGGCGAGCGGGTGGTCGCGGGGCAGGGCGAGGTCGAGGGGGTCGGCGAGCAGCGGGACGCGGGTGAAGCGGGGGTCGGCGGCGGTGGGGGCCTGGGCGGCGAGGGACAGCGCGAGGTCGACGTCCCCGGCGGCCAGCAGCTCGTACGCCTCCCCCGCCTCCGCCTCCCGCACCCGTACGCTCACTCCGGGGTGCCGGGTGCGCAGCATCCGTACGGCGGGCACGACCAGAGCGGGTACGGCAGTGGAGAAGGCGCCGACCCGCACCTCGCCGGCCTCGCCCTGGGTGTAGGCCGCCAACTCGGCGTCGGCACGCTCCAGTTGCTCGAACACGGCCTCCGCGTGCCGCAGCACCAGCCGCGCCGCGTCCGTCAGCCGCACCCGCCGCCCCTGCGCCTCCAGCAGGGGCACCCCGAGCTGCCTGGCCAGATTGGTCAGCTGCTGGGACACCGCGGAGGGCGTCATCCGCAGCGCCTCGGCGGTCGCGGTGACCGTCTCCCGCTCCCTGAGCGTCCGCAGGATCTGCAGCTTCCGGATGTCCCACTCGGTCATGGCGGCAACCTATACGGCGGCGCCCAGCACCACCCCGCCGAGGATCAGCGCCATGCTCAGAGCCTGCGGCCGGCCGATCTGCTCCCCGAGCACCGCCCAGGACAGCAAGGCCACGCACACCGGCTGCAGGTAGTAGACCGTCCCCGCCCGGGCCGCACCGATCAGGCCGATCGCCTTGTTCCAGGCGAAGAACGCGACGGCGGAGGAGGCGACGCCGACGTAGAGGAGCGGGAGGACGGTTCCGGGTGTCGGTGTGAAGGCGCCCTGCGCCGCCACGCTCACGGCCTGGGCGGGCAGCAGCAGGGCGGTGCCGAGCAGGAAGGTGGTGAAGAGAAAGGCCGTGCCGTCGAGTTCGGCCGGCCTGAGCCGCAGCAGCGCGCTGTACGAGCCGAAGCAGCAGGCGGCGGCGATCATCCAGAGGTCCCCCGCGGCGAGTCCGGCTCCCCCGCCCATCAGCAGTACGACGCCTCCGCAGGCCGTCGCCACCCCCGTGACCCGGCGCGCGCCCAGCCGCGCGCCGCCCACCCGCTCGAACGCCGCCATCAGCACGGGCGAAGCGGCCATGATCATGCCCATGTTGGCGGCCGGGACGGTGAGCCCGGCCTGGTTGACCAGGGTGTTGTAGACGGTGACACCGAGGAGCGAGGCGAGCAGCACGAACCCGAGGTGACGTCGTATCAACTCTCGCTGTCGCCAGGCCTTTCGGGCCCCGAACGGCGCCACCGCCACCAACGCGACCACCCACCGCCAGAACGCCTGCTGCACCGGCGGCACGCTGTCGTGCAGCGCCCGCGAGGTGACGAAGCTGCCGGACCAGACCACGGTGGTGAGGGCGGCGAGAGCGAGTCCTCGCAGTGAGCGGGCGGTGGGAGGGGAGGCGGTCCGGTCGAGGGCGACGGCCACGGAGGTCCTTTCGGCGACGGGTGATCTCGGTGGATCTACCGTCGCAGCGACACACCTGTCAGGTCCATCGAATCTTTTCGACCGTTCATTTCAGCAGAACTGAACAATTGAGCGCGAGCCGGCCTTGTCGCCTGCCCCGCCACCGTCGCGCCGAACGCCAGCGCCATGCCCGCGAGTTGAACCGGCGTGAGCGCCTGGCCGAGGGCCGCCCAGCCGACCACGGCCGCGGTCAGCGGGGAGAGCGGGCCGAGGAAGGTGACCTGGGTGGCGGTGAGGCGGCCGATGCCGCGGAACCAGAGCCAGTAGGCGACGGCCGTGTTGGCGAGGGCGAGGTAGAGGTAGCCGCCGACCGCGCGGGCGTCCAGGGCGGGCGGGGCGCCCTCGACGAGGAGGGCGAGCGGGGCGATGAGCAGCCCGCCGGCCGTCAGCTGCCAGCCGGTGAGGGCGAGCGGGCCCACGCCCTCGGGGCGCCCCCACTTCTTGGTCAGTACGGTGCCGGTGGACATCGACGCGGACGAGGCGAGGGCGGCCAGCACGCCTACCGCGTCGAGCGCCCCGGCCGCCTTCAGCACGACGAGGCTGACGCCGAACGCCGCCACGACCCCGGCGAGCAGCGCCCGCCCCGTCGGCCGCTGCCCCAGGAGCAGCGCCGACAGCCCCACCACGAACAGCGGCCCGACCGAGCCGACGACGGCCGCCATGCCGCCGGGCAGCCGGTACGCGGACAGGAACAGCAGCGGAAAAAAGGCGCCGATGTTCAGCGCACCGAGCACGGCCGCCTTCCACCACCAGGCACCGCGCGGCAGCACCCGGGTGACGGCCAGCAGCAGCAGACCGGCGGGCAGGGCTCGTGCCAGAGCGGTGAACAGGGGACGGTCGGCCGGGAGGAACTGGGTGGTGACGGCGTAGGTGGTGCCCCAGGAGACGGGGGCGAGGGCGGTGAGCAGGACGGTCGCGATCCGTTTCATGACCGGGTTCCTTCGGGGTGGTGGGCGATGAAAGAGGGAATCCCTACGGCGGGCACGGGCAGCTTCAGACCGGCCTCGGGGTGGGGGAGGCAAGAGGCGGGGGCCCGGCAGCGACAGGTGCGAGCAGCCGTTTCACGGCCGGACGCCTTCGGGGTGGCGGGAGACGAGGGGCAGGGCTTCCTCGGAGTCACGGGAAGCGAGCGGGGAAGTCTTGTGTACGACGGTCTCCGCGACCGGCCGTACCGCGTCGGCCGGAAGATGGCGTTCCGTGCGGATCAGCAGGGCGGCCGCCAGCGCCGAGGTGAGGATCAGAACCGCCCAGGGCGCCCGGCCGTCCACCGCGAGCAGCGCCGTGAACAGCGACGGAGCCACCGCCTTCGCCAGTGACCAGGACATCTGGTACGCCGCCAGGTACCGGCCGCGCGCGGCCTCGGGTGCCGCCGACAGGGCGAGGACCTCGGCGGCGGGGCTGTGGATCAGCTCGCCGAGCGTGTAGACGACGACCACGGCGACCAGGGCCCCGCCCAGCACCGGGCCGGAGTGCGGCCGCAGGGTGCCCAGCGCGATCTGCCCGAGGAAGGCCACCGAGAACAGGCTCCCGCCCAGCGCCGCGGCCCGGGTGCGCCGGGCACCGGCCCTGCGCACCCGCCCGCCGACGGACACCCCGGCCACCGCGCACAGCACCGTGTTGACCGTGAACGCGGCACCGGTGAGCGTCGCGGGCCCGTGCAGCCACTCCACGAGGAACAGCGGGAAGAGCACGGACAGGGCCGAATAGTTCAGCGCGTTCAGGAAGTTGGCGCCGGTGACGACCAGGAAGGGCCGGTCCGCGAGCACGAGACGGTACCCGGCCCCGGCCCGCCGTGCCTCCGTACCGTCGGCGGCGGGCAACGGCCTCAGCGGTTTCAGCAGCAGCGCAGCGAGGGCGAAGGACAGGGCGTTGCCCCAGGCCGCGTAGGTGTAGCCGGTGGGTCCGGCGAAGGCGATGACCAGGGTGGCGAGCAGGGCACCGGCGCCGTAGCCGCCGTTCTGCAGCGCCCGGGTGGCGGCCTGCAGCCGGTCCCGCCCGGCGCCCCGCGCCACCTCGCCGAGGAGCGAGGACTGCACGGCGGGGAAGGCGCGGTCGGCAGCGGCGGTGACCAGCGCGACCGCGGCGAAGGCGGCGAGGGAGCCGGCGAAGGGGTAGGCGGCGAAGCCGGCGGCGCGCACCCCGTACAGCGCGAGCTGCACGCGCCGCGCGCCGAACCGGTCGACGGCCGCGCCGGCCAGCGGCAGGGCGGCGAGGCCGAGGAGCCCGGTCACGGTCAGCACCAGCCCGACGGTGGTGAAGGAGAGGCCGGTGACGTAGTGGAAGAAGACCAGCGTGAAGGGCACGTACATGCCCGTGCCGACGCCGTTGACGGCGGCGGCGACGGGCAGGGCCCACTGGCCGGGTATGCGGTGCGGTTTCTCCACGGTCGACCCCTCGGAATCGGATGCGGCTCGGCGACGAGCGCAAGGCAACCTCGCGGTGATTAGCTTGGCAGTGATTAGCTTAGCGCTAAGCAACTTTCCGTCAAGCTACTTTCTTGCGAGTGACTCTGTGCCTGCGGATACTCGGGGCATGAGTGCACAGCGCAAGGACGCCGTCGACGCGATCGTCGAGCAGTGGGCGGGGGTGCGGCCGGACCTCGACACCAGGGCCATGGAGGTCTTCGGGCGGATCTACCGCCTCTCCCGCACCATGGGCGACCGCATGGAGAAGGCGTACGCCCCGCACGGCATCTCACGCGGCGAGTTCGACGTGCTGGCGACCCTGCGCCGCTCCGGAGAGCCGTACACCCTCTCGCCGCGCCAGCTCTCGGCGACCCTGATGCTCACCACGGGCGGCATGACCGGCCGGCTCGACAGACTGGAACGCGCCGGTCTGCTGCGCCGCTCCCCCGACCCGCACGACCGCCGGGCGCTCCAAGTGACGCTCACCGAGAAGGGATTGGCGGTCATCGACGAGGCGGTCGGCGCGGGCCTGGCCGTCCAGACGGAGGCCCTGTCCACCATGAACGACGAGCAGGCCGGCCAACTGGCCGACCTGCTCCGGGAGTTGCTGGCGGGGACGCTGGAGGCGGGGCACTAGCCCACGTACCGGGCCACCGCCTCCTCGATCCGCGCCGCGTCCGCCGAGTCCGCCGCCCAGGCCACATACCCGTCGGGGCGGACCAGGACGGTGGTACGCCGGTCGCTCGCCCAGTGCTCCACAGCCAGCCGGTCCTTGCGGGCGCCCTGGTCCTCGTAGGCCTCGGGGGTGATCAGTACGAACCTGCCGCCGCGCAGGGCCTCGTAGAGGCGGCCGCCCTTCAGGGCGACGTCCGGGACGCGGGTGCCGGTCAGGCGGTGGGCACCGCGGGGGGCGGGGTAGCGGTAGCCGACGCCGGTGATCTGGCCGACCGCCCTGCGCCGGACCGGGCCCACGGCGTCGAGGAAGGTGGTGAGGGCGGCCCGCAGCGCCAGTTCCCAGGGGCGCTTGGCCATCGCGAGGCGGACGATGCCGCCGCTGCTGCGCAGCACGTCCTTGCCGACGGGGTGACGCTCGGCCTGGTAGCTGTCGAGGAGGGCCGCGTCCGCGTGGCCCTGGGCGACGGCGGCCAGCTTCCAGCTCAGGTTGGCCGCGTCCTGCAGACCGGTGTTCATGCCCTGACCGCCGACCGGGGTGTGGACGTGCGCGGCGTCCCCGGCGAGGAAGACACGGCCCACCCGGTAGGCGGGCGCCTGGCGTTCGTCGCTGTGGAAACGGGACATCCAGCGGGCGTCGTGCATGCCGTAGTCACGGCCGAGGGCGAGCCGGGTGACCTCCTTGACCTCGTCGAGGTCGAGGGGTTCGCCGTCGGGGACGTCGCGGGCGCGGTTCCAGGCGATCACGCGGTAGTAGCCGTCACCGAACGGCGCGAGGAAGGCGAAGGCGTCGCCGACCGCGTTGACGGTCAGCAGGTTCTCGGGCTCCTCGGCGAGGCGTACGTCCGCGAGGACGACGGAACGGATGGCGGAGCGGCCGGGGAAGGACAGCCCGATCGCGTCGCGCACGGCGCTGCGCATGCCGTCGGTGCCGACGACGTAGGCGGCCCGCAGGCTCTCGGCGGCCCCGCCGGGCCCGCGGACCTCGACCGTCACGCCGTCCGCGTCCTGGGTGAGCCCGGTCAGCTCGGTCTCGTACCGGAAGTCCACGCCGGCCTCGACGGCGCGCCGCTCCAGGGCCTTCTCCACCTCGTACTGCGGGATGACGAGGAGGTGGTTGAAGCGGGAGGGGAGCGTGGAGAGTTCGATGGTGAGGCGGCCGAAGAGGCGGAGGCTGTCGAGGGGGCGGCCGATGGCCTCCAGACCGTCGGCGAGGCCGCGGGCGTCGAGCTGCTCGAGGGTGCGGGCGTGCAGGACGAAGGCGCGGGAGAGATTGCTGATCTTGTGCGGGCGCTTTTCGAGGAGCGTGACGGGGACACCGGCGGTGGCGAGGTCGCCGGCGAGCAGGAGACCGGCGGGACCCGAGCCGACGACGATCACGGAGTGCTGAGCCTTCATGATGACCCTCCCTGTTTGCCAACGCTTGTTGGCCAACGCTTGTTGATGAGGGTAGAGCGGCGGAACGAAGAGAGTCAACACTTGTTGGCCAACGGACGTTGGCCTACGCTTGTTGATGTGAAAGTCAGCGACAGCAGCAGTACTGCTCCCGGTTCCGGCGGCACCCGCCGCCGCTCCGAGACCACCCGTAACGCCATCCTCGTCGCGGCCCGCGAACGCTTCGCGGCCGACGGCTACGAGCGGGCCACCATCCGTGCCATCGCGCGGGACGCGGGCATCGACCCCTCGATGGTGATGCGCTACTACGGCAACAAGGAGGGGCTGTTCGCGGCGGCCGTCTCCATCGATCTGAGAATGCCGGACATGGCAGCGGTGCCCCGGGACGAGGTCGGCTGGAGGCTCGTCGCGCGCTTCCTCGGCATGTGGGAGGAGAACGAGGTGCTGACGGCCCTGCTCCGGGTCGGGGCGACCAACGGGGCCGGGGCCGAGCGGATGCAGGAGATCTTCCGGGACCAGATCATGCCGGTCGCCCACGCGGTGTGCCCCGACCCCCAGCAGGCCCCCGCGCGGGCCGCGCTCGCCGCGGCGCAGCTGCTCGGGCTGGCACTCACCCGCTACGTCCTGCGGTTCCCGCCGACCGTGGCGCTGAGCCGCGAGGAGCTCACGGCCTGGCTGGCTCCGACGGTGCAGCGGTATCTGACGGCGCCGAGCCCGTGACAACACAGCGGGGGCGTCGGCCTCACCGTACGTACGGTGAGGCCGACGCCCCCGGGAAACGTGAGGTCAGGCCTTCGCCTTGGCCTTCGACTGGCGGTCCTTGGACTTGTCCAGCACCATCACCAGGCCAGCGATGACCGCGAACAGGGCCAGCGGGGCCAGGACGTAGAGGCCCAGCGTCTCGCCGACGCTCAGGCCCTTGCCGGGGTCGTCGCCGTCGTCGCGGATCAGCGCGGAGGCGGGGGACGACATGAGCAGCATCATCAGCGTCGTACCGGCGGCCAGGGCGCCGGCGCGCAGGGCGTTCTTCTTGTCCACGCTGTCAAACGTATCGAACGACGATTGGGGTCGCTCGTTCGGGGGGTGCTCTACGAGATCGGCGCTCTCCTCACCCCGGCCGCACCGTCCGCAGTACGTCGATCAGCGCATGCAGCCGCGGCGAGCCGGCCAGGTCCTCCAGCGTCATCGGGCGGCCCTCCGCGTCCGCGATCGGCAGTCGCCAGTTCGGGTACTGGTCCCAGGTGCCCGGGAGGTTCTGCGGGCGGCGGTCGCCGACCGTGTCGGGGAGCCAGATGCCGATCATGCGGGACGGGGTGCGCAGCAGGAAGCGGTGGACCGCCTGGATCTCGGCCTCCTCCTCCGAGACGCCGTGCGCGCCGCCGGTGCAGTGCAGCAGGCCGAGGCGGGCGAGCAGGCCCAGCCACTCCCCCGTGTCGTTGGCCGCCTCCGCGCGCTCCTCCTCCAGCGGGCGGGTCAACAGGCCGAGGCGGTCGCGGAGTTCGACGTGCTCGCCGGTGAGACGGGCGGCCGTGGGCGGCAGGTCGTGGGTGGTGGCGGTGGCGAGGCAGTCGGCGCGCCAGGCCTCCGGGGGCAGCGGCTGTCCGTCACCCTCCCAGTCCCGCTCGAACCACAGCACCGAGGTGCCGAGCACCCCGCGCTCGCGCAGCGTCTCCCGCACCCCCGGCTCGACCGTGCCCAGGTCCTCGCCGATGACGACCGCGCCGGCGCGCGAGGCCTCCAGCACGAGGATCGCGAGCATGGCCTCGGCGTCGTAGCGGACGTAGGTGCCCTGCGTGGGCGGATGCCCCTGCGGCACCCACCAGAGCCGGAACAGGCCCATGACGTGGTCGATGCGCAGGGCGCCGGCGTAGCGGAACAGGGCTTTCAGCAGGCGGCGGTAGGGCGCGTAGCCGGACTCGGCGAGGCGGTCGGGTCGCCAGGGCGGCAGGCCCCAGTCCTGGCCGCGCGCGTTGAAGGCGTCCGGCGGGGCGCCCACCGACATCCCGGCGGCGAAGTACTGCTGCTGCGCCCAGGCGTCGGCGCCGCCGGGGTGCACCCCGACCGCCAGGTCGTGCACGATCCCCACCGGCATCCCGGCCTCGCGCGCGGCGCGCTGGGCGTCGGTGAGCTGGGCGTCGGTGAGCCAGGCGAGCCGGGAGTGGAAGTCGACGCGGTCCATCAGCTCGCCCCGGGCGCGGGCGGTTTCGGCCGAGCGCGGGTCCTGGAGCGCGGCGGGCCAGCGGCTCCAGTCGGAGCCGTGCACCTCGGCGAGGGCGTACCAGGTGGCGTGGTCCTCCAGGGCCTCGCCCTGCTCGGCGAGGAAGTCGACGTATGCGGCGCGCCGGCCGGGCCCGAGCTCCACCTCGCGGATCAGCTCCAGCGCCTCCCGCTTGAGCTCCCACACGGCGTCCCGGTCGATCAGCGCGCCCTTCTCCAGCACAGCCTCGCGCAGTTCGGCGGCGCGCCCGAGCAGCGCCCGCACCCGCTCCCGGTCCTCGACATGGGCGTATTCGGGGATGTCCTCGACCCGCAGATGTACGGGGTCGGGGAAGCGGCGGGAGGAGGGGCGGTACGGGGAGGGGTCGGTGGGAGCGCCGGGCACGGCCGCGTGCAGCGGGTTGACCTGGACGAATCCCGCGCCGAGCGCACGTCCGGCCCAGGCGGCGAGCTCGGCGAGGTCACCGAGGTCGCCCATGCCCCAGGAGCGCCGGGAGAGCAGGGAGTAGAGCTGGACGAGCAGGCCGTACGAGCGTGCGGTGGGCGTGGGCAGCCGGGGCGGGGCGACGACCAGGTGGGCCTCGGCGCTGCGGCCGTCGGGCGCGGTGGCCGTCAACCGGTGGACGCCGTGCGGGAGTTGCTCGGCGGAGTCCCGCGTCTCGCCCTGCTCGGTCTCGATGCGCAGCCGGGTGCCGGGAGGGAGGGCTTCGAGGGCGGAGGACGTGGCTCCGCTCCACAGGACCACCGTCGGCGGCAGCAGCCGTTCACCGAGCTCCCGCTCCCGGGCGGCCAGCGCGGCGCGGGTCGTGTCGTCGGTGCTCGCGTCGATGCCGAGGGCGGCGAGGGCGAGGGTGACCGCGGTGGCGGAGGCCGCGACCGTGCGGTCCGGGGAGGGGCTGTAGGAGGTGGCGACGCCGTGCAGTGCGGCGAGCCGGGACAGCTCCTCGGAGGGCGGGTCGGCCGACCCCGGCGCCGTCACCTAGAGCCTCGGAGCGTCCGGCTCGGGGGCCGCCGCCTCGCTGGTGAGGGGCGCGGCGTCGGCGAGTGGCGGCTCACTGGTGAGGGGCTCGGCCTCGGGCAGTGGCGGTTCGCTGGTCAGCGGGGTCTCGGCGCAGGCGCCCTCCGCACTGAAGACGCAGAAGTGCGGCTCGGGATCGAGGGACGGCAGCTGCGCCACGGGTTTGGAGAGGGGGTAAGCCGGTGCGGCCACGGGGGCCTCCTTGTCGCGTACGTAAGAGGTTGCGGGTTAACGCAGCCCTACCCACCGGACGCGGCGGCAGACGTACCGAAAGGGACTACGTGCCTCTCCTCACATTCTGCGTCACCTTCGGAGTCCTGCAGCGGCCACTATTCACTCAGTACATGTATCGAGTGCATAATGATCGCCATGAGCACCCGCCACATCCTGCTGGGGCTGCTCGCCTCGGGGCCGAGCCATGGCTACGACCTGAAGCGACGGCACGACGAACGCTTCCCGCAGGCCCGCCCGCTGGCCTACGGGCAGGTCTACACGACCCTGCAGCGCCTGGTCCGGGACGGCCTCGCGGAGGTCGAGGGCACCGACTCGGACGGCGGCCCGGAGCGGACGACCTACCGCTCGACCGAGGAGGGGGCGCGCGAACTGGCCGCCTGGGCCGGGGAGATCGCCCCGCCGGCCCCCTTCGTGACGAACGAGATCTTCGCCAAGGTCGTCGTCTCGATCCTGTCCGGCGGCGACGCGGACGCCTATCTGGCCGCCCAGCGCGCCGCACACATGCAACGGATGCGGGAGCTCACGGCGGTCAAGACGGCGCCCGGCGCCGATCTCGCGACCGTGCTCTCGGCGGACTACGCCCTCAACCACCTCGACGCCGACCTCCGCTGGATGACCACGACGGCGGCCCGGCTCACCACCCTGACCGCGGAGGTCGACGCAGCATGAGCAACGGGGACAGCCCAGACAGCACGGTGCCGCTCCTGGCGGCCCGCGACCTCACCAAGGCGCACGGCAGGACCGAGGCGCTGCGCGGCGCCTCGGTGGAGCTGCGGGCCGGCGAGATACTCGCCGTGACCGGCACCAGCGGCAGCGGTAAGTCCACGCTGCTGCACTGCCTGGCCGGCATCGTCCGCCCGGACACCGGCTCGGTGACGTACGACGGGCAGCGGCTCGACCGGCTGCCGGAGAAGCGGCTGAGCGAACTGCGCCGGACCGACTTCGGGGTGGTGTTCCAGTTCGGTCAGCTGATTCCGGAGCTGACGGTCCTGGACAACGTGGCGCTGCCGCTGATGCTCGCGGGCGCCGCCCACAAGGACGCCCAGGCGGCGGCCGGCGAATGGCTGGAGCGGTTCGGCGTACGGGGTCAGGAGGCGCTGCGGCCCGGTGAGCTGAGCGGCGGCCAGGCCCAGCGGACGGCCCTGGCGCGGGCCTTGGTGACCGGCCCCAGGGTCGTCTTCGCCGACGAGCCGACCGGTGCGCTGGACTCCCTGGCGACCGAGCAGGTGATGACGTGCCTGGTCCACACGGCTCGCGAGGCGGGCACGGCGGTCCTGCTGATCACGCACGACGCCCAGGTCGCGGCGTACGCGGACCGCGAGGTGCGGCTGACCGACGGGGCCGTGGTGGCGGCGGGGGTGACGGCGTGAGGGCGGAGCTGCGGCTGGCGTGGCTGCTGACGCGGGGTTCGGACCGCCGCGAGGGGTGGCGTGTGCTCCTCACCGCCGTCGGCGCGGCCATGGCGACCGGGCTGGGGCTGGTGATCACCGCGCTGCTGTCGCTGGACGGCCAACTCTCCATGTCCGTGGGCGGCGGTCTGCTCGACCAGCCCGGCACCCGCATCGGAGTGATCTTCGCGCTGCTGATGCTGTTCATCCCGGTACTCGGCTTTCTCGGCCAGTGCGCCCGGATCGGCGCCGTGCACCGGGACCGCCGGTTGGCCGCGCTGCGGCTGGCGGGGGCCACGCCCGCCCAGGTGCGGCGGATCGCCGCGCTGGAGTCGGGGCTTGCGTGTCTGGCGGGTTCGGCAGTGGCCACAGTGCTCTCCGTGCTGGCCCTGCTGCGGCTGTGGCAGAACCCCGCCCCGTCGGCCTGGGCGGGCATGGCCGTGGTGGCCGTCGGAGTGCCGGTGCTGGGCGCGGCCGTGAGCGCGCTGGTGTTGCGCCGTGTGGTGACCTCGCCGCTGGGACGGATACGGCGGGTGCGGCCGGCCGAGGGTCCGGGGCGGATGTTCCGGGTGGCGACCGCGGCGCTCGCACTGACGGTGGTGTACATCGGGACGACCCCGTTCCACGAGGTCCCGTTCGAGTTCGCGCTCGCCCCCCTCACCGTGTTCGTGGTGTGCCTGCTGCTCGGTGCGGTGGCGGTGTGGCTGACCGGGGCCTCGGCCCGGCAGCTGGGCGAGGGGCTCACCGCCCGCGCCAAGAGCCCCGCGGTACTGATCGCGGCGGGGCGGCTGCGCGACGACCCGTGGGCAGCCGCCCGCACACATGCCGCGGTGCTGCTGGTGACGGTGGTGGCCTCGGGCTTCGCGGGCGTACGGCAGGTCATGCTGGCGCAGCTGCACTCCTCGCACGGGCACTACGCCGAAGGGAACGGGTTCTACGAGAACGGTCTCAACCTGACCGGCGCCGCGATCCTCGTCGCCCTCGCGCTCCTGCTGACCGCGCTCGCCGTGGGCACCGCCGAGTCCGTCGCCACCCGGCGCCGGGGCCTGGCCGCACAGACTGCCGCCGGGGTGCCGCACGCCGTACTGGTCCGGGCACTGCTGCTGGAGACCGCGGTGCCGCTGGCACCCGCGATCGCGGTGGCGGGTCTCGGCGGCACGGTGATCAGCTACTGGTACGGCTCGATCGCCTCGGAGCACCTGGCACTGCCCGTGCCGTACGCCGCGCTCCTGGTCCCCCTCGCCGTCTACCCGGCCTGTCTGCTGGCGGCAGCCACCTCGCTCCCGCTGCTGCGCCGCTCGGTCCGCCCCGCGGAGCTGCGCTACGCATGACGGTCCGGCCCCGGGAGTACGGGGGGCTCCCGGGGCCGGACCCCTGTGACCGCAGGCCCTGTCACCAGGGGTGTGCGAAGGCCCGGATCGTCAGGCGGAAATGCCGTCGATCCGGGCCATGGCGTCCTCCGCGCCGTACGGCTGCAAGTACGGCAGCCAGCGCGGGTCCCTATGGCCGGTGCCGATGATCCGCCAGGCCAGGCCGGTGGGTGGAGCGGGTTTGTGGCGCAGCCGCCAGCCGATCTCGAAGAGGTGTCGGTCGGCCTTCACGTGGTTGCAGCGGCGGCAGGACGCCACCACGTTGTCCCAGACGTGTTTGCCCCCGCGGCTGCGCGGGATGACGTGGTCGACGCTGGTTGCGACGCCACCGCAGTACATGCACCGGCCCCCGTCGCGCGCGAACAGCGCCCTACGGGTCAGAGGAACGGGCCCCCGATAGGGAACCCGGACGAATCGCTTGAGCCGGACCACGCTGGGTGCGGGGACTGTGACGGTTGCGCTGTGCATGAAGGCGCCGGATTCCTCCAGGGAGACAGCCTTGTTCTCCAGGACGAGGATGAGCGCGCGGCGGAGCGGTACGACGCCGAGTGGCTCGTACGACGCGTTGAGGACCAGGACATGCGGCACGGATGCCTCCTTGGGCGTCGGCGGCGCGTGGCTCGCGCCGGGACGATCTGTAGTCAGTCTCCCCTCTTGCCTGGTGGAAGCGCCACCATGTCCCGGTAACGGGCTGGGAGTGTTTTCGACCACACCTGATTCATCCCCCGGAGGGGCATCGGTTTATCCCACCTGCTCACCCCGGGGTGAGCACGGTCTCTCCTCAGAAGATGGCAAGGATTCGCACACCATGCCCCGATAGTGTGGTGGGCCTGCCGTCCCGGTGACCTTTTCGTGACCTTGACCGAGTCGACGTACGGGACGGCGGACCGTTGCACCTGGAGGTACCTGCCGTGTCCTTGCCCGCCGTCCTACTGGCCGCCGGTTCGTCGCCGTCGCCGACTCCCTCGGAGCCGACGACCCCGACGGTGCCCTCCTCGATCCAGGACGCCCAGCAGAGCGCGACCAACGCCGCCAGCTGGGTCGAGCAGAACTGGTCCACGTGGCTCGCGATCGGGCTCAGGGTCCTGCTGATCCTGGTGATCGCCGGGGTGCTCAGAGCGGTCGTGCAGCGGGCGATCACCAAGCTGATAGACCGGATGACCCGCACCGCCGAGGCGGTCGACGGCACCTCGCTGGGCGGCCTGCTGGTCAACAACGAGCGCCGCCGCCAGCGGTCCCAGGCGATCGGTTCGGTGCTGCGCTCGGTGGCGTCCTTCGCGATCCTCGGCACCGCGGCCCTGATGGTCCTGGCCGCGTTCCAGATCAACCTGGCACCGCTGCTCGCCTCCGCCGGTGTCGCGGGTGTGGCGATCGGTTTCGGCGCCCGCAACCTGGTCACGGACTTCCTCTCCGGCGTCTTCATGATCCTGGAGGACCAGTACGGCGTCGGCGACACGATCGACGCGGGCGTCGCCTCCGGCGAGGTCATCGAGGTCGGCCTGCGGGTGACCAAGCTGCGTGGCGCGAGCGGAGAGATCTGGTACGTCCGCAACGGCGAGGTCAAGCGGATCGGCAACCTCTCCCAGGGCTGGGCGACGGCCGGCGTGGACGTGACCGTGAAGGCGAACGAGGACCTGGACCGGCTGAAGTCCACCCTCGACGAGGTCGCCGAGAAGATGAGCGCGGAGGAGCCCTGGAACGAGCTCCTGTGGAGCCCGATCGAGGTCCTCGGCCTGGACAGCGTGCTGCTGGACTCGATGGTGGTCCGTGTCTCCGCCAAGACGATGCCCGGCAAGTCCCTCACCGTGGAGCGCGAGCTGCGCTGGCGCATCAAGCGCGCCTTCGACGCGGCGAACATCCGCATCGTGGGCGGCGCGACGGCCCCGGCGGACGAGGAGGAGGCCGCCGACCCGACGGCGGCGGTCGCGGCCCCGTCGGTGCTCTCCAACCCCGACTCCCCGCAGTCGGAGGCGGCGACACCGCTTGTCCAGCAGCGGCAGCCGACGAAGTAGGGGCCGGGCCCCCAGCACCTTCCACCCGCCCCCGAGGTAACGAGTCCGTTGCCTCGGGGGCGTTTTCTATTGACGCCTCCTTCGCCCTGGGCTTACGTTCCTTTCCAGCCAATAGGAAACTTTCCTAACAGTGATCGGGAGACAGCCCTCCGGTGATCGTCCGATGGACTTACCTCCCCGGTCGCTGAGAAGCTGGGCAGTCGAAAGGCAGGTGGCGACCCACATGGCAGGAACAGCCGGTACGCCGGGCACCCCGCGCGTCCTGCGCGCCATGAACGACCGCGCCGCCCTGGACCTCCTCCTGGAGCACGGCCCCCTGTCCCGCACCCGGATCGGCAAGCTCACCGGCCTCTCCAAGCCGACCGCCTCCCAGCTGCTCGCCCGCCTCGAAGCGGCCGGGCTCGTCCTCGCCACCGGCACCACCGAGGGACGCCCCGGCCCCAACGCCCAGCTGTACGAGGTCAATCCGGCCGCCGCGTACGCCGCCGGGCTCGACGTCACCCCCGAGCGCGTCCTCGCCGCCGTCGCCGACATCACCGGCCGCACGGTCGGCTCCTTCGAGCTCCCGACCCCGGGCAGGCGGCCCACCCAGCCCGTCGTCCGGCAGGTCACCGACGCCCTCGACGGTGCCGTGAAGGCCGCGGGGCTCGCCCGCGACGACATCCACCGGCTCGTCATCGGCACCCCCGGCGCCTTCGACCCCAACACCGGCCGCCTGCGCTACGCCTCCCACCTCCCCGGCTGGCACACCCCGGCCCTTCTCGACGAAATCGCCGCGGCCCTGCCGATGCCGGTCGAGTACGAGAACGACGTCAACCTCGCCGCCGTCGCCGAACAGCGACTGGGCGCGGCCCGCGGGCACGAGGACTTCGTGCTGCTGTGGAACGAGGGCGGCCTCGGTGCCGCCCTCGTCCTCGGCGGGCGACTGCACCGCGGCTGGACCGGCGGCGCCGGAGAGGTGGGTTTCCTTCCTGTTCCCGGCGCACCCCTGGTCCGGCATGTGACCAAGGCCAACAGTGGCGGCTACCAGGAGCTGGCCGGCTCCCAGGCCATCCCGCACCTCGCCGGTGAACTCGGCATCGGGCAGATCCCCTCGGGGCCGTACGCCGAGGTCGCCGCCGCCCTCGTGGAGCGGGCCGCCGCCGAGGACACCGTCCTGCACCGCAAGCTGCTGCAGACGTACGCGACCCGGCTGGCCACCGGTCTCGCCTCCCTCGTCTCCGTCCTCGACCCCGAACTCGTCGTCCTCAGCGGCGCCTCGCTGACCTCGGGCGGCGAGGTGCTGCGCGCCCTCGTCCAGGCCGAGCTGGAGGAGCTGGCGGCCTCCCGGCCCCGGCTCGTGGTCGGCGACGTCCGTGAACACCCCGTGCTGCGCGGCGCGTTGGAGAGCGCCCTCGCGACCACCCGCGACGAGGTCTTCGACACCTCCCGCTGACACCCCGTACGCACCGCGTACGGGCCCCGATACTCACCCCCCGCCTTCCCTCACCATCCCCTGCCCTGCCCTGCCCTGGGAGACCCTGACATGCCCGGAATATCCCGGAAAGCGGCCCTCGCTCTCGCCGCCTCCGCCTCCCTCGCCCTGCTCGCCACCGCCTGTACCGGCCAGTCCTCCTCGAGCGCCGACGACGACGCCTCGAAGGACACCACCATCAACTTCTGGCACGCCTGGAGCGCGCCCAATGAAGTGAAGGCCGTCAACTCCCTGGTCGCCGGCTTCGAGAAGGCACACCCCAACATCCATGTGAACGTCGTCGCCAACATGACCGACGACAAGATCAACCAGGCGCTGCGCGCGGGCGGCGACAAGGCCCCGGACGTCATCTCCTCGTTCACCACCAACAACGTCGGGAAGTTCTGCTCGTCAGGTGCGCTGATCGACCTCAACCCCTTCTTCAAGAAGGCCGGCATCGACCCGCAGACGACGTTCCCGAAGGCGATGAACGAGTACACCCAGTTCGACGGCAACCGCTGCTCGGCGCCGCTGCTGGGTGACGCCTACGGGCTCTACTACAACAAGACGGCCTTCGCGAAGGCGGGCATCAAGACCCCGCCGAAAACCTGGTCCGAATTCGAGACCGACGCCAAGAAACTGACCATCCCGCACGGCGACAGCTACCAGCAGCTCGGATTCATGCCGGACTACCACGGCTGGGAGACCACGACCGAGCACTACTTCGGCCAGTTCTCCCCGACGTACTTCGACAAGGCCGGCAAGTCCCAGCTCGCCACGGACCCCGCCTTCGAGGCCGGATTCACACTCCAGAAGAAGCTCGTCGACGAACTCGGCGGCTTCACGAAGCTGGAGACGTACCGTTCCAAGCTCGGCGACGAATGGGGCGCCAAGCACCCCTTCCACACCGGTCAGGTGGCCATGCAGCTGGACGGCGAATGGCGCCTGGGCATGGCCCTGGACGCCAAGCCGAAGTTCGACATCGGCGTGGCCCCGCTGCCCGTCCCCGACGACCAGGTGAGCCAGTACGGCAAGGGCTACATCACCGGCACCATCACCGGCATCTCCGCCGCCAGCCACAAGCAGAACGCGGCCTGGGAGCTGGTGAAGTACATGACCACGGACACGGACGCGGTGGTGAACTTCTCCAACGCCATCCACAACGTGCCCTCGACGCTGGCCGCCCTGAAGTCCCCGAAGCTGAAGTACGACCCGCGCTTCAAGACGTTCCTGGACATCGCCGCGAACCCGAACTCGACCACCTCTCCGGCCTCCGTCAACGGCGGCGTGTATCTCACGACGATCCAGAACTTCGGCTACGACTACGAGAGCGGAAAGGTCACCGACCTCAAGGCGGGCCTGAAGAAGACGGCCGCGCAGATCGACACGGACATCGCGCAGGCGAAGTAGTCCGACGATGAGCACCAGCACCCTGGACTCGAAGCGCCGCAGGTCTGGCCTCGCTGCGAAGCAGCGGAAAAAGGCACTGCGAACCCTCGCCTTCATGTCGCCCTGGTTGATCGGCTTCGCGGTCTTCTTCGCGTATCCGCTGATCTCGACGGTCTATTTCTCCTTCATGCACTACGACGGCTTCAAACCGCCGACGTGGAGCGGAACGAAGAACTGGACGTACGTCTTCGAGCACTACCCCTACTTCTGGCCGGCCCTGCGCAACACCCTGTGGCTGGTGCTGGTCATGGTGAGCCTGAGGGTCGTCTTCGGCCTCGGAGTCGGCCTGCTGATCACCAAGATCAAGACTGGCACGGGGGTCTTCCGCACCCTCTTCTATCTGCCCTATCTCGCCCCGCCCGTGGCCGCGACGATGGCCTTCGCCTTCCTCCTCAATCCCGGTACCGGCCCGGTGAACTCGATCCTCGAAAAGGTCGGCATCCCGGCCCCCGGCTGGTTCAACGACCCCACTTGGTCCAAGCCGGCCCTCACCCTGCTCGCACTGTGGGGCATCGGCGACCTGATGGTCATCTTCATGGCCGCGCTGCTCGACGTACCTCAGGAGCAGTACGAAGCGGCAGAGCTGGACGGGGCGTCCGCCTGGCAGCGGTTCCGGTATGTAACCCTTCCCAACATTTCGCCGATCGTGATGTTCGCCGTCGTCACCGGCGTGATCCAGACCATGCAGTACTACACACAGCCGCTCATCGCCGGGAAGGTCGCCTCCGGTGTGATCCAGGGCGCGGGCACCCAGTTCGAGCCCGGCTATCCCGAGAAGTCGACCCTCACCCTCCCCCAGCTCGTCTACAACCTCGGCTTCCAGCGCTTCGACTACGGCTCCGCATGTGTCGTCGCCCTGGTCCTGTTCGCGCTGTCCATGGTGTTCACCGCGTTCCTGATGCGGCGCCGGGGCGGTCTCAACCTGGCAGGTGACTGACCATGGCCCAAGTACTGGACAAGCCCGTGCAGTTGAAGGCACCGGTCACTCCCGCCGAGCGCACGGCCCGCCGCCGGGCCGTACTCGAATGGCTCGCGATCCACTCCCTCGGCGTCGCGGCCGCGCTCTTCTTCGTCCTCCCCTTCGTGTTCGTTTTCCTGACCTCCCTGATGAGCGACACCCAGGCACTCAGCCGGGACCTCGTCCCGCACACCTGGGAATGGGCCAACTACAAGAAGGTCTTCGACACGCCGGGCTTCCTGACCTGGTGGAAGAACACGCTGATCTACGCGGGACTGGGAACAGTCCTTACGGTCGCGTCCTCGATCCCCGTGGCGTACGCGCTCGCCAAGTTCCGCTTCCGCGGCCGCAATCTGTCGCTGATGCTGGTGATCTCGATGATGATGCTGCCTCCGCAGGTGATCATCATCCCGATGTACCTGTTCTGGGCGAAGCAACTGGACCTGTCGGGCACGCTCTGGCCGCTGATCATCCCGATGGCGTTCGGCGACGCGTTCTCCATCTTCCTGCTGCGCCAGTTCCTGATGACCATCCCGAACGAGTACCTGGACGCGGCCAAGGTGGACGGCTGCGGCGACCTGCGCACCCTCCTGAAGGTCGTCCTGCCGATGGCCAGACCGGGCATCGCGGCCGTGGGCCTGTTCCAGTTCTTCTACGCCTGGAACGACTACTTCGGCCCGCAGATCTACGCCTCGGAGAACCCGGCCGCCTGGACCCTCAGTTACGGCCTGGAGTCCTTCAAGGGGGCGCACCACACCGACTGGAACCTCACCATGGCCGCGACCGTGCTGGTCATGGCCCCCGTGATCCTCGTGTTCTTCTTCGCCCAGAAGGCGTTCGTCGAGGGCGTCACGCTGACCGGAGTGAAGGGTTAACTGTTCATGAAACTCACCGTGGTCGGCGGAGGCTCGACCTACACCCCCGAACTCATCGACGGCTTCGCCCGGCTGCGCGACACCCTGCCCGTCGAGGAACTGGTCCTCGTCGACCCGGCGCCCGAACGCCTGGAACTGGTGGGGGGCCTGGCCCGCCGGATCTTCGCCAAGCAGGGCCACGACGGCAGGATCGTGACGACCGACGAACTGGACGCCGGCGTGGACGGCGCCGACGCCGTGCTGCTGCAACTGCGCGTGGGCGGGCAGGCGGCCCGTGAGCAGGACGAGACCTGGCCGCTGGAGTGCGGCTGCGTCGGCCAGGAGACCACCGGTGCGGGCGGCCTGGCCAAGGCGCTGCGCACGGTCCCGGTCGTCCTCGACATCGCGGAACGGGTCCGCCGTACCAACCCGGGCGCCTGGATCGTCGACTTCACCAACCCGGTCGGCATCGTCACGCGCGCGTTGCTGCAGGCGGGCCACAAGGCGGTCGGTCTGTGCAACGTGGCGATCGGATTCCAGCGGAAGTTCGCGGACCGGCTCGGCGTCGCACCGGCCGACGTCCACCTCGACCACGTGGGCCTCAACCACCTCACCTGGGAGACCGGCGTCCGCCTGGGCGGCCCCGAGGGCGAGAACGTCCTGCCCAAGCTGCTCGCCGAACACGGCGACGCGATCGCCGCGGATCTGCGGCTGCCGCGGGTCCTGCTCGACCGCCTGGGCGTCGTCCCGTCGTACTACCTGCGCTACTTCTACGCACACGACGAGGTGGTGCGCGAGCTGCGCACCAAGCCTTCCCGTGCCGCCGAAGTCGCCGAGATGGAACGGAACCTGCTCAAGATGTACGGGGATCCGGCCCTCGACGAGAAGCCGGAGCTGCTCGCCAAGCGCGGCGGCGCCTACTACTCGGAGGCGGCGGTGGACCTGGCGGCCGCCCTGCTGGGCTCGGCCGGCAGCCCGTACCAGGTGGTCAACACCCTCAACCGGGGCACGCTGCCGTTCCTGCCGGACGACGCGGTGATCGAGGTGCAGGCGGCGGTGGGCCCGAAGGGGCCGCTCCCACTGCCGGTACCGCCCGTCGACCCGCTGTACGCGGGCCTGATGGCGAACGTGACGGCGTACGAGGACCTGGCCCTGGAGGCGGCGCTGCGCGGCGGCCGCGACCGGGTGTTCAAGGCGCTCCTCGCCCACCCCCTCATCGGCCAGTTCGCGTACGCGGAAGTCCTCACCGACCGACTGATCGCACACAACCGGGAGCATCTCGCGTGGGCATGACCGCACGTGTCCTCGCCGTCGACGCGGGCAACAGCAAGACCGACGTCGCGGTCGTGGCGGCCGACGGAACCGTCCTCGCCACGGCCCGCGGCGGCGGGTTCCGGCCGCCCGTGGTGGGCGTGGAGGCGGCCGTCGACAAGGTCGCCGAGGCGGTGGAACGGGCCTTCGCCGAGGCGGCGGTGAGCTCGGTGGACCACGTCTCCGCCTGCCTCGCCAACGCCGACTTCCCCTTCGAGGAGGAGCAGCTGGCGGCCGCGCTGCACGCGCGCGCGTGGGGCTCGGGCGTGGAGGTCCGCAACGACACCTTCGCCATCCTGCGCGCGGGCGTCACCGAGCCCCGGGGGGTCGCCGTCGTCTGCGGCGCGGGCATCAACTGCGTCGGCATGCGCCCCGACGGGCGCACCGCCCGCTTCCCCGCGCTCGGCCGCATCTCCGGCGACTGGGGCGGCGGCTGGGGCCTCGCCGAGGAGGCCCTGTGGCACGCGGCACGGGCGGAGGACGGCCGCGGCGAGCACACGGCCCTCGCGCACACCCTCCCGGCCCACTTCGGGCACGACACCATGCTCGCCCTCATCCAGGCCCTCCACCTGGAGCAGGTACCGCACGCCCGCCGCCATGAACTGACCCCGGTCCTCTTCGCCACGGCGGCGGACGGCGACCCGGTCGCCCGCGCGATCGTCGACCGCCTGGCCGACGAGGTGGTGACCATGGCCACGGTGGCCCTGACCCGCCTCGACCTCCTGGAGGAGGAGACCCCCGTTCTCCTGGGCGGCGGCGTCCTGGCCGCCCAGCACCCCCAACTGACGTACGGCGTCCGCGACTTGCTCACAGTCCGCGCCCCGAAGGCGGTACCCCGGGTGGTGACGGCGAGCCCGGTGCTGGGGGCGGCGCTGCTGGGCCTGGACAGGGTGGGCGCGGAAACGGCGGTGCACGAGCGGGTGCGGGCATACTTCGGAGGCTGAACGCCGGTCAGGTATTTTCAGCCCGTCCGGCGTTTGAGGACGAGGCCCCTCAAGGGCCGAAGAAGCGGGGCCTGAGGGCGGCAGCCCCCAGTACGGAACCGAACTGATTCCCAAAACGTGTTCTTGGGCAGGGGACGTGCGGGATCCTGCAAGCCGTCGGCGGGCACCCCGTGCGGATGTCAGTCCTGGCGGCGATACTTGCTGTGACGGATGACCATGGGGGAGGTCAAAAGTGACACACCCGCCGAAGAGCAGTGCGGCAAGACCGGGCACCGCCGTGCCCACAATGCCGTCCGTACCGCCTCAGCCGGGCCGGCCCGTTCCCCCCACGCCGACGGGTCCGGCAGCCGTTCCCGACGTTGTCTCCGCACGTCGTACGGCCTTCGCGGAGGGCGTCGACCGGCTGCGCGAGGCCGCGACGACGGAGCCCGGGCGGCTGCGCATCATCGGTGCGCTGCTCGCCCTGCTCGTCGTGGCGTTCGGCGCGGTCACCGCCTGGCAGATGACGGCCCGGTCGACGGCCGCCGAGGACGTGCTCACCCGCAGCCAGCCGCTCAGCTCCGACGCGGCCGACATCTACCGCTCGCTCGCCGACGCCAACACGGCGGCGGCCAGCGGCTATCTCGCAGGCCCGCAGGAGAAGCCCGAGACGCGGCAGCGGTACGAGGACGGCATCCGGACGGCCGCGGAGAAGCTGGTCACGGCCGCCTCCAGCTCGGATCCGGGGTCCGACGCGGCGAAGACCATCGCCGAACTCAACAAGCTGCTGCCCCAGTACAAGGGCCTGGTGGAGACGGCCCGGGCCAACAACCGGCAGGGCTACCCGGTGGGCAGCGCCTATCTGCGGGCGGCGAACGAGCAGATGCAGCAGCAGATGCTGCCGAAGGCCGAGGCCCTGTACCAGAAGGAGAACCAGCGGCTGAGCTCCGACTACGCGGACGCGAAGTCGTTCCCGTGGGCGGCGGTCGGCCTCGGTCTGCTCGCCCTCGGCGGGCTGGCCTGGGCGCAGCGCCGCAACTACCTGCGCACCAACCGGGTGTTGAACCACGGCCTGGTCACCGCCTCCGCCGCGTCCGTGGTGGTGCTGCTCTGGCTGGTCGTCGGCCACACCGTCGCCCGCTCGGGGCTGAACGCCTCGTACGACCACGGCGTCCGCTCGCTGAACGTGCTGCACGACGCCCGTATCGCGTCCCTGACGGCCCGCAGCGACGAGAACCTCAGCCTGATCCGGCGCGGCGCGGACACCAAGGTCGTGGGAGGCAACCCGGTGGACGCCTACGCCGCGGGGTACGACGAGCAGATCGGCGAGCTGGCCGCGTCGCTGACCAAGGCCGACGGACTCGCGGACGACCCGGCGGGCCGCAAACCCGTACAGGACGCGAACAGCTACATGAAGGCGTGGAAGGAACGGCACGGGCTCGCGCAGGGCCTGAACGACAAGGGCGAGTACCAGCAGGCCCGGGACAAGGTCATCGGCGTCGGCAAGGACCCGACGAGCGTGTGCTTCGACAATGTGGACCTGGCTCTGGAAACGGCACTCGCCCATGAGCAGGCCGAGTTCAAGCAGGCCGCGGGCGACGGCCGGGACGCGCTGACGGGCCTGCCGTACGGGGCCGCGGTCCTCGCGGTGCTGGGTGCAGCCGGCGCAGTGGTCGGCATCGGGCGCAGGCTGTCGGAGTACCGGTGAGAGGGGGCGTGACGATGGATGCACGGCGTCTGGCACAACGTCTGCGGACCGGCCTCCGGGGCTGGGGCGGGGTCGGCGCGATGGCGGCCCTGTGCGCCCTGGCGCTGGCGTTCGTACTGCTTTTGCCCCTGACCCAGTCGAGCGGCACGGACGACGCCGCGGGCAGCGGCGGCCCGGGGGTCGCCCAGGGCCTGCAGGCCAGGGCGGCGGCCACGTGCGACAACCCGCAGGACGGCAGCCTGTCACCCTCGGGCGGTGACGGCAGCACACCGATCATCGACAGGATCAAGGCCCGCAAGGACCGCCGTCTGATCGTCGGCATCGACACCAACAGCTACCGCTGGGGCTATCTCAACCCGAACAACACCTCCGGTGCGCCGGAGGGCTTCGACATCGACCTCGTGCACCAGATCGCCAAGGACATCCTGGGCGACCCGGACGCGGTCTCGTTCAAGGCCATCCCGACCAGCCGCCGGATCAAGGCGATTCAGGACGGCGAGGTCGACATGGTGGTCCGCACCATGACGATCAACTGCGACCGGATCAAGCAAGTCGCGTTCTCCGCTCCCTACTTCAGGACCGGTCAGCAGGTCCTCGCCCCGCGGACCTCGGCGATCACGGGATACAACAGCACCCTCGCCCACAAGAGGATCTGCTCGGCGGACAGTTCGACCGCGTTGGAGCGACTGCAGGGCGACAAGGCGAAGGGCACCCTCCCCACCGGCGCGGACATCGGGACGGTGGTCCCCAACCAGCTCGACTGCCTGGTGAAGTTGCAGCTCGGCGCGGTCGACGCGGTCGTCACGGACGGCGCGCTCGCCGCGAGCCAGGCCGCACAGGACCCCACGGTGCAGCTGAAGGGCGGCCTGTTCACCGACGAGTACTACGGCGTGGCGATGAAGCTGGGCTCCCAGGATCTGATACGCCAGGTCAACCGGACCCTGCAGAACTACATCAAGGACGGCGACTGGGCGGCCTCTTACGGGAAGTGGCTGCATCCGACCATGGATCAGGGTGGCGAGAAGTCGGCGTCGGCCACCCCTCCCGAAGCCCACTACAAGTGACCGGTCATCAACTGACGGACGTACGGCAGCACACGACGGAACCACGACGGAACACGACAGCAGCGAGAGGTGATCGATGGGCGTCACGGACCCCGCCGGGCCGGTGATGGACCGGGACGAGGTGGACCGTGCGCTGGCGCGGCTCGGCGCGGAGCACGAGGCGATCGAGACCTCGCTCCTCGCCCTGCAGGACCACGCGGGCCGCAGACTCCTCGAGGGCGCCGAGCTGACGGGCATCACCAAGGAGCGGTGGGCCGCCGCGGAGGCGTCGATCATGCTGCTGTGGGCGTACTTCGACGCGTACACCGACGCGTTGCGCTCCGCCCGGGAGATCCGCTCGCGGCGCCGCTGGTCCAGCCGCGAGGACCTGGTGGAGCTGACGGAGCTGCTGCGCGGCGAGTCCGTCACGGTCGCGGGCTCGACCATGGCCATGGCGAACGCGCCGACGCTGCTGTCCGCCCCGGGCAAGCTCAGCCGGCAGTACTCCCTGGCCGCCCTGGTCGACCTGATGAACGAGCTGTATGCGTCGAGCCTGGACATGGTGGTCGCGGCCGACGCGGTCTGGTCGGCGCTGCCCGCCCGGATCGATTTACTGGCCGCGGAGCTCCAGCGCACCCGCACGCTCGCCCACTCCGTCGGGGTGCGCCCCGGCGAGCACCCCTCAGGCGACGACCTGGAGCGCATCACCCGCACCCTGACCACCCTGCGCGAGCAGGTGATCTCCGACCCCCTGGCGTACTGGATCCCCGCACAGGGGAGTTCGGCGCCGGGCGGCGGCCGGCCGGACACCACGGTGTACGACCGGGAGGCGCGCGCCCTGGAGGAGGTGCGCCGGGAGATCGACGCCGTGCTCACCGTCCGGCAGGACGCGGAGCAGCGGCTGGTGAAGCTGCGGGACGTGCTCAGCCGGGCGGACCGCACGCTCGCGGAGGCACGCAACGCGCGCGGGGAGGTCCTCGCGAAGATCGCCGCCACGGAGGTGCCGGTCGTCAGCGGCCCGCCGACCGTGCTGCAGGAGCAGCTCGCGACGGCCGCCGAGTACCGCAGACACGCCCAGTGGCACCGTCTGTCCCCGCTCCTGGAGTCCCTGGAGCAGAAGGCGGAGGACGAACTGCTGCGCGCCCGCGAGTCGTTGACCGCGGTCACCGCGCCGCTGGCGGTCCGCGCCGAGCTGCGCGGCCGCCTCGACGCGTACAAGGCGAAGGTGGCCCGGCTCGGATACGCCGAGGACCCGTTCCTGGTCGAGCGGTACGACGCGGCGCGCCGCATGCTGTGGAGCGCACCCTGCGATCTGCGCGTCGCCGAACAGGCCGTGCTGCGCTACCAGCAGGCGGCCGCCGAAGTGCTGGGCGCCCCGCGCGTACCGGGGCAGGCCGGTCCGCAGGACCGCAGGGGGGAGACAGCGCCATGAGTGAGGCACAGCAGACCTGTCAACGACCGGACTGCGAGGGCACGTACGAGGACGTGGGCGGCGGCGAGCTGTACTGCGACACCTGCGGACTGGCGCCGGTCGTGTCGGCGAAGGGCATGGTGAACTCGCCGGCGACCGGCATCACCGGTGGCGGCAAGGGCTCGCAGGACAGCGGCAGTTCGCGGGCCGGCGGCCGCGGCAGCTCGCGCACCTCCTCGCAGTCGTCGAAGTCCCGGCGCTCGGTGTCGGGGCGGCTCTCGCGCTCCTTGTCGGGGAAGTCCACCGGCCGTTCGGTGTCGGTGCGCAGCTCCGGTTCCGGCACCAGCACCGGCTCCCGCGGCCGGCTGGGCGTGGGCCTGGTGCAGGTGCCGGACGTGCCGCGGCCCGATCCGCGAGCGATGGTGCTGGAGAACCCGGAGGTGCCCGAGCGCAAGCGGTTCTGCTCGCGCTCGGACTGCGGGGCGCCGGTGGGCCGCTCGCGCGGGGAGCGCGCAGGCCGCACCGAGGGCTTCTGCACCAAGTGCGGCAACCCGTATTCATTCGTACCGAAGCTGAAGGCCGGCGATGTGGTGCACGGCCAGTACGAGGTCGTCGGCTGTCTGGCGCACGGCGGCCTCGGCTGGGTCTACCTCGCCGTGGACAAGGCGGTCTCCGACCGCTGGGTCGTCCTCAAGGGCCTGCTCGACACCGGCGACCAGGACGCGATGGCGGCGGCGATCTCCGAGCGGCGCTTCCTGGCGGAGATCGAGCACTCCAACATCGTGCGGATCTACAACTTCGTGGAGCATCTCGACCAGCGCACCGGTTCGCTCGACGGCTACATCGTCATGGAGTACGTCGGCGGCAAGTCCCTGAAGGAGATCGCCAACGGCCGCCGCACAGCGGACGGCAGACGGGATCCGCTGCCGGTGGAGCAGGCGTGCGCGTACGGCATCGAGGCGCTCGAAGCCCTCGGCCATCTGCACAGCCGCAACCTGCTGTACTGCGACTTCAAGGTCGACAACGCGATCCAGACCGAGGACCAGCTCAAGCTGATCGACATGGGCGCGGTGCGCAGGATGGACGACGAGGAGTCGGCCATCTACGGCACCGTGGGCTACCAGGCGCCGGAGGTCGCCGAGGTCGGCCCCTCGGTGGCGAGCGACCTGTACACGGTGGCGCGCACGCTGGCCGTCCTGTCCTTCGACTTCCAGGGCTACACGAACGTCTTCGTGGACTCCCTGCCCGACCCCGACAACATCGAGGTCTTCCGCGAGTACGAGTCCTTCTACCGGCTCCTGGTGCGCGCCACCGACCCCGATCCGGCCCGCAGGTTCGCCTCCGCGCAGGAGATGGCGGAGCAGCTGACGGGCGTGCTGCGCGAGGTGGTGTCGCTGCAGACCGGGCGGGCGCGGCCATCGCTGTCGACACTGTTCGGACCCGAACTGAAGGTGACCGACACGGAGTTGTTCCCGAAGCTGGAGGGCGACGTCTCGCGGCTCGGGGCGCGGGCGGTGCAGTCGAGGAAGGGGCAGCAGCCGCAGCTCCCCGCGGCCGCGAACGGCTCGGCGGCCCTCGTCAAGCACGTCAACTCGCCCACCGCGGCCCTCGCCCTGCCCGTCCCCCGCGTCGACCCCTCCGACCCGAACGCGGGTTTCCTCGCGGGCCTGATGACGACCGCGCCGGCCGAGCTGCTCGGGGCGCTCGCCGCGGCTCCGGCGGCATCGGTCGAGACCCGGCTGAGGCAGATCCGCGCCTGGCTGGAGAACGGCGACTCGGCCACCGCGCGGGGCGCCCTGCAGACGCTGGAGACCGAGCGGCCCGACGACTGGCGGGTCGTCTGGTACCGGGGTGTGGCGGCGCTGGTGACCGGCGACGAGGAGGGCGCCGCGCTCGCCTTCGACGCGATCTACGACGCGTTCCCCGGCGAACCCGCGCCCAAGCTCGCGCTCGGGCTGTGCGCGGAGCTGCTGGGCCAGCTGGACAACGCCGCCGAGTACTACCGGCTGGTCTGGTCGACCGACCCCAGCTATGTGAGCGCCGCGTTCGGCCTGGCCCGGGTGCAGCTCGCGACCGGGGACCGGCGCAGTGCCGTACGGACGCTGGAGTCGGTGCCGGAGTCCTCGATCCACTACACGGCCGCGCGGGTGGCGGCCGTACGGGCGCGGCTGCGCGGGCGCACGGCGGCCTCTTCCGACGTACCGTTCATCGAGGACCTCAAAGCCGCCGCCGGGCAGGTCGAGGCGCTGGACGCGTACGGTCTGGACCCGGCGCGCCGGGAGCAGTTGTCCGCCGAAGTCCTCGGCTGCGCGCTGGACTGGATACTCTCCGGTGGCCAGGTGGTTGCTCCCGCCGCGCAGCGCGTGCTGCTCGGCAGCGACCTGGACGAGCGGGGACTCCGCTTCGGCCTGGAGCGTTCGTACCGCACGCTGGCCCGGCTGGCGCGAGGCGGCGAGGAGAGGATCGACCTGGTGGAACGTGCCAACCGTTACCGCCCCCGGACGTGGGTGTAGTTGATGTCGCAGATGCCCCAGCAGGCCGCCCTGTCGAACTGCCCGAGCTGCGAGTGGCCGCTCGAGTCGGGTGACCGTTTCTGCGGTGCGTGCGGATACGACCTGTCGGTCGTGCCCGCACGGCCGGACGACCATCCGACGATCGCCCTGAACGGCTCGGACGTGCAGCCCGGCGAAGGCGGCGGTACCGCCTGGCCCGTCGCCGCCACCCCGGGCGGCTCCGACACCCCTGCGGCGACCCATCTGCCGACGGACCTGCACGGGACGGACTCGGGCGGCTCCCCCTTGCCGCCGGAGCAGCCCACGGGGTCGCCGGTCTCCCCGGCCTCCGGGGTGCGCTTCGACCGGCCGCCGGTACCCGACGAGTACCCGCTGCAGGCCCCGGACCCGCGCGTGGCCTCGCTCGCCGCGCCCGCCGAGGAGGCCAAGCTGTGCGTGGCCTGCCGCGCGGGCCGCGTCGACGACGACGGCTACTGCGAGAACTGCGGGCACGCCCAGCCCCGGGAGCGCGACCACATGGAGCAGGAGTCCGGCCCGGTGGCCGCCGTCAGCGACCGCGGACTGCGCCACCACCGCAACGAGGACGCGTTCGGCATCGGCACCGCCACCCTGCCCGACGGCGCCCCCGCCTCCGTGGCGATCGTCTGCGACGGCGTCTCCTCGGCGACCCGCCCCGACGACGCCTCGCTCGCCGCCGCCCGCGCCGCGAACGACGCGCTGCTCACCGCCCTGCCGCGGGGCACGCACCCGCAGCAGGCCATGCACGACGCGATCGTGGCCGCCTCGCACGCGGTCAACGCCCTGGCCGACGAACCCGCCACCGCCCGTGAGCACTCCCCGCACCAGAATGCGCCCGCCTGCACGATCGTCGGCGCGATCGTGACGCCCGGGCTGCTGGTCGTCGGCTGGGTCGGCGACAGCCGCGCCTACTGGGTGCCGCTGGATCGCAGTTCGGCCCCGGCCCGGCTCACCGAGGACGACTCGTGGGCCGCGCAGATGGTCTCCGCGGGCCTGATGAGCGAGGCCGAGGCGTACGCCGACGAGCGCGCCCACGCGATCACCGGCTGGCTCGGCGCGGATGCCTACGAACTGGAGCCGCACACCGCTTCCTTCAAGCCGGACCGGCCGGGTGTAGTGGTGGTGTGCACGGACGGACTGTGGAACTACGCGGAGCCGGCCGAGGAGATGGCCGAGGTCGTCCCGCCGGATGCCGCCGTACGTCCGCTGCACAGCGCCCGGGTGCTGGTCGGTCACGCCCTGGACGGCGGGGGCCACGACAACGTAACAGTGGCCGTCGTGCCGTTCCCGGCGGTGCCTCAGGGGGCAGGATCGGCCTGAGGCCGTGTACGGGGATGCCTCAGCGGACCGGAGGGGACCGGTCCGCATACAGTCGTCGCCCCGCGAACGCGGGGTTTCCGAGGGGGATTTGAGTAGGCATGGCCAATTTCTCGAAGTCCAACGTGCCGCAGTTCTCGATGGACGTGTACCAGAACGAGTACCTGCCGGAGGGCGGCCGCGAGGTCAACGCCATCGTCACGGTCACCGCCACCGGCGGCGGGACGGTCGGCAGCGCGGTCGCCGCGCCGCACCTCTACGCACCGGGGCACGGCCCGTCGGCCGGGGTTGCGATCATGGTCGACTGCTCCGGCTCGATGGACTACCCGCCGACCAAGATGCGCAACGCGCGTGACGCGACGGCCGCCGCGATCGACACCCTGCGCGACGGGGTGCACTTCGCGGTGATCGGCGGCACGCACGTCGCCAAGGAGGTCTATCCGGGCGGCGGGCGCCTCGCGGTCGCCGACGCCACCACCCGCGGCCAGGCCAAGGAGGCCCTGCGCAAGCTGAGCGCGGGCGGCGGCACCGCCATCGGCACCTGGCTCAAGCTCGCCGACCGGCTGCTCTCCTCGGACGAGGTCGCCATCCGGCACGGCATCCTGCTCACCGACGGCCGCAACGAGCACGAGTCGCCCGAGGACCTCAAGGCCGCCCTGGACTCCTGCGCCGGACGTTTCACCTGTGACGCACGTGGCGTGGGCACCGACTGGGAAGTGAAAGAAGTCACAGGGATCGCCTCCGCGCTGCTCGGCACCGCCGACATCGTCGCCGACCCGGCCGCCCTCGCCGCCGACTTCACGCAGATGATGGAGAAGGCGATGGGCAAGGAGGTCGCCGACGTCGCTCTGCGGCTGTGGACGCCGGTCGGCACCGCCATCAAGTTCGTCAAGCAAGTCGCGCCCACGGTCGAGGAGTTGACCGACCGCCGCACCGAGGCCGGCCCGCGCGCCGGGGACTACCCCACCGGCTCCTGGGGCGACGAGTCCCGTGACTACCACGTATGCGTCGAGGTCCCGGCCGCGAGCCTCGGCCAGGAGATGCTGGCCGCCCGGGTCTCCCTGGTCGTCCCGCAGCCCGACGGCAGCGCGCAGAACCTCGGCGCCCAGGGCCTGGTCAGGGCCGTGTGGACCGACGACATGGCGGCTTCCACCTCGATCAACCCCCAGGTCGCCCACTACACCGGGCAGGCCGAACTGGCACAGGCCATCCAACAAGGGCTGGATCTTCGCAAAGCGGGCGATATGGATGGAGCAACGGCCAAACTGGGCCGGGCCGTTCAGCTCGCCAGCGCCTCCGGAAACGCGGATACTGCGAAACTGCTTGCGAAGGTGGTGGACGTGGTCGATGCCGCGACAGGTACTGTGCGACTGAAAGCGAAGGTCGAGGAGGCCGACGAGATGACTCTCGAGACACGGTCGACAAAGACTGTTCGTGTAAAGAAGTGACACCGGACGTCACGTCGCCGTACACATCACAGGACCGAACAGGACCCTGAAGGAAAGGGGGAAGCGCCGACATGCCGACCTGCCCGAACGGACACCAGTCGGGTTCCGACGACTGGTGCGAGGTCTGCGGTCACCGCATGGCCGGTGCCGTGCCTCCGCCCCCTCCCCCGCCGCCCCCGCCCGGCGGCGGCTACGGCTTCCCGCAGCCCGGTCAGGGCCCTCAGCCCGGCGGCCGTCCGCTGTCCGCGGTGCCGGACCACGAGCCGGAGCTCTGCCCGCAGTGCCGTACGCCCCGTGAGGGCGGTGCGCCGTTCTGCGAGGAGTGCCGGTGGAACTTCCTGACGAACACCGCGACCTCCTACACCCCGGCCGCCCCGCGCCAGCCGGCGCCCGGCCCCGGCGGGCCCTTCCAGCAGCAGCCCGGGCCGTCGTACGGCGGTGGCGACTCGTACGAGTACCAGGGCTCGCGTCCGTCCCAGGTGAACCGCCCGGCGGAGCCGATCCCGCCGAGCCCGTTCGGCAACGAGCCCTCGGGCCCGCCGCCGAGCCCCTTCGGCACCGAGCCTCCCCGTCCGCCGAGCCCGTTCGCCGACCGGTCCGGCTTCGGCCCCGACCCCTCGCGCCCGGTCCCGCCGCCGCCCGGTCCCACACCGCACGGCGGCCACGGCGGCCCCGGTGGTCCCGGTGGCGCCCCGCAGGCGTTCCAGCAGCCCGGTCCGCCGGCCCCGCCCCGCTTCCCGCAGGAGACGGGACGTCCGCCGCAGCAGGGCGGCCCGTCCTTCGGCGGCGGAGACGACGACTGGGTGATCTCCCCGCCGTCCGGCGGCCCCGGCCCCGGTGCTCCCGGTGGCCCGGCCCAGGGGGGTGGCTACGGCTATCCGCAGCCCGGCCCGGCTCAGGCGCCCCCGCCCGGCCAGGGCTTCCCGCAGACCCACGGCGGGCCGGTGACCTGGACGGCGACCATCGGTCCGGACCGCGAGTACTTCATGGCGATGATGCAGCGCTCCGGCCCCGAGGCCGCGGGGCTCAACCTGCCCGCGTACTCGCCCGAGCAGCAGCGCACCCTCAGCGGCAACCAGATCACCATCGGCCGCCGCCGGCACTCCACCGGCGACACCCCCGACATCGACCTGGCGGTGCCGCCGGAGGACCCGGGCGTCTCGCACCAGCACGCGGTGCTCGTTCAGCAGCCGGACGGCAGTTGGGCGGTCGTGGACCAGAACTCGACGAACGGTACGACGGTCAACGGCTCCGATGAGCCGATTCAACCCTTTGTGCCGGTGCCGTTGCAGGACGGGGACCGGGTGCACGTCGGTGCGTGGACGACGATCACGATTCGTCGGGGTTGATGCCGTCGTTTGTCTGCGGCACCGTCGTGGCTGGTCGCGCAGTTCCCCGCGCCCCTAGAAGCCGCTCACGCCCCGGAGGGGCCAGACGTACGGTCCCTTCGGGTTGTCCAGCCATGCCCACTCCTGCTCGCCGTCGACCGTGACGCCGTAGCGCTCCCGTTGCGGTTGCTCTTCGCGCTCCCACAAGGCGAAGGCCTCCTGGGGGGCGAGGGTGGCGCGCGTCAGGGTCAGGAGGAAGCGGAAGAGTTCGTGGTCCCTGGCCCGGCGGGGGATCGCGTCGAGTCGGAGTGACTCCTGCTCGGGGCGGGTCCCGCCGCGCAGCGGGACGAAGTAGGCGGGGGTGTGCAGGAAGCGGCCCTCGGCGTGGGCGGCGTTCCGGACCGTCAGGGCGATCAGGCCGGTGGCGAAGGGGGCGAGGATCCGGGCGCCCGGGTTGCACTGGGCGAGCCAGGCGCGCGGGATCGAGGTCAGGGCGCAGGTGGCGATGATCCGGTCGAAGGGGCCGCGCTCAGGGACTCCGCGGGCGCCGTCGCCGGTGACGACGGCCGGGTGGTAGCCGGCGGCGGCCAGGTGCTGCCGGGCCGACTCGGTGATCTCCGGCTCCAGGTCGACGGTGGTGACCAGATCGTCTTCGCCGAGCCGGTGGGCCAGCAGGGCCGCGTTGTAGCCGGTGCCCGCACCGATCTCCAGGACCCGGTTGCCGTCCTCGACCCTCAGCTCGGCCAGCATCTTCGCCATCAGCGACGGCTGGCTGCTGGAGGAGAGCAGCTCGCCGTCGCGCAGCCGGGTGGCCAGCGGGGCGTCCTCATAGGCGCCGCGCAGCCACCGCTCGCGTGTCCGCGGATCAGGGCTCTCGCCCCATCGCCGCTCGTAGCCGCCCACGACTCCGACGTAGTAGTACGGCACGAAGAGATGGCGCGGGACCCCCTCGAACGCCTCCCGCCACACCGGGTCCTCTTCCCAGGCCCCGCTCGCCTCGATCTCCTCCACGAGCTCCGCCCGCGCGGTGGCAGCGAGGTCGTCCAGTTCCTTGCCGACAGCAGCTGCGCCCATACGTCCACTGTGCTGCGGGGCAGGGCAGGAGGCGAGTACCGAAGGCGCCAGATCCGGAATGTCCGCTTCCTGGATGCGGGCGGGGACCTAAGCCTCAGGTCCTCCGCCGAGCGGTCTGAGAGCATGGAGGGCGTACTGCAATTTCCGGGGGACGACCCCCGGACCCCCGGCAGAAAAGATACGGGCGGACCGGAACGACCCATGCGAGGCACCCCACAGTGACCGAGATCCGGCGCGGCACGCTTGAGACACAGACCTTCTACGAGCAGGTCGGCGGGGAGGAGACCTTCCGCCGCCTCGTCCACCGTTTCTACGAGGGCGTGGCCGAGGACCCGGTGCTGCGGCCCATGTACCCCGAGGAGGACCTCGGCCCGGCCGAGGAGCGCCTCACGCTGTTCCTGATCCAGTACTGGGGCGGCCCGACGACGTACAGCGACAACCGCGGCCACCCCCGGCTGCGCATGCGCCACGCCCCCTTCACCGTGAACCGCGAGGCGCATGACGCCTGGCTGCGGCACATGCGGGACGCCGTCGACGAGCTCGGCCTGTCCGAGGAGCACGAGCAGCAGCTGTGGAAGTACCTGACGTACGCCGCGGCCTCGATGGTGAACGCCCCGGACTGAACCCGACCGCATGACGTGCGGATTCCGGTCGTACGACGCCGGAATCCGGTCACGATCCGGTCACGCCCTCCGTACAAGCGCTTACCGAGGGCCCACGCCCTCTGACAACATCGCCCGGAGGTCTGGACAACCACGGGGGGTTGGGCGTGACGGCGTTCGGTGCGGTGGCACGGTTCGTCCTGTTACGTGCCCGTGCGCACCGCCCGCTGCTGGCCGCCGCGCTGCTCACCGTGCTGCTGACCACGGCCGTCCTCGCGACCCTCACCGCCTACTCGGGCGCGATCGGTGACGCGGCCCTGCGCCACTCGCTGCGGGACCCGCAGAACGCCGGCGATGCCGCGCTGATCGTCAAGGCCGACGTCCCGGCGGACCGGCGCGCCGCCGTCGAGGACGCCGTACGGCAAGGGGCGCGGCGGATGTTCGACGGGCTGCCGGTGACCGTGCGGACCCTGGTGCGCTCGGGGCCGTACGCACTGCCGCGCTCGCTGCAGCCGCCGGCCGAGCGGTCCGGGAACCCCGGTCTGACGTATGTCGCGGCGCTCGACCCGACCCAGGTGCGGTTCGTGTCGGGACGGGCACCCCGGACGGACTCCGGCGCCGGCATCGAGGCGGCCCTCCCGCAGACCGCCGCCCAGCGCCTCGGCCTGAAGCCCGGCGCCCGCCTCACCCTCGCCGACCGGCTCGGCGGCCCGAAGGCGCACGTCACGCTCACCGGCCTGTACCGGCCCGCCCGGGCGGACGCGCCCTACTGGCGGCTGGACGACCTGCGCGGCCGGGGCGTCACCACCGTCGACTTCACGACGTACGGCCCCCTGCTCGCCGCACCTGGCGTGCTGAGCGGCGGAAAGGTGAGCGCCGGGCCCTCCGGGTGGCTGGCGTCGGCCGACTTCTCGACGCTGACGACCGGGCGGATCGGCGAGCTGCGCAAGGCGGCCGGAGCGGGTGGGGTTGCCCTGCGCCGACAGCCCGTCCTCAGCGGCGCGACGGCTGCGAGCACCTCCCTGCCCGAGGTTCTCGACCGCGTGGAGCGCTCGCTGCTCGTCTCCCGTTCGACGCTGCTGATCGTCGCGTTGCAGCTGGTGCTGCTGGCCTGTTGTGCGCTGCTGCTGGTGGCCCGGCTGCTGAGCGCCGAGCGCGCGGGCGAGGTCCGGCTGCTGCGGGCCCGCGGCGCCTCCCGGGCGCGGATCGCCTCGCCGGCCGCCCTGGAGGCCCTGTTCCTGGCGGCGCCCGCGGTGCTGTGCGGACCACTGCTGGCCGGCCCCCTCACCCGACTGCTGGCCGCCCAGGGGCCGCTGGCACGGATCGGACTGCGGCTGGAGGTGCCGGCGGGCGGGGGACTCGCGGTGTGGGTGGTGGCGGGGGCCGCGGGGTTGGGGTGCGCCCTGGCCGTGACGCTGACCGGCGCTCCACGAGGGTCCGTCGATCGTGTGCGGGTCCGTCGTGGCTTGTCGCGCAGTGGTCAGCGCCCCGAAGGGGCGCGGGGAACTGCGCGATCAGCCCCGAACCTGCCGCACTCGGCGAATCACAGAGGCACCCGAGCTCTCAACCGCACAGCAAGCGCCGGCGCCGATCTGGCCCTGCTGGCCGTGGCCGCCGTAGCGTACTGGCAGCTGGACAAGCAGAACTCCGGTGCCGTGAACGGAGACAAGTCCGGCACGCTCGGCATCGACCCGCTACTGGTCGCCGCCCCGCCACTCGCCCTGCTCGCCGGCACGGTACTGACCCTGCGCCTGCTGCCCCTGGTCGCGCGGCTCGCCGAGCGCCGGGCGGCCGGCGGGCGCGGGCTGACCGCGGCGCTGGCGGGCTGGCAGTTGAGCCGCCGCCCGATGCGCGGGGCGGGCCCGGTGCTGCTGCTGGTCCTGGCCGTCACGCTCGGCATGCTGGCGGTCGGGCAGCGTGCCTCCTGGAACCGCTCGCAGGGCGACCAGGCGGACTTCGGCGCGGGCGCCCCGGTGCGTGTCCTGGCCGCCGGGGAGGACGGCCTCGGGCGCACGGAGACCTACGCGGCCATCCCGCACGTACAAGAGGTCGCCCCCGCCTTCCGCGCGGACCTGCCGTTGTCCGGCGACCGCACGGCCGCACTGCTGGCATTGGACACCGCGCAGGCGGCGGACACGGTGCTGATGCGCCGGGACCTGGCCTCGCAGCCGGTACGGCCGCTGCTCGCGTCCCTGGGCCCGAGGACGCCGACGACCGGCGCGAAGGTGCCCCCGCACACCGCCCGGCTGCGGCTGACGGCGACCCTGCACAGCTCCTCCCGGAACGGGTCGGGCCCGGCGGCGGACGTGACGGTCACGCTGGTGGACCGGTACGGGACGCCGTACCAGGTGCCGGCGGGGGAACTCCCCCGCGACGGGCGGGCGCACGCGCTCGACGTGCCCGTCTCCGGGGGGCCGCTGGCGCTCACGGACGTGCAGTTGGTGCTGTCCCAGCCGGTCGGGGAGGCGGAACAACAGCGCCTGACCTTGGGCCAGTTGACGGCGACCGCGATGGACGGGACCGTGCGGCAGGTGCCGCTGCCCGCCTCCTGGAAGGCGTCCGTGCGCACAGACGGGGACGCCTCCTCACCGGACGGGAAGACGAACCCGACGAAACCGGCCATGAGTTCGTCAGGGCCGCTCACGGTCGAGTACGGCACGGGGTATGTGCCGGCCGAGGACACCTGGGTCACCGCGTCGTTGACGGTGCGGGTGCAGGTCGTACAGCCGAGGCCCCCCGAGATCACGGCGGTGGCGACCGACCGGTTCCTCACCTCGGCGGGCGCGCGCACCGGGCAGCGGGTGGACGTGCCGGTCGGCGGGGAGAACGTGCCGGTGCGGATCGTGCGTGCGGTACGGGAGTTGCCGACGACCGGCGACGCCGGCGGGGGCGCCCTGCTGGTCGATCTGCGGTCCGTGAACCGGCTGTTGGAGGCCCGGTACGGGACGAGCGTCACGCCCACGGAGTGGTGGCTGCGGACCGCCCCCGGAGAGTCGGCCGAGGTCGCGAGGGCTCTGCGGGCGCTGCCCGAGCTGGACCCGGCGCAGGTCGTGGTGCGGGACGAGACGGCCGCCCGGCTGCGGGACGATCCGTTCGGCGCGGGCGCGGAGGCGGCGTTCGCGGCGGCGGCCGGGGTGGCGGCGGCGCTGGCCGCGGTCGGTTTCGCGGTGAGCGCGGCGGGGTCGCTGCGGGAGCGGGGCGCCGAACTGGCCGTGCTACGGGCTCTGGGCGCCCCGCGCCGCCGACTGGCCCGCATGATCGCCGTCGAGCAGGGCGTGCTGGTGGCGCTGGCGCTGGTGGCGGGGACGGCCCTGGGGACGGTGCTGACCCGGGCGGTGGTCCCGCTGATCGTGCTGACGGAACAGGCCACACGCCCGGTGCCGCGGGTGCTGGTCGAACTGCCGGTGCCGCAGATCGCCGTACTGCTGGCCGCCGTGTCGGTGACTCCGCTGCTCGTCACGGCGGCGCTGGCGGTGCGGCGCGGGGACCCGGTGGTGTCGTTGCGGGAGCAGGGGGGCGAGTGACATGAACGCGGTGCCGGCTCCCTGGGTGCGTACGAGACTGCGTGCCGCGCCCGGTGCCGCCTGTGCGCTGGCGCTGCTGGTGGCGCTGACCGCCTGCCTCGCGGCCGCGTTCCCGCGGGCGGTCGACCGGTACGAGGACGCCGCTCTGCGCCGGGCCGTCGAGCGGGCCCGGCCCGCGACCACCGGCGTGGGGGTGTGGGCCGAACAGCCCAGCCTGTTCCTGCCACGGGAGCAGCGCGAGGAGGCGCTGCTCCCCGGCACGCTCGCCGCGCAGTACGCGAAGGTCCGTGCGGCCGTGCCGCGGCCGCTCGTCGTGGATCCGGACCAGTCGACGTACGGGGTGCGCACCAAGCCCCAGGAGGTCCCGGACCGCTGGCTGCCCCGGCCGAGCGGTCTGCCGGCGCAGCTGTCCCTCGCCGCGCAGCACGGCCTCGCCGACCATGCGACGGTACGCAGCGGACGCCTTCCGCACGCCGGCCGGGTCACCGCCGACACCGCCGGGGTGGAGGCCGCCGTCACCGTCCAGACCGCCAAGAGCCTGCACATCAAGGTCGGTTCGGTCATCCATGTGCCCGGCGTGGAACGCGCCCCGCTGGCCGTCCGCGTCACCGGCATCGTCGCCCCGCGCGACCCCGAGGGCGCCTACTGGGCCACCCAGCCCCTCCTGCGCACCCCCGATCTCGTCCTGCTGCCGGGAAACGGCGCCGACCCCGACAGGTACTGGGCCGGCTCTCTGCTGCTCGCCCCCGCAGCGGCCCCGGCGCTGCTGGGCACGGCCGTGAGCCCTTGGCGCTACTGGCAGTTGGCCCCCTCGCCCGCCGCGCTCCACGCCCACGAGGCGGACCGCCTGAAGTCCGCCGTCGCCTCCCTCGAGTCCGGGCCCACCCTGCGCAAGATCCGCACGCTCACCGACCCGTCCACGACGGTGGCCACCGACCTGGACACCGTACTGAACGACTTCACCGGTCTTCGGTCCGGCGTCCGCCCACTCCTGGCCGTCGCCGCCTTCGGCGCGGGCACGGTGGCCGCCGTGGTCCTGCTGATGGCGGGCGGCCTGGCCGCCGACCGCCGCCGCGCCGAACTCACCCTGCTGCGCGCCCGCGGCGCATCCCTGCCGGGCCTGGCGGGCCGCCTCCTCGCCGAGACCGCGGTGGTCGCGCTCCCCGCGGGCGCCGCGGGCCTGGCGGTCGCCCTGCTCGCGCTCCCCGGCGGCCGCGCCCCCCAAGCGATCGCCGCGGCGGCAACGGTCACGGCGGTCGCCTGCACGGCCCTGCCCCTGCGGGCGGCTGCCGCGCACCGGACCGGCCGTATCCATGGCGGCCGTGCGGACGTGACCTCCGTACGGCCGTCCCGGCGCCGCACGGTCGCCGAGCTCACCCTGGTCGTGGTGGCCCTGGGCGCGGTCGAGACCCTGCGCAGACGGGGCACGACCGGCGATCAACTGACGGCGCTGGCACCGGTGTTGGTGGGAGTGGTCGCGGCCCTGGTGCTGGTCCGTCTCTACCCGCTCCCGCTGCGCGGCCTGGCCCGTCCGGCGGCCCGGCTGCGCGGCGCGCTGGGCCATCTGTCGCTGGCCCGAGCGGGCCGCACCTCCGCCTCCGCGGTCCTGCCCCTGCTGGCCCTGCTCACGGCCCTCACCACGGCGGCCTTCGGCGGCTCGGTCCTCGCGGGCGTACGCGAGGCCCGTGACCAGGCGGCCCTGCTCGCGGTCGGCGCCGACGCCCGCATCGAGACGACGTCCCCGCTGCCGGCGGGCCTGCCGGACCGGATCCGCCGGACGCCCGGCGTACAGGGCCTCGCGGTCGCGAGCATCACGTACCAGGCCAAGCCGACCGACCTCACCCGGCCGGTACCGCTGGCCGGGGTGGATCCGCGGGACTACGCAGAACTGGCGAGCCGGACGGGCCTCGGCCCCTTCCCCGAAGGGGAGTTGAGGGAACCGCCGGGCCACGGTCCGCTCCCGGCACTCGCCTCCCCCGCGGTGGCGGAAACCTACGGCACCCGGCCCTTCCCGGTACGCCTGGAGGACGGCACCACGGTCACGGTCCGCATCACCCTCGTCCGGGACCGCACCCCGGCCGTCGCCGGCGACAACTTCCTGGTCGTGGACCGCGCCGGCCTCAACAGGCAGGCGTCCCTCCCCACCGCACTGCTACTGACCGGCACCCACCTCAACGGACCCGCCCTGCGCAGAGCGGCACCCCACTCGGCGAACGTACAACTACGCGCCGAGGAACGCGCACGATACGCCGACTCCCCCCTCCAGACCGGCGCCGAACGCGTCTACACGACGGCGGTCGCCGCGGGCGCCGGCTACGCCGTACTGTCCCTGCTCCTGTCCCTCCTGCGCACGGCCCCCGAACGCACGGCCCTCCTGGCCCGTCTACGCACCATGGGCCTGACCCGCGCCCAGGGCCGCCACCTGCTGATCCTGGAGTCGCTGCCCCAGGCGGTCCTGGCGGCAGCCGGCGGCACCCTGACGGGCTGGGCAACGATCCGGCTCCTGTCACCGGGCGTAGACCTCACGACCATCGCACTGTCCTCGGACCGAGGACCGGCAACGGATGCGGTGCTACGAACGGACGCGACATCACTGCTGCTACCGGCAACGGCGATCGTCCTGCTGACGGTGGGAGTCGCAACGGCTCAGGCCTGGTGGACCGGGCGGCGGGGAGCGGTGGCGGAACTGAGGGCGGGCGACGCGAGCGCACCACCCTAGCTGCGGACAGTCCAGCCGCCCCAGCTGCGGCAGCCCCGCCAACCTGGCTGCGGACAGCCGCGCCGCCCCAGCTGCGGGCAGCCCTGCCGCCGCCCCAGCTGCGGGCAATCGTGCCGCTCAGGGCGGCACGGGTGGGCACAGCGGCACCCCGCCGGCGCGGGCAAGCATCCCCGCCCCCACAGCAACCCCCACCCCGGGCCACTGTCGCCCGAAACCGAAACCCAGGAGACCCCGATGCCCCCGGCGAATCCGACCCTCACCGACCTGGCCACCCGCGCCGCAGCAAACCGCACCCGCCCCACCTACGGCCACGACGCCCTCATCACCTGCGACCGCCTGGTCCGCATCTTCACCACGGACAGCACAGAGGTCCAAGCCCTCCAAGGCCTGGACCTCCTCGTCCACGAGGGCGAACTCATGGCCCTCGTAGGCGCATCCGGCAGCGGCAAATCCACCCTCATGAACATCCTCGCGGGCCTCGACACCCCCACCGCCGGCACGGCCCGCGTAGCCGGCCACAACCTCCTCACCATGACCGCGAAGGACCGACTGACCTACCGCCGCACCACCGTCGGCTTCGTCTGGCAGCAGACCTCCCGCAACCTCCTCCCCTACCTCACCGCGGCCCAGAACATCACCCTCCCCATGCAGCTCACGGGCGCCCGCACAAAGCGCCGACCGCACACCGAACGGGCCCTGGAACTGATGGAGTTGCTGGAGGTCGCCGACTGCCGCGACCGCCGCCCCCACCAGATGTCCGGCGGCCAGCAGCAACGCGTCGCCATCGCCGTGGCCCTCGCCAACAACCCGGCGGTCCTGCTCGCCGACGAACCCACCGGCGAACTCGACTCCCACACCGCTCAGCAGGTCTTCGCCGCCTTCCGCACCGCGAACGAACGCCTGGGCACCACCATCGTCATCGTCACCCACGACCAGGCGGTCGCCGGCGAGGTCCGCCGCACGGTCGCCATCCGCGACGGGCGCACCTCCACGGAGGTCCTGCGCCGCAGCGAGGTCGACGCGACCACCGGCCACGAGACGGTGGTCGCCCGCGAGTACGCGATGCTCGACCGGGCCGGCCGCCTGCAGCTCCCCGCCGAGTACACCGAGGCCCTGGGCATGCGCGATCGCGTGGCCCTGGAACTGGAGCCGGACCACATCGCCGTACGACCCGACGACAGCGAGTGATCACGTGGGGTGGCCACCGGCCCTGCCCGGATGGCTACCGGACGCTGACGTCCAGCGCGCCAAGTCCCGCACGCCGTACGGCAATCGACCCGTACGGCGTACGCAGCCGCAGCCAGGCCCCCGACGAGACCAACGCGAGGTCCCCGGCGCCCTGCGTGGACCGGAGGAACCCGAGCGACTGTGCCGCGTGCGCGGCCCGTACCGGAAGACGGGTGTCGCCGACGGTCCGGGACCAGATGTCCCGTCCGATGCGGTCGAGTTCGGCGCGTGTGCGCAGCTCGGGCGCCAGCTCCCCGGTACGGGAGCGGAACTCGGCGACGGCCGCGCCGACCATGGCCCGCAGGGCATCGGGCGCTGGCAGCCCGGGCTCGGGCCGCCAGCCGCCGCGCGGCGGGAGGACGCCCGCCCAGGGCGGCCCGGTGACCGGCGCCGGAACGCCGGCCGTCGCGGCCGACTCGTCCACGGCCTCCAGGAGTTCACCGGCGGACACGGTCACGTCGAGCGTGACGTCGAGCCCCTTCTCGTACGGCTTGGCGAGCCGCACCGCGCGGATCGCCAGCACCTCGAAGGACGGTGGCCGCCCGAAGACGGCGAGCGCGGTCCCGGCGGCCTGGAGGCGTACCGCGGCACCGCGGTCGTAGTGGAGCAGCCGCGAGAGGAAGGCCGCGAGGTCCGCCGCCTCCCCCTCGTCGGCAAGGTGGAGCACCGTCATGCGGCGACGGCCTCCTCCTCGGCGTCGTCCCGGTACCCCTCGAGGAACTCCCGCTCCTCGGAGGTGATCCGGCGCGGCCGCTGCGTCTCGAAGTCGAAGGGCACGACGACGGTCAAGGCCCGTACATAGACCACGTCCTCGTCCTTCACCTCGTAGCTGACGGTGAAGGACGCGGCCCTGATCTCGGTGACCCACAGCTCGATGTCCACCGGGTCGGGCCGGTGGACGAGCTGCCGCTTGTAGTCGATCTCATGGCGCGCCACCACGGACCCCTGCTTGGACTCCTTGCCCCGAAGGGACAGGAAGTCGATGCGGGCCTCCTCCAGATACCGGAGGAAGATCGCGTTGTTGACATGGCCGTACGCGTCCATGTCCGACCAGCGCAGGGGGCAGCGGTAGATGTGACGCAAGATCGATCAGCCCCGGGTCAGCTTCTTGTAGGTGGCGCGGTGCGGACGCGCGGCGTCCGGTCCGAGCCGCTCGATCTTGTTCTTCTCGTACGACTCGAAGTTGCCCTCGAACCAGAACCACTTGGAGTCACCCTCGTAGGCGAGGATGTGCGTGGCGACGCGGTCCAGGAACCACCGGTCGTGGGAGACGACCACGGCCGCGCCCGGGAACTCCAGCAGCGCGTTCTCCAGGCTCGACAGCGTCTCGACGTCCAGGTCGTTGGTCGGCTCGTCGAGCAGCAGCAGGTTGCCGCCCTGCTTGAGGGTGAGCGCGAGGTTGAGGCGGTTGCGCTCACCACCGGAGAGGACACCGGCGGGCTTCTGCTGGTCGGGACCCTTGAAGCCGAAGGCGGACACGTACGCACGCGACGGCATCTCGACCTGGCCGACATTGATGTAGTCGAGCTCATCGCTGACGACGGCCCAGAGGGTCTTCTTCGGGTCGATGTTCTCGCGGCTCTGGTCGACGTACGAGATCTTGACGGTCTCGCCGACCTTGATGGAGCCGGAGTCCGGGGTCTCCAGACCCTGGATCATCTTGAAGAGGGTGGTCTTGCCGGCGCCGTTCGGGCCGATGACACCGACGATGCCGTTACGCGGCAGGGTGAAGCTGAGGTCGTCGATGAGGACCTTGTCGCCGAAGCCCTTGCTGAGGTTGGTGACCTCGACGACGATGCTGCCGAGCCGCGGACCCGGCGGGATCTGGATCTCCTCGAAGTCCAGCTTCCGCATCTTGTCGGCCTCGGCCGCCATCTCCTCGTAGCGGGCGAGACGGGCCTTGGACTTGGCCTGGCGCCCCTTGGCGTTCGACCTCACCCACTCCAGCTCTTCCTTGAGCCGCTTGGCGCGCTTGGCGTCCTTCTGCCCCTCGACCTTGAGACGGGTCTGCTTGGTCTCCAGGTACTTGGAGTAGTTGCCCTCGTAGCCGTGCAGCCGGCCGCGGTCGACCTCGCAGATCCACCCGGCGACGTTGTCCAGGAAGTACCGGTCGTGGGTGACGGCCACGATGGTGCCGTCGTACTTGGCGAGGTGCTGCTCCAGCCAGTTCACCGACTCGGCGTCGAGGTGGTTGGTGGGCTCGTCGAGGAGCAGCAGGTCGGGGGCCTCAAGCAGCAGCTTGCAGAGCGCGACGCGGCGCCTCTCACCACCGGAGAGGTTGGTGACCGCCCAGTCGCCGGGCGGGCATCCCAGAGCGTCCATGGCCTGCTCCAGCTGAGCATCGAGATCCCATGCATTCGCATGGTCGAGCTCCTCCTGCAGCTTGCCCATCTCGTCGAGCAGCGCGTCGGAGTAGTCGGTGGCCATCAGCTCGGCGATCTCGTTGAACCGGTCGAGCTTGCCCTTGACCTCGGCGACGCCCTCCTGGACGTTCTCCAGGACGGTCTTGTCCTCGCTGAGCGGGGGCTCCTGGAGCAGGATGCCCACGGTGTAGCCCGGCGACAGGAACGCGTCACCGTTCGACGGCTGCTCCAGCCCCGCCATGATCTTCAGAATGGTCGACTTACCGGCACCGTTCGGGCCGACCACACCGATCTTCGCGCCGGGCAGGAAGTTCAGCGAAACGTCGTCAAGGATGACCTTGTCGCCGATTGCCTTGCGCGTCTTGCGCATGGTGTAGATGTACTCAGCCAAGAGAAACCGTCCGGCAGCTTGAAATCTGGCAGTGGGCAGATACACCCCATCTTGCCTGAGGTCCAGGCTTGGGTGGTAACCCATCTGGCCGGGGGGCTGTGACCTGGGGTTTCGTTGTCCGCGACGGTGGGTGCTCAGGCTCCGGGGTGCTGGTGGGGCTGCTGCGGCCGGCCGTAGTGCTGGGCTCCGGGAGCGCCTGTGGACTGGGCCTGGAGCTGTTCGGCCTGTTCCTTGGTGACCTTCTGTTCCGTGCCGCAGAAGGTGCACTGCGTGGCGTACCTCGTCGAGATGGGGAACAGCGGCACGAAGAACAGCGTGAACTTCGTGACGCGCTTCCTGAGCGTGTGCGCGGCAGGGTTGCCGCAGCCTCCGCACACCAGCGTGAGTATCGCGAGCTGGTACAGGTACCCCTTGGTGCCAAAGATGATCACGAGATCGGCCCTTCTCGGGTCGGTGTCCGCCGCCGGGTGGAAGACGCTGACCGAGATCTTCTCGCAGATTCACTCCCTCGGCGCCATGGCCACTGTCAGTGGTGGCCGTTCGCCTTGGGCAGCCGCTGAGCCAGCAGCAGGGCAGCTACGGCCGTCGCCCCGGCCACCCCCGCCGACCGGAAGGCGCGGGAGGAACGCCAGGACAGCACCGACCACCGGGACTGAGCGGACAGCAGTGATCCTGTGCTCAGCCATGACCCGGCCGAGATCAGCGACAGCGCCGAACCGATCGACCCGCCGGAGAGCACACTCCCGACCGACCCGACGGACAGGGCCGACCCGACGGACCCGATCGACAGCACCGACCCCACCGAGCCGATCGACAGCACCGAATCCTGCGACCACAGGGACAGCACCGACCCGGAGGAGGTGCACGGCGCCGGCGATCCGGATGACTTCGTCATGAGGCCATCCTGCCCGTCGAACTCACCGGGGCTCCACGGATGTGACCGAACGCGTCGTGGAGGGGCGGGTGTTGGGGAGGTGACGGATCAGTTCAGTACAGAGCCGCGGCGAACTCGGCGCGGTGCGCCGCCGTGTAGTCGTGCTCGCGCCCGGACCAGGCGATGCCGGCGGCGATCCGGTCTTCTCCCACGCGGTGCGGTCCGGGCCGGTCGAGTTGGTCGCGCCACCAGCGGGCGTTGCGGGTCTGGCGGTCCAGCATCGCGTCGAACAGGGTCGGGCGGCTCTGCGGGGCGAGGCCGTAGGAGTCGGCGAGAAGCCGTACCTGGGCCGCCTGGCCGGAGACCGGTCCTCGGTCGGGGCGGGACGAGACGCACCACGTCCAGGCCATGTATCCCAGGTCTTCGAGCGGGTCACCCGGCGCTGCTGTGTCGAAGTCGATGAACGCGGCGGGCAGGTCGTCGTGGGAGCCGAAGACGACGTTGTTGGGGCCGGGGTCGTGGTGGCACACCACCGGGGCCGTGCCCGTGAGGTCGCTGCCGCGGGTGGCCTCGTGCAGCTTGCGCAGCAGGGTGCCGGCCGCGGCGACCTGCGGGTCGGTCCAGCGCCGGAAGCGGGACGGCACACAACCGGGGAGGTACGACAGCATGTCGCGGCCCTTCTCGTCGGTGCCGAGGTAGCGGGGTGCGCCGGTGAACCCGTACCGCTCGAGGTGGGTGAGCAGGGCGCCGACGAAGGCGGAGGACCCCGTTGAGGGCCGCCGCACGGTGTCTGCGACCCTCACCACTCCTTCCGTGATGCGTCCCCCCGTCAGGGGCACCTCATCGTCGTCGCAGGTCACCATCTGGAGACATCCCTTCCTCCGACGGCTCAGTCCTGTGTCGGTGCGTCCTTCTTTCCTACGAGGACCAGGGCCGCGCCGCCGATCAGCACGAAGGCGATGGCGATGCCCGCGATCAGTGGGGTTGTGCTGGAGCCGCCGGTGGCGGCGAGGTTGGTGTCGTCTGCCGTGCCGCCCACCGTCGCGGGGCTCGGCTCGCTGAGGATCTGGGTGGCGTTGCCGGTCTCGGAGGTCTGGGTCCTGCAGTCGAGGATGCCGGTGAAGCGTTCCTTGAGGCCGGCGGGTCCCGTGATCGTGAAGTCGTAGGGCTGGTCTTCCTGCAGGGGGATCGTCACCGTGCGGGACCCGCCCGCCGGGATGCTGTGCTCGATCCCCATCAGCTCGAAGGTGAACGCCTCGTCGCCCTGGTTGGCGGCGGTGATGTCCACACCCTCCTTGGCGCAGTTCCTCGCGGCCGAGAGGGCCGGTATCGCGCCCTTCTTCGCCCAGGTCGCACCGGCCGTCGCGGAGACCGTCGACTCGCTGGAGCCGGCCAGGATCTGCGTCTGGCTGCGGGTGTCGGAGGCGAAGGCGCGGCCCACCGGCACGGTGGTCGAGGCCTGCACGGTGAGCTCGGCCGAGCCGTCGGCGGCGTGCTCGGGCACGTCGAAGAAGACCTGGCTGCCGTCGGCCGCGGAGGTGAGGGGCCTGCCGTCCTTGCCGACGATCCGGACCCCGCTGGTCGCCGCGCCCATCGGCGGCGTCACGCTCACGCCGGCCGCGTTGGTGTGCACGGTCACCGGGCCGAGCAGCTCGCCGGGGTGGCCCGAGATCGCAGGGGGGTCCAGCGTCAGCGATGCCGCGGGCTCCGCCAGGTCGACGGCTCTCTTCTGCAGGTAGTCCGCGAGCTTCTCGGCCTGCGGGTCGACGGCTTCCACGTCGGCGTGGTCCGAGTAGCGCCAGATGGCCACCTGGGTGCCCGCCGCCGCGTCCTGCTCGGTCAGGCCGCCCCGGACGCCCGCCTTCGCCGCGAGCGTGGCGAGGTCATTGACCTGCGGGTAGGAGTTCTGCAGGATCCAGCGGATCCGGCCGGCGTTCTTGTTGTCGCCCAGCGAGGTGCCGCTCCACGCGGTCTCGTGGTACTTGGCGTCCCGCTGGGTGGGGTTGTGGATGTCGACGCAGTACGTCTGCAGGGTGCCGCCGCCGTCGACGGACATCTCGAACAGGCCCGCCGAGACCTGCTGGTCCCCGGTCTTCTCGTGGATCACGGCGGTGCCGTACGTCTTGAGGCCGCCTATGGTGGCGGTCGCCCCGCCCTGGCCCTGTGTCGTCTCCTCCGCGGTGGCCGTACCGGCTCCGGAGAGCACCCCGACGGCCACAAGACCGGACACCAGCGCCGCGGCGGCGAGGCGCACGGCCCCTCGCCTGCGCGCGGACTGCGCAGAGAAAGAAGAAAACACCAAATTCCCCTTCGAGCAGGACCATTGACGTGGGGGGTGTGGTCCCACCAGCAGAATCAGAAGCCCTGAGAGCTATGCCGGGCATCCTATGAAGGCGGCGCACCACGCTTGCCGGTCATATCGTCGGACAAGCGATCCGACTCGGAATCGTTATCGCCAAGACGGTCCATGAGCAGGGCTTATCGACAAATCCACCGGACCGTTCGGAACGCATTCGCCGATAAGCCGCAGTACGGTCAGCTCGGGGCACCGCCTGACATCACGTCACCGCAGCGGGCTCCGGCTCCCGTTGGGCCGAGTCGGTTACCGAATCGCCGGGCGGGGTCTCCCAGTTGGGCTCGGGCCGCTGGGGCGCTGCGACGGTCGTGTCCGGTTCCGGCCTGCCCGGCCGCCGGAACGCCGAGGTCCCCCGCGTGAGGTCGTGGCCGATCGCCACCGCTTCGAGGTCCGCCGAGACCCAGTTCTGTCCCTCGCGCACATCCTCACGGACCTTGAGCCTGCCCTGCACGATGACGGGGTCGCCCACGTCCAGCGAGGCCGTCACGTTCGTGGCCAGCTGCCGCCTTGCCCACACCGTGAAGAAGTTGGTGTGACCGTCGGTCCACTCGTTCTTCTCGCGGTCCAGATAGCGCGTGGTCACCGCGAGCCGGAAGCGCGCCGACGGCCCCGACGCCAGATCCCGGAACGCCGGCTTCGTCGCCACGTTCCCCACGGCGCAGATGATCGTCTCGTTCATCACGACCCCCTCCCCCGCCCGGCCGCCGGGGCCGGGCGGACATGCCTACGGGCCCGTCCCGTACGGCTGCGTCTGCCGCGGCGACCGCGCCCTTCGCGATCGCCGCACCGCCAGACTGCCTCCGTCGGGCCGAGCCCGCCGAGCCCTGTGGACCGTCCCCCGCCTGTGGACAACTCCATCACTCGGACGAGTGAGTCCAGGTGGACTCCGACGAGTGATCATCTGCAGAAAGGCTCACCGTCACCCTCCGGAACCCGCCGCCCCGTCCGGGTGTCACCGGGGCCCGTTCCCCACCCCCGTCACCCGCCCGTACTGCTCCCGCACCTCCCGGTAGCGCAGCAGCTCAGCCGCCACCGGATCCAGCACCCGGGCCCGGCCGCACCCGGCGGCCGCCTCCCGCAATCGCCGTTCCGCGTCGGTGCCGTAGCGGCGGGCCGGTCCGCGCGCCGCCATCCGGCAGCTCCACTCGACGATCGGGCCGCCGATGATGCCGGCCGCCATCAGCAGCACCGGCACTCCGAGGTTCGGCGCCATGAACCCGATGATCTGCCCCAGCAGCCACAGTCCGCCCACGACTTGAAGGAGCGTCATGGAGACCTGGGCCATGACGGCCAGTGGCCACCAGCCGGGCCGCGGTGGCCGGCCCGGCGGCAGACCCGCCCGTACCGCCAGTTCGTCGAGCGCCTCGGGCAGCCCGTGGGAGCCGCGTACGGCCGCCTCGCGCACCGCCTGGGCCCAGGGCGCGGGCAGCCCGGTCGAGGCCCGGTCGGCGAGCGTACGTACCGCCTGCTCGACGCGCTGGCGTGCCGTGACCTCCTCGTCCGTCTGGCTCGGCAACGGCAGCCGCCCGGTGGTCGGTTCGGACCGGTCCCGGTACCACCGCCACAGCCGCAGCCAGGGCGTTCCGCAGGCGCGGTTGGCGTTGCGCAGCCAGGCGCGCTCGGCCGCCTCGCCGGCGGCGGAGGCGCCCACCGCGTCCGCGAGCCGGGCGGAGAACTCGTCCCGTGCCTCCTCGCTCAGGCCGGTCCGCCGCCGCGCCGCGTAGAGGGGCCGCAGCTCCTCCGCGGCCGCATCGAGATCGGCCGAAATTCGCCGCGCGGGGGCTCCGCGTTCCGCCACGAACTGCCCGAGTGCCTCGCGCAGTTCACCGACGCCGTCGCCGGTGAGTGCGGACAGCGCGAGCACGGTGGCACCGGGATCGCCGTACTCGCCCAGTGCGATCCCGTCCTCGTCGAGCAGCCGCCGCAGGTCGTCGAGGACCTGGTGGGTGGCCTCGCCGGGCAGCCGGTCGGTCTGGTTGAGGACGACGAACATGACCTCCGCATGCCCCGCCATGGGCCGCAGATAGCGCTCGTGCAGCACGGCGTCGGCGTACTTCTCGGGGTCGACGACCCAGATGACGGCGTCGACGAGGGCCAGGACCCGGTCCACCTGTTCGCGGTGCTGTACGGCCGCCGAGTCGTGGTCGGGCAGGTCGACCAGGACCAGCCCGCGCAGCTGCGCCTCCGTCTCGGGGTTCTGCAGCGGGCGCCGGCGCAGCCGGGGCGGGATGCCGAGCCGCTCGATGAGGCTCGCCGCGCCGTCGCTCCAGCTGCAGGCGATGGGCATCGCGGTGGTGGGCCGCCGTACGCCGGTCTCCGAAATGGGCACCCCGGCCAGGGCGTTGAACAGCTGCGACTTGCCGCTGCCGGTGGCGCCCGCGATGGCGACGACGGTGTGCTGCCCGGAGAGCCTGCGCCGCGCCGCCGACTCGTCGAGCACCCGTCCGGCCTCGGCCAGCGTCTGGCCGTCGAGCCGGGTGCGGGAGAGCCCCACGAGTTCGCGGAGCGCGTCGAGCCGCGACCGCAGGGGGCGGTCGTAGGTGAGCGGGACCGTCGGCTGGACGCTCAGCGCCCGTGTCTCCACCACCGGGACGTGCTCGGACCCGGTGTTCTCCTCGGTGGCGCGCCGCGCGATCAGTCCGTCGTCCCAGGCGCTCGTGGAGTCCGTACGACGGGAGGTGGCGACGTCCACCACGCGTGCGTGGCCGCCTTTGTCACGTACGCCGGACTCCCGCTCGCCGGGCCCCTGCTTCGCCGTCCGGTCCCCTCCCGTCAGGCCTTTGGCGCTCTCTTCGGGGTGCTCGGCCCGGCCCGTGTGGTCCTCGTCTGTGACGGCAGTCACCGGTCACCTCTCCTTCTGCAGCAGGGACAGCGCGGCGATGAGTTCGGCCTGGGGTTCGGGGTGGATCTCGAGGGCGTCCAGGGGTGCGAGACGGCGCTCGCGTTCGGTGTGCACGACCCGGTCGAGGTGCTCGGTGAGCAGCCGCCCGCCACGGTCGCGCAGCCGCAGCGCCCCGTGCGCGCCGATCCGCTCGGCGAGCCCTTCGCCGGCCGGACGCGCCCGCCGGCCGCCCAGCAGCGCGGTGGCGACGAGGGCGGCGACGACCTCGGGGTCCGGTGCGACATTGCGGTCGAGGTCGCGGATTTCTTCCTCGGCGTACTCCTCGAGCTCGCGCCGCCATCGCCGTACGGCCATCCCGATGCGGTCCTCGGCGCTCTCCGCGGACGGTTCCTGTTCCGTCAGCTCCGGGGCGCTCGCCGCGGGTTCGCGCCGCCAGGCCTCGCGGATGCGCTCGTCGGCGGCGGTGACGGCGCAGAGCAGGAGCGTGGCCAGGCTCTCCACGAGCGCGTCCAGGAGCTCTCCGGCGGAGCAGTCCAGGGGGAACGCCCGCCACCGCTTGAGGGCGTCTCCGGCGAGTACGGCGCCGGCCTGCAGCCGCCCGCGCACGCGCGCGTGCTCGCTGTCGTACGCGCCTTCGACGGCGTTGGTGAGCCGCAGGGCCGCCGCGTACTGGGCGGCGGCGGCACTGGCCAGTTCGGGCAGCCGGGTCCGGAGGGAGTCGAGCATCCCGTTGGCGGTACGGGCCATGGCCTGCTGCCGGGCGGCCGGGTCCTGCGCCAGGTGTACGAGCCAGGTCCGCAGCGAGGCCACGGCGGTGGCCGGCAGCAGCCCGCTTCCCCAGGCGGACTCGGGCAGTTCGGGCACGGTGAAGCGCGGCACGTCGCCGAGCCCGGCCTTGGTGAGCAGCGCGCCGTACTGCCGGGACACCTCGGAGACGACCTGGTGCGGCACGCGGTCGAGCACCGTCACGAGGGTGGCGTCGTACTCCTTCGCGGTACGCAGCAGATGCCAGGGGACGGCGTCGGCGTAGCGGGCGGCCGTGGTGACCATGACCCAGATGTCGGCCGCGCAGACGAGTTCGGCGGCCAGGACACGGTTGTCGGCGATCAGGGAGTCGATGTCGGGGGCGTCGAGGAGGGCGAGCCCGCGCGGCATCGTGTCGGCGGTCTCGACGCGCAGCACGCGCGCAGGGTCCTCCCCGGGGAGCAACAGGTCCTCCCCGGCGTCCTGATGGGGCACCCACACGCGTGTGAGGTCGGGCAGCACCCTCATCCCGCTGAACCAGTGATGGTCCTCCGGGTGGCACACGAGTACCGGTGTCCGCGTGGTGGGCCGCAGCACGCCCGCCTCGCTGACCCGTCGCCCCACGAGGGAGTTGACGAGGGTCGACTTGCCGGCTCCTGTCGAGCCGCCCACGACGGCCAGCAAGGGCGCTTCGGGCTCCCGCAGGCGGGGCACCAAGTAGTCGTCGAGCTGTGCGAGCAGTTCGTCGCGGTTGGCACGCGCGCGTGGAGCCCCGGCCAGGGGCAGCGGGAAGCGTGCGGCGGCGACACTGTCCCGCAGGGCGGAGAGTGCGTCGAGCAGCTGAGGCCGTACGTCCAAGGTCACCACATGCGGAGAATGCCCGATTTTAGGGGAATTCTGAAGCATATGAGCATGTCTGCGCGCCGACAGGACACAAGGGACGGAAGGGATGACTGGGACACAGGCACAGTCCAGGCATAACGAGTGCACAACACCCGGTGCGCGAGGGCCCAAAAGCGATGCACGATTCGTACCTGCCTGCGATTATCAGGACCGCTTCACTGAACCTCCACATCGAGCCACGGAGGCGAAGCAACAGGGACAAGGACACGGGAGCCCTATCCTTGTCCCCGGCAACGTCACGGAACGGCCCACACCCGGGCACCCACGACAGCGGCCACACACCGGCCCCCGTAGCTCAGTGGATAGAGCAGGCGCCTTCTAAGCGCTTGGCCGCAGGTTCGAGTCCTGCCGGGGGCGCTTGCGTCCGAGCGTGTCAGGCCCTCCGCCCAGGAGGGCCTTTTTGCTGGTCAGGGGCACATTAGCTAGTCCGGAGTGGCACGGGCGTAAGCGTTGACTGTGACGCTGGTGGGGCAGGCGGCAGTCCGAGTGGGAGCGGTTCCGCACGGCTTTTGGCGGGTGTTCTTCCCGAAAACTTCCCGAAGTTTTGGAGCGTGGTCTCTCTCAGCGCGGGCGGCGGGGCGGCGAGGACGGGGGTCTCGGAGGGGTCCCGGCAGGTGGTGCTGGAGGGAGAGCTGCGCTCGTGACCGCACTCGGGAGTCGCTGTGGCCCTTCGATGCGCTGCTGGAGTTCGGCGAGCTGGCCCGTGATGCACCGGGCGTACGTCGCGAGCAGGACCGGGACACTGTTGCCGGCCCATGCGGCGACCTGAGCGGGCGGGATGCCGTTGTTGAGCCAGGTGCGTGCTCCCTCGGGAGCCGGGAGCCGGGCACAGAAAGCGGGCAGGACGGAAGGCGCTCGGAGCCCGCATTCACGGTTTGCGGGATGCGGGCTGGCCGGGTGCCACTGACCCATGGCCGCGAGTTTGGTGTTCCTTTCGTTCGGCTGCGCGGCGTCGACTAGGGCACCCAAATCGAGGTGAGCCGCAAGGACTCGGCCTCGATCGGAGCCCCAACAATCCAGAGAATCCCCGGTTTCGGTAACCGGGGACCGCGTGCTATACCGCAGCACGCGAAATTGATGGCCTCGCCGGTCGGGTCGACGACGGTGCCGTGCTTGCCCTCGCTGAGCTTGTACCTGCCGGCGCCGTGGTCGGCCCCGGAGGCGCGGGGCGGGGAGGCCGAGGGCTGGGCTTGGCGGGTCAGAGGCGCGGAAGGGCTGGCCGGCGGGAGCATCCGTTGTGCACGCTGTGGCGTCGGCTCCTCGTGGATGCGGATGATCCCTGCGAGGAGGTCCGGGTGCAGCGGTATGCGTGGCCGACTCCGGTGTGCGGTATCAGGCGTCGGCGCACTCGATCCTTGACCCACCAGGCCGAGCAGCCGAGGGTCTCGGTGATCTCCTCGGGACGGTAAAGGTGGGGCGGGGTGAGTTCGCCGTAGGGTCGATGCGGAAGGCGCGCGGGGGCAGGTGGGGCAAGAGAGGCAAGCCCCTAATCGGGGAGGGTGTTCGATCGGTGGTGCTGGCCGCTCTTCTCAGGCGGTGCCCGATCCCCGCAGCAGCACGAGCGGGGAGACGGCAAGGGCTTCGGCTATTGCGGCAAGGTCGTCGATGTCGCAGCGGCGTTGGGCGCGTTCGATGCGGGACAGCATCGTGTTGGTCATCGGACGGCCGAGAGCGGTGACGCGGGCGGCGAGCTCGCGCTGGGCGAGGCCGCGTTCGGTGCGGAGGATTTCGACCCTGCATCAGGTGGCCCCCGAGCACGCCGAGCGCATCATCACTGACCAAGCCTGGGATGCTCTGGCCACCGTGCTTGCCGAGGCAGAGGCCGCAGGTCACAACGTGTCCATGCTCCTCGACCAGGCGCTCAGCCAACGCACCTTGGACGACGCCCGCAGTCCCGCTCGCGCCTTGACCTGGCGGATCCGCCGCCTCGGCGAGCGCCACCCACCTGGCCCCCGAGCCCAGAAAGCGAACGCCCACGACGCCATGCAACGCCCGACCACGCCCCCATTCGTACCGGAGGCCAAGGGGCAACAGCGCTGATCACGTCGCCACGGACACCACAGGGGCGAGGAGCTCCAACGCCTCCTCCCAGCGGTATCGACCCGCGCCACCGCCGGCCTTGGGCCGGTGCGGTTCGTACGAGCCGATCAGGACGTCCATCACGCGCAGGTGCTCCAGGCTCCGGCGGTAGGCGGGGTGGGCGGCCTGGGCCGAGTTCAGGTCCGGCAGGACAGCGGTCGGGGTATCCATCCCGTATGCCTCGCACAGGATGCCCAGAGCGAGGGTGTCGGAGATGCCGGCGGCCCACTTGTTGACCGTGTTGAACGTGGCTGGCCCAACCGCGATCGTGCCCGCGGGCGGCAGCGGACGTGCCTCACCGAGTGTGCGCCAGGCCGAGCGGATCAGGTAGCCGGTCTGGGCCTCTATGGCCTCGGCGTCGAGGAAGCCCAACCCCTGTGGCGGTGGCGACGACCCCGGCGCCCGAGTGCCGTTCCTGCGCGACGGTGATCAGCGTGCCGACGTCACCGGCGATGCCGCACGCGCAGACGACGACGTACAGGAAGGGCTTCTTGTCCGGTTCCTTGGTGGTGGGCTCGGTCACGCGTGGGCTCCAGGATGGTGAGCTTCCCGTTGGCCGGCCAGCTGGTCGGCCAGCGCATCGGGCCCGATCTTGCTAAGGGCCCACAGGCTGCTGCATCGACGGGCCCATCGCCAAAGCGGGTCATCCACAGGGATATGGAAGGGCAGCACGGGAATGCCGTGGGCGTCGAAGGGCCCGGCGTCGAGGTAATGCAGACCACCGGTGCCGCACAGATAGTGGGTGCTGCCGGTGGCTTCCGCGAGGTCGGCGAGGCGCTCGGAGCGGCCTTGCCGGGTCGGGATCGCGCTGCTGTCCCGCACCTTCCCCGACCAACCGAGAGTGCTGAGCAGGGCGATCGTCGATGTCCTCGCGACGTCAGCCACACGGTCCGAGTCGTCGAGCGCGTCCAGGACCTCGGACACAGCGCCCCAGTAGGGGCTGCGGCCGTAGTACTGGCGGACGAGCAGCTGGACCGTCCGGTGCGAGCGACGCGGATCAACGAGCCGCGCTTGGCTGATCAGCGTTGGGCGCCCGTGGGGAAGGTGTGTGTGGAGCGTGAGCCACTGCTGCCGGGCGGGATCGTCCAAAGCGGCGAGACGTGCACGGTGCTGGTAATCGCGCCGGGCGAACTGCACGTTGTCCAGGACGATCCACTGGTCGGCAGCGTACAGCTTGGCCAGCGTGGACAGCCGCGGGAACAGGTTCGGCTGGTGTATCGCGCACCCCCCGCCGGGCACCTGGAATCGGCGTGTGTCAGGAGCTGATGAGGCGGCTGTCGAAGCCGGCGCCCAGGAGGCGCTCGTAAGCGTCATACACATCCCCCGGTACGTCCTGCTCGACGGCGAAGCCGAGCTTCGGGTACTCGATCACCCGTTGCAGGTCGCCGACGAGCATGTCGACGACGAGCTTCTCGTCGCCGATGGACTTGATGTAGTCGTCCAACTCCAGTGGCTCGGAGGCGCATACGACCTCGGTCTCGGGCCACAGCTTGCGGCAGGTCGCGTACGAGCGGCGCTCCATGTACGGCTTGGAGATCAGCAGCAGCGACTGCACCTCCACCCCGGCCTGGGTCAGCATCTCGCGGGAGAAGGTGATGTTCTGGCCGGTGTTGGCGGCGTTCGGCTCGACCAGGATCGCTTCGTCCGGCACGCCCAGGCTCAGTGCGTGCTCGCGGTAGTGGACGGCCTCGCCGCGCGGGAAGCGAGCGCGGGTGGTGGGGCTGTTGCCGCCGCTGAAGACCACGACCGGGAAGAGCCCGGCGCGGTAGAGGTCGGCCGCCGCAGTGGCCACCCCGAGGTCGTGGCTGCCCAGGCCGATCGCCGCCGAGCAGGGCCGCTGCTCGTGGCCCATCTGGTGGTAGTTCCAGATCAGCGTCGCGTCGTGGAACTGCTCGTCGGTGATCTGGCGCTGCTGGTGCTCCGGCACTGGCACTCCCTGGCTCATCCTTGCTGGCCCTTTCGGATGCCCTCAATACTGCGCAGCTGGTGGCTCAGCCCATACTGGCGGGCCACCTGTGCCGCCTGATCGAGGACGGACAGCCCATCATTCCGGGTCGCCGTATCCGACAGAAGGATGTGCCCGTACGCGGTGTCCAGCCTCACCCGCTGCATCGGGGAGTCGACCGTGCCAGTGGTGCGCGCGATGTCGATGTAGTGCAGGGCCTGCTTCAGGTCGCCGGCACCGCGATGGGCCAGGGCCAGCTTCTGGTGGGCGACCGACCAGTCCTCCGGCTCGCCCAGGTCCTCGAAGACACGAGTGGCGGCCGTCATCGCATTGGTGGCGTACTCGTTGTTGCCCTCCTTGCTCAGGGCCGTTCCCACCCAGAGTCGAGCCCTGGCTCGGTCGCGTGCGCTCAAGTGCTCGTCCTCGGCGAGGAGTTCGTACTGTCGGGCCGAGACCTCCAGCTGTCCGGACATCTCCTGGACTACGGCGAGTGAGAGCTCGATCTGGGCCACGCGGCGCGGGATGTCGAGCTCGGAGAACATGCCGCGGGCGGTCAGGTACGAGTGCCGGGCGGAGAGCGGGCCGAGTATCGCTCCCTGGTTGGGGTGCCGGTGACGAGGATGCCGACGCCCCGGCGGGCGGTCTCGGCGACCTGGGCGGTGGAGTGGAGATGGACGCCGGGCTGGCTTGGAGGCGCTGGACGAGTTCGGACGCGGTGAGGCTGCCCGCGTCGCTGGTGCAGAGGCCGGCCATCACCCGGGCCATCATCTTGGGCGTGCCCGAGCCTATGAAGACGGTGGTGAGCGTCTCCTCGTACTCGCGCTCCGCCTCGGCGTCGCGTCAGTGGGGCCTCCGGGGGCATCGTCGCTTCACGGGGGCGGCCGGCTTGCTTCGGCGAGGCCGCCGGCCAGTCCCATCGTGATCTGCTGGCGTTCTTGCTGGGTGCGCCTGCCTCTCGGTATCGCGGTCCCCTTCGTACGCCCCGCTTTGGCGCCTCCGTTCTAGCGTTCACCCTCAGGCCATTGCAACGAAGAATAGAGGGTGTTGCATTAGATTCTGAACCGTTGCAACGATTTCTAGGCTTCTACCTGCACTGATTGCGATTCCGCGCAACGACTATGTTGCCAGATTCTTGAACGCAACGTAGCTTTCCACCATAAGAAACAGCGGGCCGACAGAGCGCCCGCTGTACACGAAGGAGAGCACGATGCAGAAGTTCGAGACCCCCGCCGCCGTCTCCGCCGTCCTCGACATCCCCGCCGGGCGCATCCAGTTCATCGCCGCCGACCGGGCCGACACCACGGTCGAGGTCCGGCCTGCCAACGCCGCCAAGAGCCGCGATGTGAAGGCGGCGGAGCAGGTCGACGTCACCTACAGCGAAGGCGTCCTGCGGATCGAGACCCCGGAGGCGAAGAACCGGATCCTCGGCAACTCCGGATCCGTCGAGGTGACGGTCCAACTGCCCGCCGGTTCCTGCGTCGAGGCCAGGGCCGCGAGCGCCGAGCTCCGTGTCGTCGGCAGCCTCGGCGACGTCGCCTTCGAAGGCGCCTACCGCCAGATCAAGATCGACGAGGCCGCGAGCCTCCGCCTCACCGCGGTCGACGGCGACGTCGAGGTCGGCCGGCTGGGCGGCCCCGCGGAGATCACCACCGCACGGGGCGACATACGGATCGCCGAGGCCGCGCGCGGCACGGTCGTGCTCAGCACCCAGTCCGGTGACATCTCGGTCGGCGCGGCCGCCGGTGTCTCCGCCGTCCTGGACGCCGGCACCGGCCACGGCCGCATCAGCAACACGCTCAAGAACGACGGCACCACCGAACTCGACATCCGGGCCACCACCTCGCACGGCGACATCACCGCCCGCAGCCTCTGAACGAGCAGAACCAGGACCATCCGGCCGGGCCCATCTCGATCGTGATCCTTGTCGGTCGTCGTCGAGGATCCGGCCGTCCCTCACCGGGGGCCTGCGATTCGCGCGCAGGCCCCGGAGAAGCCGCACAAGCCATACACGCCGTACAGCCACTCTCACGCGATCAGGGAGAACCCATGACGAAGAACAGCACTTCCTCGACCAGCTCGAAGTGGACCGGCATGGTGCCGGTTGACGACACAGCCCTGGCCGTCACCGACACCGGCGGTCCCGGTGTCCCCGTGGTCTACCTCAACGGCCAGTTCGCCACGCAGGGGTACTGGCGACGGGTCATCGCTGAACTGGGCACGGAATGGCGGCACATCACCTACGACGAACGGGCCCGCGGCAAATCGAAGCGTTCGGCCAACTATTCCTTCGAGGCAGCCGTCCAGGACGTCGATGCCGTGCTCGCGGCCAGGAGTGTCGACCGGGCACTGGTGGTGGGCTGGTCCTACGGCGCGGTCGTCGGGGCGCACTGGGCCGGCCGCAATCCGGAGCGCGCCTTGGGCGCGGTCCTGGTCGACGGCGCGTTCCCGCACGACTGGCTCGACGAGGCCATGGAGCAGCGCATCCGGAAGCTGTTCCGGCGGATGAGCTGGTTCCTGCCGCTGCTGCGCCCGACCGGCCTGGCCCCGCGGATGACCGCCGAACAACAGGCGAACAGCAACATCGAGCTCGGCAGGCTCTCCCGCGAGCGCGAGCTGGGCCCCGTGCTGGACCACATCACCGTCCCGGTGCGGTATGTGGTCGCTTCGGGGACGTCCTTCGGAAGCCGAGGTGATGAGCAGGAACGGATACGCACCAGCCTCGATGCGGTGACCGCCCGCAACCCGAACATCCAGATCGGCACGAAGGTCGACAGCAACCACGGCGCGCTCCTCAAGAAGGACTTCCCGGCCATCGCCAAGGCCGTACGCGAGGTCGGCGACCTCGACCGCCGGGGACATTGACGTCCTGGAGGAACACCCCGACCACGAGGCCCTGCTCGCCCGTTTCGCCGGCGAACTGACCGACACGGACGCCGACCGGCTGCGCCAACTGCTCGGCTGGAAGCCGCACTGGCCGCCGGCACCGCCGGAGCGCTTGGCGGCTGCGGCTGGACACCCGGCACGTGGAGGAGGAATTTGGGACCGTGCCGCCCTGTACCTGAGCTCTTCGGGCACCAGCCATCAAAACTTGGTCGTGGCCGGCAGGTCGGACTGCTCCAGCCGGCGCTGCGGTGCCGTCGGCACGCTGAGCACCATGGTGAGGCCGCCGCCGGGAGTGTCCTCGGCGCTCAGGGTGCCGCCGATGGCCTCGGCGAAGCCGCGCGCCACCGCCAAACCCAAGCCGACGCCGTTGCCGCGCGGGGAGTCGCCGTAGCGCTGGAAGGGTTCGAAGATGCGGTTCTTGGCCTCGTCGGGGACGCCCGGCCCGCGGTCCACCACGCGCACCTCGACGCGGTCCGCGATGGCACTGGCCGAGACCAGGACCTTCTCCCGCGATGGGCTGTACTTGACCGCATTCTCGACGACGTTGGCGACGGCCCGCTCCAGCAGCCCGCGGTCCACGTGGACCATGGGCAGCGTCTCCGGGATGTCAAGCTCCACGCTGTCCTCGGGCACGCCGCCGAGGGCCATGGGGACGACCTCGTCGAGGTCGGTCTCGCGGATGATCGGGGTGACGGTGCCGGTCTGCAGCCGGGACATGTCGAGGAGGTTGCCCACCAGGTGGTCGAGGCGGTCCGCTCCCTCCTCGATGGCCTCCAGCAGCTCGGCCCGGTCCTCTTCGGACCACTCGACGTCGTCGGAGCGCAGTGAGGTGACCGCTGCCTTTATCCCGGCCAGCGGGGTGCGCAGGTCGTGGCTGACGGCGGCGAGCAGCGCGGTGCGGATGCGGTTGCCCTCGGCCAACTCCTTGGCCTGGGCGGCCTCCTGCTGCAGGCGCTGGCGGTCCAGTACGACGGCGGCCTGGGCGGCGAACGCGGCGAGCACCCGGCGGTCGGCGGCCGGCAGCACACGTCCCGTCAGTACCAGGGACATGTGGTCGCCGACCGGTACTTCGACGTCCGCGTCGTCGGGGTCCTGGCAGGGCTGGGGGCCCACGCTGCCCGCGCAGGTCCACGGATCCGTCTCGCCGGCCCGCTCCAGCATCGCCGCCGACTCCATGCCGAACGTCTCGCGCACCCGTTCCAGCAGCTCCTCCAGGCTGGTCTCGCCGCGCAGTACGTTGCCCGCGAGGAAGGAGAGGATCTCGGATTCGGCGCGCAGCCTTGCCGCCTGGTCGGTGCGCCGGGCGGCGAGGTCCACCACGGACGCGACCGACACGGCGACGCCGACGAAGATGGCGATGGCGACGATGTTTTTCGGATCCGCGATCGTGAAGGTGTGGACGGGCGGGGTGAAGTACCAGTTGAGCAGCAGGGAACCCACGACCGCCGAGGCCAGCGCCGGGTAGAGCCCGCCGAGCAGGGCCGCCGCCACCGTCAGGGTGAGGAACAGCAGCATGTCGTTGGCTAGGCCGACGTCCGGGAGCGCGCTGGTCAGCAGGAAGGTGAACAGAGCCGGGCCGAGCACCCCGACGAGCCAGCCCCAGATGAGCCGGGACCGGCCGAGTCGAGCCCCCTTGGCGACGGGCAATCCACGTCCCTTGCCTGCCTCGTCGTGTGTGATCAGATGGACGTCGAGGTCGGGTCCCGAGTCCCGGGCGACGGTGGCTCCGACACCCGGCCCGAAGGCGTACTGCCAGCTCTTGCGCCGGGAGACGCCGAGCACGATCTGGGTGGCGTTGACCCCGCGTGCGAAGTCCAGCAGAGCCACCGGGATGTCGTCGCCGACGACTTGGTGGAAGGTGCCGCCCAGGTCCTCCACCAGGGTCCTCTGCACCGCAAGTTCCTTCGGCGAGGCGGCGGTGAGGCCGTCGCTGCGGGAGATGTACAGGGCCAGGACCTCGCCGCCGGCGCCCTTTTCCGCGAGCCGCGCGGCCCGGCGGATCAGCGTCCGTCCCTCCGGCCCGCCGGTCAGGCCGACCACGATCCGCTCGCGTGAACCCCAGATGGTCGAGACGTTGTGCGCGCTGCGGTACTCGGTCAGGTAGGCGTCGACCCGGTCGGCCACCCACAGCAGCGCCAGCTCCCGCAAGGCCGTCAGGTTTCCGGGCCGGAAGTAGTTGGACAGGGCAGCGTCGACCTTGTCCGGCTTGTAGATGTTGCCGTGCGCCATACGGCGGCGCAGCGCCTCCGGCGCCATGTCGACCAGCTCGATCTGGTCCGCGCGCCGTACGACCTCGTCCGGCACGGTCTCCTGCTGGCGGATGCCGGTGATGGACTCGACGACGTCGCCGAGCGACTCCAGGTGCTGGATGTTGACGGTGGAGACGACGTCGATACCGGCCGCGAGCAGTTCCTCGACGTCCTGCCAGCGCTTGGCGTTGCGGGAGCCGGGGATATTGGTGTGCGGCAGTTCGTCGACCATCGCCACCTGGGGACGGCGGGCCAGGACAGCGTCGATGTCCATCTCGGTGAAGGTGGTGCCCCGGTACTCCAGTTCCTTGCGCGGTATCTCTTCCAGTCCGTGGAGCATCACCTCGGTGCGCGGCCGGCCATGGTGCTCGACGAAGGCCACCACGCAGTCGGTGCCCCGCTCGAGGCGGCGGTGCGCCTCGGAGAGCATTGCGTAGGTCTTGCCGACGCCCGGTGCCGCACCGAGGTAGATCCGGAGCTTTCCGCGTGCCATGTCATCCCTCAAAGCGGTAGCCCATGCCGGGCTCGGTGATCAGATAGCGGGGGTGCGCGGGGTCCGTCTCCAGCTTGCGCCGTAGCTGGGCCATGTAGACCCGCAGGTAGTTGGTCTTGTTGGACTGGGTGACCCCCCAGACCTCCTGAAGCAGGTGCTTCTGAGTGATCAGTTTGCCGGGGTTAGTGATGAGGATCTCCAGCAGGTGCCACTCGGTCGGGGTCAGCCGGACGTCCCGTCCGCCCCGTACGACCTTCTTGGCGAACAGATCGACAGTGAACTCGTCGGTCTCCACCATGGTCGCCTCGGGGACGAGCGGCGCGTCCTCGGTGCGGCGTACGGCGGCCCGTAGTCGGGCCAGGAGTTCGTTCATGCTGAAGGGCTTGGTGATGTAGTCGTCGGCGCCCGCGTCGAGCGCGGCCACCTTCTCCTCCGACGCCTGCCGCGCCGACAGCACCAGGATCGGCACCCGCGTCCAGCCGCGCAGGGCCTTGATGACGTCGACGCCGTCCATGTCGGGCAGGCCGAGGTCGAGCATCACGACGTCGGGCTGGCGGGTGGCCGCGAGCCGGAGGGCTGTCGCGCCGTCCGGCGCGGCGTCCACGCCGTACTGGCGTGCCTGCATGTTGATCACGAGGGCCCGGACGAGCTGCGGGTCGTCCTCCACCACCAACACCCTGGTCATGGGTGTACGCCTTTCGTGTCGTACGGGCGGATGTGCGGACCATGAACGGTCCAACCGGCCTCATGGCAGCGGGAGTCGGCGGAGCCGGGATTCCTTCCCGGTCGCCGACTCCCGTGTGTCTCCATGGGTAACGCCATCAGCTCGTCTTCGCCACGAGGTCCTTGAGCGCGATGTTCAACTCCAGGACGTTCACCCGGGGTTCGCCCATGAAGCCGAGTGTGCGGCCCTCGGTGTGGTCCTTGACCAGCTTCTCCACCTGGGTGACGGACAGGCCGTTCTTCTCGGCGATCCGATGGACCTGGATCTCCGCGTACTGCGGGGAGATGTCCGGGTCCAGGCCGGAGCCGGAGGAGGTGACCGCGTCGGCGGGGACCTCGGACGCCTTGACCGTGTAGCCGGGCACGGAGTTGTCCTTGATGACAGCCGCCTTGGCGGCCTTCACCTCCTGGATGAGGTCCTTGTTGTCCGCGGAGAGGTTGGTGGCACCGGACAGCACCAGCTTGTACTGCGTGTTGACGCTGTTGCTGCCGAGGCCGTTCTGCGGGCGGCCCTGGAACCACTTGAGGTCGGGCTCCGGGGTCTGCTGGCCCTTCTTCAGGGGCAGGTTGTACGACTGCCCGATCAGGGACGAGCCGACGACCTTGCCGTCCGCCTTGATCTCGGAGCCGTTCGCCTTGTTGTGGAACAGCGCCTGTGCGATGCCGGTGACGACCAGCGGGTAGATGACGCCCGTCACCAGGGTCAGCACGAGGAGGGCGCGCAGGCCCGCCCCGAGCAACCGGGCCGTGTTCGTAACGGAGTTGTTCATGGCGATCAGCCGCCGATTCCGGGGATGAGGGAGATGAGCAGGTCGATGGCCTTGATGCCGATGAACGGTGCGATCAGGCCGCCGATGCCGTAGATCGTGAGGTTGCGCCGCAGCATCTTGTCGGCGCTGACCGGCCGGTACTGCACGCCCTTGAGGGAGAGTGGCACCAGCGCGATGATGATCAGCGCGTTGAAGATGACCGCGGACAGGATCGCGGAGTCCGGCGAGGACAGGCCCATGATGTTGAGCTTGTCCAGGCCGGGATAGACGGCCGCGAACAGCGCCGGGATGATCGCGAAGTACTTCGCGACGTCGTTGGCGATGGAGAACGTGGTCAGCGCACCGCGTGTGATCAGCAGTTGCTTGCCGATCTCGACGATCTCGATGAGCTTGGTCGGGTTGGAGTCGAGGTCGACCATGTTGCCGGCCTCCTTGGCGGCCGACGTACCGGTGTTCATCGCCACGCCCACGTCCGCCTGGGCCAGCGCGGGCGCGTCGTTGGTGCCGTCGCCGGTCATCGCGACGAGCTTGCCGCCCGCCTGCTCCCGCTTGATGAGCGCCATCTTGTCCTCGGGAGTGGCCTCCGCGAGGAAGTCGTCGACGCCCGCCTCGTCGGCGATCGCCTTGGCCGTCAGCGGGTTGTCCCCCGTGATCATGACGGTCTTGATGCCCATGCGCCGCAGCTCGTCGAACCGCTCCCGCATGCCGTCCTTGACGACATCCTTGAGATGGATGACGCCCAGGATCCGAGCGCCCCGGTCGTCCTCGACCGCCACCAGCAGCGGCGTGCCGCCGGCCTCGGAGATCCGGTTGGAGAGCGTGTCGGCGTCCTCGGCGACGGTGCCGCCCTGCTCCTGGACCCAGGCGATGACCGAACCGGCCGCGCCCTTGCGGATCTTGCGTCCGTCGATGTCCACGCCCGACATTCGGGTCTGGGCGGTGAAGGCGATCCATTCGGCGCCGGCCAGCTCACCCTGGTGGCGCTCGCGCAGCCCGTACTTCTCCTTCGCCAGTACGACGACGGAGCGGCCCTCGGGCGTCTCGTCGGCCAGCGACGACAGCTGGGCGGCGTCCGCGACCTCGGCCTCGGTGGTGCCGGAAACCGGCACGAACTCGGCGGCCTGGCGGTTTCCGAGGGTGATGGTGCCGGTTTTGTCGAGCAGCAGGGTCGACACGTCGCCGGCGGCCTCGACCGCACGGCCCGACATGGCGAGCACGTTGCGCTGGACGAGGCGGTCCATGCCCGCGATGCCGATCGCGGAGAGCAGCGCGCCGATGGTGGTCGGGATCAGGCAGACCAGCAGGGCGACCAGCACGACCATCGTCAGATGTGTGCCCGCGTAGTTGGCGAACGGCGGCAGTGTGGCGACGGCCAGCAGGAAGACGATCGTCAGCGAGGCCAGCAGGATGTTCAGCGCGATCTCGTTCGGCGTCTTCTGCCGGGCGGCGCCCTCGACGAGGTTGATCATCCGGTCGATGAAGGTCTCGCCCGGCTTCGTCGTGATCTTGATGACGATGCGGTCGGAGAGAACTTTCGTCCCGCCGGTGACGGCCGACCGGTCGCCGCCGGACTCGCGGATGACCGGGGCGGACTCACCGGTGATCGCCGACTCGTCGACGCTCGCGACGCCCTCGACGACGTCACCGTCACCGGGGATGACGTCCCCCGCCTCGCAGACCACCAGGTCACCGATGGTCAGTTCGGTGCCCGGGACCTGCTCCTCGGTCTTGCCGTCCTTGAGCAGTCGTCGCGCCACGGTGTCGGTCTTGGCCTTGCGCAGGGTGTCCGCCTGCGCCTTGCCGCGGCCCTCGGCGACCGCCTCCGCCAGGTTGGCGAAGATCACGGTCAGCCACAGCCAGGCGCTGATCGCCCAGCCGAACCAGTCGCCCGGGTCCTTGAAGGAGAAGACCGTCGTCAGGACCGAGCCGACGAGGACCACGAACATCACGGGCGACTTGACCATCACCCGCGGGTCGAGTTTACGGAAGGCGTCCGGCAGCGACTTCAGAAGCTGCTTGGGGTCGAAGAGGCCCGCGCCCACACGTCCTTCGGCGGGCTTGTGCCCGGTGGGTACATCGCTGTGCGGCGCCCGGGCCGGAGTGGCTGTGGACATCGAGTCCTCTTGCTTCGTTACGTCGGTTGTCATGAGGCCAGCCCCTCGGCCAGCGGACCCAGCGCCAGCGCCGGGAAGTACGTCAGACCGGTGATGATCAGGATCGCGCCCACCAACAACCCGGTGAACAGCGGCTTCTCGGTGCGCAGGGTGCCCGCGGTCTCCGGGACCGGCTTCTGCTCGGCGAGCGAACCGGCCAGCGCCAGCACGAAGATCATGGGCAGGAAGCGGCCGAGGATCATCGCCAGACCGGTCATGGTGTTGAACCAGTCGGTGTTCGCGTTCAGACCCGCGAAGGCCGAGCCGTTGTTGTTCGACGCCGAGGTGAAGGCGTACAGCACCTCGGAGAACCCGTGCGCACCGGAGTTGAGCATCGAGTGCGGCGGCGTCGGCAGCGCCATCGATGCGGCGGTGAAGATCAGCACCAGGGCCGGGGTGACCAGGATGTAGCAGGCCGCCAGCTTGATCTCGCGGGAGCCGATCTTCTTGCCGAGGTACTCGGGCGTACGGCCGACCATCAGGCCGGCGATGAACACCGCGATGACCGCCATGATCAGCATGCCGTAGAGGCCGGAGCCGGTACCGCCGGGCGCGATCTCGCCCAGCATCATGCCGAGCATGGCGATGCCGCCACCGAGACCCGTGAAGGACGAGTGGAAGGAGTCCACCGCACCCGTCGAGGTCAGGGTCGTCGACACCGCGAAGATCGACGAGGAGCCGACACCGAACCGGGTCTCCTTGCCTTCCATCGCACCGCCCGCGATCTGCAAGGCCGGGCCGTGGTGGGCGAACTCGGTCCACATCATCAGGACCGTGAAACCGAGCCAGATGATGGCCATCGTGGCGAGGATCGCGTAACCCTGCCTCACGCTCCCGACCAGCACGCCGAACGTGCGGGTCAGCGCGAACGGGATCACCAGCAGCAGGAAGATCTCGAAGAGATTCGTGAACGGCGTCGGATTCTCGAACGGATGGGCCGAGTTCGCGTTGAAGTAACCGCCACCGTTCGTACCGAACTCCTTGATGGCCTCCTGCGAGGCGACCGCCCCGCCGTTCCACTGCTGGTGCCCGCCCATGAACTGGCCGACCTCGTGGATGCCGGAGAAGTTCTGGATCGCACCGCACGCGACCAGCACGATCGCCGCGATGAAGGCACCCGGGAGCAGGATGCGGATCGTGCCGCGCACCATGTCGGACCAGAAGTTGCCCAGCTCACCGGTGCGCGAGCGCGCGAAGCCCCGCACGAGCGCCACCGCGACGGCGATACCGACGGCCGCGGAGACGAAGTTCTGCACGGCCAGCCCGGCGGTCTGCACGACGTGCCCCATGGCCTGCTCGCCGTAGTACGACTGCCAGTTGGTGTTCGTCACGAACGACGCGGCGGTGTTGAACGCCTGCGCCGGCTCGATCGACGAGAAGCCGAGCGAGCCGGGCAGGACGCCCTGCAGCCGCTGCAGCAGGTAGAGGAAGAGGACACTGACGGCCGAGAAGGCGAGGACGCCGCGCAGGTATGCCGGCCAGCGCATCTCCGCATCGGGATTGGCGCCGATGCCCTTGTAGATCCACTTCTCGACGCGCCAGTGCTTGTCGGAGGAGTAGACCTTGGCCATGTAGTTGCCGAGGGGGACGTAGGCGAGCACCAGTGCGCCTATCAGGGCAAGCAGCTGGAGGAAGCCGGCGAGTACGGGACCCATGTCGTGGCTCAGAACCTCTCCGGGAAGATCAGGGCGAGGACGAGATAACCCAGCAGGGCGACGGCGACGACGAGGCCGACGATGTTCTCGGCGGTCACAGCTTCGTCACCCCCTTGGCGACGAGGGCCACCAGCGCGAAGACCGCGATCGTGGTGACGACGAAGGCCAGGTCGGCCATCGTGAGCTCCTGGAGGAGATTCGGGAATCCGCGAGCGGATCGGACGGATAGAGGAAACCGCGTCCCTGGCCGGATTCGAGCGCCGTTGACGGGTCCCATACGGCAGCCCGCACACCTTTGACGGAACTCATACGGCACCTGAGCCGACCTGGGGCAGGACCGGCTCTCGGCCCGCTGCAAGCGATCAAGAGAGCCGGAAGGCAGCCGGCAGATGATCCTGGTACTCGACCCGTACGGCGTCGTTCTTTTGCTGGCCCTGCCCGCCGTCTGCATCACCCGGCCGCACGTCGTGTACCCCGACGGCAATCTGCGGATCCCCTACGGACCCCAGTTCGGCCTCGCTGTACCGCAGGCCGCGGTCGCCTCGGTCCGGGGCGACCGGCGCTACCCCGAAGGCCGCCTGATGACCCTCTTCGAGGACGGGGGTCTTCGATCTGGTCGTGGGCAGCCAGACCTGGGTGACCCTGGAGCGCTGAACCATCCGCTTCCACGTCGACGACCCGCGCGCGCTGGTCAGCGCACTCCGTCAGCCCGCCTGAGCACACAGGTTGGTATTCGCCGCGACATAGCGCTCGGCAAGACGCTCCGATCGGGCGCTCGCCCGGTTGTACGTGATACTCAAGAATCGGCGCGCGGTTGCCACATCGAGCCTGTGGCGGTGTCCCTCATACGGGCGGCCAGGTCCGGCAGGGGATACGTCTCGATCGCGGATCCGTCCGCAGCCAGTGCCACCAGCGTATGCCCCGAGTCGCCCCCCGTGGGAAGCACCGCTCCCAGCCGTACGCTTGCGGTTTGCGGGCAGGTGTGAAGTTCGATGTCGACGGGGGCGGACGAGCCGTGGAGCTGCACCCGGTCCACGGTCATCGTAGAAGCGCGCACAATCACACCCACCATCCCGGACTCAGTGCCACTACAGACCCTGAGGTGTCGACCGGGAGGCACTGGCTCGCCACCCATGCCACAGTCGAAAACAGTGTCCCGGCCACGGAGTATCCGCAGAAAGCTGAAGAGGTTGTCACCTTCGGCGCTGGTGATCAATTTCCAGGTCTCGCCTGAGGGCAGGCTGCCCGAAGCGACGACACTCTGTTCGGGCAGCCCCATAATTCACCCTGTCTTGTCAGCGCGTTTCTCAGGCGGAATGCTCAGCGGTGCACGGTGGCACACGGATAGCCGACGAACCACTCCCAGACGTTGCACAGCTTAGTGTTGTTCGGGTAGGTCGTGTTGGGGTTGGTGTAGTAGTAGTACACCCCTGATCCGGAGCCACTGGGACAGATCGAATCGCTGACGAACACCGTTGAGCCGTTGCGTATGTAGGAAGCCTCGCTGCAGCCGACGTTGCCCGTGGCCGTGGTGTTCCACTGGTTGACCTTGAGTCCCGAGCCCTGGACATCGATACATACCGGGCCGTCGCACGTGAAGGCCGACTGAGGGGTGACTGCCGAGGGTGCGGCCGTCGAGCCGACCTTGGCCGCCTGCGTACGGAGGTAGTGCGGGTGTGCAGCCAGGTAGTTCTTCGAGACCCATCCGTACACGGTGGTGCCGGTGTGACGTTCCACCGGCTTATCGGGCTGAACCGAGGCGGCGCTGGTCGGGCTGGTGGTGTTTTGCGATGCCGCTGTCGCAGTTGCCGCCAGACCGCTGAAGAGCAGCAGCACTGTCGCAATAATCGCTGTGCCAGATCTACGAAAAGCGGTGCCCATGCCTGTCCTCCCATCTGCGCTTCACCGCACGGCAAAGCGCGCTCGTGGTTGTTCCTGAGCGTGGGAAGAGGCTGCCGCGCCGACCTTTCGCCGACGGCATACGTCGGCCTCTAATAGGTCAGTTCCGTGCGACGTTTGGTCGCTGGCTGCCAAGCAGCCGTCCCCCCTGATGGTGCACTTAACGCTATCCATACCAATGTCAACCCCGTCAACGGCCGTTACGCGAGCCATACGGAATTTTGTCGTGTCCCTGATACCCGGAGTGTTCTTTGCGGCATCTGCGCACCGAAGGGCCCAACCCTGACGGCCCTTGACAGCCGCGTGATCCCGTAACCGCCCTGGACAAAGTCGGGTCAGGCAGCACTTCAGACGATCATGACAGCCGGAACCGCAGTCGGCAGATCACCGCGTCCGTGTCGCGTCGCACCGCGTGCGCCACAAGCGCTCCGCGCTGGTTCTGCAGCAGCCGCTGCCACAGCCGCTCCGGCTCCACCTCGGGGATGAGCACGGTGACCCTGGCATCCCGTTCGGCCGCGGCCGTCTCGCGGACGTACGTCGCGATCGGGCGGCCCAGCGAGCGATGCTCGGAGGCCAGCGGGATCAGCGGCACTCCGGGGTTCCAGGCCGCCCAGTCGCGGGCCAGGGTGTGACTGTGGGCGCGGTCCTCGGGGTCGGGGTGGCAGACGGTGACCGCGCGGACCTCGTCGCCGAGGGAGACGGCGGCGGTCAGCGCCTCGGAGGTGAGGCGGGAGAGCGACGACACGGGGACGATCACGATCGAGCGGTCGCGGTGCGGGGGTTCCGGGACGCGACCGAGGCCCAGCCGCTCGCCGATCCGGACGTACGCGCGGTGGACGGTCTCGAAGGCTGCCACCAGCAGCGGCAGGGCGATCACGATCAGCCAGGCGCCCTCCTCGAACTTCGACGCCGTGACGACGACCGCCGAGATGCCGGTGAGGACGGCGCCGAACCCGTTGAGCAGTGCCTTGCCCCTCCAGCCTGGCCCATGCTCCAGCCGCCAGTGCCGCACCATGCCCACCTGGGCGACCGTGAACCCGACGAACACTCCGATCGCAAACAGTGGCACCAGGGTGTTGGTGTCACCGCCGGAGAAGACCAGCAGCGCGGCGGAGACCGCGGCCAGGGCCAGCACACCGTGCCGGTGGACCTGGCGGTCGGCCTTCAGGGCGAATACGTGGGGCGTGTAATTGTCGCGAGCCAGCAGCTTCAGCAGCACGGGCAGGCCGCCGAAGGAGGTGTTCGCGGACAGCGCCAGCAGAATCATCGTGGCGAACTGGATGACGTAGAAAGCCCAGTTGTGGCCGAGTGAGGCGTCTGCCAATTGGGCGAGGACCGTGACGCCCTGGACCGGCTGAATATGGAAGCGGGAGATCAGCACCGACAGGCCGATCAGCATCACCCCGAGGACCGCGCCGAGCGCGACCTCCGCCCGCTGGGCGCGCTTCGCGCGCGGGACCCGGAAGGAGGGCACTGCGTTGGCGATGGCCTCCACGCCGGTCAGCGCGCTGCACCCGGAGGCGAAAGCTTTCAACAACAGCAGGGCGCCGACCGTCGTGGCATTGCCGGCCAGGGCGGAGGCATGCCCGGCCGCGGTCGCCGTGCTCACCGGCCCGGAACGGAACAGTCCGAGGACGATCAGCACGAAGATCGAGCCGACGAACACGACGGTCGGCACGATGAAGACCTTCGCCGACTCGACTATGCCGCGCAGGTTCACGGCTGTGATCAGCGCCAGCACCACCAGGCACAGCCACAGCCGCTCCCCGTACAGGGCGGGGAAGGCGGACGTCAGAGCAGCCACGCCCGCCGTCACGGCCACGGCGACATTGAGCACGTAGTCCAGCACCAGCGAGGCCGCCGCCACCAGGCTCGTGCGCGCACCCAGATGCGTCTTCGCGACGGCGTACGAACCGCCGCCGTCCGGGAAGGCCGCGATCACCTGCCGGTACGAGGCGACCAGCACCGCCAGCAGACCCGCGATCGCCAGCGTCACCGGCACCGTGAAGCCCAGCCCGTGCGCTCCCGCTGCCGCCAGCACCAGCACGATCGCCTCGGGCCCATAAGCCACCGACGCCATCGCGTCCAGCGACAGGGCCGCCAGGCCGGTGACAGCGGTCAGGCGGTGACGCTCGCCGGTATCAGGCGGCTCCTCGCCGACGGGGACGGCGCCGGCTTCGGTGGTCAGGACGGACATGGTGCGTGCTCCTTCATCCAAGCCGCGCACGAGGGCTGCGGAGTGCGCGGTGCACTCAGGTTCTGTCCGTTTCCCGTTCTCTCCGACGGCTCCTTGCGGCATCTTCGCGCCGAAGGGCCCGACCTTGACGGGACCTTGACGGGCGTGTGATCCCCGTAACTGCGGTCGGCCCCGGTCAGGACAGCAACAGAGATGCGTCAGAGCCTCGTCAAGGTGGCTGCCTGAGGTTCTCCGGCTCCTTACCGTCGTTCTCATGGGACGCCACGACGAGGCGCAGGAGGGGCCGCCTTTCGAGGTGGCGAACGACCTGCAGTGGGCACAGGAGTTGACGAGTTCCGTCCGCTGCGCCGCGGTACTGCTCACCCTGCTGCTCGTCGTCGACTGGGGAACCGGCCGGCTCGCCCTCTGGCGCACTGCACTCTGGCTCACCCTGGCCGGACTGCTGTTCGCCGTGCTCTACCCCGCCCGCGTGTCAGCCGGCGAGGGCTGGCTGGCGTCCCGTCGGCTGCTGCGCACCCGCCGGGTCCGTACGGATGCGCTGGTCTCCGTTCGCTGCCTGGACGGCATCTCCCAACGGCTGCTGCTGCGAGACGCGTTCGGCGGGCGCGTCGAGCTCGATCCCGAAGTTCTCGTGACCAACCCCCAGCTGTGGTACCGCCTGCACGAGGACGCCCGGAAGTCCGCGGCCGACGGCATGCTGCTGTGCGGGGGGACCGCGTTGCGCCTTGTCTCCCTGCGCGTCGAGCAGGAGACCGCCCGCGCCGTGTTCAAAGCCTCCGGCCTGGAGTGAGCGGCGGGGCCGACCGGCCTGTGGATCATCCCTCCCTGGCAGGCCCGGCCGTGTCCAGAGCCGCACCCGTCTGGTCGGCCAGCGTCACCGCGACGAGACGGGCCTGCAGCGGCGCTACGGGACCCGGGCCGGGGGTGAGCATGAAGCGGCCGAGGTAGTGGCCGTTGCCGTACGCCCTGAGTTCGATGTCGCCCTCGGGCCAGCCCGCCGCGTCCAGGTCCCAGGGGCGCCGGCCCGCCGTCACGCTGCCGTCCTTGTGCAGCCTGGCCGGCTGCCCCAAGAGGGTGCCGTACTCGAAGCGGCAGGCGCTGAGGTCGAGCAGGTCGGTGAGCTCTCGGCGGACGTGGTCGACCACGGTGTCCGCGGAGCCGGCCGAGCGGACGAGGTCGGCCGTACGGTGGATGCGGGCGAGGTGAGCCGCGTCGGTCACCGTGATGACCTCCAACCGGCGGGCCCGTGCGGCCAGTTGGGACACGATGACGCCGACGACCAGCAGCAGGACCGCCGTCTCGATGTCGGCCGACGCGCTGATGTCGAACGTCTCGTAGGGCCTCGTGAGAAAGAAGTCGAACCAGGCCGCCGCCGACAGCGCTGCGAGCACCCCCGCCGTACGGCTTCCCAGGGCGGCGACCGCGACAACAACCACGACCAGGACGAGCGCGGCATTGGTGTGGGAGAGGTCCATGCGGAACGGCACGAGCGCCAGGGCCACCAGGAGGGGGGCGACCAGACCCGCCGCCAAGGCGAGTTGGTCCCTCAGTGGCCAGACGGGCGCGGGGCGCGGTTTCTTCGTGCGGTGGGGCAGACGCCATGTGCCGGCCTCGGTGCTCATCAGACCCCTCCTACGCTCTGCGCACCACGGGGGTGCAGGTACGTCGCCTGTTCGTCGTCCGGTTCCGCGAAGGGCAGCGACACGACCATGGTCAGGCCGCCGCCGGGGGTGTCCTCGGGGGTGAGGGTCCCGTCCATCGCCTCGGTCAGGCCGCGGGCAAGGGCCAGTCCGAGGCCGAGGCCGGTGGTGTTGTCGGTGTCGCCGAGCCGTTGGAACGGCTCGAAGAGCCTGTCCCGTCCGTCGGTGGGAAGGCCGGGCCCCCGGTCGACGATGCGCAGCTCCACCCGGCCGGCCAGAGCACTGGCGGTCACCAGCACCTTCTCTCCCTCGGGCGTGTGGCGGGCGGCGTTGGTGACCAGGTTGGCGATCACCCGCTCCAGCAGTGGCGGGTCGGCCCGTACGGCCGGGATCTCCTCCGCGTCCGTCACCTCGACACCAGGCGTGTCCGCGAGCGCCATGGGCAGGACCTCCTCCAGGGTGGTGGCCCGGAGATTCAGGTTGAGCGCGCCCGCCTCCAGTCGGCTGAGATCGAGGAGGTTCTCCACCAGGCGGTTGAGCTTGGCCATGGACTCGTCGGCGGTGGCGAGGAGTTCGTCGCGGTCCTCCGGAGAGAACTCGACGTCGCGGCTGCGCAGCGAGGTCACCGCGGCCCAGCCCGCGGCGAGTGGTGTACGCAGGTCGTGGCCGACCGCGCGCAGCAGCGCCGTACGCAGCCGGTCGGCGGCCTTGACCGGCTCGATCTCGGCGGCTGCCTCGGCCAGCCGCGCCCGCTCCACGGCCGATCCGACATGCGCGGCGAACGCCGCCAGCACCCGGCGCTCGGAGGACGAAAGCGTGCGGCCGCGCAGGACGAGATACGCGCCGGAACCGGCCGGCACGGCCGTGGCACCGTCGGTGTCGAGCGGTTCGTCCACCAGCTCCGCCGACTCCATGCCGAACGTCTCCCGGGTGCGCTCCAGGAGCGCCGGGATGGTCGCGCCGCCGCGCACGATGCTGCCGGCCAGGGAGGACATGGTCTCGGCCTCGGCGGTGGCCCGCGCCGAGCGCCGGGACAGACGCAGGGAGCGGTCGACGACGGCGGCCACGGTGGCGGCGACGACTGCGAACACGGTCAGGGCCAGGAGGGCGTTGGGGTCGTCCAGGGTGAAGGAGCCTATGGGCGGAACGAACCAGTAGTTCAGCAACACTGACGCCGTCAGCGACGCGATCACCGCCGAGGTGACCCCGCCGATGCAGGCCACGCCCACCACGGCGAGCAGGAACAGCAGGGCCTCACTGGTCAGGTTCAGCGTCCCCCGTACCTGTGCCAGGGCGGCCGTGAGCAGCACCGGCAGCACCAACCCGGCCACCGGGCCTGCGATCAGCCGGGCCGGCGACAGGGTGCGCCGCCGCGACGGCAGTAGGGCCCCGCGCCCGGCCCGCTCGTGCGTGACCCGGTGGACGTCGATGTCGCCGGACAGCTCCGTCACGGTCTCCCCGGTGCCCGGTCCGGTCAGGAAACGTTCCAGGCGTCCGCGGCGGCTGGTGCCGAGCACGAGCTGGGTGGCGTTCTCGGCGCGGGCGAAGTCAACCAGCGTGTGCGCGATGTCGTCGCCGACCACCGAGTGGTAGCTGCCGCCCAGGTCTTCGACGAGCCTGCGCTGCCGGGCCAGCGAAGCATGCGAGACGCCCGCCGCGAGGCCGTCGCTGCGGGTCACGTGCACGGCGAGCAGGTCACCGCCGGCCGACCGGGCGGCGATACGGGCGGCCCGCCGGATCAGCGTGTCCCCCTCGGGGCCACCGGTCAGCGCGACCACCACCCGCTCCCGGGTCTCCCACACACTGCCGATGGCGTGCTCGGCCCGATAGCTGATCAGCGCCTCGTCCACCCGGTCGGCCACCCACAGCAGCGCCAGCTGCCGCAGTGCGGTCAGGTTGCCGGGCCTGAAATAGTTCGCGAGGGCGGCGTCGATCTTCTCCGGGGCGTAGATGTTGCCGTGCGCCATCCGGCGGCGCAGCCCCTCGGGCGGGATGTCCACCAGTTCGATCTGGTCGGCGCGCCGCACGACCTCGTCGGGCACCGTCTCGTGCTGCGGCACACCGGTGATCTTCTCGACCACGTCGTTGAGGGAGGCCAGATGCTGGACGTTGACCGCTGTGATGACGTCGATACCGGCGGCGAGCAGGGCCTCGATGTCCTGCCAGCGCTTGGGATTGCGGCCCTCGCCGGGGACGTTGCTGCGGGCGAACTCGTCGACGATCGCCACCTGCGGACGGCGTGCGAGGACAGCGGCCAGGTCCATCTCCTCGAAGTGTCCGCCGCGGTAGGAGCAGCGGGCACGCGGGACGACCTCCATACCGTCGAGCATCGCCTCCGTGCGCGGGCGCCCGTGGCACTCCGCGAATCCCACCACCACGTCCGCCCCGCGGGCGGCGCGGCGCCGCCCCTCGTCGAGCATGCGGTAGGTCTTGCCCACTCCGGGGGCCGCCCCGAGGTAGACCTTCAGTCGTCCGGGCCGTACGTCACTCATCGCCGTCGACGCGCTCCGCTCGCTGGATCAACTCCCCCGCCCACAACGGGGGCTCTTCCTAAAGAAGCCCTTTCGCAGCCCGACCGGGGTGCGTGTTAGCGCTTCCTTGGCGCCGGAACCCGGGACCTTGACACTGCCTTGACGTGACCTGGCCCGATAGGGTGAAGGCGGTGTGCCGGGAAGTCTGGTCGGCCGGGAGCCATGGTGGCTCCCGTTCAAGGGCCCCAGGGGGACGGCATGCGCGGAGTAGGGACGGTTCTCGCCCTCGTGGTCCTCGCCACGGTGGTGGCGACCTTCGCCCGCCGGTGGCGCATTCCCGCGCCTTCCCTCCTTGTGCTCGCCGGCCTCGGCGTGGCGCTGCTGCCGGGCACCCCGCAGATCGAGATCAGCCCCGAGATCATCGGCCTCGTCGTGCTGCCGCCGCTGCTGTACGCCTCCGCCGAGGAGATGCCCTGGCGTGAGCTGCACGCGGTGTGGAAGCCGGTCGGCATACTCGCCATCGGCCTCGTCCTCGCCTCCGCTGCGGCCGTGGGCGCGGTAGCGGCTCTGGTGACACCCCTGTCGTGGCAGATGGCGTTCGTGCTGGGCGCGATCCTGGCCAGCACCGACCCCGTCGCGGTCACCGCCCTGGGCAGACGGCTCGCCCTGCCGCCGAAGGTCCAGGTCCTCGTCCAGGCGGAGAGCCTCTTCAACGACGCGACCTCGCTGGTGCTGGTCCGGGTCGCGGCGGGCATCGCCGTCGCCTCGGCGGCGGCGAACTGGGGTGCGGCAGGCGGCGAGTTCCTCCTGCTGGCCGGCGGCGGCACGCTGATCGGTGCCGCGGTGGCCGGCCTGATCGCCCTGATCCGGCGACGCACCGAGGACCCGGTCCTGGAGACCGTGATCGCCCTGGTCACCCCGTACGCCGCCTACCTGCTCGCGGAGGCCGCGCACACCTCCGGCGTGACCTCGTGCGTGGTGGCCGGCGTGGTCCTCGGCGGCCGGGGCGACCGCCTCACGAACGCGCGCATACGCCTCCAACTGCACGCCGTGTACGGCACGGTGGTGTTTTTGCTGGAGAGCGTGGTGTTCAGCCTGATCGGCCTCGCCCTGCCTGCGCAAGTGCGGGCGCTGGCCGACGGCGACCGGGTCTGGCCGCTGTACGCGCTCGCCGTCGCCGTCACACTTATCGCCGTCCGCATGCTGTGGCTGGCGCCGCTGTCCGCGGTGGTACAGCGCAAGGGCGGCATCAGCCGCATGAACTGGCGGATCCCGGTGGTGCTGACCTGGGCGGGCACCCGGGGCGTGATGCCGCTGGCGGCCGCCCTGTCCATCCCGGAGATCGCAAAGGACGGTACCGCGCTCGCCGATCGGCCGCTCGTCCTCGTCCTGACCACATCGGTCGTGGTCGTCACCCTCGTCGTGCAGGGCTTCACCCTCGCCCCGGTCGTCCGCCGCTCCGGCATCGCCCTGGAACCCGCCCACACCGCGCGCGAGGAGGCCGAGGCCCGCTCCCGCCTGGCCCACGCCGGCCTGGCCCGGCTGGAGGAACTCGCGGAGCTGGAGGTCGTGTCGGACGCAGTCCTCGACCGGCTGCGCCGCGGCCTGTCAGCCCGCCTGGAGGATGCCCGTGACCGCCTCACGGAACAGAACGGCACCGCAGCGGCCACAGAGTCGGCCGACCTCGTCTACCGCCAGCTGCGCCGCGACCTGATCGCCGTCGAGACGGTCGAACTACAGCGCCTTTACGACTCCCACGCCATCAGCGACACCACGCGCCGCCGACTGCAGCGCTCCCTGGATCTGGAGGAGGCCCGGCTGGCGGACTCCTAGCGGAACTCGGCCAGCCTGGGCCGCAATCCGAGGGCCGTGAGAGTGGCGGCGGCGAGCAGCAGCCCGACCGTCCAGGGCAACAGGCCGTTGATCGTGGAACGGCCCGCGTCGACCGAGCCCGTGAATTGGGCGCGGTTGATGTCGGTCACCTTGCCCAGCGCGGCCATCCACGCCCCGAAGTGCGCGTTGGACATCCCCGGCTGCCAGCTGATGCAGAAGGCGACCGCCTGGCTCTCCTTGCCGTCGGCCAGCAGCGCGCGGATCGTGCGGTCGTCGCGCTGGTAGACGGCGTACGTCTGGACTGTTTGCTGGGCCGCAGCCCGCTCCCCCGGGAAGGTGATGTTGTCCAGCTCGCGGCGGAACTCGCCGGTGAAGCGCAGGTCGCGGTGGTCGGACTCGTATGCCTGCCAGGTGGTGGCGAGTTCGGAGTCGTACGTCGGCAAGGTCGCGTCCTTGAGGCCGTACAGCGCCTGCGACTTGGCGAGGAAGGACGTGGCGTACTGGTCGCGTCGCTGCGGATCGAGGAGGTAGCGGCTCTCGTCGGCGTTGGCGTCGTAGGCGATGGCGCGGGCTCGGGAGAGGGCCACGACGGAGTCGAAGGCGTCACGCCGGGCGCCGCGCAGATGGGCGGAGGTGGCCGACAGCATCTGAGAACCGAGGACCACCGCGAGCAGGGTGCAGACCGTGGCGGCCAGCACGCCGGGGTTGAGGATGCGCCGGAAGCTGCCGGCCAGGTGCCACTGGAGGGCCCCGAGCGCGGCCAGCAGCAGCGCGCCGAGCGCGACGACGGCGGCCAGCCGGCCGGAGAGAGCGGAGCGCGCCGAGCTGTACTCCGCGTCGAACGAGCTGTCGTTGGAGGCGACCAACGCCCGTGCCGCTGGTAGGAGTTGCTGCTGAAGAAGGTCGGTGGCCTTGCGGTAGTCGACGAGCGCGGCCGCCTTGCCGCCGCGGTGCCCGTCGTTCTCCAGGGCCCGGCCGATGAGTTCCTGGTATTCGGCGAAGTCGTCGGTGAGCGACTCCACGGTCTTCTCGTCGCCGCCGTTGCCCTGCGCCGCGACCGCGAGGGTGCGCAGCTCGTGCCCGATCTCGCGCCGGGCGTCGCCGTAGAAGCCGAGCGCCTTGTCGTACGGGGTCGCCGCTCGCCCCTTGCCGCCGTCACCGCTGGACAGCAGGATGTTGGCGGCCTGGGCATCCATGTCGTTCAGGGCGAGGTTGAGGTCGGCCGCGCTGGTGGTGCGGGGCGCATCGCGGTCGGCGACGCCGCTCCAGGTGCCCAGGGCCGACACTCCGGCAAGTGCCAGCAGCAGGCCCAGCGCGGCGGCGAGCAGGACCGTGGCTGCGCGCAGAAGGCGCAGCCGCGCGGGCACGGTGGCCCAGTAGCGGCGGCGCAGAACCGCCCACGCGGCCACGGCCTGCTGCCCGGGGCGGCCCTCCGGACCGCCCGTCCGCGACGCCCCCCGACGCCGCGGTCCGGGGCCGGCCCCTGAAGGGGTGACCGTCGGCTGCGACGGCTGCGCACCGGCCTCCGGCTGAGGTCTGTGCGATGTACCGGCCGTAAGGGTCACGGTCCCTCCCGCGTCATGCCACGGACGGTCGCCCGTCCCCCCGTTGCGATTCAGTCTGCGACCGGTTCAGGCCACTGGCGGGCGGCGTTGACGCCCCTCTGACGACGCACCAGGTTTGTTTGACGCGGCCTTGACGCCGCTCGCGCCGGACCCGTATGAAGGCCGCAAATTCCGTGCTGAACAGGATTGTTCGGCCGTCCGTCGTGGATAGGTTCTTGTCGTCCGCCGAGGCCGGGCGTTCAACGGCCTCACCAGCTCCGGAGTCCCCAATCCGAACGCTGATCGCGGCGGCCAGGTGCATGTCCCCGAGACAGGCACCAGCGTGCGGCGTCCCGTCGTCTTCCCGCGCCGACGCCCGCGCACCACCGTGCGGTGCCGGCTCCCGGCACCGCACGGGCCCGCGTGCTTCTTCCCGACACCCGACCAGTCCGTCGGCATGCCCCGACGCGTGCCCGCGCCGAACGACGAAGGATCGCCCGCTCCGACCTCATCGCCTACCTCGTCGAGCAGCCGGTCGCCTCCGACGCGGCTCGCTTCCGCCTGCGGGCCACGGCGGACCACACGGATGACGACGTCGACACCGCAACCGAACCCTCGACACCTGCATACGCGCAGCCCGCCAGACGATCGCCACGAGCCGCTGAGCCCTCACACACTCCCGGCGGCCCCGTGTCCCCCTCTTGCCGGGGGCACCGCCGGCCGCTCTTAACGCCATCTTGACGCATCCGGAGTACATCCCCGTGGGCCCACGCGTCACTCTCTGCTTACGCTGGTTCCGCCGTCCGTGTGATGGCCGGATCCCCACGCTGAGCCGCACATCTGGAGAGCACGTCGATGGTCGCCACCGAACACCCGCCGCAAAGCCGCTTGCGGACATGGATGCTGGAGGGTTTGTCCGACATGGGCAAGCAAGGCGGCCACACCGGGCCGCATGCCGAGCCCGAGCCTCCGCACAAGGGCCAGCGCTGGTATCGGGTGATGTGCCTGACCGGCGTCGACTACTTCTCCACCCTCGGCTACCAGCCAGGTATCGCGGCCCTGGCAGCGGGTCTGCTCTCCCCGATCGCCACTCTCGTCCTCGTCGTCGTCACCCTGGCGGGCGCGCTTCCGGTGTACCGCCGCGTGGCGGAGGAGAGCCCCCACGGCGAGGGTTCCATCGCGATGCTGGAGCGGCTGCTCTCCTTCTGGCAGGGCAAACTCTTCGTCCTGACACTGCTGGGCTTCGCCGCCACCGACTTCCTCATCACCATCACCCTGTCAGCCGCCGACGCCTCGACCCACCTAATCGAGAACCCGCACCTGACCAGCGCCCTGCACGGTCAGCAGATGCTGATCACGCTCATCCTGGTCGCCCTGCTGGGCGCGGTCTTCCTCAAGGGGTTCCTGGAGGCCATCGGCGTCGCGGTCGCCCTGGTGGTGGCCTACCTCGGTCTGAACACCGTCGTCGTGGCCGTCGGCTTCTGGCACGTCGTCACCGCCGGGCACGTCGTCACCGACTGGACCAGCGCCCTGACCACCCAGCACGGCAACGTCTTCGCCATGATCGGCGTCTCCCTGCTGGTCTTCCCGAAGCTGGCCCTGGGCTTGTCCGGCTTCGAGACCGGCGTCGCGGTCATGCCGCACGTCCAAGGCGACCCGGGCGACACGGAGGACAACCCCAAGGGCCGCATCCGCGACACGAAGAAGCTCCTCACGGCAGCCGCCCTGATCATGAGCGTCTTCCTGATCGCCACCAGCTTCATCACCACGGTGCTCATCCCGGAGAACGAGTTCAAGACAGGCGGCCCGGCCAACGGACGCGCACTCGCCTACCTGGCCCACCAGTACTTGGGCGGCGCCTTCGGCACGGTGTACGACGTCTCGACGATCGCCATCCTCTGGTTCGCCGGCGCCTCGGCCATGGCCGGCCTGCTCAACCTGATGCCGCGCTACCTGCCTCGCTACGGCATGGCCCCGCATTGGGCCCGCGCCGTCCGCCCGATGGTGATCGTCTTTACCCTGATCGGCTTCCTGGTCACGTGGATCTTCGACGCCAATGTGGACGCCCAGGGCGGCGCCTATGCCACCGGCGTGCTGGTGCTGATGTCCTCAGCCGCGATCGCGGTGACCATCGCCGCCCGGCGCGCGGGCCAGCGCAACTGGACCATCGGCTTCGCCGCCGTCTCGGCGGTCCTGCTCTACGTCACGGTGGCCAACGTCTTCGAACGCCCGGACGGTGTCAAGATCGGTGCCTGCTTCATCGTTGGCATCATCCTGGTCTCCCTGCTGTCCCGGCTGGCCCGCGCGTTCGAGCTGCGCGTCACCAGCGTGACGCTGGACGACATGGCGGAACGATTCATCCGGGACATCGCCAGCCGGAAGATCCGATTCATCGCCAACGAGCCCGGCCGACGCGACAAGGCTCAGTACCGCGACAAGATCGAGCAGATCCGCGCCGACAACGACATGCCCGAGGCGGAGGATTTCGTCTTCGTCGAGGTCACGGTCACCGACCCGTCCGAGTTCGAGGCCGGTCTGGTGGTGCGCGGGGAGGTCCTGCACGACCGTTACCGCGTCCTGACCCTGGAGTCCTCCTCCATCCCGAATGCCCTGGCCGCGCTCGCCCTCCACGCCCGGGACACCACCGGCTGCATCCCGCACATCTACTTCGAGTGGACCGAGGGCGGCCCCTTCGCCAACTTCCTGCGCTTCTTCCTCTTCGGCCAGGGCGAGGTCGCCCCGGTCACCCGCGAGGTCCTGCGCGAGGCGGAACCGGACCGGGCCCGCCGGCCACGTGTCCATACCGGCTGAGTACGGCGCGGACGACCGCGTCAGGATGCCGTCAAGATTCGCCCGTATGCGCTAAGGCCCCGTTAGCGCCGGTCGCCGGAGCCCACCCCGGCGCCTAGCGTCAGCGCCATGCGACGGAGCGGATCGGCGGGCTCGGCCGGCGACCGCCACTGGAGTGGCAGCGCCCGGCTCGCGGTCGGCTGCGCCCTGGTCTTCTGCGCCATGAGCGTCCTGGTCGACTGGGACGCGGGAAGCCTGACGCCGCTCCGCGCCCTGCTCTGGGGCACGCTGTCGGCCGCCGTATGCGCCATCCTGCTTCCGGCGCGGGTGAGTGCGGGCCCCGGCTGGCTGGCGGTACGCGTCCCTTGGCGCCGTCGAGTGATCCACACAGACGCCCTGACGACCGTACGGCAGTACGACGGCGTCTCCTCCCACCTGGTCCTGCGGGACGTCCACGGTCACCGTCTGGAACTCGACCCCCGTGTCCTCGCGGCCAACCCTGTGCTCTGGCACGAACTCGACACGGGCGTCCGCCGCTCCCTGGAAGGCGGAACGCTCCTCCTCGGAGCGGATGTCATGGCGCGACTGGGGCAGCACATCGACGACGAGACAGTTCAGGCGGTGCTTCGGGCATCTGGGCTTTCCTGACCCAGAGAGCAGCCTCACCTGCCCCTGAGGCAGCTCGCCCATGACTGAGATGACAGAAATAAGTGTCATCTCGATGATGAATGCTAGATTGCTGATGTGCCTCAAGATGCCCAGCTGGTCTTCGCCGACCACGTCGGCCGCTTCTACGCCCGCCATTACGGCTTCCCGCCGATGGCCGGACGCCTGCTCGGCTATCTGCTCGTCTGCGATCCGGACCAGCAGACGATCGACGAACTGAGTGACGCACTCCTGGCGAGCCGGAGCGCAATCACAGGCGCGGTCAAACTGCTGGAGAGCTACGACCTGGCACGACGCGCCAGGTCGGCCGGTGAGCGGATGGACCGGGTGAGCCTTAACCCGACCGGGCGACAGCCGCAGAACTTCGACGCCACCCTCCACCTGGAACACGCGGCACTGTTCCGGGAGGGACTGAGCCTGCTCGCCGACGCGGCACCGACGCGCCGAGCCCCACTCGAAGAGATGGTCGCGCTGGCGGAGTTCCTCGCCGAACGCCTGCCCGCACTTCGGGACGAATGGCACGCGCACCGCGAGAAACTGCGCGCCTCCGGAAAGCTGCCACAAACCGGCGCAAAGCGCTGAAGGACACCACCCCGGCCCGGGGCACCGCCCCGGCCCCGAAGGCCACGAAGAGGTTCCATGACGACCGAACACGACCAGTCCTACGAGTCCGATCTGGCCGCTTTGCGCGAGCGCGCCGATCAGGGCGACGCGGATGCCGTCGACGAGTTGATCGAACTAGCCGCTGAACTGGGCGACATGAACGAGCTGCGACGCCTCGCGGAGACCGGAAACTCCACCGCAACCGACCAGCTCATCGAACTCGCCGTCGAACAGGAAGACCTCGGCGAGCTGCAGCGCCTGGCGGACCGGGGAAACAGCACTGCCGCCGAGGTGCTGGAGGAACTCAGCGGCGAATGACGAATACGGGTGGAGCCGGAACACGCGCTGGACTCCTCACGGCCGCTCCCGGCGTAAGCGCAGGCCGCCGATGATTGATGCCTCCGGCTGGCGAACCCCGCACGAGCGGAGGGCCCGCGTGCTTCGGGCCCCCCGCCGTGGAGTGTGTACGTGATCGACCGAACCGAAGAACGCTCTCAGCTCCCGGTGGTGCTGTTGAACTTCGAGGTCGACCAGCGGTAGCCGAGCGCCGCGAGGCCCACGCACCAGGCCACGGCGATCCATCCGTTGTTGCCGATCTCGGTGCCGAGAAGGAGTCCGCGCAGGGTTTCGATGGCGGGGGTGAAGGGCTGGTACTCGGCGATCGGCTGGAACCAGCCCGGCATGGCGTGGACCGGCACAAAGGTGCTGGAGATGAGCGGCAGGAAGATCAGCGGCATCGCGTTGTTGCTGGCAGCCTCCGGGTTCGGGCTGGACAGGCCCATGCCGACCGCAATCCAGGTGAGCGCCAGGGCGAAGAGCAGGAGCAGGCCGAACGCCGCGCCCCACTCCAGAGCCGTTGCATCGGTGGAGCGGAACCCGATCGCCACACCGACGGCTCCGACCAGGACAACACTGATGACCGACTGGAGCACGCTGCCGATGACGTGCCCGACGAGCACCGACCCGCGATGGATCGCCATCGTGCGGAACCGGGCGATGATGCCCTCTGACATATCCATGGCGACGGAGACCGCGGTGCCGATCGTGGTGGAGCCGATGGTCATGAGTAGCAGGCCCGGGACGAGATAGGCGATGTACTCGGAGCGGTCCGGGCCGCCGCCACCGATGCCCGCGCTCATGGTGTCGCCGAAGACGTAGACGAAGAGCAGCAACAGCATGACCGGCGTGAGCAGCAGGTTCAGCGTCATGGACGGATAGCGCCGGGCGTGCAGCAGGTTCCGCCGCAGCATGGTGGAGGAGTCGCGGACGGCGAGTGAGAGGGAGCTCATCGGGCGTTCTCCTTGGGCTGGTTGGGAATTTCGACGTCGCCGGTCAGGGCGAAGAAGACGTCGTCGAGATCAGGGGTGTGCACGGTCAGCTCGGATGCCTCGATGCCGGCGGCGTCGAGCCAGTCGAGGATGGAGCGCAGTTCGCGCTGGCTGCCGTCGCTGGGGAGTTGGAGCGTGAGGGCCTCGCCGTCCTGGGCAGCCTCACTCAACGAGGAGGCAGCGCTCTGGTACACGGCCGGGTCGGTGAAGCGGAGCCGGATGTGCCCGCCGGGGATCAGCCGCTTCAGCTCCTCCGCGGTTCCCTCGGCCACGATCTTGCCGCCGTTCAACACCGCGATACGGTCGGCGAGTTCGTCGGCCTCGTCCAGGTACTGGGTGGTGAGGAAGACCGTGACGCCGTCGGAGACGAGCTCGCGGATGATCTGCCACATGTTGTGGCGGGCGCGCGGGTCGAGGCCGGTGGTCGGCTCGTCGAGGAAGATGATCCGCGGGTTGCCGACCAACGTCATGGCGATGTCGAGGCGGCGCTTCATGCCGCCGGAGTAGGTGGAGGCGGGCTTCCTCGCCGCCTCCGTGAGGTCAAAACGCTCCAGCAGATCGGCGGCCACCCGCCGCCCCTCGCGCCTGGAGAGGTGGTGCAGGTCTGCCATGAGAAGCATGTTCTCCTCACCGGTGATCAGCCCGTCGACGGCGGAGAACTGCCCGGTGACACCGATCGCGGCACGCACGGCCTGCGGGTCGGCGGCGAGGTCGTGTCCCGCGACCTGGGCCTGTCCGCCGTCAGCGGCGATGAGCGTGGAAAGGATCTTGACGGCGGTGGTCTTGCCGGCACCGTTCGGGCCGAGCAAAGCGAAAACGGACCCGGCCGGGATGCGCAGATCAATGCCGTCGAGGACGGTCTTGTCGCCGTACGACTTGCGCAGTCCCACGGCGGAGACAGCGGCAGGAGACGGATGACCGTCGACCCGAATGGATGTGGGCATGACAGATGAAGGCATGACGCCCTCCGTTCGAAGGCTGAAGTGGGCGGGAGACGGAGCTGGTTGAGGATGTGTCGCTCAGCCCTTGGCGCGGCGAACGTCGATGTTGCCCCAGTTGGTCCGTGCGCGGACCTTGACGGTGCCCTCGATCTGCTCAGGGGCCTCGGACGCGGTGAGCGAGTTGCGCACCTGCCCGCGGTTGGAGCTGACGTCGAGCCAGGCGGCGGTGCCCTCGCGGATGCCGATCTCGATGGAGCCGTTGGAGGTCTCCAACTGAACGTCGCCACGGGCGACTTCGGCGACGCGAAGGGAGCCGTTGGTCGTGGTACCGGTGACCGACGCCTCGGCGCGCGCGATGTCCATGGCGCCGTTGGCACCGTTCACCCGCAGCTCACCGGTCACTGTGCCGACGGTCGTGGTGCCGTGCGAGTTCTTCACTACGGCGGGGCCGTCGACGCGGCCGACGCGCAGGTTGCCGGAGCTGGTGGTGATCTCGGCCTTGCCCTCGACCCGGTCCACGGTGATCGAGCCGTGCGACACGGTCAGTTGCAGCGGCCCTGTGGTGTCGAGGCGGACGTCACCGGTGGAGGTCTTCACGCGGACCTCGCCGAGCCGGCCCTCGCCGAGCATCTGGGCCCAGGAGCCGGTCATTTCGACGTGTGAGCCTGTGGGCAGTTCGACCGTCACGTCGGCGAGGCCGGAGGACCCGATCATGCGTCGCTCCTTCGTCCTGACGGTCAGAACGCCGCTCGCGTAGGTGACCTCGGTCTGCTCGGCGGCCTTCACGTCCTTGTCCCGCTTCGGGTCACGGGCCTGCACTTCGACGACCGTGTCGAGGCGGTCGGCCGCGGTGAACCGGATGGAACCGGCGCCCACGTGGGCGTTGACCGAGATCGGTTCGGGAGTGTCGAAAGAAGGCATGGCTGTTCCGTCCTCGTGGGTCTTGGGTCGTCCCCGCAGGTGGGACGTGGTGTGGGTGCCGTGCTTTTCTGTGGGGCGCGGGCGTGGCTAGCGCACCCAGCCCGTGAAGCTCTGTCCGACGGTGCGGGTCTTCTCCGTCGTACGAGGCTGAGTGCCGCCGTCGACCGCAGCCGCCACGGCCCGCACAAGCCACGCGTTGACCGACAGGCCCTCACGGTTCGCAGCCTCCTCGGCGCGGGTCTTGAGGTGGGCCGGCAGCCGCAGGTTGACGCGGGCAGTGCCGCCCTCGTCGCCGTCGGCCGGAGGCTTGAGAAGCTCGACGGGCGCGGTTGGCGCCGCGGGGACATCGCCATCGGTGGGCGGCAGCGTCACCACGAAGTCGGGGTCCAGTCCACGCAGCCGTACATCGACCGAGCCGGGGGCGAGTTCGCGGGTGATCTCGTCCATCGCGTCGGAGAGCACGTTGAGCATGGCCAGCCGAGTCGCCGACTCCAGCGGAGCGGTGAGCCGCTCGGCCAGTTCGCGGGCGTCTTCCCCGCCGGCTTCTGCGGCTACCGCGAGTTCGCGTCGTAGGTTGTCGACATACGGAGTGAGGTCCATAATGCCATCATGGCACCATCTTGGCGCCACAGGCAAGCCCAAATGGCGCCACACAGCGCGCACCCGAAGAAGCACCGTTCCCGCTGCGAAAACACGACGGCACCAACCTGAGCCATGGTGGCGCCGACGCACTCATACGCCCCTAGCGGGCACGGAATGGCGTCACGTAGCACCAGATGGCACCATCTGGCGCTACCCCCATGGCCTCGCACGCCTGGGACTCCACCTCACATACCTCAACCAACGGCCCGCCGCCCGTGAAGGCGGCGGGCCGCGGGCGACCAAAGACGCAAGGAGTCCCGTCGTTGTCAGACTCTGCCGCCGAGGGCGTCGAGGATGTATGGCCAGGCAGCCGCTCCCAGGAGTACGTCAGCTGCGTGCGTGCCTCCGTACTGGAAGCGCGGAGAGGCCGGCGCCGGGCTCTCGCCCGGAAGACGTGGTCGGTGGCCGGCATCGTGGCGGCTGATCAGTCGCACTGCGGCCCCGGCTGGCGCCGACGCTGTGCCAGCTGTCCAGCGAACGGCAGGGACGGCCACATCGCGTCGTCGCTTCGCCCACGGCTTCCCGAAATCTCGGGAAGTTCCCTTGACGATTCGTCAAGGACTGACGTTCGTGCAGGTCACAGGCATAGGTGATCTTGACTCGCAAGGCGCCTTCTAAGCGCTTGGCCGCAGGTTCGAGTCCTGCCGGGGGCGCCAACCATTGGTCAGCCCTGACTGGGCATCGCCGCAGGTCAGCGGGCGGGTATACCTGATCCGGGATTTGTCCGGCAGAGGCCGCGCCGCAGGTTCGAGTACCGGGTGAGGCACCCGGAACATGGCTGGTCCGTTGCGGTGTCTTCCCAGCGCGGGAGATGCGATCTGCCTGGGAGGCCCCGACCAGCCGGGGGATTGCTGATCGGGGCGGCTCAGGGAGACGAGGACACCGCCCGGTGTCCTGGGCTCACGGGTGGAGGCGCGAGGGACCGGCGGGTGACCTGAGGGTCGGCCTCTGGGGCGCGGCCGGGTTGGGGTGAGCCGGCCCGGGGTCGGCCAGGCGCGCCGAGGCGGTGCCCGCCGGTGGAGGTGCCCCCTGCCTGTCGGTTCGCTCCGCGGCCCGGAGGAGCATCCCGGCCCTGAGCGGATCAGAGCCGGGACTGTGGGAGTGGCCTGGTCAGCGCTGTTCCAGGAGTACGTCCGCGGCACGTTCGGCCAGCATGGTCACAGGAGCGTGCGTGTGGGCCCGTACGATGCTCGGCATCGTGGAGGCGTCCACCACACGCAGGCCCGTCAGGCCCCTGACCGCGAACGTCGGGTCGACGACCGAGTGCTCGTCCACACCCATCCGGCAGGTGCTCACGAGGTGGTGGATGCTGCCTCCCGTCGTACGGATGTAGGCCGTGATGTCGTCGGTCTCCTCGGACAACGCTCCATCCGTGAGGGGTTTGCCCGTCCATTGCGCGAAGTCCGGCTGGTGCATGACCTGTTGTGCCGCGCGTATGCCGGCCACCAGCGTCGCCAAGTCGTCTCCCGCCTCGTCGGACAGGTAGCAGGGATCGATCAGGGGGGCGTCGTGCGGATCGGCGCTGCGCAGGGTGATCGTGCCGCGGCTGCGCGGTCGCAGGAGGATCACACCCAGCGCCAGTCCATGTGCGGCAGGCCGCTGGTGCTCGCCCAGAGGCACCACAAGGTGGACCACTTCGATGTCCGGAGCATCGAGTTCGTCTCGAGTGCGCAGAAACAGCAGTGCCTCGGAGATGATCGAGTCCAGGGTGCCATGGCGGTCCCGCAGGTACTGGGTGATCTGCTCGGACGAAGCGTTCGCACCGGGCGAGAAGAATCCCTGCGCCTCGAAGGCGAGCGGGACGAGTAGATGATCCGTCAGTTCGCGGCCCACCGAGGGCAGGTCCTGTACGAGCGGGACACCGTGCCGGGACAGTTCCTCGGCGGGGCCCACGCCTGACAGCAGCAGCAGATGCGGGCTCCCCACGGCTCCGGCCGCGAGGATCACCTCGCGCTCTGCACGGACGGTCTCGGTTCCCGACTCCGCTTCCACCTCGATCCCGACTGCGTGCGTGCCCTCGAACACCACGCGGCGCACGAGCGTGTCCGCCCGCACGGTGAGGTTCGGCCGTTCCCGGGCCGAAGCGAGGTAGGCGTCCGCCGAGCTGTGCCGCAGGCCGTCGCGGTGTGTTGCGCGAGCCAGGGCGTAGCCTTCCTGGACCTCGGCCGCCGGGGCGTGCCCCAGGTTTGCGCAGGCGTTGACGAATGCCGGGGTCACCGGAAGGGGATAGCGCAGGCCGGTCAGGCTGATCCGCTGCTCGGCCCGTTCGAAGTAGGGCTGGAGGTCGTCGTGGCTCCAGCCCTCCAGCCCCGTCTCGGCCCAGCCGTCGTAGTCCGCTCGATGCCCGCGGGTCCACAACTGCGCGTTGATCACTGAGGAGCCACCGACCGCCTTCCCGCGCGGGATCGGAATGGTGCGACCCGCGAGGCCGCGCTGCGGCACCGTCGCGAAGTTCCAGTCCAGGTCTGAGCCGAAGAGGCGCGGGAAGAGAATCGGCACCTGAACTTCAGGGCGGGTCTCGGGAGTTCCCGTACCGGCCTCGATCAGCAGCACCCGCGCTGAGCCGTCCGCGCTGAGCCGGTCGGCGAGCACGCATCCCGCTGAGCCGGCCCCGACGATCACGTAGTCCCACTGGCTCACTTCGCGACCGCCTCTCGGGCATGGGCGCCCGCACCCGTGGTCGTGGTCACACCCCAGGTCGTGCTCTTCCGGCAGAGGCTCTCGGCCATGGCAACTCCTTACCGTGTGCAGTGACGTTTCGATGTGCGGCGGCAGATGCGACGGCAGCCGTACGCCGCCGTGCATCCGCGGTGACAGGTGACATGGGACAGAAACCGGGCCCGTTCCGGCCGTCACGGGCGGCCCGGATGAGCGGTGCAGGAGAGTGCTTCAGCGTCCGGCGGGCACGCCGTCCTTCCCTGCGGGCGCCGGCTGGAGTGCGGCTGCGTCGGCCGTGACCTCCCGGCTTCGCAGGACGTGTCGGAGCAGGGCCAGACCGGCCAGGAGTGCGACCAGACCGCACACGCCGTTCCAGCCGAAGGAGGAATAGGCGCGGACCCCGAGCCACGAACCGGCGCTGCCGCCCAGGAAGGCGCAGGTCATGTAGGCGGTGTTGAGCCGGGCTCGGGCCTCCGGTCGCAAGGCGAAGATGCGGGCCTGGTTGGCGACCTGACCGGACTGCATGGCCACGTCGAGCAGCAGCATCCCCGCGCCCAGGCCCACCAGCCCGACGGCGCCGCCCAGGCGACCGGTGAGCAGCAGCGCCCCCGCCGCGATGGCGCCCAGCATGCACACCAGGTTCACGGCGTCGGGGCCGCGCCGGTCGGTGCGCCGGCCGGCGATGGGCGTGGCGAACATGCTGGCCGCGCCGACCAGGGCGAGCACCCCCACCGCCGGGGTTCCCAGGCCGTAGTGCGGGCCGGTGATGAACAGGGCGAGCGCGGTCCAGGCGGCGCTGAACGCGGCGAACACCAGGATCTGGTACTGGCACGAGCGGCGCAGCAGCGGTTCGGTGCGCAGCAGGTGCAGGGAGGCCGCCAGGAGCGCCGGGTAGCGCTGGTCGGTGCTGGGCGTTGTGTGCGGCAGGGCGGTGGCCAGCGCGAGGGTGAGGATCAGCACCATGGCTGCGGCGACGAGGTAGGGGGCGCGCCAGCCCAGCCATTCGCCCAGGGTGCCCGAGAAGGTGCGAGCCAGCAGGATCCCGCCGATCAAGCCGGAGAGCAGGGTTCCGGTGACCGCGCCACGGCGCTCCGGGTCGGTCAGGCCGGCCGCCATGGGGATGAGGATCTGCGGCACGACCGTGGTCAGGCCGACCAGGGCGCTGGCGACGGCGAGGACCGGCAGGGAGGTGGCCGTCCCGGCGAGCACGAGCCCCGCGCAGGTCACCAGCAGAAGGGTGCTGACCAGTCCGCGGTGGCGGAGCCGGTCGCCGAGGGGGACCAGCAGGAAGATGCCCGCGGCGTAGCCGAGCTGGGCGCAGGTGACGACCACGGCCGCGGAGGCGGGGCGCACGTGCAGGTCGTCGGCGATCAGCGGGCTGATGGCCTGGGGGAAGTAGATGTTGGCCACCGCGATGCCGCAGGCGACGGAGAGGAGCAGGATCAGGGGCCGGCTCAACGCCGGCGGCGCAGTGGAGGAAACGCCTGGAGCCATGACACACACCTCGGGCAGGAGAGGAAAGAGGAGACGGAAGGGGGAGGTGACGAATCGCCACCTAGAACCGGTTTAACCGGTTCCTTCAACGTACCAGTAAAACCGGTTCCGCAGTAGGCTGTTTCGTATGGCTGTCTCTCCCGCACCGCCGGTCTTCCGCTTCCGCAGTGGCTCCGGACGGCTCTGCCTGGACTTCATGCGCACCCTGAGGCTGCGCGGCCTGGACGGTGCCACCGAGGAGCTGGACACCCCCGAGGCACTGTCCGCCTGGGTCGTCCAGCTGGGCCCGTATCCCGACGGCACCGTCGTCCCCGTCCCGTCTCAGGCCGTGCTGCACCGGGCGCGGGAGGTACGGGAGGCCGTGCACGCACTCCTGACTGCGGCCCGCTCCGACAGCGGCCCCGCCGGATGCCCTGCGGACGACCGCGCCCGGCTGAACCAGGCGGCCGGCGCGGCGCCACCGGTGCCGGTGCTCGACGGACACGGCACCCTGACCTACACCGCGGCCGACCCGGTCGGCGCGGTTCTCGCCGACATCGCCCGCGATGCGCTGACCCTGGCGACGTCCCCGGCGCTGGAGCGGGTCCGCGCCTGCGCCGGGCCGACCTGCGCCGCCTGGTTCCTTGACACGTCCCGCCCGGGCAACCGGCGCTGGTGCTCCATGGACACCTGCGGGAACCAGGCCAAGAAGACGACGTGGCGGACCAAGCACGAGTCGGGGACGAGATCCTGAACCCTCGTCACAAGGCGGCCTCGGCGACCGCTTCCAGCACACGTGCGCACGCCACCGCGTCGGCCAACGCCGCGCTCTCCTGGTCCTGTCGGCTCCAGCCGGCCAGAAAGGCGGCCATCGCATCACCTGCAGCCGGTGGCCGATGAGTCTCCGTCAGCACTCCGTCCTTCCGCACCAGAGTCAGATCACCGCCGTGCACCTGGAGCGTTCCCCGCGTCCCCTCAAGACGCAGGCGGATGCCGCCGGGGCGTGACGACCACCCCGCGTGCAGGGCCACGGGAGTCGAGCCCCAGTCCAGGAGCGCCGTGCCCCCGGCATCCCCCGGTCCGCCCGCCGGGAGGGGGCGAAGCGAGGCGGCGCGCACCGTCAGGGGAGCCTCGGGGCACAGCCAGCGCAGCAGGTCTACGAGATGGATCCCCAGATCCGCGAAGGCGCCTCGGCTGCCCCAGGGCGGACTGAGCATCCATGACGCGCCGGTGTCGGCGAAGAGCCCGTCCAGGAGGCCCGGATGAGTGAACCAGGCGTCCCCCGCGACGAGTTGACCCAGACGCCCGTCCGCCAGCAGCTCCCGGGCCCGGCGCAGCGACGGAGCCCGCCGCAGGAACATCGCCAATGTCACCCGGGCACCGGCCGCGGTGAGGGTGCGCGCGAGTTCGGCCGTCTCCGCGGCGGTGGCGGCGAGGGGCTTTTCCACCAGGACCGGTGTGCCCGTCCGCGCTACGGCCCCGAGCAGTTCCGCGTGTTCGGCGGTGGAGGAGCACACCAGGGCAAGCTGCGCGTGCGCCAGCGCGGATGCCGCATCGGCGGCGTGCGGCACACCACAGAGTCCGGCGTGCCGAAGGCAGGTATCGGGCCTGTACCGGCCGGGATGCACGGCACACACTTCCGCGCGCCCGGCGAGCGCGCGGAGGTGGTCGGGCAGATGGGGATGCGCCGTCCCGAGGATCGCGATCCTCGGCCGCGGCGCTCCCCCACCCGGCCCGGCTTCAGCGGGCACGGGCCACTTCGGGCGCGGAGCCGGCCGGGCTGACGAAGCCGCGGTCGACGTACACCAGAGCGTCCCGGTCGACGGGGGTGACGCAGTGCAGCACTCGGCCGATGAGCATGCTGTGGTCACCGCCGTCCACCACATCGTGCATGCGGCACACGAGCCGGGCCACCGCCTCGGGAATGCCGGGCAGCCCCCGTTCGAGCGGGACCGTGTCGCCGGAGGCAAACCGGTCAATGCCCGACGTCGCAAAGCGCCGGGCGATATCGGACTGGTCATGGGCCAGTACGTTGACCATGAAGTGGTCGGCGGCGACGAAGGCGGCGTGCGTACTGGCGTTCTTGTCCAGGCTGACCGTCACCAGGGGCGGAGTCAGGGACAGGGAGATGAAGGAACTCGCGGTGAATCCCCAGCGGCGGCCGGTCTCGTCGACCGTGGTGGTGACGACCACGGGCCCCGGGACACGGGCCATGGCGCGAGTGAAGTCGAGCTCTCGGGTGTCGGCGGGCATGGGATACGGCGCCTCCTCGAACGAAGTCTGGGACAAACGGGTTGGTTACGCGGCCAGGTCGCGGGCGACGAAGGTCTGCAGCCAGCTGCGGAACTCCGGGCCGACGTCCTCGCGTCGGCAGGCGAGCCGGACGGTGGCGCGCAGGTACTCGCCGCGGTCGCCGGTGTCATAGCGGTGGCCCGTGAAGACAACCGCGTGGACCGGGCCGCCGATCTCGGGGTCACGCGCCATGGTGCGCAGGGCGTCGGTGAGTTGGATCTCGCCGCCGCGCCCGGGTTCGGTCTTGGCGAGGACCTCGAAGACGGCCGGGTCGAGGACATAGCGGCCTATGACGGCGAGAGTGCTGGGAGCCTCGCCGACTTCGGGTTTCTCGACCAGGTCGGTCACCCGTACGAGGCCGTCCCGTCCGGCGAACTCGACCGCCGCACAGCCGTACCGGTTGATGTGCTCGGCCCCGACGTCCATCAGGGCGATCACACTGCCGCCGAGTTCCTCCCGTACGGCGGTCATGGTCGACAGGAGCGGATCGGCGGGGTCGATCAGGTCGTCGCCGAGCAGCACGGCGAAGGGTTCGGCGCCGACGTGCGGCGCCGCGCACAGCACCGCGTGTCCCAGCCCCCGCGGGTCGCCCTGGCGGACGTAGTGGACGGTGGCGAGGTCGGTCGAGGCGCGGATCAGGTCGAGCCGGGCGGTGTCGCCCTTGCCTGTGAGGACCGCCTCCAGTTCGGCATTGCGGTCGAAGTGGTCCTCAAGGGCGCGCTTTCCGCGGCCGGTGACCATGAGGACGTCATCCAGGCCGGCGGCGACCGCTTCCTCGACGACGTACTGGATCGCGGGCTTGTCGACGATCGGCAGCATCTCCTTCGGTGTTGCCTTCGTCGCGGGCAGGAAGCGTGTGCCCAGTCCGGCGGCCGGGATGACGGCTTTGCGGACACGTGGGGGCGGAGCGGTCATGGTGTCGGCGTCCTTGTCGTCGAAAGGTCGTGGTCCGTCGTGGTGGGGGTGTCAGGCGACGCTCGCGCGCGGTGGCGCGTCGCCGGCGTCCGCGGGCAGCGATCCCGGGCCGGCACCCGCCAGCGCCGTGAGGAAGGAACGGGCCCAGTGGTGGACGTCCCGTTCACGGACGTGACGGCGCAGCTCCCGCATGCGGAGCCTGCGCTCCGCCTCATCCAGGTGCAGGGCGGTGATCATGACGTCCTGGAGCTCGGCGAGATGATGCGGGTTCACCAGGAGCGCCTGAGTGAGTTCGTGGGCCGCGCCGGCGAACTCACTGAGCACCAGGGAGCCGTCCAGGTCGGGGCGGGCGGCGACGAACTCCTTCGCGACCAGGTTCATACCGTCACGCAGCGGCGTCACGAGCATGACGTCGGCGGCCCGGTAGAACGCGGCGAGTTCGGTGCGGTCGACGGTGCTGTGCAGGTAGTGGACCGGCACCTGACCGACCTGCCCGAATGTCCCGTTGATACGGCCGACCTGCGCCTCGATCCGCGTACGCTGCCGCCGGTAGTGCTCGACGCGCTCCCGGCTGGGCGTGGCGATCTGCACCAGGACGGTGTCCCGCGCGCTGACCCGGCCGTCGGCCAGGAGTCCCTCGAAGGCCCGCAGTCGTTGGTCGATGCCCTTGGTGTAGTCGAGCCGGTCGACACTCAGCATGACCCTTCTGCCGTCGCCCAGTTGACGGCGGATCCGCAGGGCCTGCTCCTGAACGGCTTCGCTGCGGGCCAGTTCCTCGAAGTCAGCCGCGTCGATCGAGATCGGAAACGCGCCGACGCGGACCTCCCGGCCCGGCAGCCGCACCGCTCCCAGCACGGGCGCACCGTGCGGGCGGCTCACACTCTCACCGCCGCGCAGGCGGCGCACCAACTGCAGGAAGTTCTGTGCGCCACCCGGCAGTTGGAAGCCGACCAGGTCCGCGCCGAGCAGCCCCTCCACGATCTCCTTGCGCCAGGGAAGCTGGAGGAAGAGCTCGGGGGGCGGAAAGGGGATGTGCAGGAAGAAACCGATCCGCACGTCGGGACGCAGGGCGCGCAGCAGCGCCGGGACCAGCATCAGCTGGTAGTCCTGGATCCAGACGGTGGCTCCGGGACCGGCGATGGCCGCCGCGTGCTCCGCGAACCGCTGGTTGACCCGGTGGTAGCTGCGCCACCACGCCCGGTCGAAGTCGGGCGGCGCCACCACGTCGTGGAACAGCGGCCACAGTGCGGCGTTCGAGAATCCCTCGTAGTAGTCCCTGTGCTCGTCGGCGTCGAGGGGCACAGCGTGCAGGCGCAGGTCCTGGTCAGGGAAGGCGGCAGGGGTGCTCTCGGTGGTGCCGGCCCACCCCACCCAGGCGCCCCGCCGGGCGCGCAGGATGGGCTCCAGAGCACTGACCAGCCCTCCGGGGCTGCGCCGCCAGCGCGGGGAGTCCGCGCCCCTCGATACCAGGTGGACCGGGAGACGATTGGCGACGACGACGAACTCGGCGTCCGGCTGCGCGGGGTGGCGGATCCTGGGTGTGTCCACGTCCTGTTCCCTTCTCCAGAGGCCGAACCCGGCGGACGCGGCGGGGACGGGGCGCCCACCGGGTTCGGCAGCGTATGCGCGGGAGGTGCTGAGCGCTCCGCGGGCGCGATGTGCCGTCGGTCCTCTGCGGCAGCGTCGTGGCTGGTGGCTCCCCCGCTGTCGACCTCGCTCAAGCGGGGCCCAGCGTTCAGGCGGCGCGGAAGTCGACGATCGTCTTGAGATCGGTCGTGCTGCGGTAGTTCTTGAAGATCTCGACGAGGCCCTCGTAGTCGTCGAAGCTGTGCACGGTGGACAGCAGGCGCTTTCCGTCGACGATGCCCGACACCAGCATCTGCATGGCCACCTGGATGACGTTCGCGGAGTGGTGCATCGGGAACGCGGTGACGTCGAACGGGGAAGCAGTGATGTTGATGCCCTTGGCGAGCATCAGCCAGGTGTCGAACTTCTGCATCTCCTGCGAGGCCCCGTACAGCACGTATCGGCCCTTGGGCTTCAGCCGGCGCATCGCCACCCGCCGGGGATCCTTCTCCTCGTCGTCGACCTTGACGGTGGGCAGGGCGTCGAAGACGTAGTCGAAGGTGTTCTCCGCGACCTCGGCGATGAGCTCCTCCGGCAGGTACGCCCGCTCGGAGAAATGCTCCTCGGCGTGCCCGTTGCGCACCGGGTTCGCGTCCACGGACACCACCTGGTTCGGAGCGAGCAGACGCTTGATGACGCTGCCGGCGATGATGCCGATCGGGCCAGTGCCCATGATGAGGACCCTGTCGCCGATCTTCGGAGGGTTGGCCAGGATCGAACGCAGCGCGCCGGTGACGGGTTCGATGAAGGAGGCCTGCAGATCGTCGAGAGCCTCGGGGACCTTGACGGCGGCGGCCCGCAGGTCGTCGGAGAAGTTCCGGTCGGCCCAGAACACGTCCTCCTTGACCTCCCCGGAGAAGATCGGGCGCAACGTCCGGTACTCCGCGAAGCCGTCGAAGTCGGTCTGGCCCCAGTACACGATCCGGTCACCGATCTCTATGTCGGAGCGGGTGAACTCCGGCCCCTTCTCGACGACTTCTCCCAGGTACTCGTGTCCCAGGACAACCGGGTACTCGGAGGGGAACAGGTGCCCTTCGAAGAAGGAGATGTCCGTCGAGCAGATCGACACGCAGCGGGTGCGGAGCAGCAGGCCGTCGGCCGGGACCGTGGGGCGCGGCACCTCCGCGATGACGGTCTGGCGCGGTGCGAGGAGCTGGAGGGCCTTCATGGTCGGCATGGTTGTCCTTCCGGGCAGATTGCGGTTACGAGGTGGCCGTTCCCTGAAGAGGAGGGACGGGATGGTGCTCAGCGGCGCATGCTCAGACCGCCGCCGAGGAGGTATTGGCCCGCCATCTCGACGTTCGTCGGCGACAGGGTGATGTGCTTCGCGGCCGAGTGCGCGTCACGGAAGTAGCGTTCGAGCATGCTGCTCGCGTACAGCGAGGAGGTGCCCGCGACGGTGAACAGGCTGTCGATGGCAGCGCAGCACTGCTCCGCCACGGTCGCCGCGGCCAGCCGCACCGTCGCGCTCAGTGAGTCCCCGCCCACCTCGCCGAACCGTTCGGCGTGCCAGGCGGCGTCCGCCAGCAGCAGCCGGGACGCCCGGACCTGCGCCTCTGCCCGGGCGAACCGCTCCTGCACGGTGTGGGCGGCGGCCAGGGTGGTCGTGCCGGCCATCGGCTTCTTGGCCACAGCCAGCCGCTGGAACTCCTGCAGCGCGCCCCGGGCCGCTCCCAGGACGGTCGACGACGACCCGAACAGCCCGAAGTCGTAGTAGCTGATCGCGTAGCCGCGCGAGGGACGGGCGGGCGGAGCGGAGAACATGTCCCGCTGGGCCACCGTGTACGCGTCGGCGACGAACACGTCGTCGACTTCGTAGTCCTCGCTGCCCGTGCCGCGCAGCCCCAGGGTGCGCCAGTTGTCCAGCATCCGCACGGCCTGCTTGGGAACGAACAGCATCCGGATCTCCGGACCGTGCTCCGTGTGCCGTGGCGTGCCGTCGACGGTGATCCGAGCCGCGCACACCAGCCAGGCGGCGTGCGCCGAACCGCTGGCGAAGCCCCAGCGCCCGGAGAGGCGGTAGCCGCCCTCGACCGCCTCGGCCACCCCGGTCGGGTTGACCGAGCCGACCACCAAGGCGTCCTGGTCCCGGAACAGTTCACGCGCAGCCGACTCGGGCAGGTAGTCCGACAGCCGGCCGATGGCGGCCTGTACACCCATCTGCCAGGCGACCGCCGGGTCGACACGGGACAGCGCCTGAAGCGCCTGGGACCCGGTCTCCAGCGTCACCTGGGAGCCACCGAAGTGACGGGACACCAGCATCCGGGGGAACCCGGCGTCCCGCAGCGCCTCGAACACCGGCACCGGGGAGAACCGCTGTCGCTCCCCCTCCTCGCGCCACTTCTCGATGACGGGGGCGATCCCGTCGACACGGCCGAGCCAGTCCGCGGTCTGAGCCGACACGGGTTTGTTGTCGATCAGCGCGAGGCGCTCTTCGTTTCCGTGGTTCTGAGCCATACCCACCTCCTGATGTCGCTGGGAACGTAGGCGGTGGGAAGGCGTGTTCAAGACCGGAATCCTGCGGGCATGGGGGCCTCTTGACCGACGCATTACAGCGGGCGGAGGAGTCGGCCCGGGCAGCCGAAGAGGGGCGGCCGACGTCGTGAAGACGCCTGCCGCCCCTCGCGAAGGTGCAGGTCAGCCCGCTCTCTCAAGCACGCTGAGGAACGCCAGCCAGGTGTCGATGTGCTCGTGCACCGCGGCGGTCAGGGCTGCCCGGTGGTGCGGCGGAACGGCCGCCAACAGGGCATCTCCCCCGGCATCCAGGAGAGCGCGGTTGTCGAGCAGGCGCAGCAGTTGCCGGCCTGGTTCCGAGAACCGCATGGACGGGTCACGGGCCAGGACGGCGAGGGGGTTCCTGACCGGTCCTGCGGTATGTCGCAGGACCGGCACCCGGAGGCGACTGTTCCGTTCGACGGCGGTCAACGGCACGGGCTCCGCCCGGCCGGCGGCTCGACGCCCGACAGGGTCCTCACCCCGCTGCACGCGGGCCCGGACGTCCCGCGCGGTCCCTACGGAGATCCCGGCGGCCTCGGCGATCTGGCGCAGGGAGGCATCCGGGTGCTCACGCAGGTGGGCAGCGGCACGTTCCCGGCCGACGGAGGGATCCACGGGACGGGCCCGGCCATCCCGTCCCACCCGGGTGTTCAACTGGGGCTCGTTCCCGGTTGAACGCCGTCTGATGGCCGCCACCGTCTTCGTGGACAGGCCGGCGGCCTGCGCGATCGCACGGTTGGACCACTGCGGGTAGGAGGCCACGATGCGCCGGGCAGCCGCCGCCCGCTCCTGCTGGCTCAGCCGCCTGCCGTGGTGGAGATTGGCCTGCACGGCCTGGACGAACGCCTCCTTCTCGTCCCCGTCGAAGTAGCGGACGTCGATCTCGGCACGGCCGGCCAGGGTCGCTGCCGTGAGCCGGTGCATGCCGTCGATGACGCGCATCGTGCGTCGGCACACCAGGATCGGCGGCAGCTCCCGCACCTGCATGAGTGACCTGGCGTAGGCGAGATCCACCTCCCCGGACCGCGGGGAGTCGGCGGGCACCAGCGTCGCGATCGCCACCGGCTGCGGCCGCGTGCCGATGGGGCTCTTCTGTGTGCGAGAGGCGAGTTCTGTCATGGGTGTCTGCTCGCAAGAGCTCTCTCGACGGCGGCCAGGAGCGCCGCGACTCCCTCCGGCCCGTTCACCCGCAGGTCGCAGCAGCTCGCAAGCTCCGGTACTGCCTCGTTCTCGGAGGTGGGCGCGCTGTACACGAGCGCACTCGTGCCGCCTCGTGCACGTCGGTCGGCCAGCAGGCGGACGGCCGGCAGGGCGTCGAAGTCGACGGCCACCACGGCTTGTTGGGGGGCGCGCAGGAGGGCCTGAAGGCCCTCCACCCCCGCCGGGGAGATACCTGCCGTACAGATCGCGCCAAGGTCGAGCGGCAGCGGATCGGCCGGTTTCCGAGCAGGAATGAGCGAATAACTGCTGTTCATGACTATGTCTCCGTGGGCATCCACACCGTGGACAACAGGTACGGGACAGTCGGGAGCGCCAGTGATCCACGACTGGACAGATCCGGTATCGGATATCACGCGAGGGGCGGGGCCGCTCGTGGAATCGACGTCACATGGCTACGGAACAACGCCCGGGACACCGGAGCCGGTGTGGGCAGTCCGTTGCGTCAATCGCCTCGGTTCGCTTCCGGCCATGGTCATACTGCTGCTCATGCTCCGACATCCCCCGTCGTGAAACCGCAGCTAGCTCTCTGCAGTGACTACACAGGCGAGTTCACTGGGCGTCAGCTCCGATCGCCAGGGTCAGTTCTGGCCGACTGGACACCAGCGGCCACCGTCCCTTGCCGGACACCCCTGCCGGGCCACGGGCCCTCGGTGCGCCCTCTTCCCGGCTCACCGGCACACCGCATACATGGCGCCCTCTCCTGCACCGACCTGACCTGCGTCAAAGCTCCACGACGGCAATGTTCCGCACAAAACCGAGTTGCTTCGGGGGAGTTGTCACGAAGGATGGGCAGAGCGGGCCGCTCCAGGCCCGAAACGGGGAGGAAGATAGTGGACAACAGGCCACCGGTAGTCGCACCGGCCATTGACAGATCCGCCACTCACAGAGGCGCACCATCCGAGTTGCTGACCCGGGCCATCGACATGCTCGCGGAACTCACAAGTGCCGAGATCGCCGGAAGCTACCGCATCCTTGCGGAGACGGACGGGCCCACGCCGCTGGCGGAGTCCGACGTACACCTGGGGGCGGACGGAAATGCTGCCCTTCTTCTGGCCCTGGGCCTGGCCCATGTGCTGCCCCACGATCCGCCGATCCTGAAGGCCGCGGCGCCGGTTCCGGCCGTGGAGGCCGCCCTGGTCCACAAACGGCACGAGCTCGACGCCCAGTACGACATCATCGCCCGCGCCCAGCGAGAGGTGCTGCGGATCCGCCAACTGGCCGAAGAGCAGGCGCAGGACGCCTCCTCGCACAGACTCGCGCACGTGCTCACCGACTCCGACGACATCGCTGCCTTGTCCAACACGATCGGTACGGCGGCCGTCCGCGAGCATCTGACGCTGGAGACCTTCCAGTACGATCTTCCCCTCAAGGCGAGTTCGGCGCAGCCTCCCACGGCCGCATCGATCGCGCGGGGCGTGCGCAACCGGAGCATCTACGAGACGGCCTTTCTGAGCGATCCCGTGGGCGCCGAGATCGTCGAGCAATGTGCCGCTGCCGGCGAGGTCATACGACTCCTGCCGCAGCTGCCGATGAAGTTGAAGATCACGGACGGCTCGCAGGCGCTGTTGGCTCTCACACCGACCGGTTCCAGCGTGGCACTCCATCTCACATCGCCCGTCGCTGTGGAGGCGTTGCGCCACTATTTCGAACTCCTGTGGCGCGAGGCGCGTCCGCTGACCGGCGCTCCCCCGCCCAGCGACAGCGACCGTGAGCGGCAGCGCCACGAGATCGTCGCGCTGATGCGGCAGGGGTTCAAGGACGAAGCCATCGCCCGAAGGCTGGGGCTGACCCCGCGCACCGTGCGCCGACGCATCAGCGAGTTCATGGACGAGCTCTCGGCCGAGACCCGTTTCGCCGCAGGGGCAGAGGCACAGCGCCGCGGCTGGTTCGACGGCTCGGCCGAGTAGCTGCAACGCGACCGGGATCCGACGCCCGAGGGCATGGGCTTCCTTTGCCACCCCGTGGCGACCGCGGCCCACGAGTAGCGGGCCCATCGCCCGGGTGCTGATGACTCGTTCGGCGGCTGCCACGGCGAACGCCGCGGCAGCCGCCGGGAGCGCCCGCGGTGAGCGGTAGCGGCCGAGAACGCTCCTCCACCCTCACCTCGGCGCACATGCACAGGTCAGCGCCGTGCGCACGACCAGCCATGCTGTGCGGCTCCTGCCGGGGGCGCCCAGTCTCCGCCCTCCTTCGGGAGGGCGTTTTTGCTTGTCAGAGCGGGCTTCCCAGCGCCATGACCGCTTTCCCGAAGACACGGCGTCCACGGAGGGCCTCGGCGGCCTCGTCGAAGCGGTCCCAGGAGCCCTGCCAGCCGATCTCGACCGAGAGGACCCCCTCAGCGGCCAGCTCGGTGAGAACGGCCAGGTCCGCGCCGACCTCACCCTCGATGACGAAGGAGGTCAGCGACTTGGCCGGGCCGACGGTCGCATACGGCGCAAAGACCGCCGGTTCGCCGGAAGTCCAGCCGACGCTCTGCACGCTGCCGCCGGGAGCGAGCAGGTTCCATGCCGCGACCAGTTGAGAGCCGCCGACGCTGTCGATGACCACGTCGACCGGTCGGTGCAGACCCTCCAGCCCGATCAGCACCTCGTCGGCGCCGGCCTCGGTCAGCCCCTCTGCGCGGGCTGCCGAGCCCACCGACGCGATCACATGGGCACCGGCCCGCGCCGCCAGCTGGACCGCGAACCGGCCGACCCCGCCGGAGGCCCCGGTGACCAGCACCCTTTTGTCCGGTCCGAGCCCCGCGGCCCGCAGCGAGCGCAGTGCCGCCACTCCGGCGACCGGCAGAGCCGCGGCCTGCGCCGGCTCCAGTCCCTTCGGCACCTCGGCGAGCGCACCCACGTCGATCGCCACGCGCTCGGCGAACGCTCCCGCGGTCAGCGCCACCACCTGGGTGCCCACCGCCGGGCCCGTACCGTCGGCCGCGGCCTGAACGACCACGCCGGCGGCGTCCGAACCGAGCACCGCGCCCACGGGGACGCGCCCGGAGCGGGCGTCGTTGAGGTCGCCGTAGTTCAACGAGGCGTGGGAGACGTCCACCAGGACCTGGCCCGGGCCGGGCACCGGATCGGGCACCTCGGCGAGGCGGACGGCCGTGGATGCGGACGGATCGACGACGAGAGCACGAACAGGCATGTCTTCCCCCTTGGTTCACGACGTGTGACAGCAGTCATCATCGATGACCTTGCTCATCGGAAGGAGGCACTTTCACGGGCCATCAAGGGCATCAGCCGACGGATGCTCACCCTCAACCTGCGCCGGCTGGAGCGGGACGGACTCCTCGTCCGCACCGTGTGTCCGACGGTGGGCACCCGGCTTGTGACTCCCGAGCGACCGCCAGGGGCGACCCACCACGCATACGCGAAACCCCAGGGCCCGCTCGGGCGCCCTCTCGACAGGCGCTCGATCAGGGCGCCGAGTCCTCCTTGCCCCTGGCCGCCGCGTACGCCTGGGACGGCGTCATCGGCACCCCGTTGATCTGCACCGTCTTGTAGGGGCTGACCTTCGCGCAGCTCTTGGCCTTGTCTGCGGTCTGGGCGTGCGCGTCGGCGACCGCGGCGTGCGTGTCGGCGGGGGCGGCGGCCGACGAGCCGCCCGAGGAGCCGTACGCCGTGCCGCTCGGCCAGTCGCTGCCGATGACTAGGACCACGCCGCTGCTGCTGCCCTGGGTGAGGTGCGAGGTGGGCAGTCCGAGGGCGGAGGCCGCCGTCTGGGCCTCGGCCTTCTGCCCGGGGCCGTAGGTGATCGTCGTCCTCGACGACTGTGCGGGGGCGTTGCCCGTGGTGGTGTTCGAGCTGAAGCCCTTGGTGAGGAGGGCCTGCGCGATCACGGAGGCGCGGCCGCCGGTGGTGGTGCCGTTCTCGACCTGTACGGCGACCTCGGAGGCCGGCACGGTGGCCGCCGCCGACGGGGACGGGGACGCCGAGGACGTCGTCTTCTTGCCGCTGTCCGAGGTCAGGGACTGGTCGTTGGCGATGGTCGCGAACAGCGACCTCGCGGAGGCCGCGGGGACGACCCGGTCGGCGTTGGCCGGGTCGGCCGCGGTCTGCATCGTGGTGAACGTCATCCGCTTGGACGGGACCTTGTTCAGGTCGGTCGCCAGGTTCACGAGTCTGGTGACGCTGCCCAGGCCGGTGTCCACGGTCAGCGCCTTGGTGGCGGCGTCCGCCAGGGAGTAGACCTTCGTGGGGTCCGTCAGGGTGCCCGCGCTCTTGAACTTGCGGATCATGGCGCTGAGGAAGAGGTGCTGGGAGACGGTACGGCCCAGGTCGCTGCCGTCGCCGAAGCCGTGCCGGGAGCGGACGAACTCCAGCGCCGCGTCGCCCTGCAGGGTGTGGGTGCCCTTGGCGAGCTTCAGATGGGAGTAGGTGTCGTAGACGTTGTCGCTGACGCAGACGTCGACGCCGCCGACCGCGTCGGACATCTTCACCACTCCGGCGAAGTCGAGCATCACGAAGTGGTCGATGGTGATGCCGGTGAGCTGGTGAATGGTTTTGACCTGGCACGCGGGGCCGTACTGGAGCGCGCTGTTGATCTGCCCGTAGTAGCCGGACGTCGCCTGGCTGCTGTCCGGGTCCTTGCACGCGGGGACGCGGGTCATGGTGTCGCGCGGGACGCTCATCACGGTGGCGTTGGAGCGGTCGGCGGAGACGTGCACCACCATCTCCACGTCGGCGTTGTGCCCGACGGTCGCACTCGCTTTGCCGCAGCCGCCGCCCAGTTTGCAGTCGGCCGCGTTGTTCCGGCCGTCGGAGCCGATCACCAGGATGTTGATCGGGGTCCGCCCGAAGGCGTCGGCCTTCTCTTTCCCGCCGGCGCCGTCGTCGATCGCGACGCTCTTGATGTTGCCGTTCAGATGCTCGTACAGCCAGGCACCGGCTCCGGCGGTGACCAGGATCAGCGCCGCCACCGTGAACAGGGCTATGCGGGCGATCCTTCTGCGCCGGGCGACGGGCTTGGCCCGGCGGCCCGCGCCGCGCCCCCGGGAGCGCGCCGCCTGCCGGGCAGCCGCCCGGCCGCCCTGCGGTGGGCGGGACGTGCCGTCATCGGACTCGCGCTGACGGGGAACGCTTGCTGAACGATCTCGGGTGGCCGCATGGCCACGGTTTCCGCCCCAGGGGTCGCTCAACTCCCACTCCCTACGCTGTGGCCGACGCCAACCGACGGCGCCACGGCGCACCCCTCGGGTTGGTTGATTGCGCAATATAGCAAGCGTTATCCAGTTCGCAGGTGGGCTGTGTCACACCTCCCACCTGCGCCGGGCCGGTACGCCGTACCGGAATGCCTCTCCGGCTCAGCGAACCGTGCTGTCCTCGGAGACCGGACGGGCCGATGCGGCATCTCCCGGGGAGGACTGGATGACACGGGCGGCCGTCGTGTCGGAGGCGGGCTCGGACTGCGGCTGGGCGGCGGGGGCCGGGGCGGTGCCGTCCTCCTTCATCGCCTTCGCCTCGCTCTTGAGGATGCGCATGGACTTGCCGAGACCGCGGGCGGCCTCGGGCAGCTTCTTGGAGCCGAACAGCACGATGATGACGATCGCCAGGACCAGCAGGTGCCAGGGTTCCAGTCCGTTGCGGAGCATCCCGCCCACCCCTTCTCACTTCTCGCATGGTTGCTACGTTGCGCAACTGTACAACCAAGGCGCCCTTCTGACAGCCATCAGTCCGACGGTGTACAGCGCGAGTACGGCGGCCAGCAGAAGGTAGTAGAGGAGCGGCAGCGGGGTCAGTCCGAGCAGCGAGCCGAGCGGGGAGACCGGCAGCAGCAGTCCTACGGCGGCCAGCGCGCCCGCCGCCCAGCCGATCGGCCCGGGTCCGCGCCCCGCCGCGAGGCGCCCCGTGCGCAGCAGGACCATCACCAGGGCCTGGGTGAGCAGGTTCTCGGTGAACCAGCCGGAGTGGAACACCGCCCGGTCGTCCAGCCCCCCGGGTCCGTGCAGGGCCAGCTCCAGCACGCCGAAGGTGGCCAGGTCGGCGACCGCGTTGAGGACGCCGAAGCCGATGATGAAGCGCAGCAGGGCGCGCGGGCGCAGCAGCGTCGGGCGGCGCAGCACGGACGGATGGGGCCGGTCGTGCGCGAAGGCCAGCTGGGCGGCGTCGAAGCACAGGTTCTGCGCCAGGACCTGGGCCGGCAGCATCGGCAGGAAGGGCAGCAGGAGGCCTGCCGCGAGCATCGCGATGACGTTGCCGAGGTTGGAGGAGAGGGTGATGCGCAGATACGTGGCGATGTTGCCGCCCGAGTACCGTCCGGCCGCGATGCTGTGGTCGATCGCGGTGAGGTCTTTGTCGGCCAGGACCACGTCGGCGCTCTCCCGGGCGACGGCCACGGCGTCCCGCGGTGCGATGCCGACGTCGGCCGCGCGCAGGGCGGGCAGGTCGTTGACCCCGTCGCCGAGGTAGCCGACGGTGTGCCCGCCGGCCCGCAGGGCGGCGGCGAAGCGGGCCTTGTGCGCGGGGGTGCAGCGGGCGAGGACGACGGTGCGGGCGGCGGCCGCGGTGAGTTCGGCGTCGGTGAGGGGGTCGATGGCGTCGGCGGTGAGGACACCGTCCTGCGGTACGGCGATCCCCAGGTCCCGGCAGGCGCGGACGGCGGTGCCCGGGTGGTCGCCGGTGAGGATCCTCACAGCGACACCCCGGTCGGCGAGGACCTTCAGCGCTTCGGCGGCGGTGGGGGCCAGCGCGTCCTTGAAGGTGACGAAGCCCCGGAAGTCCAGGCCGCGTTCGTCGGCGGCGGTGTACTCGCGGATCCGCGCGGGACGCTGCGCGGTGGCGACGGCCAGCACCCGCAGCCCGTCGTCCGCGTGCCGCGCCGCGAGCGCGAGCAGTTCCCCGCGCCGGCCGTCCTCCAGGACGCAACGCTCCAGGACGGCCTCGGCGGCCCCCTTGACGACCAGGGTGTGCGTGCCGAGCCGCCCCGGCGTGCGGACGACGGCGGTCGCAAGGCGGCGCAGCGGATCGAACGGAAGGGCCGCCACCCCGTCGTACGCCATGGCATCGACCTCTTCGTCCCCGCCTGCCGCGTCCAGGACCGCGTCGTCGAGGGCGTCCGGGGCGGGCAGGTCGGCGAGCTGCAGGGTCCACCAGGCGTTCACCGCGGCCCAGTGCAGCACCTCGGGGTCGTCCCGGCCGTCCGGGCCGAGGGCCTGGTGGAGGACCGGCCGGTCCTGGGTGAGCGTGCCGGTCTTGTCGAGGCACAGCACGTCGACGGCGCCGAGGTCGTGCAGCGCGGGCAGCCGCTTGACGATCACACCGTGGCTGCGGGCCAGCAGCGAGGCGCCGCGCGCGAGGCACATGGTGACGATGACCGGCAGCATCTCCGGCGTCAGCCCGACCGCCACCGCCACCGCGTACGGCAGGGTCTCCAGACCGCGGTCGCGCAGCGCGGCATTGGCCATCAGGACCAGCGGCGGGGTCAGCAGCATGAACCGGATGAGGATCCAGGAGATGCCGTGCACGGACCGGTCGAAGGCGCTGGCCTCGGGCCGGGCCTCGCCACGGCCGTGCGCCGCGGCGAACCGGGTCCGCGCGCCGGTCGCCACGACGACCGCGGTGGCACTGCCGGACGCGACACTGCTGCCCTGGAAGCAGAGCTCGGGCCGGTCGAACAGACCACCGCCCGGCACGCCCGCCCCATCGGCGGCGTCCTTCGCCACGGGGGCCGACTCACCCGTGAGCACGGCCTGATGCACGGTCAGGCCCTGCGCCCGCAGCAGTCGTACGTCGGCGGGCACCAGGTCGCCGGGTCCGAGCCGGATCACATCGCCCGGCACCAGCTCGTCCACCGGGATCTCCCGGGCGTCCGGCGGCAGATCCTCGTCGGCGCGGCGCAGAACGGTGGCGGTGGTGGCGACCAGGCTGCGCAGTGCGGCCATCGACCGGCCGGCCCGGTGCTCCCCCGACGTGCGCAGCACACAGCTCACGGCGACCAGCAGGAGGATCACACAGGCGGTGCCCCAGGAGGCGACGGCCGCCGACACCAGCCCGAGGCACAGCAGCACGGCGGTGAACGGATCGCGCAGACTGCGCAGCAGCACCCTGGGCCAGGAGGCTTCCCGGTGCGTCGGCAGCGTGTTGGCCCCGAAGCGGGCCTGCCGCTCCTCGGCCTGCGCCTCCGTCAGCCCGCGCGGCCCGCTGTCCAGGCGTCGCAGCGTCTGCAGCAGGGTCGAAGGGCCCTGCCCCGCATCGGCGACCGGTCCGGGCCCTCCCGCGGAGTCGAACGCCCCGGGCTCGGGTTCCGGGGCCGCGCTGCTGTCAGCCACCGGCCCCGCGCAGCGCGTGCACGGACGCGGACGACCCGTCGGCACGCGCAGCCAGCTGCCCCACCATCACCCGGACCACGGTCACGACGTCGGGATCGTCGACGAAGTAGATCTGCCGCCGTCCCTCCCGCCGGGACCGCACGAGCCCCGCGAGCTTCAGCTTCGCCAGGTGCTGGCTGACCGCGGGCAGGGCCCCGCCCACCCGGTCGGCGAGGTGGGTGACATCGCTCTCGCCCTGCGCCAGCGCCCACACGAGGTGCAGCCGGGCCGAGGAGGCCAGCAGTCCGAAGGCGGCGGCCGCCTCAGCCAGTACCTCGGCGGACGGATCCTCGAAGCCCCCGATGTCTGCCGCCACAGTCCTCTCCCGTCCCACCCGATAGCCGCACCGCGTGCCGGACCAGTCTAGGTGTCCGGCTGTGCCCGGACCTCCGTCTCGGCGGCACCTGCCGCCGCGTCGTCCGGCTCGGGTCGGCCGCGCGCCGCCATCAGGAGCCAGGCGACGTCGCCGACGGCCGTCCCGGCGGCCACCGCCCCGGCGACCAGGCCCGCCGTGATCAGCCCCTGTCCGACGTAGGGCCGCCCGGCGAACGCACCCGCTCCGAACCCGAGGAACAGGAACACGGCCGCGGCAACGGCCGGCACACCGGTCACGAGCATCGCCCGTACACACACGAACCGCATGTATCTCCCCGATGGATGGACGCCTGCGGCATGGAGTGGCGAGTGTAATGGTTCTCGGCTTGCGCAATCTTTAAAGGCTTACTTGATCTACGCGTACTCGATCAACGCGTGATCGAGTGGCTGACCGATCCGCTCATGCGCGACCATTGCTGATCACGCCCTGCCACCCGACCCCGCCGACGAAAGGGACCCGCCGTGCGGCTGCGCTGCGCTGTGCTCGACGACTTCCAGCAGGTGGCGACGGAGCTCGCCGACTGGTCACCCGTGGCCGACCGGGTGGATGCCGTCAGCTTCGCCGAACACTTCGACACCGAGGACGCACTCGCCTCCGCCCTGCATGACTTCGACATCGTCGTCACCCTGCGCGAGCGCGTTCCCTTCCCAGCCTCACTGCTCGCCCGCCTGCCCCGGCTGAAGCTGCTCGTCGCCTCCGGCATGCGCAACAGCGTCATCGACCACGCCGCCGCCGAGGCGCACGGCGTCACCGTGTGCGGCACGGCGAGCACCTCGACCCCGCCCGTCGAACTGACCTGGGCGTTGCTGCTCGGCCTCGCCCGCTCCATCGTGGAGGAGAACAACTCCCTGCGTTCCGGCGGCCCCTGGCAGCAGACGGTGGGCGCCGACCTGCACGGCCGCCGCCTGGGACTGCTCGGCCTCGGCAAGATCGGCAGCCGGGTCGCCCGGGTCGGCACCGCCTTCGGCATGCACGTCAGCGCCTGGAGCCAGAACCTCACCAAGGAGTACGCCGACGAGGTGGGCGTAGAACTCGCCGCCTCCAAGGAGGAGTTGCTGGCCGGCAGCGACTACGTCTCCGTCCACCTGGCCCTGAGCGAGCGCACCCGCGGCCTGCTCGGCCCCGCCGAACTCGCCCTCCTCAAGCCCACCGCCTATCTGATCAACACCTCCCGCGCCGCGATCGTCGACCAGGACGCCCTGCTCGCCGCCCTGTACGAGGGCCGGATCGCCGGCGCGGGCGTCGACGTCTTCGACATCGAGCCCCTCCCCGCCGACCACCCGATGCGCACGGCTCCCCGTCTGCTCGCCACACCGCACCTCGGCTATGTGTCGCGGGCGAACTACGAGACGTACTACCGGGAGGCGGTGGAGGACATCCGGGCCTTCCTGGACGGGGCACCGGTACGCCGGCTGGGCTGAAACGAGGGATCGGTCAGGCGTAGCGGTAGATCCGGCTCACGTCCTCCATCTCGTCCGGTGTCACCCCCCACGGCGGCATCGGCTCGTGCCGGGCGACGATGCGCCCGCGCTGCCCGCTGCGGGGGCCTGGCTGCTGGGCCGGCAGATAGCGCGGGGCGCCGTTCCTGTGCAGTCGCTGCCAGCGGGTCCACTGCAGGTCGACGAAGGCGTGGTGCAGCCAGAACACGGGGTCGTTGACGGAGGCACCACCGAGCATGGCACCGCCGACCCAGCGGTGGACGCGGTTGTGATTGCGCCAGGCGACGCCGTCCTGTCCGGTCCCCCAGCCCTCCAGCTTGTTGCGGAACCCCTCGTCGCAGGTGGAGTCCCAGGGCGAGGTGTCGTAGACCGGGTCGGCGAGCGCCTCCTGGAGCTCCTCCTCGGTCGGCAGTTCGATGGGGTCGTCGGCCCGGCCCAGGTCCCGGGTGAGGAACTCGACGTCGATGATGCCCTCCCGGATGCGCCAGTAGCCCTGCGCGTAGGCGAAGGGCCCACTGACCACCTGGTGGTCGGAGCTGCGCCCGTTGCCGCCGAGGAGGTCGTCGCTCCAGGGCACGGAGGTCGTCGAACGGTCCCGCGTCCAGTCCCAGTACGGCACCGTCACCGACGGGTCGACCCGTTGCAGCGCCCGCTCGAGGTCCAGCAGGAAGCGGCGGTGCCAGGGCAGGAAGGAGGGCCCCATGTGGGCGGGACGCAGGCCGGTCTCGCCGTCGGCCTGGTAGTACGCGATGTGCACCCGCACGAACTCGTCGTACTCCCCCCGCCATTTGATCTGGAGCAGCGCGTTGACGAGCCGCCGCCGCTCGTCGCGCGTCAGCGTGCTCACGTCTTTACGCACGTACGCCATGGCGTTCCCCCATGTGCAGGTGGCTTCCGTCGAGCAGGCCCGGCGCCAGGTCGCGCAGCCGCTGCCCGGGGCCGAGCTCGTCGACGGCCGCCCGGGTGGCCTCCAGCAGGGTCCGGTACGAGCAGTAGTGGTTGACCATGCTCAGCCAGCTGCCGTCGGAGCGGCGCATCAGATGCAGCGGGCGGCCGTCCACGGTGACCTGCCACGCACGGCCGTCGGCGCCGCACCCCGGGGCGGGGAGCAGGGCACCCCGGATGCGACGGCCACGGTAGATCTCGTCGAAGGCCGACTCGGCTGCCTCCCCGGCGGCTTCTGCGGACCGCGGGGCGCGCGAGGTGGCGAGGACGGGGGTGAGGGCGAGCGCGGCGAGGCAGGCGAGCACCCGGCGCCTTATCGCCCGCCATCCCGGCGGCTCGGCGCCCCTCGGTACTCCACCGGCACTGACGACCATGGCTCGCTCCCTCGTAGGGTCAACACCAGTACGTTCATACGATGCTGCGCCCACGCGGAAGCTCGGCGGAGCCGGTACGTCAGCTCGTCCATAAATCCCACAAACGGGTCAGGATCGGCAGGCCGACGAAGCGCTCAGCGCGGGGTGAGGGCCGGCAGCAGCACATGCGCGGCGGCCCTCAGGGTCTGCTCGGCGCCGGCGAAGGCGGCCAGCGCCGCGGGCTCGATCGGCCGGCCCGGCCTGCCCTCGGGCCAGGGGCGGGTGGTGAACACGAGATAGGCGTAACCGCGTGCGGCGACCGCCGCGAGCCACTGCGGCGGAGCGGCGCACCGCGCGCCCAGCTCCGGCATGGTGACGAAGGCCTGCCCGGCCTCGAGGAACAGGCTGACGGCGATCCGGTTTTCGGTGGTGCCGTCGACGAGGCGCCCGCCGACCCGCAGCCCGTTGCCCGCCAGCAGCCCCTCGACCGCGGCGGACGTCGCCTGCGGACCTCCCTCGGCGTCCCCGAGGGAGTAGGCCAGCAGATACGGCAGGTCGCCTCCGTCGGCGGCGGCACCGCTCCAGGGCAGCACGACGAGGGTGCCGAGGTCGGTCATGCGGAAGGGGCGCGTCTCGGTCGGGGTTGAGGTCATCGCGCGACCTTATCGACGGGCCACCGAACGGCCCGCTGCCTTCTCACCCGAATGACCGACGGGCCGGGCGAGGTTCACCCGACCGTTGCCGCCGCGGCGAGGACCTTGCCCAGGGCGCTCACCATGCCGCTGACGGCCGGGGGGACCTTTTCGGCGTCGCCGGAGGTGGCGGCCACGATCAGGGCGTCGACCGCCTTCTTCAGAGCGGCCAGCGCGTCCCCCTTGACCGCCTTGGTCCTCAGCGGGGTGGCCTTGGCGATGGCGTCCTTGACGGCGTCGCCGAGCTTCTGCGCCTCGACGACGGAGAGCTGGCCGCCGTCGGCCTTCAGTACGGCGTTGAGCAGTCTGGCGACCGGGGTGAGCACACCGCCGACGTCGCCGAGCTTCTTGATCTGCGGGATCAGTTCGTCCGCCCCGGGGACGGGTCCCAGGGACGACGTGCGGGCGCGTTCCCGTGCGGAGCCGGCCGCGACGGCGGCCGGGGCGGCGATGCCGACCAGGAGGGCGGCGCTCAGAGCGACGGACGCGATACGCCGTGCGGGCAGTGCACGCATGGGGGCTCCTTTCGAGAACACTCAGCGGTAGACGCGAAGGTGGGCGACGGCGAAGGTGAGGGGGCCCGGACCGGAGGGGGCCGGGTGGTACCGGCCGGCGCTCAGCGACAGATTGAGGATCAGATACGCCGACCAGTCGGCGCCCACTCCGGTGCGGTCGCGGAAGACCCGCTCGCCGTTGACGTACCAGTCGACGGATCGCTCTCCGTAACAGCTGCCGATGGTCACCCACTCGTCCGGGGCGATCGCGTCGGCATCCGTGTGATAGGCGCAGCCGTGGTTGACGTGGTTGGACAGCTCCAGCAGGTGCGGGTTGTCGGGGTGGTACTCGAAGGTGTCGATCTCGTTGCCGCCGTCCTTCCAGGTCCACAGCGCCGGCCAGGCGCCGGTCCCGGAGGGCAGTTTGACCCGGGTCTCGGCGTAGTCACCGGTGCGCACCTGGAACCCCTCGGCGGAGTACTCGGTGGTGAGCAGGCCGGTGTGCCAGGCCTGCAGGCCGTTCTCGAGGGCGTGGCCGGCCGGGGAGGCGGTGAAGGTGGCCACGCCTTCGGAGACGGTCACGCAGCCGGGGCTGAGCCAGTCCAGCTTGTTGTCGTCCGGATTGTGGTTGCCGTAGCGGTAGGCGCTGGTTCTGTCGCCGACCCATTTGGTCCCCCAGGCGATGGGGGCGTCGAACTCCTCCGACCAGGTGAGCGACTTGCCGGTGGCGATGGCAGGGGACGCGGTCGGCATGGGCTGGGCGCTGTCGGCGGTCATGGCGGTGAGGGTAGGGCCGCGAAGCGGCCGCCCCGGCCGAAGCGGCGGCTGCACCGCTGGAATTGCTCTTTCACACTACCCATCCGGTCGAAACCGCACCCACCATACGATCAATTGATTCACCGACCATGTGAATCCCTTTGACGACACCGTAAGCAAAGCATTGTTCACTCCTCTGACTTTCATGCGTATGGAGTAACGCATCGCTTTTACGGAGGGCATGGACTGCTATGTTCTCCAGCCGTCGGATCAGAGGTAACTTTCAACCGAGGTGAATCATGAAGAAGGCAATTTTCACCACTGCGGCGTTGGCCATCGGCGCGGGCCTCGTGGGTGGGTCCGCCGTCGCGGCGTCGGCCGCCACCCCGCCGGCCGCACCCGCCGCGTCGGGCGGCCTGCTCGGTCTCATGTCCCCGACCAAGGTGACTCCGGCGGTCGTGCCGGCGGCCGATGTCGTCTCGCGCCTGGCCCGCAACGGCAAACTCGCCAACGGTAGCGCCTTCGACAAGCAGAAGACTCCGGGCGTCTCGGGCGTCTACCTGGACGGCATGGACCCGAACGCCGCCAAGAAGCCCACGATTCCCGTCAAGAACCCGGCCGGAAACGGCGTCGTTCAGGTCCACCCGCTGCAGGCCCCGACCTCCACGGGTCTGGGGAGCCTGCTCAGCAAGTGACAAGACGGAAACCGTAGGAGCCGGCCGTACCGGCGAAAGCCCTCATACGAAGCATTTGTCCGGCCCACCGGCCCCCTCCCTTCCGGTGGGCCGGACACATGTCTACTCCCGTTCCCTCTTCGGATTGTCGTTCATTTACGCCACACGGATTCGGGATCCAATCCGGTCCGACCCCCGGGAACCTGCGGCATTGCGCCATCCGACGGAATAAACCTTGTTTAGGCGCCAGTCCCGTGACTTATACGCGCATATCAAGGTTTCCTGGTATGCAAGCGTGCGCAACCGTGAATTGAGGAAGGAACTAAGTTGCCCAGGAAGTTCGCGGTCATCACTGCCCTCACCCTCGGCGCTATGGTCAGCAGCGTCGGTCTCGCATCGGCCAACGACAGCAACACCACCGTCAAGGGCGGCAGCGGCTTTGCGGAGTCGCCGGTCGTCGTGAACGCCCCTCAGCAGGGTGTTCTGGTTGTCAACGGGACGCTCGTTGACGGTCGTTGCATCGCCCCGTGGTCCAACGGATCCGTACTCGGCGGCATCGTGGCCCCGAATTCGCACTACGCCGCGTGCAACACGGCGGCCGTCGACCAGTCGCAGAACGCCCCGTACTCGGGCGGCCTGTTCTTCTGACCCGCTCCGAGCAACTCGGAGCAGGTGCACCACCCAAAACAGCCCGGAAAGGCGCATCCCATGCGTAACAAGGTTTCGGCCATTTCCGCCCTCGCCGCGGGCCTCGTCCTCGCGGCGGCCGGCACCGCCGCGGCCGAGGACTGCACCGACGTCTCGGGGGGCGGCGGCTTCTCGTCCTCCCCGGTCGTCGTGAACCAGCCCCAGCAGGGGGTTGCCGTCGTCAACGGCTCGGTCGCCGACCTCCGTTGCGTCGCGCCGTGGTCCAACGGTGCCGTGCTCGGCGGCGTCGCGGCCCCGAACTCGCACTACGCCGCATGCAACACGGCGAAGATCGACCAGTCGCAGAACGCCCCGTACGCGGGCGGCCTGTTCTTCTGACCTACTCCGAGCAACTCGGAGCACGGAAATCCCAACCGCCCCACCGAAAGGCGCATCCCATGCGTAACAAGGTTACGGTCATCACCGCCCTCGCCGCGGGCCTCGTGCTCGCGGCCGGTGGCGCCGCCTCGGCCAACGACTCCAACACCACCGTCACCGGCGGCAACGGCTTTTCGGAGTCCCCGATCGTCGTGAACGCCCCTCAGCAGGGTGTCGCCGTCATCAACGGCTCGCTGATCGACGGCCGCTGCATCGCTCCGTGGTCCAACGGTGCCGTCCTCGGCGGCGTGGTGGCCCCGAACTCGCACTACGCCGCGTGCAACACGGCGGCCGTCGACCAGTCGCAGAACGCCCCGTACACGGGCGGCCTGTTCTTCTGAGCCGAACCTCACGCGATGGCGGCCCACCGGAACTCCGGTGGGCCGCCATCGGCTTTTCCGTTCCCTGTTCCCCCATTCTTGTTTCCCTGCTCCCCTTTCCCTACCCCTCTCTTCCTGCCCGACTTTCCCGCTCCTCTTTTTTTCAGCTTGTTTTCCGGGTGCCACACACGCCCGCGGGGCCTGTCTGCATCTGCTGCAGACAGGCCCCGCGATCAGGAGGTGGCCGACGAAGAGCGCGCCAACAAGGAGGAAAGGCGCTCCAGCGGGTCATTCCAATGAGAACAACGCGTCCCGTAGCCTGCGGTCACTCCGAATCAATCGTTCGGCCCAGCGCGCGAAGTGCGGACGCATATGCCGAAGGGCCGACTCCGAGGAATGCGGAGCCGACCCGAATCGTGGATCCCCGGCTACTTGCCGACCGGAAGCCCGCCCAGCAGCTTGCCGTCGGCGGCGGTCGCGGGAAGGGTGGGGTTCGGCAGGGTGCCGCCGACGACGGGACCCTTCATGCCCGCCTCCTTCATGCTGCCCTTCACGCTTTCCTTCACACTCTGCGCCACCTGACCGACGTTGTCGCCCACGAAACCCGTCGACACCTTGGCTGCCGTGGGGACACCACTCGCGACCGTCTTCCCGCTGTCCACGAGTCCCCCGGCCGGCATGTCCGCCGCGCCGGCGGGCACGGCCACCCCGGCGAGGGCGAGGGAACCGGCTACGACGGCGGCAGCCTTCAGAGTCTTCATCGTGTGCCTTTCTTTCGTAAGTCGTCTTCGAGCGGCCTAACGAGAGTGCGGCTTCCGGGAAACCCTGTTGCCGTCGCCGTGGCTCCAAACGGGTGATCCGGGGCGACAAATAGCTCATTGAAACGCCACCATTCCGACACAGATGACCGGTCCGCAGATAAATACGGGTGAGCGGCTAGAGTGGCTCACCTCGTGATTTCAGCGATGCCGGTTGAACAACGAACCTCACGCTCTCGAACGGGTGCGGGTTTTTATATCAAGAAGCACGAGCCGCACGTCCTGGCCCCGGCTCGGACTCTTTTGTTCGGAAGGGCATCCTCTCCCATGCGTTTTTCCCCACGCGTGCCGCACATCCTGCATGTCACGCAGCCCGTCGAGGGCGGCGTAGCGCGGGTCGTGGCGGACCTGGTGGCGGCTCAGCTCGCCGCCGGGCTGCGGGTGACCGTGGCCTGTCCGGAGGGTGGCACGCTGACGGGCGCCCTGCGCGCGCCGGGCTGCACGGTGCTGCGCTGGGACGCGACCCGCTCGCCGGGGCACCGACTCCCGGGTGAGGTACGGCGGTTGGCGCGGATCCTGCGCGAGGTGCGGCCGCACCTGGTGCATGCGCACAGCGCGAAGGCGGGACTCGCGGCCCGGCTGGCCGTACGCGGCAGTCTCCCGACCGTCTTCCAGCCGCACGCCTGGTCGTTCGAGGCCGCCGAGGGCATCGTCGCGCGGCTGGCGCTGGGCTGGGAGCGGTCGGGGGCCCGGTGGGCGACGCGCATCGTGTGCGTCAGCGAGGCGGAGCGGCGGACCGGGGAGCGGTGCGGGATCAGCGCCCCCTGGCGGGTGGTCCCCAACGGTGTCGACACGCTCAGGTTCCGGCCGGACGGGGATGTCTCCCGGTTTGGGCCGGGGCCGCTCGTCGTATGCGTGGGCCGGCTGTGCCGCCAGAAGGGGCAGGACGTGCTTCTGCAGGCGTGGCCCGAGGTGGAACGGCAGGTGGCCGGGGCCCGGTTGGCGCTGGTCGGCGCGGGCCCGGACGCGGACCGGCTGCGCTCCGGTGCGCCCGCTTCGGTGGTGTTCGCCGGTGCCGCGCCCGACGCGGCCCCCTGGTACCGGGCCGCCGACGTCGTCGTCCTGCCGTCCCGCTGGGAGGGCATGGCGCTCGCCCCGCTGGAGGCGATGGCGTGCGCCCGGCCGGTCGTGGTCACGGATGTGGACGGGGCGCGCGAGAGCCTGCCGCCCGAGCAGCTGCCGTACTGCCTGGTGCCGCCCGAGGACCCCGGTGCGCTGGCGCGGACGCTGACCGCGTTGCTGCGGGACGAGCCGCTGCGCGCGGCGCTGGGCGCGCAGGGCCGCCGGCATGTGCTCGCCGCCCACGACCTGCGGCAGACGGCGGACGCCGTGACCGACGTGTACCGCGAATTGCTCGGCGAACTGCTCGGCGTCGTTGTCGCGCCGGTCGCCGTACCCAACTAGAGCAGGAAGTGCATCACCAGATGACTGCGGAAAGTACCGTTCCCCCTCGTACGGGGCAGCAGCCGCGGGCGGCCGAGCACGCCGTCTCCGTTCTCGCCCCGCGCGACCCCGCAGCCGGACGTCGACTGCCCGCCGGACGCAGAGAGAACCGGCCGCGGCGGGCCTTCAGGGGGACCCTGCCGCTCGTCGACGGCGGCGCCGCCGTGCTGGGGGCCCTGGTCGTGCCCGGGGCCCCGAGGTATCCGCTGGTCGTCGCCCTGCTGGTGCTGGGGGTGATCGGGCTGAACCGGAGGGCGCGCCTGTACGACAGCTCCCAGGTGCGCGGTGTGCTCGACGAACTCCCCGCCGTCTGCGGACGGATCGCCGTCGGCTGGGGGGCTGTCGGGGCGCTCTCGCCGCTGCGGCCGCTCCCGCCGGCCGTACTGGCCTGGGCGTTCGCCGTGCAGTGTGCGGCGGCCTGTGCGGGCCGCGCGGCGGTGCACGGGCGCCGGGCGCGGCGGCGCCTGCCCGATCCCGCGCTGGTGGTCGGTCCGGTCGCGGTGGCCCGGAAGGTGGCGGCCGCGTTGCTGCGCCAGCCGGGCTGCGGGGTGCGGCCGGTGGGCGTGGTCGGCGGCGGCCTCGACGTCCTCGCCCGGCCCGGTGAAGGGCACGAGCTGCCGCTGCTGACCACGGATCAGGCGGCGCGTCGGGCGGTCATCCAGAACGGGGTGGAGACGGTGCTCGTCGTGGGAGCCGCCACCCGGGTGGAGAAGACCGCTCTGCTGCGGGATCTCGCCGCGTACGGCTGCGTGGTGTGGGAGCTGGACGCCGACGCGCCCTCGTACGGCCTCGGCGGACGCCGCGAAGCGGGCGGTCATCTGGCGGGCTTCCCGCGCAGGTTGCTGTGCCCGGGGCGCGGACGGCGGCGGGTCGGCGTGGGCAAGCGGGTGCTGGACGCGGTGCTGTCGGGCTCGCTGCTGCTGCTCGCCTGCCCGGTGCTGCTGGTGTGCGCGGCGGTGCTGCGGGTCATGGACGGGCCCGGAGTGCTGTTCCGGCAGGAGCGCATCGGCAAGGACGGACGGCCGTTCACCCTGCTGAAGTTCCGCACCCACCGGCCCGCCAGCGCGCACGAGGCGGCGACCCGCTGGAGCGTGGCGAACGAGCAGGAGATGAGCCGCTTCTGTCAGTTCCTGCGCCGCACCTCGCTGGACGAGCTGCCGCAGCTGTGGAACGTGTGCCGCGGAGACATGAGCCTGGTCGGACCGCGGCCCGAACGGCCTTACTTCGTCGCCAAGTTCAGCCAGACCTACCCCGGTTACCGGGAGCGTCACCGGATGCCGACCGGGATCACCGGGCTCGCCCAGATCCACGGGCTGCGCGGCGACACCTCCATCGAGGACCGGTGCCGCTTCGACAACGCCTACATCGACAACTGGTCGCTGTGGCAGGACATCTGCATCCTGGCGCGTACGGCGGCCCTGTTCGTACGGCCGACGGGGAGCTGAGCGCGGGTGAGCACTACCTCGGCGGCCTCCGTACCGCTCGTGCTGCCCCTTGCGGCGCTGCGCCGGGCCGCTTCCGTGCTGCCCGTCCTGGCGGTGATCGCCCTGCTGGGGCTGCCGGCCGAGGCGGGCAGCGGCGCCACGCCCGCCGACGCGGCCTGCGGGCTGGTCGTGCTGTGGGCCGCCGTGTGCACCGTACGGCGGGCGCGGCGCCCGCTGACGCGGACGGCTGCGGTCGTGCTCGGGCTGCCCGTGGTGGGCATCGCGGTGTCCGCGACCGGGGCGGTGACGGCCGGCGACGCGGTCACCGGACTGGGCCGCTACCTCCAGGTGTTCGTGCTGGTGCCGCTCGCGATGGTGCTGCTGGTGCGCGACCGGCGCGACGCCCGCCTGGTGCTGTGGGCGCTGGCCGCTCTCGCGCTGTGGCAGGGGGCGGTCGGGGTGCACCAGTACCTCACCGGGACCGGGGCCTCCTACCAGGGTGCCGACATCCGGGCGGTGGGGACCTTCGGGCCGTCCGACGTGATGGGGATGGCGGCCGTCGTCGCGTCCGGAGTGGTGGCGCTGACCGGTCTCGCGCTCGGGACGGGTCCGCGACGGCAGCGGGTGGTGGCGGCGGGATGTGCGCTGGCGCTGCTCGTGCCGCTCGCGCTGTCCTTCAGCCGCGGTGCCTGGATCGCCACGGCCGTCACCTGCGGGGCGCAGTTGCTGCTGTCCGGGGTGCGGCGGGCGCTGGCGGCGTTCGCGGCCGCGGCCGCGGCGGCGGTGGTGCTGGTGGGCGGGTTCGGGGTGGGCGGCTCGGTGCTGCAGGAGCGGCTGGACAGCATCGGCCAGGTCGCCGGCGCACCGGACCAGTCGGTCGTCGACCGGTACACCATGTGGGCGGCCTCCGTCGACATGTGGCGCGAGCACCCGCTGACGGGTGTGGGCCTGAAGGCCTTTCCCGCCTACCGCGACTCGCACGCCTCGCTCGCGCTGTCCTCGGGCAGCGACACGGAGGGCGCGGGCCAGGCCTTCCGGCGTCAGCCCCTCCTCTCCCCGCACAACATGTACATGCTGCTCCTGAGCGAGCAGGGCCTGCTGGGTCTGCTCACGGTCGCGGGCGGCTGGCTCGCCCTGCTGGTGGGCGCGCTGCGCCGGCTGCGCCGGGCGGGAGCGGCCCGGGACTGCGCGCTCGCGGCCTGCGGGCTGCTGCTGTGGCAGCTGGTGGACTTCCTGTACGCAGACATCGGCGGCCCCTCCACCACCCTGACGGCGGTCTGCTTCGGGGTCGCCACCTGGTGGTCGCTGGGGGTTCGCTCCGCGGGCTGTGCGGATGTGCGGCCCCGCCGCGGGGCGAAATGTCGTCGGCCGTCTACGGAAACACCGTGGCTGGTCGCGCCCCGCGGCAGAGCCGCAAATGAACACAGCCCCGCGCCCCTTCAGGGCGCTGCCGCTGAGCCGATCTGCGGCTCCGCCGCGGGGTCGAGGACTTCGGCGGACCCGGCGGGCCCCGCCGACGAATCGGGCCCGCAGTGAACCCCGGACCCGCGCGCACCGCGGGCGCTTCCGACGCGACCGGCACGGACGGCGCGCTCCCGGCCGACGGCACGCACCCGACGGACAGCGCACGCCCGGCGAACGGCACACACACGACAGCCGGCCCGCCCCCGACAGACAGCGCTCACTCGGCAGACGGCTCGCACCATGGGGACGACCGCCCAGGCGTCACTGCCACCCGGCCGGCCGACACCCCCTCGGCCCGCTTCCTGGCCCGGGCGACGCTGCTGTCCGCCGCGCTGTCCATGGCCGGGGCGGTCCTCGGCCTGGCACGGGACCAGGCGCTCGCGCATCTCTTCGGTGCCGGTGCGGAGACCGACGCGTTCCTGGTGGCCTGGACGGTGCCCGAACTGGCGGCGACCCTGCTGATCGAGGAGGGCATGGCGTTCGTGCTGGTGCCCGCGTTCAGTGTGGCGCTGGCCCGGCGGGCGCTCGGGAACAGCACTCCCGATCCGGTGCGCGCCCTGGTCGCCGCCTCTCTGCCGCGGCTGTGCCTTGCCTTCGCCGCCACGGCCGCCGCGCTCGTGGCCGGGGCGCCACTGCTGGTGGACGCCCTCGCGCCCGGTCTGCCCGACCCGTCGCTCGCGATCGCGTGCACGCGGCTGACCGCGACCTGTGTGCTGAGCTTCGGGCTCGCCGGGTACTGCAGCGCCGCGCTGCGCGCCCACCGTTCGTATCTCGCTCCCGGTGCGATCTACATCGCGTACAACGTCGCGATCATCTCCACGATGTTCGTCCTGGGGGTGCACTGGGGCGTGCGGTCCGCCGCCCTCGGGGTCGCGCTCGGCGGGTGTCTGATGGTCGCCGTGCAGACTCCGTCGCTGGTGCGGCGGCTCGCCGGGCGGTCCGGCCTGGGCGACTGCGGGTACGCGGACGACGGCGGGCGGCCGCTCGCGCCGGGCCTGGTCTGTGCGGTGCTGCTGTTCGCGCTGTGCCGGCAGTCGCAGGTCCTCATCGAGCGGCACTTCGCGTCCACGCTGCCCGCCGGCGCCATCTCGCACCTCAACTACGCCCAGAAAGTGGCCCAGTTGCCGATGTCGCTGTCCATGATGGTGTGCATCGTCACCTTCCCGGTGGTGGCGCAGGCCATCGCCGAGGGCGACACGCGGCGGGCCCGGGACCGGGTCGAGCGGGACGTGCTGCTGATGGCGTGTCTCGTCCTGCTCGGCGCCGCGGTGGTCGTGGCCTGCGCGCCGCAGATCGTCCAACTCCTCTTCCAGCGCGGGGCGTTCACCGCGCAGGACACCGCCGCGACCGCCGCCGTGATGCGGGTGTACGCGGCCGGGCTGCTCGGGCAGACACTGGTCGGGGCGCTCGTCCGGTCGTACTTCGCGGCCGGCCGCACCACCTGGTTCCCGCTGGGCGCGATGGGCGTGGGCGCGCTCGCCACCGTCCTCATCGGCGCCTGGGCCGTACGGCCCTGGGGGGCCTGCGGCATCGCCGCGGCCAACGCGACCGGCATCACCCTCACCGCGCTGCTCATGCTGCACGGCCTGGGACCGCGCAATGTGCCGGTGCGGGTGCGCCGGGTCGTCGCCGAACTGGTCCGGCCGGTGTGCGCGGCCGCGTGCGCCACCGGGGCCGGACTGGTGGTCGCCGGGCTGTTCACCTCACCCGCGGCGGCCGTCGCCGCCTGCTGCATCTGCGTGACCGTCGTCTTCCTGCTGCTGGCCTGGGCCCTCGACGCGGCGGACGCCCGGTCTCTTCTGCTTCCCCTCGCGCAGTCACTCCGTCATTCCGTCACACGAAAGCTGGGTCATGGTCGCTGACGTCTCCGCTGCACCGCGCAAGGCCGAACCGGATCCCAGATCGTCCGCGAGAAGACGGTCCAAGCGGGGTCCCGCCGTCTGGGTGGCCATGTACCACTCCGTCTCGGACTGCCCGGACGACCCGTACAACGTCACCGTCACCCCCGCCCGCCTCGACCGCCAGTTCGCCTGGATGTCGAGCCGCGGCCTGCGCGGGGTGAGCATGCGCGAACTGCTCGCGGCGCGCGCCCGCGGCACCGAGCGCGGCCTGGTGGGGCTCACCTTCGACGACGGATACGCCGACTTCACCGGCGACGCGCTGCCCGTGCTGCGCCGCTGGGGATTCACGGCGACCGTTTTCGTGTTGCCCGGCCGGCTCGGCGGCGAGAACGCCTGGGAGCCGCTCGGACCCCGCAAGCCGCTGCTCGACGTGGACGGCATCCGCCGTGCCGTGGCCGCGGGCATGGAGGTCGCCTCGCACGGTCTGACCCACCTCGACCTGACCAAGGTCACCGCCGAGGTGCTGCACTCCGAGGTCAGCGACAGCCGCCATCTGCTCGCCGGGATCACCGGCACCGACGTGGAGGGCTTCTGCTACCCGTACGGGTATCTCGACGAGCGCGTCGCCGCCGCCGTGCGCCTGGCCGGCTACCGCTACGCCTGCGCGATCACCCCCGGCCCGGACGGCTGCGGCGACTTCGCGCTGCCCCGCATCCATGTCGGGGAGATCGACACCGTCGTACGGCTGGAGCTGAAGCGACGCCTGGCCCGGTTCTTCGGCCGCTCCGTGGAGGCCGTGTGAGGGCCCTGCATGTCATCACCGGCCTCGGCGTCGGCGGAGCGGAACAGCAGCTGCGGCTGCTGCTGCGGCACCTTCCCGTGCAGTGCGACGTGGTGACCCTGACCAACCCCGGCCCGGTCGCCGCCGGCCTGGCCGCCGACGGCGTCCGCGTCATCCACCTCGGCATGGGCGGCAACCGCGACCTCGGCGCGCTCCCCCGGCTGACCCGGCTGATCGGCGGCGGCGGCTACGACCTCGTCCACACCCATCTGTACCGGGCCTGTCTCTACGGCCGGATCGCCGCGCGGCTCGCGGGGGTCCGGGCGGTCGTCGCCACCGAGCACTCGATCGGCGACACCGCGCTGGAGGGCCGGCCGCTGACCGCGGGCGTCCGCGGGCTGTACCTGGCCGGCGAGCGCCTGGGCCGCGCCACGGTCGCCGTCTCGCCGACGGTGGCCGAGCGGCTGCGCCACTGGGGCGTGCCCGGCGCACGCATCCACGTCATCCCGAACGGCATCGACGCACCCCGGTTCCGCTTCGACGAGGTGGCCCGCAAGGAGGCCCGGATGCACTACGGGCTGCCCGAGGACGCCTATGTCGTCGGCGGGGTGGGCCGCCTCGCCCCGGGCAAACGCTTCGACCTGCTGCTGCGCGCCCTGTCCCGGCTGCCCGGTGACGTACGGCTGCTGCTGGTGGGCGGCGGGCCCGAGGAGACGGTGCTGCGGCGTACCGCGCGGGCGCTCGGGGTCGCGGACCGGGTGGTGCTCACGGGCGAGCGGCCGTATGTGCCGGGCCCCCGTGACGACGCTCCCGGCCTGGTCGACCTGCTGTCGGCGATGGACGTGCTCGTCTCACCGTCGACGCAGGAGGCGTTCGGGCTGGCAGTGGTGGAGGCGCTGGCAGCGGGGCTGCCCGTGCTGTACGCGAGCTGCCCCGCCGTCGAGGACCTGCCGCCGGACGCGGCACCCGGCGCCCGGCGCGTCACCGGCGGCACCGGGGCGTACGTACGGGAGTTGCTGCGGCTGCGGGCGGCGGGGCCGGGTGAGCGAGGCGTCCCGGACGCCGTGCACCGCTACGACATCGCGTGCAGCGCCCGGCAGTTGATGGATGTCTACACGGCCGCCCTGGCCGGCTCGACCCTGGAAGTGAGTGCTCCATGACCGACAACCCCGTTCAGCGTGCCCGCCTGTCGCGCCGTGAGCGTGCCCGTGTGCGGCGGCTGCCCTCGTGGTGGCTGCTGCCGGCCGGCGCGCTGCTCGGTGCCGTGGCCGGCGGCACGTACGGACTGGTGAAGCCGCCGCAGTACACGGCGACGAGCTCCGTCGTGGCCGTCGCGGCCGGCCGGTCCGATGTCGACTGCGCCGACGCGCTCGGCTTCGCGCAGGCGTACGGCCGGGTGGCCCCGCAGCTCGCGGTGCTCGGGGACGCGCAGGTCGAGGCGGGCGTACCGGCCGCGACGCTGCGCAAAAGCGTGCAGGTCGCGACCTCGCCGGACGCGCCGATGGTCTCGGTCTCGGCGACCTCGTCGAGCCCCGCCCAGGCCGCGGACATCGCCAACGCCGTGTCCGGAGCGCTGGTCACGCAGGCGGGCCACACCAAGGCAGGCACCGGTATCCGGCTGGAGCCGCTCGCCCGCGCGATGCGGCCCGCCGAGCCGTCGTCCGCGTCCTGGAGGCTGACCTCGCTGGTGGGTGCCTGCGCCGGCGGTCTGCTGGGCGGACTCGCCCTGCTGGCACGGCCGCGGCGCAAGGCGGACGACGACAGCCCCGGCCAGCCGACGGTGCCCGCCCCGACCCATGCCGCGGACGCCCGCGGGACCCTCGGATGACCGCGTCCGGCCATACGCTCTCGGTGGAACTGTGCACCGACGAGCGCACGTTCGCCGCGCTGGCCGGGGAATGGGGACGGCTGCACGATGCCTGCCCGTCGGCGACACCGTTCCAGAGCCACGCCTGGCTGCACTCCTGGTGGCTCTCGTACGGCACACCCGACGGGCTGCGGCTGTTCCTGGTGCGCCGGGGCGGTGAACTGGTGGCCGCCGCACCGCTGATGCGGGTACGGCATCCACTGCCGAAGCTGGTGCCCATCGGCGGCGCCATCTCCGACTTCTGCGACGTACTGCTCGACGAGAAGGAGGCCGAGCACGGCAGCCGGGCCCTGGCCGACGCCCTGAGCGAGGCGGCCCGCACCGCGCTGATCGACTTCCGGGAGGTGCGGCCGGGCAGCGCGGTGGAGCAGGTCTACGGCCGCTGGCGCGGTCCGCGCCGCAGGCTGCGCGACTCGACGTGCCTGGAACTGCCCGCCCTACCCATGAACGAGCTGGTCAAGCGGCTGCCGCCGACGCGCGCCCAGCGGGTGCGCAACAAGGTGAACAAGCTCGGCCGGCTCGGCGTCGAGTGGCGGGTCGTCGGCCACGACGAGACGGAGACCGCCCTGCGACGGCTGCTGGAGCTGCACCGACTGCAGTGGCAGGGCAAGAAGGTGACACCGGAGCACACCCGGCCGCAGTTCCTGGAGCACCTGGTGCGGTCGGTGGTCCCGATGGCCCGCTCCGGGCAGGCCGCGGTGACGGAGTTCCTGCTCGAGGGCGCGGTGGTGGCGGTCAATCTGCATCTGCTGTCGGGGAGGCTGCTGGGCGACTACATGTACGGCTTCCACCCGGGGCTGCGGGACCGGAAGGTGGACGTGGCGACGATGCTGCTGCGCGCGTCCACCGAGCATGTCGCCCCCGCCGAGGAGGGCCGGGTGCTGAGCCTGATGCGCGGCGACGAGCCGCACAAGTACCGCTGGTGCCCCGAGACGGTCTACAACCAGCGCTTTTTGCTGGCCGGGCGGCGCACGGCGCCGCTGCTGGCGGCCACCCTCTGCGCGGCCGCCGCCCGGTACGGGGCCAAGTCGGTCCGGCGCATGGTCCCCGACTCCAAGGACCACTGGTAGCACCGCCTCAGGGCGAGGGGGCGGGCGGGACCTGCGGACTCAGGGGCGGCGTGGGCACGGCGGGCACCGGCGGGGTCGGCGCCGCCGGTGGCGGGGGCTCGGGAACTGCCGGTGCCGGGGGCGTGGGCACCGGCGTCGGCAACGGCACCGGTGCCGGCTCCGGTGGCACGGGGACCACGGGCGCGGGCGGGACCGGCACCACGGGCAACGGCGTCGGCTCCGGCAGGACGGAGCTGGCCAGCACCGCACGGTAGGTGGCGGCGGCCCGGGGATTCTCGGTGCACAGCCACACGCCGTGCGGGCAGTAGTCGGTGATCGTGTTGTACAGCGGCTTGTGCTCGTCCATCCAGGCGAGCATGCGCAGCATGTACGTGACATCGTCGCCGTTGCGGTACAGACCCCACTCCGGATACGAGATCGGCTTGTGGTGCTGCCGCGCGAAGTCCACGTGGAACTGCAGGCCGTAGGGCTCCGACACCTCCTCGTCGAACGACATGCCCCGCGGCTGGTCGTAGGAGTCCATGCCGACGATGTCGACGAAGTCGTCGCCGGGATAGCACTTCGGCCACGGAATCGAATCCGCACCCCGGTTCGGGGCGAAGTCGAACCTGAACTTCTGGCCGGGAATCGAGCGCATGACGGTGACGATGCGCCGCCAGTAGCGGATCCAGTCCTCCGGGTCGGGGCCGCAGCGGTGGGTGTACGTGACGCCGTTCATCTCCCAGCCGAGCACCAGGACCGTGTCCGTCGCGCCCAGGTCGACCAGGCGCTTCGCCAGCAGCCGGAAGTGCTCGTCGAACTCGCCGGCCGCGGCGCGCCGCAGCAGCCGGGCGACGGCGATGTCGGAGACCTGCGCCTCGTTGTGCTCCATCAGCGGGACGTTGAGAACGAGCAGCCGGTCGGGCTTGGCGAGGCGCCACTTGGCCCAGCTGTCGAGGAAGTTGTAGCCGCCCTCGATGTTCTCCCACACGTCGCCCGGCAGATAGGTGTGTCCCACGCGCAGTTCGGTGCCGCCCAGCCAGCCGCTGAACTCCCTCAGGCGGACCAGCCCTTCGGGCTCGGAGTCGAGGAAGGCGCCGAAAGCGGCGCGCCGCACGTCCGCCACCGAGTAGGCGCGCGCGTCGTTCGCGGGCGCGGGGGTGGGAACCAGTGCGCCGGGCATCACGGCATGCTGGGAGGCAGGGTGCCGTGCGGCATCGGCCGGGGAGGCCGGGCCCCAGGCGAGAGCTGCCGACACGATCGCCCCTGCTGTGATGATCGCCAGCCGCCTGTGGGCGGACCGGCGGCGATGAGGGGTCATTCATCCTCCTTTGCCGGAATTCCGCACATTAATGACACAGAGTCATATATCACTTAATTGCACCACTTGAGTCGGGCGATCGGACATGGATCACCCGCATGAGTGACCTGGTCGGTCCGTCAGCCGCCGTACAGTGCCTCGATCTGCTCCGCGTACGCCGCCGTCACGGCGTGCCGCTTGCTTTTCAACGACGGGGTGAGCAATCCGTTGCCCTCTGTGAACTCACCCTCGACCAGGGCGAAGGCACGGACCGACTCGGCGCGGGAGACGGCCTCGTTGGCGTGGTCCACGGCCTTCTGGACGTCGGCGCGCATCCGCGGATCCCGGACGACCTGCGACATCGGCGTGTCTGCCGGCAGCTTGCGGACCGTCAGCCAGTGGGCGACGGGCCCGGGATCGAGGGTGATCAGGGCGGCGACGAAGGGACGGTTGTCGCCGACGACGATGCACTGGCCGATCGGCGGGCGGCTGCGCAGCCGGTCCTCCAGGACGGCCGGGGAGACGTTCTTGCCGCCGGAGGTGACGAGGATGTCCTTCTTGCGGCCGGTGATGGTGAGGTAGCCGTCCTCGTCGAGGAAGCCGAGATCACCGGTCGCGAACCACTCGTCCCGCAGTACGGCGTCGGTGGCGGCCGGGTTGTTCCAGTAGGCGCCGAAGACGACGCCGCCCTTGATGAGCACCTCCCCGTCGTCGGCGATGCGCACCGCGGTGCCGGGGACCGGGACGCCGACCGTGCCCGGGCGGGGTCCCAGGGGCGGGACGATGGTGGCGGCCGCGCTCGTCTCCGTCAGGCCGTACCCCTCGTAGACGATGATTCCGGCGGCGCAGAAGAACAGGTTGAGGTTGCGGTCGAGCGGGGAGCCGCCGCTGATGGCGTAGCGCATACGGCCGCCGAGCTGCTTGCGGACCCGGCTGTGGACCAGCAGGTCGTACAGGGCCCAGGCGGCGTAGAGGGCGAGGCTCGGGCCCTTGCCCGTCCCCAGGAACTTGTTCAGGTACGCCTGGCCGAAGCGGACGCCGACGCGGTCCGCGCGGTCGAAGGAGGCACCGCGGCCGGTCCTCTCGGCGGTCGCCCGGCCCGTGTCGTGGATCTTCTCGAAGAGGTACGGGACGCCGACCAGGAAGGTCGGGCGGAACTCCTTGAGGGCGGGCCGCAGTTCGTCGGGCTTGATGCCCTGCTCCGTTCGCGGAGCTGGACGCGAACGCCAGCGCCACAGCCAGTGATGCCCGTTGCGCAAGCTCGTCGATTTCGTCGACGGGTAGTTGACGTCCTTGCGTACGCCCATGAAGGCCCCCCGGTCAGCTTTGGCTGGGGGGCCAACTTTCCTACGTAGAAGGTCAATGGGCCCCGGCAGTTGGACTGATGCTCTAGTCCTGGCCGCGGTGGGCCTGTTCTATCGCGTCGGCGAGCTGCTGTACGTCCTTGTCCTCGGTCCTCTTCGCCAACTGCTCGGCGCGGTCGTGGAGTTCGCTGAGGCCGGGGTCGCCGGGGAGGGAACGCCAGTGTTCGTCGCCCTGGCGGAGGGCGTCGGCGAAATAGGCGGCCACGGCGGTGACCTGGAAACGGGGGCTCGCGTCCCGGATGGAGTCGTTCAGGGCGCCGGTCTCCAGTTCGCCGGACTTCTCGTGCGGGTCGCGGGTGTCGGGGTCGAGCCAGCGGACGGTCGCCGTGGCGAGGTGGCCGCTTGCGCCCGGCCTGGTGCGGACGGCGTACAGGGCGGTGACCGTGTGGCCGGGGCCGACCTCGCCGCCGTCGACGCGGTCGTTGCGGAAGTCGTCGTCGGCGACCCGGCGGTCGTCGTAGCCGACGAGGCGGAACTCGGCGACCGTGGCGGGGTCGAAGACGACCTGGGCCTTGGCGTCGCGGGCGGTCAGGTCGATGTTCTGCGGGAGCTGGTCGCAGAAGACCTTGCGGGCCTCGCCCTCCCCCGAGACGTACACGGTGTGGCCGTCGCCCTTGTCCGCGAGGCGTTCCATGAGGGCGTCGCCGTAGTCGCTGCCGACGCCGACGCCGAAGAGGGTGATGCCGTACTCGCGGCGGGCCGAGGAGATGCGGTGCAGGATCGAGTCCGGGTCGGTGTCGCCGTCGTTGGCGAGGCCGTCGGAGATGAGGACGACGCGGTTGGTGGCGTTCTTGCGGCGGCCCTCGACGGCGGTGGCGTAGCCGGTCTCGACGCCCGCGCCGAGGTTGGTGGAGTAGGTGGGCTCCAGGCCGTCGATCGAGTGGTGGATCTCGCCGCGGTGGCCGCCCAGGCGGGTCATCGGCAGGACCCGCTCGGCCTTCTCGCTGAAGGTGACGATGGCGACCGAGTCGTCGTCGCGCAGCCGGTCCGTCATCGTGTCGAGGGACTTCTGCGCGAGGTCGAGCCGGCCGGGTTCGGACATGGAGCCGGAGATGTCGATGACGAAGGTGAGGGCTGCGGGCGGGCGTTCGCCGCTGTCAGCGGCCGGACGGGTGGCGAGACCCACGCGGACCAGGGACCAGTTCTTCTCGTCGGTGCGGGCGCCGTCGACGGTGACCGTGAAGCCGTTGCCGTCGGGGCGTCGGTAGTCCTGGCGGAAGCTGTTGACGAACTCCTCGGGGCGGATGGTCGAGGGGTCGGGGCGCTGTCCCGCGGCGAGGGTGCGGCGGGCGTAGCCGTAGGAGGCCGTGTCGACGTCCAGGGCGAAGGTGGAGAGGTGGTCGTCCGCGGTCGGGGACGGGCCGGCGAACCTGTCCTCGCCCTGCTGCCCGCCGGCGGTCGGGGCGGCAGGGGCCGGAAAGCCCCCGTGCGAGCCGTCCGAGGCCTTGTTGCTGCTGTCGGAGCCGCCGCCCGTGCTGCAGGCCGTGAGCAGCAGACCGCTCGTCGCCGTGAGGGCGAGAAGAGCTGCGCGCAGCCGTCGGGTACGGCGGTGTGGCGTGCCCGGGCTTGGTGTTCGGTACCGCTCCATCTTCCGTGCCCCCTTGTTGTGTTGACGCCGACGTCTGTGACTGTGACGGCGCAGGGGGTCGGAATGTGCGGCACGGGGCGTTGCGGATGCATCTCAAGACGGCCACGATCATGGCCGGTCGAGACCGGTGGGTGATCCTCCGTTGACCTAGGACACCACGTCCTTGCGGGCGAAACCCCTGAAGGCCAGGGCGAACAGCACGAGCGCGTACGTTATGGAAATCGCCGTGCCCTGGATCATGCCGGACCACTCGGGATGCGGCTGGACGGCGTCCGCCCAGGCGAACTGCCAGTGCGCGGGCAGGAAGTCACGCCAGTGGCCGAGGGCCGTCACGGCGTCCAGGACATTGCCGACGATGGTGAGTCCGACGGCGCCACCGACCGCCCCGAGGGGCGCATCCGTCTTCGTCGAGAGCCAGAACGCCAGCCCCGCGGTGACCAGTTGGGACACGAAGATGAACGCCACGACCACCAGCAGTCGCTGGGCCGCCGTCCCCGAGTCCAGCGCACCGCCGGTGGGGATCTGCAGCGGGCCCCAGCCGTAGGCGGCCGTGCCCACGGCCAGGGCCACCACTGGGAGCAGGATCATCGCGGCCAGGCTGAGGCCGAGTCCGACGACGAGCTTGGACCACAGGAGGCGGGGCCGTGGGACGGGGGCGGCCAGCAGATAGCGCAGGGAGGACCAGCTCGCCTCGGACGCCACCGTGTCCCCGCAGAACAGGGCGACCGGGATGACGAGCAGGAAGCCCGCGGAGACGAAGAGGTTGACGGCAGCGAAGTTGGCCCCGGACGCGGTGGCCGTGTCCATCAGCGTCACCCGGCCGTCGCGGCCGCTCGGGTCGCCGCCGATCGCGAACGCGATGAGCAGCACGAACGGCAGCGCGGCGAGGATTCCCGCCATGATCAGCGTCCGGCGCCGCTTCAGCTGCCGGGCCAGTTCGACCCGTAGGGGCAGGGTGCGGGCGGCCCGGTAACCGGAGGCGGCGTGGAGGGGCTCGGTGTGCTCGGCCAGCGTGCTCATGCGGAACCTCCGATCAGGGTGAGGAAGGCGTCCTCCAGGCGGCGGTGGGGGCCGAGGGAAGCCACCGGGACTTCTAGGCGCACCAGCTCTACGAGGAGGTTGGCGGCGGTGCCGGTGCCCGTGCGGGCGGCTGCGGGCGGTGCGGAGGTGAGTGCCGGAGTTTGCCGGTGTTCGTCCGCGGCTACGTTGTGGCTGGTCGGGCAGTTCCCCGCGCCCCTATGGGGCGCCGGCGCCAGGCGGATCAGCAAGCCCCCATCCGTCCGTACCGCCGAGTCCACGCCCGGTAGGGCCGCGACCTTCTCCACCAGCGGATCCGGGATGTCGTCTGCCAGGCCGACGAGGAGGGTGTCGCCTGAGCCGATGATGTCGGCGACCGGGCCTGCCTGGACGAGGCGGCCGCGGTCCATGACGACCAGGTGGGTGCAGGACTGTTCGACCTCTGCCAGGAGGTGGCTGGAGACGATCACCGTGCGGCCGGCGGCCGCGTAGCGGATCAGCACCTCGCGCATCTCGCGGATCTGGGGCGGGTCCAGGCCGTTGGTCGGTTCGTCGAGGATGAGCAGGTCCGGCAGGCCCAGCATGGCCTGGGCGATGGCCAGGCGCTGGCGCATGCCCTGGGAGTAGGTGCGGACCGCGCGGGCCAGTGCGTCGCCGAGGCCCGCGATCTCCAGGGCCTCGTCCAGGTGGGCGTCCTCGGGCGGGCGGCCCGTCGCCTGCCAGTACAGCTCCAGGTTCTCGCGGCCGGACAGGTGCGGGAGGAAGCCCGCGCCCTCCACGAAGGCGCCGACCCGGGACAGGACCGGGGCGCCGGGGCGGATCGCCTGGCCGAAGACGCGGATCTCGCCGCCGTCCGGCCTGATCAGGCCCATCAGCATGCGCAGGGTCGTGGTCTTGCCCGCGCCGTTGGGACCGAGGAGGCCGAGCACCTGGCCCTTCTCCACGCGGAAGGACAGGTCCCGTACCGCGTAACGGTCCGCCGACTTGGCGTACCGCTTGCTCAGGTCCGTGATCTGGAGCGGGACGTCCGCCAGTTCGGGAGCCGGGGCCGGCGCGATCGTGCGGCGGCGGCCCGTCAGCAGCAGGGCCAGGGCGAGCACCGCGCCGGCCAGCGGGAGCCACCACACCCAGGACGGCAGCGGGGCGGCCGCGGTCGTCACGCCGGGTGCCGTCGGCACCTTCAGGTCGCCCTTGAGGGAGACGGTGTACGTCGCCGGGGCGGCCGGGGAGGCGTAGCCGAGGTCGGTGGAGGCGAGGACCAGGCGCAGCCGGTGGCCCTGTTCGACCTCGTGGTCGACGGCCGGGAGCGTGATCGTCACGTCCTTGCCGGACTTCGCGCCCTCGACCCGGACGGGGGTCACCAGCTGCGAGGGCAGCACGGGTGCGCCGCCGCCAGGACCGACGTCGTACACCTTTCCGAACAGCACGGCGTCGTCGCTGGTCGACTTGACGTGCACGGTGACCGTGGGCGATCCGGTGATCCGCAGGCCGGTGCTCACCGGTGCCGACTCGAATTGCGCGTACTGGCCGGGGAAGTCCAGCGACACCCCGACGCCGAGCGAGGACAGCTGGGCGAGGCCGCCGGAGCCGCCGAGGCCGGGCAGGGCGGAGACGGCGGGCGGGCTGGCACCCGCGGGGTTGGCGAAGCTCTGCTGCGAGCCCCTCAGCCGCACGGAGCGCTGTCCGCTCTCCAGGCCCGGGTACGTGTCGTCGGTCGCTCCCCGCAGTACGGCCGCGCCGTCCGTGGAGTCGACTCCTCCGGTGCGGGTGATGCGGAAGGCCGGGCCGGTGTCCGTGCCCTTCTCGTCCTTGAGGTACTGGTCGAACCAGGCACGCACGCGTGTCTGGACGCGGCTCGTCTCCATGTCGCCGCCGTCGTGCCCGCCGGCGATCCAGTCGACGTCGACCAAGGCGCCATGGGCACGGATGGCCTTCGCCGCCGCGTCCGCCTGGCCGAGCGGGAAGAGGGAGTCCGTCTGCCCCTGCACCAGCAGCGTCGGCACCTTGATCCGGTCTGCCACGGCGGACGGGGAGCGGGCGGCCAGCAGCTCACGCGCCTGCGCGTCGGGCTTGCCCGACTCCGCGACCCGCTCGTACATCCGGCACAGCTCGGGCTGGAACCTGCCGCAGCCGCCGCCGGAGTTGATGAAGATGCCCGCCCACAGCTTCTTGAAAACGCCGTTCGGGAACAGGGCGTCCGCCAGGTTCCAGTAGGTGATCGCCGGGGCGATGGCGTCCACCCGGTGGTCGTACCCCGCTGCCAGCAGGGAGATCGCGCCGCCGTACGAGGCGCCAGCGACGCCCACGCGCGGGTCGCCGGGCTTGTCGAGCTGGACCTGCGGCTGCTTCGCAAGCCAGTCGATCAGCTTGGAGACATCGGCGACCTCGGCCTTCGGGTCGTTCAGCCCGATCTTGCCGGTGGACTTCCCGAAGCCGCGGGCCGACCAGGTCAGCACCGCGTAACCGTCTGAGGCCAGGTCCTCCGCCTGCTGCCGGACGTCCTGCTTGCTGCCGCCGAAGCCGTGGGCGAGCAGGACGGCGGGGTGGCGGCCGCCGGTGGAGCCGGGGGTGAAGTACGAGGTGTCGATCCGTACCCCGTCCATCGCCATGATGCGGTCGGTGCGGTGCACCGGGGCCTTGTCGTCCGAGGCGACGGCCGTCCACGTTCCCGCGCCTGCGAGTACGACGACGGCGGCCCCGGCGGCCAGTAGCCTCCGGGGCCCCCGAAGCAGCCCGCGCAGGCGGGGCGGTCGAAGATCCATGACTCAACGGTACGGGGCGTCTCTGACAGTCGGGGCAGACCGTGGGGTGAACCCGAGGGCTCCTGTGTACCGCGGTTGGTGTACGGCTACTTGCTCGGGTACGTCTGTGGTCTGCCGACTGCGAGTGCGTCGTGGCTTGTCGCGCCCACGCGGCGGAGCCGCATATCGATACAGCCCCGCTCCCCTAAAAACGCTCGTCCTCCGGAAGTGAGACCAGCCACCGTGTGTCCCTGCGCGGGCGCAGGTAGAAGGCCCAGTACAGGGTGGCCGCCGCTGTGATGCCGCCCGTCCACAGGAGGTAGCTCGTCTCCTGCTGGCTGAGGATGTAGGCCAGGACCGCGATCAGCAGGATCGGCATGGCGGGCCACAGCGGCATGCGCCAGGCGGGGGTGTGTTTGTGGGAGCCGCGGCGGGACAGGAGGGCCGCTACCGCGACCAGGAGGTACATGCCCGTCACCGAGACGCCCGTGACGCCGTACAGGGTGTCCAGGTTCACGAAGCAGAGCAGGGCGCCGGGGACTCCGACCGCGAGGGTGGCGACCCAGGGGGAGCCGAAGCGGCCTAGCTTGGCGAAGACGTTGTTGACCGGTTCCGGCCAGGCCTTGTCGCGGGCCGAGGCGAACAGGACACGGGAGTTCTGGATGACCATGACGATGCCCGCGTTGATGATCGCGAGGGCCACGCAGAGGCTGACGAAGGTGCCGACCGCGGAGTTGGACCAGGCGGTGACCATGGAGCTGATGTCGCCGCCGGTCAGCGTGGAGAGGTCCGAGGCGCCCATGGTGATCGCCACCACCGGGACCAGGATGATCACCGTCGAGATGGCGAGGGTGGCCAGGACCGTGCGGGCGACGTTGCGGCGCGGGTGCTCCAGTTCCTCGGAGAGGTAGACGGCGGTCGAGAAGCCCTGGGTGACGAACAGGGCGATCGCCAGCCCTGACACCACCATCATCGCCGTCACCGTGTCCGTGTGGTGGCCGGAGCCCGCCACCTGCATGGAGACCAGGCTCCCGGCGCCCCGCTCGCTGTGTGCGAAGCCCAGGACCGCGACCACGGCCGCCGCGATGACCTCCAGGACCAGGAAGATGCCGGTGATCCAGGCGTTGGCCCGCAGGTCCAGCAGACCGGCGAGCGTCGCCAGGAGCATGACGCCCGCGCCCGCGACCGCCGGGTCCAGATGCACGACCGGCGCCAGGTAGTCCGCCGTGCCCATCGCGATCACCGGCGGGACGATCATGACGACCAGAAGGGAGAGGACGAAGACGAGCCAGCCCGCGAGCCGTCCGGCCATCGTCGAGACCATCGCGTACTCGCCGCCCGCGCTGGGGATCAGGGTGCCCAGCTCCGAGTAGCAGAACGCCACGGCGATACAGAGCAGGGAGCCGATGGCGATCGTCAGGGCGGTGGCGGTGCCGAGCGAGCCGAACAGATCCGGGACGACCACGAAGAGCGTGGAGGCCGGGGTCACGCAGGAGAGGGTGAGGAGAGTGCCGCCGACCACCCCGATGGAGCGTTTGAGGGCCTTGGGGCTGCTGTCCGCCGTCTGAGGGACGGCGGTCTCGGCAGGGCGGAGCATGTCGGTCATACGGCGGATTCCGATCGACTCGTGCGGATGCCTCCGGCGGCTGGGTGGCTGCATGGAATCCCGACGGAAACCGTCGCGTCAATGCTTCGTCACCTGCGGAATCCGTAGCCAGATGACCTTACGGATGTTGATTACGACACAACGGGTCGGTCAGTGTGGGCGCTTGTCCCGCTACGGGAATCGCAGCGTGCGCCCGCAAAAAAATGGGGCCGTCCGCATGGCGGACGGCCCCTGACGCCCTCGTCAGTGGTTGCGCGGGAAGCCCAGGTCGACGCCGGAGGGGGCGTCGGCGGGGTCGGGCCAGCGGGTGGTGACGACCTTGCCGCGGGTGTAGAAGTGCGTGCCGTCGTTGCCGTAGATGTGGTGGTCCCCGAAGAGGGAGTCCTTCCAGCCGCCGAAGCTGTGGTAGCCGACGGGGACCGGGATCGGGACGTTCACGCCGACCATGCCGGCCTCGATCTCCAGCTGGAAGCGGCGGGCGGCGCCGCCGTCCCGGGTGAAGATCGCGGTGCCGTTGCCGAACGGCGAGGAGTTGATCAGCGCCACGCCCTCCTCGTAGGTGTCCACGCGCAGCACGCACAGCACCGGGCCGAAGATCTCGTCCTGGTAGGCCTTGGCGGTGGTGGGCACCTTGTCGAGGAGCGAGATGCCGATCCAGTGGCCGTCCTCGAAGCCCTCGACGGTGTAGCCGGTGCCGTCGAGCACGACCTCGGCGCCCTCGGCCGCCGCACCGGAGACGTAGGAGGCCACCTTGTCGCGGTGGACCTTCGTGATCAGCGGGCCCATCTCGGAGGTCGGGTCGTTGCCGGGGCCGATCTTGATCTTCTCGGCGCGCTCGCGGATCTTCTCCACCAGCTCGTCGCCGATGGAGCCGACCGCGACGACCGCGGAGATGGCCATGCAGCGCTCGCCCGCGGAGCCGTAGGCGGCCGACACGGCGGCGTCGGCGGCCGCGTCCAGGTCGGCGTCCGGCAGGACCAGCATGTGGTTCTTGGCGCCGCCCAGCGCCTGCACCCGCTTGTGGTTCGCGGCGGCGGTGGTGTGGATGTAGCGGGCGATCGGGGTGGAGCCGACGAACGACACCGCCTTGACGTCCGGGTGCTCCAGGAGGCGGTCGACGGCCACCTTGTCGCCGTGCACGACGTTGAAGACGCCGTCCGGCAGACCGGCCTCGGCGAGCAGCTCGGCGAGCTTGACGGAGGCCGACGGGTCCTTCTCGGAGGGCTTGAGGACGAAGGTGTTGCCGGTCGCGATGGCGATCGGGAACATCCACATCGGGACCATCGCCGGGAAGTTGAACGGCGTGATGCCCGCGACGACACCCAGCGGCTGGCGGATCGAGGAGACGTCGACGCGGCTGGCGACCTGCGTGGACAGCTCGCCCTTGAGCTGCACGTTGATGCCGCACGCGAGGTCGACGATCTCCAGGCCGCGGGCCACCTCGCCGAGCGCGTCGGAGTGCACCTTGCCGTGCTCGGCGGTGATCAGCTCGGCGATCGCGTCGCGGTTGGCGTCCAGCAGCGCACGGAAGCGGAAGAGGATCTCCGTGCGCTTGGCCAGCGAGGACTGGCCCCAGGTCACGAAGGCGTCCTTGGCCGCCGCCACCGCCGCGTCGACCTCGTCGACCGAGGCGAAGGCGACCTTCGTGGTGACCGCGCCGGTCGCAGGGTCGGTGACCGGCCCGTACGTGCCCGACGCGCCTTCGACGGTCTTGCCGCCGATCCAGTGGTTGACGATCTTCGTCATGCCCAGTTGCTCCTTCACAGATGGCGGCGTCGGGTCGAGACGTGCCGTTCGTACAGCTCGCGGGCCTTCACCGCCGACGGTCGGGTCGCGGTCTCGGCCACAGGTACATCCCACCAGGCCTGCGCCGGCGGCGGGCCCGACACAGTGTCGGCCGTTTCGGTCTCGACGTAGACACATGTGGGTGTGTCGGCGGCGCGCGCCTCGGCGAGCGCCGTCCGCAGGTCCGCCACGGTCTTCGCGCGCAGCACGCGCATGCCCAGACTGGCGGCGTTGGCGGCGAGGTCCACGGGCAGCGGCGCCCCCGTGTACGTACCGTCATCGGACTGGAAGCGGTACGCGGTGCCGAACCGCTCGCCGCCCACCGACTCGGACAGACCGCCGATGGACGCGTACCCGTGGTTCTGGATCAGGAGGACCTTGATCGCGACGCCCTCCTGTACGGCGGTCACGATCTCCGTCGGCATCATCAGATACGTCCCGTCGCCGACCAGCGCCCACACGGGCCGGTCCGGTGCGGCCAGCTTCACGCCGATCGCGGCGGGTATCTCGTAGCCCATGCAGGAGTAGCCGTACTCCAGGTGGTACTGGTCCCGCGACCGCGCCCGCCACAGTTTGTGCAGGTCACCGGGGAGGGAGCCGGCCGCGTTGATGATCACGTCCGACTCGTCCACCAGCGCGTCCAGGGCGCCGAGGACCTGCGGCTGCGTCGGGCGCACGTCCGGTTCGTCGGCCTCGTAGCAGGCATCGACGCGCTGTTCCCAGCGCTCCTTGTCCTCGGTGTACTCGGTGACATAGGAGGCCGGGACCTCGTACGCGTGCAGGTCGAGGGCCGCGGTCAGCTCCTGGAGGCCGCTGCGGGCGTCCGCGATCAGAGGCAGGCCGGCGAGCTTGTGGCCGTCGAAGGACGCGATGTTGAGGTTGAGGAAGCGCACGCCCTCGCCGGTGAAGAGGGTCCCGGAGGCCGTGGTGAAGTCGGTGTACCTGGTCCCCACGCCGATCACCAGATCGGCGGTGCGGGCGAGTTCGTTCGCGGTCGCCGTACCGGTGTGGCCGATGCCGCCGACGTCCTGTGGGTGGTCGTGGCGCAGGGAGCCCTTGCCGGCCTGGGTGGAGGCGGCCGGGATGCCGGTGGCCTCGGCGAACTCGGCGAGGGCCTCCTCGGCGCGGCTGTGGTGGACGCCGCCGCCGGCGATGACGAGCGGCCTGCGCGCGGACCTGATCGCCCGTACGGCCTCGGCGAGTTCGGCCGGGTCGGCGCCCGGACGTCGTACGACCCAGGTGCGCTCGGCGAAGAACTCGTCCGGCCAGTCGAAGGCCTCCGCCTGGACGTCCTGCGGGAGGGTCAGGGTCACGGCGCCGGTCTCGACGGGGTCGGTCAGCACGCGCATGGCGTTCAGGGCCGACGGGATCAGGGACTCCGGCCGGGTGATGCGGTCGAAGTACCTCGACACCGGGCGCAGGCTGTCGTTGACCGACACATCGCCGGCGTACGGGACTTCGAGCTGCTGGAGCACCGGGTCGGCGGGGCGGGTGGCGAAGACGTCGCCGGGCAGGAGCAGCACCGGGAGATGGTTGACGGTCGCGAGGGCGGCGCCCGTGACGAGGTTCGTCGCGCCCGGGCCGATGGAGGTCGTCACCGCGTGCGTGGACAGGCGGCCCGACTGCCTCGCGTAACCGACCGCCGCGTGCACCATGGCCTGTTCGTTGCGGCCCTGGTGGAACGGCATGTCGTCGGCGTACTCCACGAGCGCCTGGCCGATGCCCGCCACGTTTCCGTGGCCGAAGATGCCCCAGGTGGCGCCGATCAGCCTCTGCCGGACGCCGTCGCGCTCGGTGTACTGGGCCGACAGGAAGCGGACGAGTGCCTGCGCGACCGTGAGCCTCGTCGTTGAGGACGTCATCGGTAACCCTCCGTATGTTCCGGATGGAAGCAGATCCGCCACTCCCGAGTCTCCCCCGGGCCCGCCATGACGTTGAGGTAGTACATGTCGTGGCCGGGCTGGGCGATGGACGGGCCGTGCCATCCGTCGGGGACGAGGACGGCGTCGCCGGAGCGGACCTCCGCGAGGACGTCCGATCCGCCCTCACGGGAGGGTGATACGCGCTGATAGCCGAAACCGTTCGGGCCGTCGATCTCGAAGTAGTAGATCTCCTCCAGCTCCGCCTCCACACCCGGCCGGTGCTCGTCGTGCTTGTGCGGCGGGTACGAGGACCAGTTGCCGCCGGGGGTGATGACCTCGACGGCGATGAGCCTGTCGCAGTCGAAGGCGTCGGCGGAGGCGAAGTTGCGGACGTGCCGCAACTGGGTGCCGCTGCCGCGCTCTTCGACGGGGACCTCCGGCGCGGGGCCGTAGCGGGCGGGGAGTCGTCGCTCGCACTTCGCTCCTGCCAGGGCGAAGCGGCCTCCCGCGCCGGAGGCGATCTGGACCCGGGCGTCACGGGGTGCGTACGCGAAGTCGGAGACCGACGCGAACACGCTGTCCCTGCCCAGGAGTTGGAACTCTTCGTCGCTTGTGCCGTCGGCTGTGCGCACGGTACATCCGCCCTGCAGCGGAAGCACGATCCACTCACTGTCGCCGGTGGTGAAGGTGTGTGTACCACCCGGCTCCAGCTCGACGATCCGCAGACTGCAGTACGCCCAGCCGGCCCGCTTCGGGTCGATGTCGAGCGCGTAATTGGCGTCCGCGGTGGTGCCCCGCGCGACGTACAGCTCCTTGCTGCTCATGCGGTCCTCACAGCAGTCCTACGGCGGTGTCGACGGCGGCGGCCACATCGCCGTCCGCCGGGTACAGCAGCGAACGGCCGACCACCAGGCCGCGCACGGTCGGGAGCTGGAGGGCGCCGCGCCACTTCTCGTACGCGCCGTCCTGGTCGTCGCCGACCTCGCCGCCCAGAAGGACGGCGGGCAGCGTGGAGGTCTCCATGACCTCGGACATGTCGTCCGGGTTCTCGGTGACCGGCAGCTTCAGCCAGGTGTAGGCCGAGGTGCCGCCCAGCCCGGAGGCGATGGCGATGGACTTGGTGACGGCCTCGGCGGACAGGTCGTTCTTCAGCCGGCCCTCGTCCGTGCGGCGGCTGAGGAACGGCTCGACGAAGACGGGCAGTCCGCGCGCGGCCATGTCGTCGATGGCGCGGGCGGTGGACTCCAGGGTGGTGAGGGAGCCCGGGTCGTCGTAGTCGATGCGCAGGAGCAGCTTGCCGGCGTCGAAGCCGAGGCGCTCGATGTCCTCGGCGCGATGGCCGGTGAAACGGTCGTCGAGCTCGAAGCTGGCGCCCTGGAGTCCGCCGCGGTTCATCGAGCCCATGACGACCTTGCCGTCGAGGGCGCCGAGGAGCAGCAGGTCGTCGAGGATGTCGGCGGTGGCGAGGACGCCGTCGACGCCGGGCCGGGAGAGCGCAAGGCAGAGGCGTTCCAGCAGGTCGGCGCGGTTGGCCATGGCGAACCTGCGGTCGCCGACACCGAGCGCGCCGCGGGCCGGGTGGTCGGCGGCGACGATCATCAGCCGGCCGGAGTCACCGAGCAGCGGCCTGCGGGTGCGGCGGGCGGCGGCCTCCGCTATCGCCTCGGGGCGGTGGGCGCGGATGCGGACGAGCTCCGCCACGTCGACGGTCACAGTACGGCCCCCGCGGAGAGCGCGGCCTCGATCTCGTCGGTGGTCGGCATGGCGGAGGAGCACTCCAGACGGGAGGCGACGATCGCGCCGGCCGCATTGGCGTGCCGCATGATCGTCTCCAGGTCCCGGCCCTCCAGCAGACCGTGGCAGAGGGAACCGCCGAAGGCGTCGCCGGCGCCGAGGCCGTTGAGGACGTTCACCGGGAGCGGCGGGACCTCGGCGGACTCGCCCTTGCTGTTCACGGCGAGCACGCCCTTCGGGCCCTGCTTGACCACGGCGAGTTCGACGCCCGCGTCCAGCAACGCCTGGGCGGCGGCCTGCGGTTCACGCACTCCGGTGGCGACCTCCACCTCGTCGAGGTTGCCGACCGCGACGGTGGTGTGGCGCAGGGCCTCCTGGTAGAAGGGCCGGGCGGAGGCGGGGTCGCCCCAGAACATGGGGCGCCAGTCGAGGTCGAAGACCGTCGTACCGGCCTTCGCGCGGTGGGCGAGGGCCGCCAGCGTCGCCGTACGGCTGGGCTCCTCGCTCAGACCGGTGCCGGTGACCCAGAAGATACGGGCGTCGCGGATGGCGTCGAGATCGAGCTCGTGGGCGTCTATCTCCAGGTCGGGGGCCTTGGGCTGCCGGTAGAAGTACAGCGGGAAGTCGTCCGGCGGGAAGATCTCGCAGAAGGTCACCGGGGTGGGCAGGCCCTGCACCGGCGTGACCCAGCGGTCGTCGACTCCGAAGCCCCGCAGGGCCTCGTGCAGATAGGTGCCGAAGGGGTCGTCGCCGGTGCGCGTGATCACCGCCGTACGGCGTCCGAGGCGGGCCGCCGCGACCGCGACGTTCGTCGCCGAGCCGCCGAGGAACTTGCCGAAGCTCGTCACCTGCGGCAGCGGGACACCGGTCTGGAGCGGATACAGGTCCACTCCGATCCGCCCCATGGTGATCAGGTCGTACGCCATCGGCTTCCCTTCGTTACGGCTCTCCCCGCGTTTCTAGCCCCGTACGCGGAGCCCTGTCAATGTTTTGTCCAGACATTCGGACGAGACCTTGACAGCGCTTACCGTCGCACCGAAGCTGACCGGCATGACGTCGTTGTCACCCTCTTCTTCCTCACTGTCCCGCATCCGGATCGGGTCGGCTCCCGACTCCTGGGGTGTGTGGTTCCCCGACGACCCGCAGCAGGTCCCCTGGCAGCGCTTCCTCGACGAGGTCGCGCAGTCCGGCTACGAGTGGATCGAGCTGGGCCCTTACGGCTACCTGCCGACCGATCCGGCCGTTCTCGCCGAGGAGACCTCCCGGCGTGGCCTGAAGGTGTCGGCGGGGACCGTGTTCACGGGCCTGCACCACGGTGAGGGGGTGTGGGAGAAGACCTGGGCGCATGTAGCGGACAACGCGGTGCTCGCGCAGGCCATGGGCGCCTCCCACCTGGTGGTCATCCCGTCCTTCTGGCGGGACGACAAGACCGGTGAGGTGCTGGAGCCGGACACCCTGACGGCCGAGCAGTGGCGGAATCTGACCTCGCTGACCGAGCGGCTCGGGCGGGAGGTGCGGGAGCGGTACGGGCTGCAGATCGTCGTCCATCCGCATGCCGACACGCATATCGACAGCGAGGAGAACGTCGTCCGGTTCCTGGACGGGACGGACTCCGAGCTGGTGTCGCTGTGCCTGGACACGGGGCACTACGCGTACTGCGGCGGGGACAGCGTCAAGCTGATCGAGACGTATGGGGAGCGGATCGGGTATCTGCACCTCAAGCAGGTGGACCCGGAGATCCTTGCTGACGTCCGGGCCAACCAGGTGCCGTTCGGGCCCGCGGTGGCGCGGGGTGTGATGTGCGAGCCCCCGGCGGGGGTGCCGGCGTTGGGGCCTGTGCTGGAGGCCGCGCAGAAGCTGGACGTGGATCTCTTCGCCATCGTCGAGCAGGACATGTATCCGTGTGAGCCGGACAAGCCGTTGCCGATTGCTCAGCGGACTCGGGCGTTTCTGCGGTCCTGCGGTGCGTGAGGGCGCCTGATCGTCTGCGGGGTTCTGCGCTCCTGCGGGTTCGTCGTGGCTTGTCGCGCCCCCGCGACGGAAGCCGCACATTGGCCCTGCCCCGCGGTCCTCTGACGGAGTGCAGCACGGGTGGATGACAGCTGGGGCGCAGGTCGGTGCGGACACGGCCGTGCTGATGATGCCGTCGGCGCGGCGGTTGCCGGCTCAGGGGCGCGGGCAGGCGCCTGCGGCGGGTCGGATGACCGGCGAGGCGACGACTCTGTTGCTCACATCCCAGCGAAGTGCGCCCTTTCCAAGACCGGCAGGGTCCGCTGAATGCACGCTGCTCTTCCGGGCGGTGATCCCGGAGGGAGGTCTCCGGCGACACCGCCACGGGGACCCGGGGGGCGGGCCCGGCTCATCTCGCCGTTGTCAACGCACCACGCGTCCGAGCCCACGCGCGCGTTTGCTTCGCTCGTGTCACAAACACCCCTTCCCTGTCACGGGTGTCCCAGGTGAGCGAGGCTTGTGTCACACCTGCCCCACAGGCCCTGCCTTGCCCTCACGATCCGTCGTTGACCAGGCACAGATATGTGATCGCCAGCGCAGCGCCCGGTTCCCCCGACGGCCGCCCCCGGCCGCCCCCGCGGTGCGCGCGGGGAGGTGCTACCCATGACCGACCGAAGGCTCTGGTCGTACAAGGAGATCGCGGCGCACATCAAGGTGCAGCCGGACACCGTGCGGTCCTACCGCAAACACGGGCTGCTGCCGCCGCCCGACCACGTCGAGGGTGGCAAGCCCTTCTGGTACGCGGACACCGTCCGCGCCTGGGTCGCCTCGCGGCCCGGAAACCGCGGTCGCAGAGACGACGAGGCCCCCGACCACCCGTTCTCCTGACCTCCTGACCTGCCGGAAAACGATCTGCGCCCCACCTGACCAGTGGGGCACAGTCGTCTCATGAGCGACTTCTCCGTGAAACCCGTCCTGGCCGGCGAGAGGACCGTCCTGCGGCCCTTCACCGCGGCCGACGCCGAGATGATGTGGAAGATCATCGAGGACCCCGAGGTCATCCGCTTCACCTACGAGCCGTCGACCGAACTCAGTCCGGAGGGCCTGCGGTCCTGGTACGGCTCCCGGGCCACCGCCCCCGACCGGCTCGACCTCGCCGTCACCGACCCGGACAGCGGCGAACTTCTCGGCGAGGTGGTCCTGTACGACTGGGATCCGGCGGCGCGTGGTTGCACGTTCCGCACCCTCATCGGACCGAGGGGGCGTGGCCGCGGCATCGGCACCGAGGCCACCCGGCTCATCGTCGGGTACGGATTCGAGCAACTCGGCCTCCACCGGATCCAGTTGGAGGCCTACGGCCACAACCGACGCGCCCTGCACGTCTACGAGAAGGTCGGGTTCATCGTCGAGGGTGTGCGGCGGGAGGTGCAGCTACGGCACGGGGAGTGGGCCGACGAGGTGATCATGTCGATCCTCGACCGGGAGTGGGCCGCCCGCTCTTTCAACTCCACGGCTCGATGACCGTCACCCCCGCTCCCGGCGCCGTCCCCATCGCAGCCAGCGCGTCCGGGGTCGCGTCCAGGGTGATCGTGGACGTGACCAGCAGGTCGGGGCGGAGCACGCCCGCTCTGACCAGCTCCAGCATCGGCGGGTAGGTGTGCGCCGCCATGCCGTGGCTGCCGAGGAGTTCGAGCTCCAGGGCGATCGCTCGCGCCATCGGGACGGGGGTCGTGCCGGTGGGCGAGGGGAGCAGGCCCACCTGGACGTGGCGTCCACGACGGCGCAGGCCGTTCACCGAGGCGGCGCAGGTGGCGGGTGAGCCGAGGGCGTCGAGGGACAGCTGGGCGCCGCCGCCGGTCAGCTCACGGATCGCCGCGGCCGTGTCGGGTGCCCGCCTCGCATCCACACACTCCGTCGCGCCGAACTTCCGCGCCAGGTCCAGGGCCTGAGGCGATACGTCCACCGCGATCACCCGCGCCCCCGATGCGGCCGCGATCATCACCGCGGACAGGCCCACACCCCCGCAGCCGTGCACCGCGACCCACTCCCCCGCCGCCACCCGGCCCTGCTGCACGACCGCGCGGAAGGCCGTGGCGAACCGGCAGCCCAGCGCTGCCGCTGTGGCGAACGACAGCTCCTGGGGTACGGCGACGAGGTTCACGTCGGCGTGGTCCAGCGCGACGTACTGCGCGAACGAGCCCCAGTGGGTGAAGCCGGGCTGGGTCTGGCGTTCGCACACCTGCTGGTCGCCCGCAGCGCATGCCGCGCAGCTGCCGCAGGCGCAGACGAAGGGAACGGTGACGCGGTCGCCCGGGTGCCAGGCGGTCACTCTGTCGCCGACTGCCTCGACGACACCGGCCAGTTCGTGGCCCGGTACGTGCGGCAGGGTGATGTCCGGGTCGTGACCCTGCCAGCCGTGCCAGTCGCTTCGGCAGAGGCCGGTGGCTTCGACCCGTACGACCACTCCGTGGTCGGTGGGGCGGGGGTCGGATACGTCTCGTACCTCGGCCGGCTCACCGTATTGCTCGAACACCACTGCCCGCATGTGGGCTCCCATCGTCGTCCGTTTCTGCGGGTACATCGTGGCTGGTCGCGCCCCGCGGCGGAGCCGCACATCGATACTGCCCCGCGCCCCTCACGGGGCGCTCGTCGTCGCCCTCACTCAGACCGAACCGTTCGTGGAACCGCCGCAACGGCCCCGGTGCCCACCAAGTAGCCCTGCCCGTCAGCCTCATCACCGCCGGTACCAACAGGCTTCGTACGATCATCGCGTCCATCAGTACCGCCAGGGCGATGCCCAGGCCAAGCATCTTGGTGTTGGTGACCCGGGAGGTGCCGATGGCGACCATCACCACTGCCAGGATCACCGCCGCCGCCGTGATCAGGCCGCCCGTGCGCTGCAGGCCGTGGCGGACCGCCTCGTTGTGGTCGCCCGTTCTGTCGTACTCCTCCTTGATGCGGGAGAGCAGGAAGACGCCGTAGTCCATGGAGAGGCCGAAGGCCACGCAGAACATCAGGACCGGCAGGGTGGTCTCTATCGAGCCGGGGCTGGTGAAGCCGAGCAGGCCGGACAGGTGGCCGTCCTGGAAGACCCAGACCACCGCGCCGAACATGGCGGTCAGGCTGAGTGCGTTGAGCACCACGGCCTGGATCGGTATCAGCAGGCTGCCGGTCAGCAGGAAGACCAGGAGCAGGGTGACGATCGCGATGAAGGCGGCCGCCCAGGGCAGGCGCTCGGCTATCGCGTGCTTGGAGTCGACCAGGACGGCCGCCGTGCCGGTCACCTTGGTGTCGAAGGGGGCGTGCGTGGCGCGCAGTTCACCCACCAGGCGTTGGGCGGCGTCGTCCACGGCCTCACCCCTCGGCAGCACGGTGAAGTACGCCGACTGCCCCTTCACCAGCGGGCCGTCGACCCTCAGCACACCGGGCAGGCCAGCTATCCGGTCCTTGTACGCGGTGTACTCGGCGGGGGTCGAGCTGCCCTCGGCGAGCACCTCCAGGCCGCCGCCGGGGCTGCCCGGGAAGCCGTCGCGGATGTGCTGCTGGACCACGTGGGACTCTGCGGTCGAGGGGAGCTGGCGGTCGTCCGCGGTGCCGAACTTCACGCCCAGGAAGGGCAGTCCGAGGACGATCAGGACGGTCGTGGTCGCCACGGCGAAGAGCGGGGCCCGGCGCATCACTAGGGTCGCCGTCCGCGCCCAGGCTGTGCCCTCCTCGCCGGAGGCCTTCGGGGCCCGTCCGCGTCGGAACAGGCGGCGCAGATCCAGGGAGTTGACCCGGTGTCCGAGCAGCACCAGGGCGGCCGGGAGCAGGATCAGCGCGGCCGCGGCGGCCAGCAGGACGACCGCTATGCCGGCGTAGGCGAAGGACCGCAGGAAGTACTGCGGGAAGAGCAGCATCGCCGCGAGGGAGACCGCGACCGTGAGGGAGGAGAAGAGGACGGTGCGGCCGGCTGTGCGCAGGGTCGTGCCCACTGCCGTCAACGGGTCGGCGCCCGTGGACAGTTCTTCACGGAAGCGGCGGACGATGAACAGTGCGTAGTCGATGGCCAGGCCCAGGCCCAGGGCCGTGGTGAGGTTCATCGCGAAGACCGAGACGTCGGTGAACTCGGTCAGGCCGCGCAGCACCGCGTTCGTGCCGAGGATCGCGATGATGCCGATGCCCAGCGGCAGCAGGGCGGCGATCGCCGACCCGAAGACCATCACCAGCAGCACGAGCGTCACCGGCAGGGCGATCATCTCGGCGCGGGTCAGGTCCTCCTTGATGATCGTCTGCATCTCGTGCCGCACGGCGACGAGGCCGCCGACCTTCACCTGCACCGCGCCGTGTGTGCCGCGGTAGTGGGGCGCGATGCGGTCCAGGGTGTCGCCCATCGCCTTCTCGTCGCCCGTGATGTGGGCGGCGATCAGCGCCTCATGGCCGTCCTTGGACCGGAGGGCGGGCGATGTGGACTGCCAGTAGGAGCCGACGCCCATGACGCCCTTCTCTCCGGCCAGGCGCGCGGTGAGGCGCCGGGCCTGGGCGGCGACGGCAGGGTCGTCCACCGAGGAACGGCCCGCGTCGACGAGCAGCAGCAGGTTGGGCTGGGAGTCCGGGAACTCGCGCTCCAGCGCCTTGGTCGCATACGTCGACTGGGCGGCCGGGTCCTCCCAGCCGCCGCTGCCCAGGCGGTCGGCGACCCCGCTGCCGGCCAGCACGGCGAGCGCGGTGATGACCAGCGCCACCAACAGCGACAGCCGCGGGCGGGCGGTCACGAAACGGGTCCAGCCCCCGGGGCGCGGTGGTTTGTTGACTTCGGTCATCGTGCGGTGTCCCCTTCACCGTGGAAACCATAAACTGGCAAACACGAGACAGCGCTCGCGTTTCAACTGGATCCAGAATGCGAGCGACCGCTCGTGTTTGTCAATCGCGTTCGGAGAACTGGGGATAACGCGTGCCCGAGAACTCACAGAAGGAGCAGCCGCGCCGCCGCCAGGCCCGCGGCGAGCGCCGCATCGCCCAGCTACTGGAAGCCGCCGCCTCGGTCTTCTGCACCACCGGCTACACGGCCGCCAGCACCAACGCCATCGCCCGCGAGGCCGGCGTCTCGCCGGGCACGCTGTACCAGTTCTTCCCGAACAAGGAAGCGATCGCGATCGAGCTGGGCGACCGGCTGATGCACGAGATGCGGGAGACGTACGGCGAGGCGCTCGCGCCGGTCGACCCGGCGACGCCACTGGAGGAGGCCGTCGGTGCCGCCGTGGACCGGTTCATCGCCTTCAACTGCGACCACCCGGTGTTCTTCGCGCTGATGCACGGCCCCGACATCCCGGGCCGGATCGCCGAGGAGCACGACGCCCTGCACGCGACCCTGGTCTCCCGGATCGAGGCCCTGCTGTCCTCACTGCTGCCGGACGCGCCCCCGGCCGACGTCAGCCGCACCGCGCATGTCTGCCTCGGCATGTACAAGGCGGGCCTGGAGCTGGTGCTGGCGCACGAGGGCGCCGAGCGCGACGCCTACACCCAGGAGATCAAGAACGTACTGATCCGCTATCTGGCGCCCCTGGTCGGCGACCGGCTGGGCACCCGCAAGGACACGGGCGCCGCCACGACTCGCACCGTATGAGCGCCGCACCTCTCCCTGGATGGGTACCCCCTAGGGGTATAGTGTGAGAAGTGGAGGGCCTCCCGTGGGCCCCCGCAGCCCCACACGCCTCGACGAGGAGAACGACATGACCGCCCAGACCGACACCCCGGGTACCGTCACCGCCGTCTACAAGGTGAGCGGCATGAGCTGCGGACACTGCGAGGGTTCCGTCTCCGGTGAGATCCGCGAGCTTCCCGGCGTCAGCTCGGTGACGGCCGTCGCCGCGTCCGGTGAGGTCACCGTCGTCTCCGCGGCCCCGCTCGACGAGGCCGCCGTGCGCGCCGCGGTGGACGAGGCGGGCTTCGAGCTCGTCGGCCAGGTCTGACCAAGGCCCGGGAGCCCGAGATGAGCAGCACCACCACTCAGACACCGGCACCGATACGCACGGCAGCGGACGCCTCCGAGGTCGAGCTGCTCATCGGCGGGATGACCTGCGCCTCCTGCGCGGCCCGCGTCGAGAAGAAGCTCAACCGCATGGACGGCGTCACCGCCACGGTGAACTTCGCCACGGAGAAGGCGAAGGTGACCTACCCCGCGGGCATCCAGGTCGCCGACCTGATCGCCACCGTGGTGAAGACGGGATACACGGCCGAGGAGCCGCCCCCGCCGCAGCCGGAGCCCGCCGAGGAGAAGGCCGCCGAGGACCCGGAACTGACCGCGCACCGGCAGCGCTTCACCGTCTCCGCCGTGCTCGCACTCCCCGTCGTACTGCTGTCGATGGTGCCGGCCCTGCAGTTCGACAACTGGCAGTGGCTGGCGCTCACGCTGGCCGCTCCTGTCGTCGTCTGGGGCGGCCTGCCGTTCCACCGCGCCGCCTGGACGAACGCCCGGCACGGCGCCGCCACCATGGACACGCTGGTCTCGGTCGGCACGCTGGCCGCGTTCGGCTGGTCGCTGTGGGCGCTGTTCCTCGGCGACGCGGGCATGCCGGGCATGCACGACGAGTTCCGGTTCACCGTCTCACGCATGGACGGTGCCTCCACGATCTATCTCGAGGTCGCAGCGGGCGTCGTCGCTCTCATCCTGCTGGGCCGCTATCTGGAGGCGCGCTCCAAGCGCCGTGCGGGCGCTGCGCTCAGGGCGCTGCTGGAGCTGGGCGCCAAGGACGTGTCCGTCCTGCGGGACGGCCGTGAAGTGCGCATCCCCGTGTCCCAACTGGCCGTGGGGGATCGTTTCGTCGTACGGCCCGGGGAGAAGATCGCGACCGACGGCACCGTCGTCGAGGGTGCGTCCGCCGTGGACGCCTCGATGCTGACCGGCGAGTCGGTGCCGGTGGACGTGGGCGTGGGCGACGCCGTCACCGGGGGCACGGTCAACGCCGGCGGCCGGCTGGTCGTCGAGGCCGCCCGGGTCGGCGCCGACACCCAGCTGGCGCGGATGGCGAAGCTGGTGGAGGACGCGCAGAACGGCAAGGCCGAGGTGCAGCGGCTCGCCGACCGGATCTCGGCGGTCTTCGTGCCGGTCGTCATACTGATCGCCGTCGGCGTGTTCGGGGTGTGGCTCGGCGTCACGGGCGACACCGCGGCCGCGTTCACCGCGGCCGTCGCGGTCCTGATCATCGCCTGCCCGTGCGCGCTGGGCCTGGCCACGCCGACCGCGCTGCTGGTCGGCACGGGGCGTGGCGCGCAGCTCGGCATCCTGATCAAGGGCCCGGAGGTCCTGGAGTCCACGCGCCGCGTCGACACCGTCGTGCTCGACAAGACCGGAACGGTCACCACCGGCCGGATGATCCTGCGCGAGGTCTGCGCCGTCGCCGGCACCGACGAGAAGGAGGTGCTGCGGCTCGCGGGCGCCGTCGAGCACGCCTCCGAGCATCCCGTCGCCCGGGCGATCGCCATGGGCGCCGAGGAGCGGGCCGGGCGGCTTCCCGGGGTTGAGGAGTTCGAGAACGTGCCCGGGCGGGGCGTGCGCGGCCGTGTGGAGGGCCGTGAGGTGGCCGTGGGGCGGCTCTTCGAAGGGCTCCCCGAGGAACTGGCCCGCGCCAAGGCCGAGGCCGAGAGCGAGGGACGTACCGCCGTCGTGGTCGGCTGGGACGGGGTGGCACGCGGTGTCGTCGCCGTCGCCGACGCGGTCAAGGAGACCAGCGCCCAGGCGGTGCGCGAGCTGCGCGCACTGGGGCTCACTCCCGTGCTGCTGACCGGGGACAACCGGGCGGTCGCCGAGGCGGTCGCGCGCGAGGTCGGGATCGAGCAGGTGATCGCGGAGGTCCTGCCCGAGGACAAGGTGGCGGCCGTACGGCGGCTGCAGGCCGAGGGGCGGACGGTCGCCATGGTCGGCGACGGGGTCAACGACGCGGCCGCGCTGGCCACCGCGGATCTGGGTCTGGCGATGGGGACCGGGACGGACGCGGCGATCGAGGCGGGCGATCTGACGCTGGTGCGCGGGGATCTGCGGGTGGCCGCGGACGCGATCCGGCTGTCCCGCAGGACACTGACCACGATCAAGGGCAACCTGGTGTGGGCCTTCGGGTACAACGTGGCCGCGCTGCCGCTGGCCGCCGCCGGCCTGCTGAATCCGATGATCGCCGGGGCCGCGATGGCCTTCTCGTCGGTGTTCGTGGTGACGAACAGCCTCCGGCTGCGGACGTTCCGTTGAACCGCGGCGAAGTTACCGGCGGTTAGTCGAAGTCGAGGTGAGAGCACCTCTGGAGTCCGGCGCCAGCCTCACATAAGCTCTTCACAAGGCTCGCGCATCATCCTTACGCTTGGGCACCGATCGCTGTATCGGGGCTCTTGCGTATCTAACGGACAAATGCAAGAGACGCAGATCACAGTGATGTGAACGTAACCATCGAAGGGGTTCGAAGGTCTAAGTTGACGATGTCAGGCAGCGTCTTGGGGGGCGTTTCCTGGCATCTGAGGATGTCTTGGGGGACTTCCTCAGAGTTGCGTTGCCGGGGCCACGTACACCGGGGTGCTTTGAGCGGCCCTCCCGGGCGTGCGTTGTCCCGGCAGACCGCACAACCATGAGTACGGCGAGTTTTGCTCATTCTGCTCAACGCTCGCCGCACTCGACAGCGATTCAGGCGCTGGCTTCACAGACGCCCGGCCGGATCCCGTGGGGGGAATCCGCACCGGGACATGGGAAGGCGCCCTGGACGTCGGCCCGTGGGGGGACCGGCGCCAGGGCGCCTTTCGCTTCGCGGATTCAGCCGGGGGGACTCGGGTCCTCGGGTCGACTCTCGACTGACGGCCGGTGGGGGCTTGTCGCGCCCCGCGGCGGAGCCGCACATGGATGCGGCCCCGCGCCCCTCAAAAGCAGGGCAGCCCCAGCACCGGCGTGTATCAGCGCTGTTCGACCGGGACGAAGTCCCGTTCCACCACGCCCGTGTAGATCTGGCGCGGGCGGCCGATGCGGGAGCCCGGCTCCTTGATCATTTCGTGCCACTGGGCGATCCAGCCCGGGAGGCGGCCGAGGGCGAACAGGACCGTGAACATCTCGGTCGGGAAGCCCATGGCGCGGTAGATCAGGCCGGTGTAGAAGTCCACGTTCGGGTAGAGGTTGCGCTGGACGAAGTAGTCGTCCGAGAGCGCGTGCTCCTCCAGCTTGAGCGCGATGTCCAGCAGCTCGTCGGACTTGCCGAGCGCCGAGAGGACGTCGTGCGCCGCTGCCTTGATGATCTTCGCGCGCGGGTCGAAGGACTTGTACACCCGGTGGCCGAAGCCCATCAGGCGGACGCCGTCCTCCTTGTTCTTCACCTTGCGGATGAAGGAGTCGACGTCGCCGCCGTTGGCCTGGATGCCCTCGAGCATCTCCAGGACGGACTGGTTGGCGCCGCCGTGCAGCGGGCCCCACAGGGCGTTGATGCCGGCCGAGATCGACGCGAACATGTTCGCCTGCGAGGAGCCGACCAGGCGGACCGTGGAGGTCGAACAGTTCTGCTCGTGGTCCGCGTGCAGGATCAGCAGCTTGTCCAGGGCGGCGACGACGACCGGGTCGAGGTCGTACTCCTGCGCCGGGACCGAGAAGGTCATACGCAGGAAGTTCTCGACGTAGCCGAGGTCGTTGCGCGGGTAGACGAACGGGTGGCCGATCGACTTCTTGTACGCGTACGCCGCGATCGTCGGGAGCTTGGCGAGCAGGCGGATCGTCGAGAGGTTGCGCTGCTTCTCGTCGAACGGGTTGTGGCTGTCCTGGTAGAACGTGGACAGCGCCGAGACGACCGAGGACAGCATGGCCATCGGGTGGGCGTCGCGCGGGAAGCCCTTGTAGAAGTTCTTGACGTCCTCGTGCAGCAGGGTGTGCTGCGTGATGTCGTTCTTGAACACGGAGAGCTCGTCGACGGTCGGAAGCTCGCCGTTGATCAGCAGGTAGGCGACCTCCAGGAAGGTGGAGCGCTCCGCCAGCTGCTCGATCGGGTAGCCGCGGTACCGGAGGATGCCCGCCTCGCCGTCGAGGTAGGTGATGGCGGATTTATAGGCGGCGGTGTTCCCGTAACCGCTGTCCAGCGTCACCAGACCGGTCTGGGCGCGGAGCTTCCCGATGTCGAAGCCCTTGTCGCCGACGGTGCTGTCGATCACCGGGTAGGTGTACTCGCCGTCGCCGTACCGCAGTACTACAGAGTTGTCGCTCACGTCTTCCCTCACCGACGTAGTGCCTCATCTTCGAGGTTGCCCTGACTGTCTCTACCATCCCCCAATTGGCTCAGGAGAGTGCACTCGGGGTCGACCATCGGGCCTATTGACGGCACTGAGTGCCGCCAACTTGCTCATCCTGCCCCCTTGATTCCCCATCCGGAAGTGCTCTGTGACCTTCACGACTCATTTGATCGATCATTTTTCGTGATGCCTGTCTCAAACCCGACTCGGCGGGGCCGGCACAGGGGTCCAGGGAGCTCTCACAGGGGTCTCGGGGAGAGCCGGAAGTCGAGTGCAGTGCAGCGTCGCCCGGCCGACACCGTGCGCACCGCCTGGCCGATCGCCTTGCGCGAACCCACCAGGACGACCAGCTTCTTGGCCCGGGTCACCGCGGTGTACAGCAGGTTCCGCTGCAGCATCATCCAGGCTCCGGTGGTGACCGGGATCACCACGGCGGGATATTCACTCCCCTGGGAGCGGTGAATGGTGACGGCGTACGCATGGGCCAGCTCGTCCAGTTCGTCGAACTCGTACGCGACCTCCTCGTCCTCGTCCGTCAAGACCGTCAGGCGCTGGTCGACCGGGTCGAGCGAGGTGACCACGCCGACGGTGCCGTTGAAGACACCGTTCTTGCCCTTCTCGTAATTGTTGCGAATCTGGGTGACCTTGTCGCCGACCCGGAAGACCCGGCCGCCGAACCGCTTCTCCGGCACATCCGGGCGGCCCGGGGTGATGGCCTGCTGGAGCAGACCGTTGAGCGTGTCGGCGCCGGCCGGGCCGCGGTGCATGGGCGCGAGGACCTGCACGTCCCGGCGCGGGTCGAGTCCGAACTTGGCCGGAATCCGACGGGCAGCCACATCCACCGTGAGCCGCCCCGCCTCCTCCGTGTCGTCCTCGACGAAGAGGAAGAAGTCCTTCATGCCGTCGGTGACCGGGTGGTGCCCGGAGTTGATCCGGTGCGCGTTCGTCACCACTCCCGACTGCTGGGCCTGGCGGAACACGTGCGTGAGGCGCACGGCGGGGATCGGGCTGCCGTCGGCGAGCAGGTCCCGCAGCACCTCGCCGGCGCCCACGCTGGGCAGTTGGTCGACGTCCCCGACGAACAGGAGGTGGGCGCCCGGCGGGACCGCCTTCACCAGCTTGTTGGCGAGCAGCAGGTCCAGCATGGAGGCCTCGTCGACGACCACCAGGTCCGCATCGAGCGGGCGGTCCTTGTCGTACGCCGCGTCACCGCCGGGCTTCAGCTCCAGCAGACGGTGGACGGTGGAGGCCTCGGCCCCGGTGAGCTCGGCCAGGCGTTTGGCGGCGCGGCCCGTGGGGGCGGCCAGGACCACCCTCGCCTTCTTGGCGCGGGCCAGCTCCACGATCGAGCGGACCGTGAAGGACTTGCCGCAGCCGGGGCCGCCGGTCAGCACGGCGACCTTCTGGGTCAGCGCCAGCTTGACGGCGGCCTCCTGCTCGGGCGCGAGCTCGGCGCCCGTACGGCCCTTGAGCCAGGCCAGTGCCTTGTCCCAGGCCACGTCGTGGAAGCCGGGCATCCGGTCCTCCTCGGTGCGCAGCAGGCGCAACAGCTGGGCGGAGAGGGAAAGTTCGGCGCGGTGGAAGGGGACGAGGTACACGGCCGTCACCGGGTCGCCGCCGTCCGGGCCGGGGACCTTCTCCCGTACGACCCCGGGGTCCTCGCCGTCCTCGGGCGGCTGGGCGAGTTCGGCGAGGCACTCGATGACCAGGCCCGTGTCGACCTGCAGCAGCTTCACCGCGTCGGCGATCAACCGCTCCTCGGGGAGGTAGCAGTTGCCCTGGTCGGTGGCCTGCGACAGCGCGTACTGCAGACCTGCCTTGACGCGCTCCGGGCTGTCGTGCGGGATGCCCACGGACTGGGCGATCTTGTCGGCGGTCAGGAAGCCGATGCCCCAGACGTCGGCCGCGAGGCGGTACGGCTGGTTCTTGACGACGGAGATCGAGGCGTCGCCGTACTTCTTGTAGATGCGCACGGCGACGGAGGTGGACACCTCGACGGTCTGGAGGAAGAGCATGACTTCCTTGATCGCCTTCTGCTCCTCCCAGGCGTCGGCGATCTTCTTGGTGCGCTTGGGGCCGAGCCCGGGAACCTCGATGAGCCGCTTGGGTTCCTCTTCGATGATCTGCAGGGTGTCCAGGCCGAAGTGCTGGGTGATGCGGTCGGCGAAGACGGGGCCGATGCCCTTGACCAGCCCCGAGCCGAGGTAGCGGCGGATGCCCTGGACGGTGGCCGGGAGCACCGTCGTGTAGTTCTCCACCGTGAACTGCTTGCCGTACTGAGGGTGGGAGCCCCAACGGCCTTCCATGCGCAGGGATTCGCCGACCTGGGCGCCGAGCAGCGCGCCGACGACCGTGAGCAGGTCGCCGGCTCCTCTGCCGGTGTCGACCCGGGCGACCGTGTAGCCGTTCTCCTCGTTGGCGTACGTGATCCGCTCCAGGACACCCTCGAGCACGGCGAGCCGCCGCTCGCCCGTCGGGTTCCCCACCTCTTCAGCCATGATCCGACGGTACCGGTGAGGTGTGACAGCCGACACGGACGCCAACACTGGGCCGGCTGGGGTCTCGACCTCTCAAGGCCTACCCGGGCAAGTCGGTCGCGGTCATCGGCTTCGACGGCACCCCGGACAGCCTCAGCGCCGTCGAGGCGGGCACGCTTTACGCGTCGGTGGCCCAGCAGCCGACGGAACTCGGCAGAATCGCGGTACGGAACGCAGTGAAGGTCGCCGCGGGCAAGAAGGTCACGAAGTCGGTGATGGTGCCGGTGAAGGTGGACACGAAGGAGAACGTGGCCGGCTTCAGCGGCTGAGGAGGCGACCGGCAAAGGGGAATGGGCGGGCAGTCGTTGCTGCCGGGTGCCAGGGGGTTGCTGGGATGGTTGCCCGGCAGCGACGACGGCCCGCCTCACGTCATCTCTCATCATCTCTCAGGGGAGTCATTTGATGTACGACTACGACCTGCTGGTCGTGGGATCCGCCAACGCCGACCTGGTGATCGGCGTCGAGCGGCGACCGGGCGCCGGCGAGACGGTGCTCGGCTCCGACCTGGCCGTCCACCCGGGCGGCAAGGGCGCGAACCAGGCCGTCGCCGCCGCCCGCCTCGGGGCCCGTACGGTCCTGCTGGCCCGGGTCGGCGACGACGCGTACGGCAGGCTGCTCCTCGACTCGCAGCGGGCGGCCGGCGTCGACACGTTGGGTGTGCTGGTCGGCGGAGCGCCGACGGGGGTCGCGCTCATCACCGTCGACCCTTCCGGGGACAACAGCATCGTGGTGTCGCCGGGCGCGAACGGCCGGCTGACCCCGCAGGACGTACGGACCGCCGCGAGCCTGTTCCTGGCCTCGCGGGTGGTCTCGACGCAGTTGGAGATCCCGCTGGAGTCGGTCGTGGAGGTGGTACGGAATCTGGCGTCGGACAACCGCTTCGTACTGAACCCGTCCCCGCCACGGCCGCTGCCGCCCGAGGTGCTGGCGGCCTGCGACCCGCTGATCGTCAACGAGCACGAGGCGAAGGTGGTCCTCGGCGACTCCTATGTCTCCGACCGCCCGGAGGACTGGGCGCGCCTGCTGCTCGCCAAGGGCCCGCGCTCGGTCGTGGTCACCCTGGGCGCGGAAGGCGCACTGGTGGCTTCGTCGGCCGGGGTGACTCGGGTGCCTTCGGTGAAGGTGGACGCGGTGGACACCACGGGCGCGGGCGACGCGTTCACGGCGGCGCTGGCGTATCGGCTGGGGTCGGGGGCGTCCCTTGCGGAGGCCGCGGTGTACGCGGCCCGGGTCGGCGCGGCCGCCGTCACCAGGGAGGGCGCGCAGGCGTCGTTCCCGACGGCGGAGGAGGTCGATGCCCTGTGAAGAAGATGCGGCGAAGACAGGAATCCTGAACCGTCATCTCTCCGGCGCGCACCCCGTTCCCAGAAGGGCCATGAGGCGCACGAATTCGAGGGGGCCCGGTCCGTCGACCGGGCCCCCTCGGCTTTTCCCCTCCACCATCAGAACCCCCGCGATCCCCCCAGATCCCCCTCCGAGAAGTCCTGATGCCAAGTACGACCCCCGGGGTGGGGGAAGGGTTGTACGGCGTCTTCAGAATTTTTCGGCGCCGGTCCCGGCCCGCTTAGTCCGCCCGCCACAGCACCGGTTTCACGCTCTTGCCCTCCCCCTCGAACGAGACCATCGCCGGGCGGTCGCCCTTGGGAAGGGAGTTCTCGTATGGGGAATCCGTGCAGTCTTCGGGCGGGGCTCGGTAGGTCCGCCGGCTCCGTCTCCGCCCGGTGATAGGTTCGAATATGTGATGTCTGCGGGGGCCTTGAGTCGTGCAGCGGCCGATGGGTCCGCAGTTGTTCTGAGTCGCGTCACCCTGGTCGGGGAGCGGCGTCGGGTCGAGCTCGTGTTGCCGGCTCGGGAGCCGGTCGGGGTGTTGCTGCCCGAGATTCTGCGGGTGCTGGACGACCGGGCCGGTGAGCGGCCCGGGTTGCGGCATCTCGTGACCGCGGACGGGTCCGCGCTCGCTCCTGACAGCAGCCTTGAGTCCGCCGGGGTGCGGGACGGTGCCGTGCTGCGGCTCGTGCGGGCCGGTGACGCTCCCTCCGCGCCCCTCGTGGCCGCAGTGAACGACGAGGTCGCCGAAGGTCCCGGTCCGCGGACGTGGCGGTGGGGACCCGAGTCGCGGCGCGTCGTCGCCGGGCTCGCGACCGTGGGGTGGGCCGGTGCGGGCGCGGTGCTCGCGCGGAGTTCCTACGACGCCTCTGTCGTCGCCGGTGTGTTGCTCCTCGTGGCCGCTGTCGCCGCTGTGGTCGGGGCCCTCGTCGGGCGTGGGGAGCGACGGGGCGGGGTCGCCGGCACGCTGATCTGCTCGGCCGGGGTGCTCGGTGCGCTCGGGGCCGCCGCGCTCGCCGATGACCACCACTGGTCCGGTGCGCTGTACGCGGGTGCGCTCGCCGCGGTGGGTGCCGTGACGCTCGTACTGCTGGGCCTCTCCACTCAGTTGGGGCGCAGCGGACTGGTCGGAGCGGGTGCCGTCGCGGTCACCGTCCTCGGCTGGGAGGGCGTCGTCGCCCTGCAGTCGGGGGCGGAGACGGCCGCGCGGCAGGCACGCGTGGGGGCCGTGCTCGCCGTCGTCTCCGTCGTCGCCCTCGGTGTGCTGCCGCGGCTCGCGCTCACGGCCTCCGGGCTGTCCGGGCTCGACGACCGGCGGGCCGGCGGGGTCTCCGTGAGCCGGTACCAGGCGTCCGCGGCGCTCGCGGCCGCCCATCGTGGGCTGGTGCTCGCCACCGTCACCGTTGCCGTGTCGGCGACCGTGGCGGCGGAGTGGGCGCTGCGTGCGCCCGGCCTGTGGACCGTGCTGCTCGCTGTTGTCACAGCGGCGGTGGTGGCCCTGCGGGCGCGGGCGTTTCCGCTGGTCGCCGAGGTCGTGGCGTTGCTGGCGGGTGCCGCCGTGGTGGCCGTACGGCTGTTGGCGGTGTGGGTGGAGCGGTCCGGTGCGGCGGGGCCTGCGCTGGTGGTGCTCGCGGCGCTGGCCGTGCTGACGCTCGCCACGCTCGTCGTACGGCCCGCCGAGCAGGTCCGGGTGCGGCTGCGGCGAGCGGGTGACCTGTTGGAGTCCGCCGGCGTCATCGCCCTGCTTCCACTGCTCATCGGGGCCTTCGGCGTGTACGAGCGGCTGCTCGGCACCATCGCTTAGGGGACGGGACGGCATGGTTCACGGGGAGCAGGAGCGGGAGCCGGCGGGTGACGACGACTGGCGGCGCGATGCGCTGTTCCAGCTCGGGCCGGCGGAGCAGCAGCGGGCTTCGGCGCCCTCGGGCGAAGCCGTCGCAGCAGCGGATCCGGCTCTTGCCGGACCCGGCGGCGAGCCCACCCTGCGTCTGGTGCACTCGACGCGGGACGAGTACCCGGCCCCTGGCGGCGGCCAGACCGGTCCGTCGGCCGGACCGATGCCTGCGGCCACCGCGCCCGCCCCGCAGCGCATTGAGCAGCCGACCGCCTCCACGCAGTCCATGGACGCCCCGCCCCGGCGCCCCGCCCTACCCGCTCGCCCCGCGGCCGGCCCCACCCCACCTGAGCCGACCACCACCCTCCCGGCACCCCCCACCGCACCCGAGCCCGGGGCACCCGCGCCCGTCACCTCCCACACACCCGCATCCGGGCCCCGCCCCCACGCCCCCGTCCCCGCTCCCCCTTCAGCCCCCGCCACGCCCGCCTCCACCCCCGAAAGTCTGCCCACCCTCGACCCCCGCCTCGCCCTCGCCCTCGGTCGCCCCCAGCATGGGGATTCGCTTGCCCAGCGGACCGGCCGTACCCTGCGCCGGCTGACCACCTCCGTTTCGCAGGACGTGGGCGAACAGACGCGGATCGCACGGGAGTTGCAGCAGCCGGTGGCCACCGGGCGGGTCATCGCCGTGACCTCGATCCGCGGGGGCGTCGGCAAGTCGACCGTTGCCGCGCTGCTCGGCCGTACCTTCAACCACTACCGGCACGACCCGGTGCTCACGCTGGAGGCGGACGCCGCGCTGGGCACGCTGCCGGTGCGGATGGGTGCGGAGTCGGTGCGGTGGTCGTGCGCCGATCTCGCCCGGATCCTGACACCGGCCATGCAACTGACCCATGTGACCGGGTACTTGGTGCCGGTGGCCGACGGCGGCTGGCTGCTGCCCGGTAGCCAGGGCAAGGTCGGCGCCCCCTTGGACGTACGGACGTACCGCACGGTGACGCTCGCCCTGCGGCGCTACTTCTCCGTGACGGTCGTCGACTGCGAGACGCTGCCCGGCGACGTCGCCCGGACGGCGATGGACACCGCCCACGCCCGGGTGGTCGTCGCGCCGATGACCGCGGAGGGTGTCGGCGGGACCCGGCAGGTCCTCGACTGGCTCGGGCAGTTGCCGCATTCCGCGCTCTCGACGACCGTGGTGGCCCTGACCGCGAGTTCCCCCGACATGATCCTCGACGTGAAGGCGGCCACCGCTCACCTGAAGGAGACGGGCGTTCCCGTCGTCGTCCTGCCGTACGACCGGCATCTGGCCGGCGGCGGCCCCATCCGCACGGAGCTGCTCGGCCGGGGCGCCCAGGACTCGGCCATGCGGCTGGCGGCCGAGGTGCTGCACCGGGCGGTGCGTGCGCACTGACCACCGGCGGCATCAGAACCGTATGACATCACCTTCCCGCACCCACCCGCCCCGCACCACCTGCGCATACACCCCGGCACACGGCTCGGGCGCGCGGCCGGGCAGGGCGGGTACGCGGTTGTGGTGGGCCAGGACGCGCAGGGCGTCCGGGGCGCGCGGGAGGTCGCCGTGGGCGAGGGTGGGGATCGCGCAGCGGGGGGTCGAGGCGATGACGCGCAGGATCGGGCCGTCGGCGATGTGCAGTTGCCCTCCGGCCCAGGTGTGCTCCACGAAGCCTTCTGCCTCGTCCGTGTCGACGACCAGGTTGGGGCGGTAGCGCTGTACCTCCGCCGTGCCCCGGGGGCTCAGTTCGGCGATTCTCCTCAGTGTTGACGTCGTGATGACGTGCACCGGCGCGAAGTCGAAGAAGGTGCCCGGCGGGGAGGCCGAGCCGAACTGGACGGTGTCCGCTTCCACTTCGGCCTCCTGGCCCACCGCCAGGACCTGCTCCGGCCGGGAGCGGTCGAGGGTGCCGGCGGGCGGGGGTGTGTCGGTCAGCGTGACCTTGCGGCCGACAAGGGCCGAGAGGGCGGCGGCCGTGCGCACTTCGGTGCCGTCCGGTCCGGTGATGCGCGGCCCGGGCTCCGTGAGGGTGGCGGCGCACCGGAGCAACTCCCGCCACAGACGCGGGTTTTTCGCGCTGGCGACCTTGCCCGTCTCCTCGTCCAGCAGCGCGAACCGGCGGTCGCCGCTCAGGCCGCGGTCGCTGATCTCTACGGCCGAGAGCGGCTCACCGAGCATCGACTTCACCGGGTAGCGGTACAGCGCGGCGACCGTGGCCTGCCTCAACTCGGCCCCGCCCCGGTGCTCGGCGGACCCGCCGCCTCCACCGCCTGCTCCACCGCCCGGCGCATCGCCCCGGTCGTCGCCCAGCCGTCGAAGGCCGCGAGGTGTGCGACCAGGCGGGCCGTCCAGTCGGCGTCGCCGAGCCGGTGCGCCTCGCCGTCCTGGACCAGCCGCGCCATCACGGATTGCAGGAACAGGATGTCCCTCGTCCGGTACCAGCGGGGATGGCGGTCAAGAACAGCTCCTGGTCCTCGTACGGGTGGCGCACCGTCATGTGCAGATAGCCGCCGCCACGCCCCTTGAAGGGACCGGGCAGGCCACCCAGAATGCCCATCTGGGCGTAGACGTCGCGCGGGAAGCGGCCGCCCAGGGTGATGCGGCCGCCCAGCATGATCCTGGGCCAGGGAACCACCTCCACCCGCGAGTCCCGCGCAACGGCGTGCAGTCCGTCCGTCCGGAACTCCACCCGGGCACGGCCCGGCCGCCGGGCGTCCCCCAATGCCCAGCGGCCGTCGACCCGTTCCAGTGGTCCGAGGCTCTCGCTCACGAGATCCAATTCTGCACGAACCCCTGTGCGGTTCCAGCGAATTGTTCCCGTGCGGTCAGGCGGCGTGCTCCACGAACCGTGCGGCCGTCTCCGCCAGCACCTCCCGGCCGTCCCGCGCCCACAGCGCGTCGTTGAAGAGCTCGACCTCGATGGGGCCGGTGTACCCGGCCGCCTCCACGTACCCCTTCCACTCCCGCATGTCGATCGAGCCGTCGCCGATCTGCCCGCGCCCGGTCAGCACGCCCTCCGGCAAGGGTGTGGTCCAGTCGGCGAGCTGGAAGGTGTGGATACGACCGCCCGCACCCGCGCGGGCGATCTGCGCGGGCGCGTTGTCGTCCCACCAGATGTGGTACGTGTCGACGGTGACGCCCACCTGCTGGGCCGGGAAGCGTTCCGCGAGGTCGAGGGCCTGGGCGAGGGTGGAGACCACGCAGCGGTCGGCGGCGTACATCGGGTGGAGCGGCTCGATGGCCAGCCGTACGCCGTGCCGCTCCGCGTACGGGCCCAGCTCGCCGAGCGCGTCCGCGATGCGCTCCCGGGCGCCGTGCAGGTCCTTGGACCCCGCCGGAAGGCCGCCGGAGACCAGCACCAGCGTGTCCGTTCCCAGGGTCGCCGCCTCGTCGATCGCGCGCCGGTTGTCGTCCAGGGCGGCCGCGCGCTCGGCCGGGTCGATCGCCGTGAAGAAGCCGCCTCGGCAGAGGGTGGTGACGGTCAGTCCCGCGTCGCGGACCAGTTTCGCCGTCGCCTCGACGCCGTGGGACTGGACCGGTTCACGCCACAGGCCCACGCCCGGTACGCCCAGGTCCAGGCAGGCGTCGACCAGTTCGGGCATCGACAGCTGCTTCACCGTCATCTGGTTGATGGAGAAGCGGGAGAGGTCGCCGGTGGTCACTGGGTCACTCCGTAGAGGGCGAGGAGGGTCTTCATCCGGTCCTCCGCCAGCTTCGGGTCCGGGAACAGGCCCAGGCCGTCGGCGAGTTCGTAGGCGCGGGCGAAGTGCGGCAGGGAGCGGGCCGACTGGAGGCCGCCGACCATGGTGAAGTGCGACTGGTGGCCGGCCAGCCAGGCGAGGAACACCACGCCCGTCTTGTAGAAGCGGGTCGGGGTCTGGAAGAGGTGGCGGGAGAGTTCGACGGTCGGGTCGAGCAGGGCGCGGAAACCGGCCACATCGCCCGTGTCCAGCACCCGCACCGCCTCCGCGGCCAGCGGCCCCAGCGGGTCGAAGATGCCGAGCAGGGCGTGGCTGAAGCCCTTCTCGTCGCCCGCGATCAGCTCGGGGTAGTTGAAGTCGTCGCCCGTGTAGCAGCGGACGCCCTGCGGGAGCCGGCGGCGGATGTCGATCTCACGCCGGGCGTCCAGCAGGGAGACCTTGATGCCCTCCACCTTGTCCGGGTGCGCGGCGATGACGTCCAGGAAGGTGTCGGTGGCCGTGTCCAGGTCGGACGAGCCCCAGTAGCCGTCCAGCGCCGGGTCGAACATCGGGCCGAGCCAGTGCAGGATCACCGGCTCGGACGCCTGGCGCAGGAGGTGCCCGTAGACCTCGAGGTAGTCCTCGGGGCCGTTCGCGGCCGCGGCGAGCGCGCGGGACGCCATCAGGATGGCCTGCGCCCCGGAGGACTCCACGAGGGCGAGCTGCTCCTCGTAGGCCGCCCGGACCTCCACGAGAGACCCGGCGGTGATCTGGTCCGTGCCGACACCGCAGGCGATCCGGCCGCCGACCGCCTTGGCCTCGGCGGCGCTGCGGCGGATCAGCTCGGCGGCGCCCGCCCAGTCCAGGCCCATGCCGCGCTGGGCGGTGTCCATGGCCTCGGCGACGCCGAGCCCGTGGGACCACAGGTGGCGGCGGAAGGCGAGGGTGGCGTCCCAGTCGACGGCGGCGGGCGAGTCGGGCGACACGTCCGCGTACGGGTCGGCGACGACGTGGGCGGCCGAGAAGACCGTACGGGAGGTGAAGGGCGGCGCGCCGGGAGTGACGGCCAGGGGTTCGGGGCGGGGCTCGTAGGCCCTCGATCCGCCCTTGAAGTCCGGGAGTCGGATGGTCACAGCGCGATCTCCGGTACGTCGATGCGGACGCCCTGGGCCGAGGACTTCAGGCCCAGCTCGGCGAGCTGGACGCCGCGGGCGCCGGCGAGGAGGTCCCAGTGGTAGTCGGCACCGGCGTAGACGTGCTTGAGGAACAGCTCCCACTGGGCCTTGAAGCCGTTGTCGAAGTCGTCGTTGTCGGGGATCTCCTGCCACTGGTCGCGGAAGGAGTAGGTGGCCGGGATGTCGGGGTTCCAGACCGGCTTGGGGGTCATGCTGCGGTGCTGGACACGGCAGTTGCGCAGGCCCGCGACCGCCGAGCCCTCGGTGCCGTCGACCTGGAACTCCACCAGCTCGTCGCGGTTGACGCGCACGGCCCAGGAGGAGTTGATCTGGGCGATCGCGCCGCCTTCGAGCTCGAAGATGCCGTATGCGGCGTCGTCGGCGGTGGCGTCGTAGGGCTTGTCGTTCTCGTCCCAGCGCTGCGGGATGTGGGTGGCGGTGAGGGCCTGGACGGACTTCACCCGGCCGAACAGCTCGTGCAGGACGTACTCCCAGTGCGGGAACATGTCGACGACGATGCCGCCGCCGTCCTCGGCACGGTAGTTCCAGGACGGGCGCTGAGCGCTCTGCCAGTCGCCCTCGAAGACCCAGTAGCCGAACTCTCCGCGGATGGAGAGGATCCGGCCGAAGAAGCCGCCGTCGATGAGGCGCTTGAGCTTGAGCAGGCCCGGGAGGAAGAGCTTGTCCTGGACCACGCCGTGCTTGATACCGGCGTCGTTCGCGAGGCGGGCCAGCTCCAGGGCGCTCTCCAGGCCGGTCGCGGTCGGCTTCTCCGTGTAGATGTGCTTGCCCGCCGCGATCGCCTTCTTGATCGCCTCCTCGCGGGCCGAGGTCACCTGGGCGTCGAAGTAGATGTCGACGGTCGGGTCCGCGAGGACCGCGTCGACGTCGGTGGAGATGTTCTGCGGGTCCAGGCCGTGCCGCTCGGCGAGCGCCCTGAGCGCGTGCTCGCGGCGGCCCACCAGGACCGGCTCCGGCCACAGCACGGTGCCGTCACCGAGGTCGAGGCCCCCCTGTTCGCGGATGGCCAGGATGGAGCGGACCAGGTGCTGGCGGTAGCCCATGCGCCCGGTCACGCCGTTCATGGCGATACGCACCGTCTTGCGTGTCACGTCATTCCCTTCGTACGCGGAGTCTGCGCCGCATACGCCCCGTCCCCCACTGGCAAGCGTCACAGCAAGCGCTTTCTATTCAGTAAGAAGCTAGCCTCTCCCCAGCGGTCTGGACAAGACCGTGACGGAGTCGAGTTGTTCGAGGGGGCGAACAACGGGGAGCTTGACCCGTAAGGTCGGCTCGAAAACATTCGGAACCGGGGCCCCCATCGGCCCTGTCTACGAGCACGTACGTAACACGTGTGACGAAGCGCGACCGGAGGACGACGAGATGACGGTGACCCTGGCGGACGTGGCGGCCCGCGCGCAGGTCTCCCCCGCGACGGTGTCGCGCGTGCTGAACGGGAACTATCCCGTGGCCGCCTCCACCCGTGAGCGGGTGCTGAAGGCGGTCGACGAGCTGGACTACGTGCTGAACGGGCCGGCCAGCGCGCTGGCGGCGGCGACTTCCGATCTGGTCGGAATCCTCGTCAACGACATCGCCGACCCCTTCTTCGGGATCATGGCGAGCGCGATCCAGTCGGAGATCGGGGGGCCGGGCGGCCGGGCCGGCGGGGAACGCCTCGCGGTCGTCTGCAACACGGGGGGTTCGCCGGAGCGTGAGCTGACGTATCTGACCCTCCTGCAGCGGCAGCGGGCGGCGGCGGTCGTGCTGACCGGCGGCGCCATGGAGAACGAGCCGCACGCGGCGGCGGTCGCGGCGAAGCTGCGGAAGCTGACGGACGCGGGGACGCGGGTGGTGCTGTGCGGGCGGCCGCCGGCTCCGGACACCGGGGCGATCGCGCTGGCCTTCGACAACCGCGGGGGCGGACAGCGGCTGACCGAGCACCTGATCGGGCTGGGGCATCGGCGGCTCGGCTATATCGCGGGGCCGGAGGAGCGGACGACGACCCGGCACCGTCTTGAGGGCCACCGGGCGGCGCTGGCCGCGGCGGGGATCGAGGAGGATCCGCGGGCGACGGTGTGGGGGCGGTACGACCGGACGTCCGGGTACGAGGCGACGCTGGAGCTGCTCCGCCGGGACCCCTCCCTCACCGCGGTGGTCGCGGCGAACGACTCCGTGGCGCTCGGGGCGTGCGCGGCGCTGCGGGAGTCCGGGCTGCGGATCCCGGAGGACGTGTCCGTCGCCGGGTTCGACGATCTGCCGTTCAGCGTCGATGCGGTGCCCGCGCTGACGACGGTACGGCTGCCCCTGGCGGAGGCGGGGGCGCGGGCCGGGCGGATCGCCATGGGGCGGGAGGAGCCGCCGCCGGGCGGGATGGCGACGGTTCGGGGGGAGCTGATGGTGCGGGGGTCCTCCGGGGTGCCGCGGGGCTGAGGGCGCCGGTGCGCGGACCGGCATCCGGCGTGGGTGGTGCCGTCGGCTGGGGGCTTGCAGCCCCCAGACCCCCGCTTTCGGCCCTGAAGGGGCCTTGTCCTCAAACGCCGGACGGGCTGGGTGTTGCCGGACGGCGTTGAGAGGTGCCGACCTCCTGGGAGGTCGCCGTGGACATGTCGACGTGCGAGTGTCCGGGGAACCGCCTTACGACATCGCGGAGTTGTGGCCCCGGCTGGTGGGATCGACCGGACACCGTGTACTGGAGAGCCGGACCCGACTGGCGGCCGCCGCAGAGCGCGGGACGGACGTTCCGACGCCGGGGCAGGCCGCGGTGCGGCTGGTCGAAGACCTCCCGGGGCGTGGGGGCTTTCGGACGAACTGCAGCTCATCCACATGCCGGTGATCCTCGGCGGCGACCGGTGTGCAGGTGAGCGTGTACCGGCCGGTGGCCGACGAAGGGTAGTCACGGGGGTGCGGGTGTCCTAGTCTCGGAGCCGACGGTATCTCTGACTGAGTCAACTATCTGGTCACGTATCCGGGACAACCATCCGGGGGTCGGCACTCATGACCGTCCAGGACATCCGCGCCTTCAACCGCTTCTACACGAACGTCATCGGCGCCCTCGACTACAGCCGTCAGCTGTACGCCCCGTACACCCTGACCGAGTCCCGCGTCCTGTACGAACTGGCGCACTCCCCGCGGACGGACGCGGCCGACCTGCGGGCCGAACTCTCGTTGGACGCTGGGTACTTGAGCCGGATCCTGAACACATTCGAGGAGGACGGGCTGATCGAGCGCACGCCGTCGGCGGGCGACTCCCGGCGCCGCCGTGTCTCGCTCACGCCCCGCGGCCGTGAGACCGCCGCCCTGCTCGCCGAGCGTGCGAACGAATCCGTGGGAGCGCTGCTGTCCACCGTGCCCTCCGCCGACCGGCCGCGCCTGGCGGAGGCGATGCGTGCCGTCCGCGAGATCCTCTCCGAGGGCCGCCCGCCGCGCCGCGAGGACGTCGTACTGCGCGAGCCCGGCCCCGGCGACCTGGGCTGGATCGTGCAGCGCAACGCCGCGCTGTACGCGTCCGAGTTCGGCTGGAACGCCGACTACGAGGGGCTCGTCGCCCGGATCGTCGCCGACTTCGCCGAGGACCACGACCCGCATCTGGAGCGGGTGTGGATCGCCGAGCTGGACGGCCGCCCGGTGGGGTGCGTGATGTGCGTACGGGACGAGGCGCCCGGCACGGCCCGGCTGCGGCTGCTGCTGGTCGAGCCGGACGCCCGCGGGCTCGGCATCGGCGACCGGCTGGTGCGGGCCGTCGTCGACTTCGCGCGCGATGTCGGCTACCGCGAGCTCGTCCTGTGGACCAACGACGTCCTGGCCTCCGCCCGCCGCATCTACCAGCGCCACGGCTTCGTGCTCGTCGCCGAGAAACCGCACCGTTCTTTCGGAAAGGACCTGAACGGCCAGGACTGGCGCCTGGACCTGCACGGCACACCCGAGTGACAGTAGGGACCATGAGACTGGCGTTCTCCACCCTCGGTGTCCCCGGCCTGCCCATCCCGGACGTGATCCGGCTGGCGGCCACCCACGGCTACCACGGCGTAGAGCTGCGCGCGCATCCCGAGGAGCCGGTCCATCCCGGCATCGACCTCGCCGGGCGGGCGGATGTGGCCGCCGAGTTCAAGGCGGGCGGGATCGAGGTGCTGGGCCTCGCCGGGTACGCGCGTGTGGCCGCGCCCGGCGACGACGGCCCGGTGATCGACGAGATCCGTGGCCTCCTCGAACTCGCCCGCGACCTCGGCGCCCCGTACATCCGGGTCTTCCCCGGCGCCGACCACGAACAGACCGCCCAGCGCGCCGACGCGGTGGCCGCCCGACGGCTCGGCACGGCCGCGGAGCACGCCGCCGACCTCGGCGTACGCATCCTCCTGGAGACCCACGACTCGCACCGCAGGGCCGCCGACGCGATCCGCATCCTCGGCCGGGTCGGGCACCGCCATGTCGGCGCCCTCTGGGACGTCATGCACACCTGGCTGGGCGGCGAGCAGCCCTCGGAGTCGTATGCGGCCCTCTCCCCGTACCTCGGCTATGTCCAGGTCAAGGACATCGCCTCCGCCGAGGACACGACCCCGCTCGCACTGGGCGCCGGCGTGCTGCCGCTCATGGAGTGCGTGGAGGTCCTCTCCCGGCACGGCTGGGACGGCTGGCTGTGCTGGGAGTACGAGAAGCGGTGGTACGAGGAGGCCGCACCGCTGCCGGAGCTGCTGGCGGCGGGGCGGGAGCATCTGGGGCGACTGCTCAACGAGTGTGCCTGAGCCGTACGTCCCTACGCCGGGCGGGCCGTGATCGTCGCCGCCCCGTCCAGGCACCACTCCAGTACGGCGGGCCAGGAGCCGTAACCGGCGTCGAGGTCCAGGTGGGCGGCGCCGGGGAGGAGGTCGGTGGGGATGCGCAGGGGGTCGCCGAAGACGTCCCGGGCGCCCTCCGGGCAGTACGGATCGTCGTCGCCCGCGACCAGGCGGGTGGGGGCGGGAAGGGTGAAGTCGAGGGCAGGCGGGGCGAATTCGGCCACCTCGGGGAACCGGGCGAGGACGGAGGCGGACGGCGGGGCGACCAGCAGTACGCGGTCGACGGCGCCGTCCTTCACCAGGCCGCGGGAGACGGCGTGCAGCCAGAGCAGGGCGGAGGCGCTGTGCGCGAGGACGACGCGTTCGGAGCCCCGGAGGTCGTCGAGGTGCCGGGTCAGCTCCGACAGCCACACCTCCAGGCTCGGGTCGTCGGGGTCGGGCAGCTGAGGGTAGGTGACCTGGTGGCCGAGGTCGGTGAGGCGGTCGGCGAGCCAGTGCTGCCAGTGGGCCTCGGGGCGGTGGTTCTGCCAGCCGTGGAGGATGAGGAAGTGCTTCGCGGTCATGGGGCGATGGTTTCCGATCACCGTTCCCTCGGTCCAGTTAATCTTTCAGGGTGGAACGGGTAAGCGAGAGCTTCACGGTTGATCTGCGCCGTCTGACCGTCCTGCGCGAGCTGCAGCGCCGGGGCAGCCTGGCGCGGACGGCCGAGGCCCTGCATCTGACGCCTTCGGCGGTCTCCCAGCAGCTCGCGGCGCTGGCCCGGGAGACGGGCGTACCGCTGACGGAGAAGGACGGCCGGGGCGTACGGCTGACCGGGCAGGCCAGGGTGCTGCTGGCGCATGCCGATCTGATCGCGGCCCAACTGGAGCGGGCGCGGGCCGACTTGGCGGCGTACGGGGAGGGCGGGCGCGGGTCGGTGACGATCGGGTGCTTCTCCAGCGGGATCCTGGGGCTGCTGCCGGGGGTGCTGCGGGCGCTGGCCGAGCGTCTGCCACACCTCAGGGTGGATGTCGTGGAGGCGGAACCGCCGGACCTGTTCACCGCGCTCGACGCGGGGCAGGTGGATGTGGCGGTGGCGGTGGACTTCGCGAAGGCTCCGCCGCACACGGATGACCGCTACAGCAGGGTGGACCTGTTCACGGACGTCCTGGACCTCGTCGTGGCGGCGGACCACCGGCTCGCCGGCCAAGGCCCGGTGGCGTTGCGGGAGTTGGCGCGGGAGGCGTGGATCGTGGGGGCGGCAGCCAGTTGCTGCGGGGCGGTGGCGCGCTCGGTGTGCGCGGCGGCCGGTTTCACACCGGACGTACGCCACGCGGTGAACGACTGGGCCGCACTCGCCGCGCTGGTCGAGGCGGGACAGGGGGTGGCGCTGATCCCGCGGCTGCTACGGGAGTCGTACACGCATCGCCGCGTGACGGTGGTACCGACGCAGGGGCAGCCGCCGTCCCGGAACGTGTTCGCGGCGGTCCGGGCCGGCGCGGAGGAGGACCCGGTCCTCAAGGCGGTGCTCGATCGACTCCGCACCACGGGAACGACCGCTACACCCGCGCCGCGAACCCCGCCACCCGCGCCTCCAACCGATCCCGGCACTCCGGCCACTCCTCCGCCGTGATCGAGAAGATCGCGGAGTCACGCAGGCGGTCTTCCTCGCCGGGGGCCCAGGAGCGGGACCAGTTGCGCAGGATGCCCTCGAAGCGGGCGCCCACGCTCTGGATGGCCGCGCGGGAGCGGGCGTTGCGAGCGTCGGTCTTCAGGTCGACCCGGGAGACCTGCCACTCCTCGAAGGCGTGCCGGAAGAGGAGGAGTTTGGCCTCGGCGTTGATGCCGGTGCCCTGGGCCGGCCTGGCGAGCCAGGTGAAGCCGATCTCGATGGCGTCTAGCCGGTCCTCGGAGCGCCAGCAGCGCGGGTCCCAGAACGAGGTGGCGCCGACCGCCCGCCCCGTGGCGCGCGAGATCTGCGCGTACGGCGCCAGCCGGCCGGCGGCGCGGGCGAGTTGTGCGTCGATATAGCCCTCGACCTCGTGGGCCCGCGGCACCCACGTGAACTCGTACGTCCCGCGGTCCTCCTCCGCCGCCGTCGCCAGATCCGCCGCGTGCCGGTGCTCCAGCGGCTCCAGGCGCACCAGTGCGCCCTCCAGAACCGGCCCCTTCAGCTCGAACCCCATTCGTCCCCGCCTCACAACCGCGCGCGCAGCGCCCCGAACTCCTCGTGGAAACCGGGAAAAGTCTTCCGCACACAGCCCGGGTCGTCGAACGAAATACCCGGCACCCGCAGCCCGGTGACCGCGAAGGACATCACGATGCGGTGGTCGCCGTGCGACTTGATCTCCGTGCCGCTCCCGGACGGCACACCCGGCCGGATCTCGATCCGGTCGGGGCCGGTCGACACGTCCGCCCCCAGCCGCCGCAGGTTCTCCGCGCAGGCCTCCAGCCGGTCGCACTCCTTCACCCGCGTGTTCGCCACGTCCTCGATCCGCACCGGCCCGTCCGCGAACGGTGCGATCGCCGCCAGTGTCGGCATGGTGTCCGAGATGTCCCGCATGTTGACCGTCAGGCCGCGCAGCACCCCTGTGCCCCTGACCGTCGTGCCGTCCGGGCGGACCGACACCTCGGCGCCCATCCTCCGCAGTACGTCGACGAAGCCGAGGTCGCCCTGCAGCGCCCCCGTGCCCAGCCCCGGCACCGTCACCTCGGCGCCCGGCGTCACCGCGGCCGCGGCGAAGAAGTAGCTGGCGGTCGACGCGTCGGGCTCGATCGCGTAGGTGGTCGCCCGGTAGCCGCCCGGCGGGACGACGAACACGTCGCCCTCCCGCGCCACCTCCACCCCGAACGCCCGCATCATCGCGATCGTGATCTCCACGTAGGGCACGGACACCAGGTCGGTGACCCGGATCCGCAGGCCCTTCCGGGTCAGCGGCCCGAGCAGCAGCAACGCCGTCAGGTACTGCGAGGACTGCCCCGCGTCCAGGACCACCTCCCCGCCCTCGACCCCTGCCGCCCGTACCGTCAGCGGGTGGTGCCCCTCCGCCCCCTCGTGCCGCAGGTCGACGCCCAGGTCGCGCAGGGCCCGGGTCAGGGGCAGCAGGGGCCGGCGGCGCATCTGGGCGGACGCGTCGAAGCGGTACGTCCCATGTCCCGCCGCCGCCAGGGTCGGCAGGAACCGGGCGGTCGTGGCGCCGTCCCGGCAGTACACGTCCGCCTCGCTCACCGCAGGGCCCTGCGGACGGCCGTCCACCTGCCAGGCGTCCCGGGTCCGCCCGACGCGATACCCGAGCCGCACCAGCCCCTCGGCGAAGCCCTCGGTGTCGTCCGAGCGCAGGGGGCGCACGAGGGTGGTGACTCCGTCGGCCGCCGCCGCCAGGAAGAGCGCGCGGGCGGTGATGGACTTGGAACCGGGGATGGTGACTACGGGCATGCCCTCATGATCGGCGAGTACGGGCTCGATCGCCGCCTCGTCCACGGGATGGACGACTTCCCGTCGCCCCCGCGTCACCGACGCCGACCCCACCCCGCCCCCGGCAGCACCGCCGCACACCACCGCAGCGGGCCCACCCCCGCGCGCCGAAGTCGCATGTCGTCCGGGGATCGCAGAGAGCGTACGCACTCTGCAGGAGCGGTGGCCGGGCAGCATGTCCCACCGGTCCCGTTGAGCCCTCGGGCACCAACTTCCGGGAATCGCGGGAAAGGCGGGAACCCGCCCCGCATAAGGTTCGTCCAACCCGCAAGCTGCCGGATGAGTCTCCGCCGTGCGGTGTCGGCCCTCGCTGCTGGCTGCGATCGCTGACTCCACCCTCTCCGCCGTACAGCGGCCGGCAGCACGCCGCCATCGGCGCGCCCCCCTCCAACAGCGCCGATGGCGGCCCCTCTGCGAAGGCCCCTGACGTACGCGCTCCCTTGACCGGCAGAAACTTCCCGGATATTCACTCCCTCACGGAAGTTTCCTTCAGTCGATCTCCAGCGGATCACCCCGGAAGGAGCGCACGTGCCCTCCAGACGTACCGTCCTCGCCGCAACAGCAGGCGTCACCGCGGCTCTGGCCGTCGGCACCACGGCAAGCGCCGGCACCCCCGGCGACAAGAAACTCCGCTCCCTCATCTCCCGTATGACCCTGGAGGAGAAGGTCGGCCAGCTCTCCGTGATGCGGGTCTACGGCCACTCGGCCACCGACCCCGACCAGGCCGACATCGACGCCAACCTCAAGGAGATCGGCGTCCGCACGGCCGCCGAGCTGATCGCCAGGTACCGCGTCGGCGGCATCATCTACTTCACCTGGGCGCACAACACCAAGGACCCGCACCAGATCGCGGACCTGTCGAACGGCATCCAGCGCGCCTCCCTCAGCCGGCCCCGCGGCCTGCCCATGCTCATCACCACCGACCAGGAACACGGCATCGTCTGCCGGGTCGGCAGGCCCGCCACCCTCTTCCCGGGCGCCATGGCCATGGGCGCCGGCGGCTCCCGCGAGGACGCCCGCGCCCTCGGCCGGATCTCCGGCGCCGAACTGCGCGCGATGGGCATCAACCAGGACTGCCCCCGACGCCGACGCCGACGTGAACGTCGGCCCGGCCAGCCCGGTCATCGCCGTACATTCGAAGTACGACGACAACCGGGCTGGCCGGTGCTGGCACTGACGCGTCGACCAGCTCCTCAACCGTTCCTCGCGTTGTTGGCCAGCACAGCCGAACTCCGCATCCGAAACGCTCCGGACTGCCCCGCGAACGGTCTTCGGGGTCAGAGGGCGCGCTGATCCGCCTCGGCGATCCGCGTCTTACACCCCCAGCGGGCTGCGCGAAGTCCTCAGCAGGGCTCGTCCACCCTCCTGCGGTCCTTGGCCGCAAGCGCCCCGACGGGTAGCTCTCTCGACGCGATCCACTGGTCGCGCAAAGTCACACCTCGCCGATAACAGGCACTCCGCTGTAACCGACCTCACCATAATATCACCCGCAGAGAGCACATCGTTACCCACCGTGAGCAATCACAGCCATCCCCGCCTGGACGTCGCCTGGAACGCCGTCCTGAAAGCCGTACAGGACGGTGAACTCACCGAGTCCCGGCTGGACGAGTCGCTCCTGCGCATCCTCAAGCTCAAGGCCAGGCTGCGGCTCTTCGACGAGCCCTACGTCAGCCGGCAGGGCGTCGACCGCACCGTGGGCACCGGCGCCCACCTGGCCGCCGCCGACCGTATCGCCGAGCGCACGACGACCCTGCTGGTCAACAAGGCGGGCCTGCTGCCGCTGTCCCGGCGCACGCACCGGAAGGTCCTGGTCGTCGGCGCCGACCCGGCCTCCCCGTCCGGTACGACGGGACCGCCCACCGGCGTCCTCGCGAGCGCCCTCACGGAACTGGGCTTCACCGCGACCGCCCTGTCCACGGGCACGGCCCCCGCCACGGCCACCATCGCCGCGGCGGTCGCGGCGGCGCAGAACGCGGACGCGGTGGTCGTGGGCACCTACAACGTCACCGCGGGCAGCTCGCAGCGCACGCTGGTCGAACAGCTGGCGGCGACCGGGCGGCCGGTGGTCGCGATCGCGATCCGTAACCCCTACGACGTGGCCCAACTCCCCTCCGCTTCCGCCCACTTGGCTTCGTACTCGTGGACCGACGTGGAGCTGAGGGCCGCCGCGCGCGTCATCGCGGGCAAGGCGGCGCCGCGCGGGAAACTGCCGGTGCCGGTGCAGCAGGCGGACGATCCGACCAAAGAGCTGTATCCCATCGGGTACGGACTGACGTACTAGAACCCGTGGGCCCGGCGCCCGGCACAGGGGGCGTAGGGCGCATACGTCACGCACCCGGCGCGCAACCCCAAACTGGCCCAAAGCCTCCCGCGCGTCTGGCGTGCGCCCGCTGCGGCGGGTCACGCTGGATGCGGGTCATCTGGGGAGGTGCCCGGGGGGTCGCGATGCGTGAGAGAAGTTCTGCGGGGGTGGTCTGCGCACTGCTGGTACTGGTCGCCGCCCTGCTGACCGGCTGCCAGATCCTGAAGTCCGGGGCGGGCAAGGACGGCAGGGCCGACGCGACACCGAAGGCGGCCACGGTCCGGCCCTCCGGCTACGGGGCGGTGTTCCTCGCCGTCGACGAGTGCAGTTCGTTCGGCTCGACGAGCTTCACCGAGGTGCCGTGCACCAGCGAGCGGGCCGCTGCCCGGGTCGTGGCCCGCTACGACGGCAAGGTGAGCGACGGTCCGCTGTGCCCGGCGACCACGGACTTCGTCCTGCACATCAGCCGGCAGAGCCCGTCCGCCGACGAGGACGGCGACGGCTCGGTTCCGCAGGGCTATGCCTGTATGCGCAACCTGGAGCCACCGCACCCCGGCGACCCGGGCGGCGGGGGCGGCCCCCGCACGATCGTCGGCGACTGCGTGTACGGCTCAGGGAACGGGCAGGTCCGTGAGACGGCGTGCGACGGCAGCGGCGGCAGGAAACCGCAGTACAAGGTGGTCGAGGCGGTCGCCACGCGCGCCCGGTGCCCCGCGGCGACGGCGCTGTATGTGCATCTGGAGGGCGCACAGCCGGTGGGCTGCGCCCGGCGGGTGTGAACAACCGCCGGGCACAGCACAGGAGTTGGCGGAGCTACGGCCGCAGAGCCGGCTCGCGCTCCACGTCCCGCACGTCCAGCCTGCTGTCGAACCGGGCCAGCGGCTTCGCCTGCGCGGTGGAGGCGGCGGGGACCCCGGCCCACTGCAGGATGCGGGCGGTGACCAGCGCCTTCTGGTCGGCGACCAGGCCGGCCACGTTGGCGCCGTGGTTCAGCCCCGGTGCCGTGAAGACGTACGAGTCCTTGGCGCCCTTGTCGACGCGGAAGCGCTCCGCGCCCCACGGGTCGTTCTGGCCGTAGACGAAGAGCATGTGGTGCGCGTGGTGCCGCACCCAGGAGTCGACGTCGCGCATCGCGTACGGCTGGAACTTCATCGGGATGTCGCGCGGGACCAGGTTCCGCGGCGTCTCGTAGCCGTAGCGGAGGTACTGCTTCTCGATGTACGGGAAGTGGATGTCCGGCGCGCCCAGCTGCGTGCCCGCCTGGTAGTAGTACGGCGTGTACGGCTCCAGGCCCTGGTCCGTGTAGAAGGAGAAGCCGGAGATGCTGTCCACGGAGTCCCAGATGGCCTGGTCGGTCGCGGTCTTCGCGTCCGCCGGGATGGTGGCGCAGTCACGCAGCAGGCTGTACTGCCAGAAGCCCCAGACGTAGTCGAGGACGACGGCCTCGTACGCCCGGTCCAGGCTGCCGATGGTGCGGAAGGTGTAGCCGTTGTCCGCCGCGTAGGCCGCGTACTTCTTCTCCAGCGGCTCCCGGCGCACGAGGGCCTCGCGCTGCACGGCGTTCAGCCGGTCGCGGCACTCCTTGGTGCCGACCTGGGTGAAGAAGCGGTCGTAGGCGGAGTCCTCGTTGTTGACGACGTCGTTCGGGGCGACGTACGCGACGACGCCGTCCATGTCGCGCGGGTAGAAGCGCTCGTAGTACGTGGCGGTCATGCCGCCCTTCGAACCGCCCGTCGCGAGCCACTTCTTGGTGTAGACGGACTTCAGCGCCTGGAAGATGCGGTGCTGGTCACTGGCCGCCTGCCAGATGTCCAGTTTGCTCCAGTCGGCCGGGTCCGGCCGGGAGGGCGTGAAGAAGCGGTACTCCATGGAGACCTGGTTGCCGTCCACGATCTGGGTCGGCTCGCGGCGGCTGGGGGTCGTGGAGACGTTGTAGCCACCGGTGTAGAAGACCGTCGGACGGCTGACGTCCTTGTGCAGCACGGTGATGCGCTGCTGGAACGTGCCCCTGGACGGGTCGCGGTGGTCGACCGGCTGGGTGTAGTCGAGGACGAAGAAGCGGTAGCCGGGGTACGGCTTCTCCTCGATCAGGCTCATCCCCGGTATGGCGAGCAGCTGATCCTTGATGTCGGTCGTTCCGGTGGCCTCCGGCTGTGCGGCGGTGGCCGCTCCCGCCGTGCTCAGCGTGCCTATGAGCACGGCGAGCGCGAGCAGCCATCTCAGCGCCTTGCGCATGCACCCTCCCCTGTGAGTCAGATGTGCGAGCGGAAGCTATCGGAGCAACTCCGCTGCGCACCAGGGGAGATGGGGGATCACTGCCGTGATTGGCGGGTTAGTACCGCATCCAGCCACCGGAGTCGTACGAGCCGCTGCCGACCGAGCCCTTGATCCACACCTTGCGGTGTCCGACGTACGAGCGGACCGGGCCGGCGTGCTGCGAGAACAGTCCCTTGTCGACGACGGGCTCGAAGCCGCGGGCCTGCAGGCTGACCATCATCGGTTGCCTGCCGCCGACGCTCTTGGGGACGGTGAGGGCGCAGAGGTAGTTGCCGCTCCTGTACAGCTGCACGGAGCCGGTGGAGAAGGTGAACGTCCTGATCTTGCGGCCCGAGCAGGACGATGAGTCGGCGGCCTGCGCCTGCCCCGACGCCGCGAGCGCAAGCACCCCGGAAGCGGCCAGCACGCCAAGGAACGCGCCGAGCCGCCGCCGTATCGCACCACTGTCCACTGTCATCCCTCCCGTACCCCGGCAATGAACGTACGGGTGTACGGACGCAGGACGTATGTCGGATGGTTGCACGACCGTCAGTAGGACGCGCTCACCGGCTCCTCGGGCTCGGCCTCCCCGATGAACGTCCGCCACAGCGCGGCGTACCGGCCCTCCAGCGCCAGCAGCTCCTCGTGGGTGCCGTCCTCGACGACACGGCCGTGGTCCATGACCACGACGCGGTCCGCTCGGGCGGCGGTGGTCAGGCGGTGGGCCACCACGAGTGTGGTGCGGCGGCCTGCGAGGCGGTCGGTGGCCTGGTTGACCTGGGCCTCGGTGGCCAGGTCGAGGGCGGCGGTCGCCTCGTCGAGGAGGAGGATGTCGGGGTCGACGAGTTCCGCCCGGGCCAGGGCGATCAGCTGGCGCTGGCCGGCCGAGAGGTTGCGGCCGCGTTCGGCGACCTCGTGGAGGTAGCCGCCGTCGAGCGTGGCGATCATCTCGTGCGCGCCGACCGCTCGGGCCGCCGCCTCGACCTCGGCGTCGGTGGCGTCCGGGCGGCCGTAGGCGATGGCGTCGCGGACGGTGCCCTGGAAGAGGTACGCCTCCTGCGGGACGACGCCGAGACGGTGCCGGTAGGAGGTGATGTCGAGGGTGCGCAGGTCCTGGCCGTCGACCGTGACCCGGCCGCCCGTGGGGTCGTAGAAGCGCGCCACCAGCTTGACGAGCGTCGACTTGCCGGCGCCGGTCTCACCGACGAAGGCGACGGTCTGGCCCGCCGGGATGCTCAACTCGATGCCGCCGAGCGCCTCTTCCCCTGCTGCCTCATCGGCGGACCCGTACGCGAAGTGCACGTCCTCGAAGGCGACCTCGCCCCGCAGGGAGAGCACTTCGAGGGGTTCGTCGGCGGACTTGGTGGAGGTCGGCTCCTGGAGCAGTTCCTGGATGCGGCCGAGGGAGACGCTGGCCTGCTGGTAGCCGTCGAAGACCTGGGAGAGCTGCTGGACCGGGGCGAAGAACAGGTCGATGTAGAGCAGGTACGCCACCAGGGCGCCGGTCGTGAGGGTGGCGTCGTCGACCCGGCCCGCGCCCGCGATCAGCACGGAAGCGGCCGCCACGGACGACAGCAGCTGCACGAAGGGGAAGTAGATCGAGATCAGCCACTGACCCCGTATACGGGCCCTGCGGTAGCTGTCGCTGCGCTCCGCGAACCGCCGGCCGCCGTCGCCCTCGCGCCGGAAGGCCTGCACGATCCGCAGCCCGGAGACGGACTCCTGGAGGTCGGCGTTGACCACCGACACCCGCTCACGGGCCAGCTCGTACGCCTTCACGCTCGCCCGCCGGAAGAAGAACGTGGCGACGATCAGCGGCGGCAGCGTCGCGAAGACCACGAGCGCCAGCTGCACGTCGATCACCAGCAGGGCGACCATGATGCCGAAGAAGGTGACGACGGAGACGAACGCGGTGACCAGCCCGGTCTGCAGGAAGGTCGAGAGCGCGTCGACGTCGGTCGTCATCCGCGTCATGATCCGGCCGGTCAGCTCCCGCTCGTAGTAGTCGAGTCCGAGCCGCTGGAGCTGGGCGAAGATCTTCAGACGGAGCGAGTACAGGACCCTCTCCCCGGTGCGTCCCGTCATCCGGGTCTCACCCCGCTGCGCCGCCCACTGCACCACCACGGCGAGCAGCGCCAGCAGCGAGGCCGACCAGACCGCGCCGAGGGCGAGTCTGGAGACGCCCTGGTCGATGCCGTGCCGGATCATGATCGGCAGCAGCAGGCTCATGCCCGCGTCCACGGCGACCAGCCCCAGGCTGACCAGCAGCGGCAGCCCGAAGCCCCGCAGCAGCCGCTTCAGGCCGTACGACTCCTCCGGCCGCACCGCCCGCGCCTCGTCGATGTCCGGGGTGTCGTTCGCCGGGGGCAGCGCGTCGACCTCGGCGAGGAGTTCGGGGGTGGCGGGCATCCCGGCCAGCGCGGTGTCCTTGGGCTCGCGGTCGCCGGTCCACAAGCGGGGCGTCAGACCGCGCTCGGCGTCGAACTCGGCGTCCAGCTCGTCCCGTACCGAGTCCCGTGCGGAGGTGTCCTCGGCCGGAACGGAGGGCTGGGTGTGGCCGGGTGAGACACCGCCGAGCTCGTCGGGGTCGGTGAGCAGGCGCCGGTAGAGGGCGGACCGTTCCTGCAGCTCCTCATGGGTGCCGATGTCGGCGAGGCGGCCGGCGTCGAGGACGGCTATCCGGTCGGCGAGGTTGAGGGTGGAGCGGCGGTGCGCGATGAGCAGGGTGGTGCGGCCCTGCATGACCTGCTTCAGCGCCTCGTGGATCTCGTGCTCCACGCGGGCGTCCACGGCGGAGGTGGCGTCGTCGAGGACGAGCAGCCGCGGGTCGGTGAGGATCGCGCGGGCGAGGGCGACACGCTGGCGCTGACCGCCGGAGAGGGTCAGCCCGTGCTCGCCGACCTTGGTGTCGTAGCCGTCCGGCAGCTCGCGGATGAAACGGTCCGCCTGGGCGGCACGCGCGGCGGCCTCGATCTGCTCGTCGGTGGCGTCGGGACGGCCGTAGGCGATGTTGCTCCGCACGGTGTCCGAGAAGAGGAAGGAGTCCTCGGGCACCAGCCCGATCGCCGCCCGCAGCGAGTCGAGGGTGAGCTCGCGGACGTCGTGGCCGCCGATGAGGACGGCGCCGTGGGTGACGTCGTAGAAGCGCGGCAGGAGGAGGGAGACGGTGGACTTGCCGGAGCCGGAGGAGCCGACGACGGCAAGGGTCTCGCCGGGGCGGATCTCGAAGCTGAGCCCGTCGAGGACCGGGCGCTCATGGTCGTACCCGAAGGACACGTCGTCGAACTCGACGGTCGCGGGCGCATCGGCGGGAAGTTCCTTCGTCCCGTCCGTCAGGGACGGCTCGGTGTCGATCAGCTCCAGGACGCGCTCGGTGCCGGCGCGCGCCTGCTGCCCGACCGTGAGGACCATGGCGAGCATGCGGACCGGGCCGACCAGCTGGGCGAGGTAGGTGGAGAAGGCGACGAAGGTGCCGAGGGTGATGTGCCCGCGGACGGCCAGCCAGCCGCCGAGCGCCAGCATCGCGACCTGGCCGAGGGCGGGGACGGCCTGGAGCGCCGGGGTGTACGTGCTGTTCAGCCGGATGGTGCGCAGCCGCCCGGCGAACAGCCGCCGCCCCACCTCCCTGAGCTTCCCGGTCTCCTGCTCCTCCTGCCCGAAGCCCTTCACCACGCGTACGCCGCTGACGGCTCCGTCGACCACACCGGCGACGGCGGCGGCCTGCGCCTGCGCGTACCAGGTGGCGGGGTGCAGCTTGGAGCGGCTGCGCTTGGCGATCCACCACAGGGCGGGGGCCACGGCGAGGGCGACCAAAGTCAGCGGCAGCGACAGCCAGGCCATGATCACCAGGGAGATCAGGAAGAGCAGGAGGTTTCCGATGGTCATCGGGAGCATGAACAGCAGGCCCTGGATCAGCTGGAGGTCGCTGGTGGCGCGGCCGACGACCTGCCCGGTGGACAGCTCGTCCTGGCGGCGCCCGTCGAGCCGGGTGATCGTCTCGAACATCTCGGTCCGCAGGTCGTGCTGGACGTCGAGGGCGAGGCGGCCGCCGTAGTAGCGGCGTATGTAGGTGGCGATGTACACGAGCACGGCGGCACCGAGCAGGGCTCCCGCCCAGGGGGCCATGCGGCGGCTGTGGTCACCGATCACATCGTCGATGATCACCTTGGTGACCAGCGGGACCAGCGCCATGACGGCCATGCCGGCGAGCGAGGAGCCGAGGGCGAGGAGGACGTCCTTCGGATACCGCCAGGCGTATCCGGCCAGTCGCCGTGCCCATCCCCGTTGCCCGCTCACTCCGGTGCCCTCCATCTGTCAGAAGCCCTGATCTACCGGAAGGCACCAACACACCGAGGGGCGGATTTCATCCCGCCGCAACAGAACAAGGGCAGGGCTCAGACGCGTACCCGCAGGTGGTAGAAGCGGGTCGTCTGTGCCGGGTTCTGGTTGTCGTCGCTGACCAGGAGTACCTTCAGGCAGCCCTTCGAGTACCCCGTGACCGCCATTCCCTCGATGTTGTCGAGGAGCGGGTTCGGCTGGGGCTGCTTGGCCGTCGCTCCCAGTGACGGGCAGGTCACCAGGTCCGTGAGCAGCGTCTTCTTGATCAGGCGTACGCCGGACTGGCCCGTGAGGTTCTCGATGCCGCCGGTGTCGGTCGCGTGCCGCGGGTCGGCCAGGTAGAGGCGGACCGTGTTGCCGACGCCGGAGGTGAAGCCGCGCTCCAGGACGAGCAGGCGGCCGTCCGGGGTGGCCTGGACCTCCGGGACACCGAGCCCGGAGTCGATCGGGTACGCGTACTGGGCGCCGAGCCGGAAGTGCCCGCCCTTCGTCCGCGCCCAGGTCTGGAAGCGGACGATGTCCTTGGAGTCGCCGGAGATCGCGTTCTCCATCGACGCCAGCAGGGTGTGGCCGCCGGGGAGGAGGGTCAGGCCCTCGAAGGTCTGGTTGGCCGTGGCGCGGCCCGCGGGGGCGACGAGGAGCGGGGACGGGACCGGGAGGCGGCCGAGGATCCTGCCGTCCACGCTGTAGCGGCGGATGGACGGCTCGGTCTCCGAGGTGATCAGGCGGGTGCCGTCGCGATCGATGACGAGGCCCTCGCTGTCGAGTGCGGCGCCCTTCTCGTCGGCGAGCGGCACGACGGACTTCGGCGCGAGGGTCTTCCGGTCCAGGGCGAAGAGGGAGGAGCGGTCCTCCAGCGCGGCCAGCGACCCGTCACGGTCCACGGCGAGCGCGGAGAAGTTGCCGACGAAGGTGCCCTGGTACGTCGTCTTGTCGAGCGCGTCGGAGAAGCGGTCGATGGAGACGGAGGGCGAACAGGCATGGCTGTCCTGGGCGTTGGCGGGCCCGGCGGCGGTCAGGCTGGTGGCCGCCGCCAGGGCCGCGGTGACGGTCGCGAGTACGGTTCTCAGGCGCATGGGCGCCACCGTAGGGCGGATGGGTGACGGGCGGGAGACCGGGAGGGGTCAACTCGCGGCGAGATCCCTGTGAATCACCTTCGCCACGCCCTGAATGGTGCTGATGCCGTAGTTCATGGAGCTGTTGCCCCACGTCAGCACCGTGATCATGTAGTCGTGGCCGCCGCCGTTGAAGGTGCCGAGGCTGTGCACGCGCCAGCCGTGCGTGGAGCGCTGCAGCCAGCCGTTCTTGACGTGGACCGAGACTCCGGAGGGCGCTCCGTACGGTGTGCCCCAGCGCTGCGAGGAGATGACCTGGCTCATCAACTTCAGGATGTACGCACGGGAGTTGTCGCTCAGGACCGTGTTCGGTGCGGTGATCAGCTTGAGCAGCTTCTGCTCGTCGGTGACGTTGATCTGGGTCAGGCCCCAGTAGCCGTTCGCCCCGGGGACGGTCTTCGTCATGCCGGCGGCGCTCAGGAAGCCGTTGATCTTCGTCAGGCCCAGCTGCTTCCACAGCTTGCTGGTCGCGTCGTTGTCCGACTTGGTGATCATGGCCTTGGCGAGGGAGGCCTCGGTGTCGGTGAGATAGCGGTTGTGCTTCTTCGCGTCCCACAGCAGCGTGGCGAGGACGGTGACCTTGACGGCGCTGGCGGAGTCGTAGGACGAGGTGGCTCTGAGCGAACAAGTCGTGTTGGTGGAACGGTCGTAGAGGCCGACCGAGACGGTGCCCGTGCGGTTGGCGAGGGCGGCGGTGATGTCCTTCTGGAGCTTGGTGGCCAGGCCGGCCTTGGAGGACGTACAGCTGACGGCCGGGGCCGCGGCGGCGACGGCGGGTGTGGCGGCGGCCACGGACGGTATGACGATTCCAGCGACGAGCCCGGCTCCGAGCACACGGGCACGTCTGGACGTACGGCGAGTCATGGAGGGTTCCCCCGGTCCTTTTCAGGCGTTGGCGAGCGCACTCAAGCGCGCTCTTGCCCCTCCTGACTCGCTTGTATGACTGAAAGTTGTACGTGTGTGCTCAAGAACACCGTTGGCCGGGGCGGGTGTTCGAGCAAATGGGGAAGATGAAGAAGAAGGGTTGACAGTGGCCGACAGAGGTTGTCACGGCTGCTTAGCGCCCGTACTCGTCATGGCGGCGCAGCCAATGGGCCTCCTCGCCCTCCTCGTGGCGGCCCAGTGGCGTCCGGTCGAGGAGGCCGTAGTAGGCCATGGCCGGTTCGAGGCCGCGCGCGGTGGTGACGTACGTCCGGTACACGGTGCCGTCCGCTAGTGCATAGGCGCTCAGCCCCGGCCCCTCGGTGACATAACCGGCCACGTCCGTGCCGCACGCCTGCGCCATCTGCCGCACCGTCGCCGGGTAGCCGCCCTCCAGGAACGGCTTCAGCTCCTCGGCGGAGTAGACGAACCCGAGGTCGCGGTGGAAGTCGCTGCCGCCGCTGGACACCCAGTCGAAGGTCCAGCCCATGCGCTCCCGGTAGGCGAGGAGCTTGTCGAGCGGCGCCCGTGAGGAGCAGAGCAGCGTCACGTCACGAGCCTTGAGATGGACGGCGTTGGGGCTGAGGGTGTCCGCGATCGAGGAGCAGACCGGGCAGCCCGCCTGGTACGGCGGGCCGAACATGAAGTGGTAGACGAGCAGCTGCGAACGCCCGTCGAAGAGCTCCGCGAGCGACCTGGGCCCGTCCGCGGTCTCGAAGCCGTACTCCTTCTCGACCGGCACCCACGGCAGCTCCCGCCGCTTCCTGGCGAGCTCGTCGCCACGCCGGGTGAGCTCCTTCTCCTGCGCGAGCAGCTCGGCTCGGGCCGCGTCGAACTCTTCCTGTGTGCCGATCTTGTGCTCGGGCATTGCCTTTCCCTCCGGTAAGGGAGCAGACACACCGCGGTCGCCCGCAGCGGCTGCCGGCAGTGCCTGCACCGGCGTCACCGTTCGGCCGTATCTCCACCGTACGCGCGCGGTGGCGGGCCCTCGAGCCGACCGCGGAGCATTCAAAGCCGAGAGCCAGGTACGGCACAGCCCACACCCACCCGCGATGTGCAGGATGCGGCCGTGACCTCTGCCACCGATACACACCCCCACACGACACTGGCCCCCGAACCGCCGCCCCAGGACACCGCGCCCCGCTGGTCGCTGCCCGCGCTGATCACGATCCTGGTCCTGGCGGCGGTCCTGTACGCATGGAACCTGTCCGGGTCCAGCATGAACACCTTCTACAGCGGCGCCATCTGGGCCGGCACACAGAGCTGGAAGGCCTGGTTCTTCGGGTCGCTGGACCCGGGCAACTTCCTGACCGTCGACAAACCGCCGTTCGCGCTCATGGTCATGGGCCTGTCGTGCCGCGTCTTCGGCTTCGGTACCTGGCAGATGATGGCGCCACAGATCGTGGCCGGCGTGGCCACCGTATGGATCCTCCACTCGTCCGTGAAGCGGATCTGGGGCCATGTGGCGGCGACCGTCGCCGCGCTGGTGCTGGCGCTGACCCCGATCACCGTCGCCATCAACCGCGACAACAACCCCGACACCCTGCTGGTGTTCCTCATGGTGGCGGGCGCGGCGCTCGCGATGCGCGCCACCCGTCAGGAGAGGCTGCTGCCACTGCTCGGCTCGGCGGCCTGCTTCGGTCTCGCCTTCAACACCAAGCTGCTCGCGGGCTACATCGCGCTGCCGGCGGTCTTCGCGCTCTACCTCTACGCGTCGAAGGCGCCCTGGTTGAAGCGGATCGTCAACCTGCTGCTGGCCGCGGTCGTCCTGGCCGTCTCCAGCTTCTGGTGGGCCGTGGCCGTGTCCCTCGTGCCCGCCTCCGACCGGCCGTACATCGGCGGCTCGACGGACGGCTCCGCCTGGGACCTGATCATGGGCTACGACGGTCTCGGCCGCGTCTTCGGCGGCGAGGGCAACGGCGGCGGTGGCGGAGGGGGCGGCGGCTTCTCCGGCTCCTCCGGACTGGGCAGGATGTTCAACGAGATCCTCGGCGGCCAGATCTCCTGGCTGCTGCCCTTCTCGGCGATCGCGCTGATCGGCGGTCTGGCGCTGTGCGGCCGCGCCCCGCGCACCGACCTGAAGCGGATGGGCCTGGTGCTGTGGGGCGGCTGGACGCTGCTGCACTACGTGATCTTCGCTACCGCCCAGGGCACCATGCACCCGTACTACACGACCGCGCTCGCCCCGGGCATCGCGGCACTGTGCGGCGGCGGGGGCGTGATGCTGCTGGACGCCTTCCGCCGCGACAAGCGCTGGGCATGGGTGCTCCCGGTCGCCTTCGGCGTCACCGGCATCTGGGCGATCGTGCTGCTGCGCCGGGCCTCCGGGTGGAACACCTGGCTGTGGCCCACGATCGGCGTCCTGACGGCGGCGGGCATCGTGGGCATGCTGGTCTTCCGCTCCGGCAACCGGGCCCGGCTGCTGACGGCCTCGGTGGCCGCGGCAGCGATCGCGGCCCTCGCGGGCCCGACGGCGTACGCCGCGTCGGAGCCGTTCGGGAGCACCGGCGGTGGCATGGGCGGCACCAACCCGACGGCCGGCCCCTCCACGGGAGGAGGCTTCGGCGGCGGCCCCGGCGGGGGCCGTGGCGGCTTCCCGGGCGGCGGCGAGATGCCGGGCGGCACCCGGGCAGGCGGCCGGGCCGAGGGCGCGGGCGGCTTCCCCGGCGGCGGGCAGCAGGGCCGGAACGGTGAACTGCCGGGCCGCGGTCAAACCCAAGGCAGAAGCGGTGAGTTGGGCGGTACGTCCGGACAGGACCGCTTCGGCGGTGGTGGCATGGGCGGTGGTATGGGCGGCGCGGACAGCGAGCTCATCGCGTACCTGAAGAAGCACCAGGACGGCGCCAAGTGGCTGCTCGCGGTGTCCAACTCGCAGAGCGCCGCGCAGATCGAGCTGAGCGCCAGGCGACCGGTCATCTCCATGTGGGGCTTCACCGGTTCCGACAACGCGATGACGGTCGCCAAGCTCAAGGAGCTGGTGAAGAAGGGCGAGCTGCACTACATCCAGATCGGCAGCGGCGATGGGGGTGCCCCCGCGCGAGCAAATTCGAGCGTGGGGAAGGGCGGCGGCCCCGGCGGGGGCAACAACCTCAGCACCGAGGTGTCGAACTGGGTGAAGCAGCACGGCACGGCGGTCAAGCAGAGCGCCTACAGCAAGAGTTCGACGTCGAACGCGACCTCGTCGCTCTACCGCCTGGACCCGTCGGACGTCAGCTGACGGACTCCGACACCGAAGGGGGGCCCCGGCCACATGGTCGGGGCCCCCTTTTTACATTCCGTTTACCTGCCGGACCTCATGTCCATGTCACTCTCCCTCTTGCCGCCTTCATTCAACCCGCGTAGATGGGAACCCCACATGCCCGCGACACGCACCCGCCGCTGGAAGCCGGTGGCCTGGGCCACCGCAGCCGTCCTGGTCGGCCTCACCGCCCCGGCCCTGACCGCGACTCCGGCCGGCGCCACGACGACCGACTACGACTCGACGTACTACAAGAACGCGATCGGCAAGACGGGCGCGAGCCTCAAGTCGTCCCTGCACACGATCATCAGCAGTCAGTCGAAGATCTCGTACGACGCGGTCTGGAACGCGCTCAAGGTCACCGACCAGGACCCGAACAACAGCAACAACGTGATCCTGCTCTACAGCGGTGCCTCCCGCGCCAAGTCCCTGAGCGGCGGCGACACGGGCGACTGGAACCGCGAGCACGTATGGGCCAAGTCCCACGGCGACTTCGGCACCGCGACCGGCCCCGGCACCGACCTCCACCACCTGCGCCCCGCGGACGTGCAGGTCAACAGCATCCGCGGCAACCTGGACTTCGACAACGGCGGCAGCGCGGTCACGGGCGGCGGCGGCAGCAAGGTCGACTCCGACTCCTTCGAACCGCGCGACGCGGACAAGGGCGACGTCGCCCGCATGATCCTGTACATGGCGGTCCGCTACGACGGCGGCGACGGCTTCCCCGACCTGGAGCCCGACGAGAAGGTCAACAACGGCAGCAACCCCTACATCGGCAAGCTCTCGGTCCTCAAGCAGTGGAACGACGAGGACCCGCCGAGCGCCTTCGAGGAGAAGCGCAACCAGGTCATCTACGACACCTACCAGCACAACCGGAACCCGTTCATCGACCACCCGGAGTGGGTGGACGCGATCTGGTAGGTCGGTGGCGCCGGGCGGGGCCGGTGAAATTCCGTGGTCCGGCACAGCCGGCTCCGCCTAGGTTCGGCAGCATGGCTGCCGACGAGTGCTTCACGCATCCACAGCTTGCCGCGATCTACGACCAACTGGACCCCGACCGCGGCGATCTCGACGCCTATGTCCGCATGGCGGAGGAATTCGGGGCCCGTCGGGTTCTGGACATCGGCTGCGGGACGGGGGTGTTCGCACTCCTCCTGGCCGACCGTGGGATCGAGGTCGTCGGCTGCGATCCCGCCAGGGCATCCATCGACGTCGCCCGGACCAAGCCGGGCAGCGAACGGGTGCGCTGGATCTGCGGTGATGCGACAGCACTCCCGCCGCTGCAGGTCGACCTGGCGACCATGACGGCGAATGTCGCCCAGCAGATCATCGAGGCCCAGGACTGGGAGGAGACGCTGAAGGGGGCGTACAGCGCGCTGCGACCGGGTGGCCGGCTGGTGTTCGAGACCCGCGATCCGGCCCGGCGCGCCTGGGAGGAATGGAACCGCGAATCCTCCTACAGGGTGACGGAGATTCCGGGCGTCGGCACGGTCGAGACCTGGGTCCGATTGATCGAGGTGGGCGGGCCACTGGTGTCGTTCCGCTGGACCTGTGTTTTCGCCGCGACCGGGCGGGTGCTGACGTCGGACTCGACGCTGCGTTTCCGCGAACGGCACGAGGTCGAGGCTGACCTGGTCGCACAGGGGTACGTGGTGGAGGGCGTCCGCGAGGCACCCGACCGGCCTGGCAGGGAGTCCGTCTTCCTCGCACGACGTCCGTAGATCAGCCAGGCCCTACAGTGACGCTCCGTCAGTCCAGATGCGTCGCCGCGAACATCCGCAGCACCGCCGGAAGCACCACCACCGACGGACCGGGTGACCCCAGCGCCTTCGCCAGGTCCGCCTCCAGAGTCTCCGGCGTCGTACGCACCCCCGGCACCCCGAAGGACTCCGCGAGGGCCACATAGTCCGGCCGGGACAGCTCCGTCGCCGTCGCCTCGCCGAAGGTGTCCGTCATGTATTCGCGCAGGATGCCGTAGCCGCCGTCGTCGACGATCAACCAGGTGACGTTCAGGTCGTACTGGCGGGCCGTCGCCAGCTCCGCGATCGAGTACAGGGCACCGCCGTCCCCCGACACCGCCAGCACCGGGCGGGTCGGGTCGGCCGCCGCCGCTCCCAGGGCCGCCGGGAAGCCGTAGCCGAGGCCGCCGGCGCCCTGGGCGGAGTGCAGGAGGTTGGGGCCCTTGGCGTCGAAGGCCGACCAGGCCCAGTAGGCCAGGATCGTCATGTCCCAGAAGGACGGGGAGTCGGCGGGGAGGGCCCGGCGGACGGAGGTCAACACGTCCTGTTCCAGGGTCAGTTCCTGGGAGGCGATGCGTTCCGTGACCTTCGACAGGACCGTCCTGACCCGCTCCGGTGCCGTGGGGTCCGTGCGCTCCGACACCGTCTCCAGCAGCGCCTGCAACGCCAGTCGCGCATCCGCGTGGATACCCAGTGCCGGGTGGTTGGACTCCAGTTTGCCGAGGTCCGCCTCGATCTGGACGACCCGGCCGCGGGGCTTGAACGTGTGGTAGTTCGAGGAGAGTTCACCCAGGCCCGAGCCGACCACCAGCAGGACGTCCGCGTCCTCCAGGAAGTCCGTCGTGTACCGGTCCTCGATCCAGGACTGTAGGGACAGCGGGTGCTTCCAGGGGAAGGCTCCCTTGCCTCCCGGCGTCGTCACCACCGGCGCCTGCAACACCTCCGCCAGCTGCCGCAGTTTGCCCGAGGCGTCCGCCCGTACCACTCCCCCGCCGGCGATGATCGCCGGGCGTTCGGCGCGGGAGAGCAGGTCGGCGGCCACCGCCGTCAGCTCGGGGCGCGGCACCACGTCCTCCGGTGTCGCGTCCACCCCCGTCACCACCGGCAGCGAGGTCTGCGCCAGCAGTACGTCCTGCGGGATCTCCACCCACACCGGGCCGTGCGGGGCGGTCAGCGCCGACTTCCAGGCCGCCGCGATCGCCGACGGGATCTGGGACTGGGTGCGGACCGAGTGGACCGACTTCACCACGCCCCGGAACGAGGCCGCCTGGTCCGGGAGTTCGTGCAGATAGCCGTGCCTGCCGCCGCCCAGTCCCGCCGTCGGGATCTGGCTGCTGATCGCCAGCACGGGCGCCGAGGCCGCGGCCGCCTCCTGCAGCGCGGCCAGGGACGTCAGGGCTCCCGGGCCCGTCGACAGGAGCAGCGGCGCCGCCTCGCCCGTGATCCGGCCGTACGCGTCCGCCGCGAACCCCGCGTTGTTCTCCACCCGCAGGCCCACATACCGCAGCGCCGACCGGCGCAGCGCGTCGAACATGCCCAGCGCGTGCTGGCCGGGCAGCCCGAAGACCGTCGTCGCACCGAGCCCGGCGAGCGTCTCCACGACCAGGTCTCCGCCGTTGCGGCCGGGAGGAGGGTTCAGAGCGGCGGAGATCTGCGCCTCGGTCGGGCGGAGTTCCAGGTCGTGGTCGTGGGTCACTTGCCGTCGTTCTCCTTGTTCTCCTTGCGGGCCTCGGCGATCTGCCGGGACATGATCGTGGTCAGTTCGTACGCCGTGTGGGACGCGGCCACCGACGTGATCTCCGCGTGATCGTACGCGGGCGCCACCTCGACGACGTCCGCCGAGACCAGGTTGCAGGAGGCCAGGCCGCGCAGGATCTCCAGCAGCTCACGGGAGGTCATGCCGCCCGCCTCCGGGGTGCCCGTGCCGGGCGCGTGCGCCGGGTCCAGGCAGTCGATGTCGATCGAGATGTACAGCGGGCGGTCGCCGATGCGCTGCCGCAGCTGGTCGGCCACCTCGTCCACGCCGCGTCGCATCACATCCGCCGACGTCACGATGCCGAAGCCCATCTTCTCGTCGTCGGCCAGGTCCTGCTTGCCGTACAACGGCCCCCGGATGCCCACGTGCGACAGCGCCGAAGTGTCGAGGATGCCCTCCTCCACGGCCCGCCGGAACGGGGTGCCGTGCGTGTACTCGGCGCCGAAGTACGTGTCCCAGGTGTCGAGGTGGGCGTCGAAGTGGAGCAGGGCGACCGGGCCGTGCTTCTTCGCCACCGAACGCAGCAGCGGGAGCGCGATCGTGTGGTCGCCGCCCAGGGTCATCAGGCGGGCGCCCGTGCCCAGCAGCTCGTCCGCCGCCGCCTCGACGGTCTCCACGGCCTCGTTGATGTTGAACGGGTTCACCGCGATGTCCCCGCCGTCCGCCACCTGCGCCAGCGCGAACGGGGACGCGTCCTGCGCCGGGTTGTACGGCCGCAGCAGCCGGGACGCCTCGCGGATCGCGTTGCCGCCGAAGCGGGCGCCCGGCCGGTACGAGACGCCCGAGTCGAACGGCACGCCCACGACCGCGACGTCCGTACGGCCGACCTCGTCGAGGCAGGGCAGCCGGGCGAAGGTCGCAGGTCCGGCGTACCGCGGGATGCGGGAGGAGTCGACGGGGCCGCGGGGCGTCTCGTTACTGCTCATGGGCTGATGCCTTCTTTCCTACGCTTCGTCGCGTATGGAGCGATAAGTGCTGATTCTCGTACGACTCTACTGGGGAGCCGGGACCGGTTCGGACGCGAGTTCGGAGGAGCGTCCTGCGAGGCGCTCGCGCCAGGTGGCGAGGACAACCTCGTCCGTGGGCTTCGTCCCCAGGGAGACCGCCACATATGCGACGAGGGACGACAGAAGGCCGTAGTAGACGGGCTCGTTGGCGAGGATGCCGAAGCCGGCCATCAGACCGATGACCGCGAGGCCGCCGACGATCACCGAGGCGAGGGCGCCCTGCACGGTGCCGCGCTTCCACAGCAGCCCGCCCAGGATGGGCACGAGGAGCCCGCCGACCAGCAGGTTGTACGCCACCGTCAGCGCCTCGACGACGTTGTCGATCGCGATCGCGGTGCCGATCACCGCGAGGCCCATGATCAGGATGAAGGCACGGTTGCCCTTCACCTCGTCGTGCTCGCCCTCGGACCTGCGTACGGCTCCCCGCAGCCGCGCCCAGATGTCGTTGTTGGCCACGGTCGCGCAGGCGATCAGCGCGCCGGACGAGGTCGACATCACGGCGGCCAGGGCGGCAGCGAGCACCAACCCCCTTACACCGACCGGGAGTTCGTCCTTGACGATGGTCGCGAAGGCGTCGTCCGGGCTGCCCAGCTTCGGGTACAGCACCTTGGCTGCCGTACCGATGACGGCGCCGGCGAGGGCGTACGCGAGACAGTAGGTGCCCGCGACCGTGCCGCCCCACTTCGCCGTCGTGTCGCTGCGGGCGGTGAAGACGCGCTGCCAGATGTCCTGCCCGATGAGCATGCCGAACGTATAGATCAGGACATAGGTGAAGATCGTCTCGCCGCCGATGCCCAGCGGGTCGAAGTACTCGGTGGGCAGCTTGGCCTTCATCTCGGAGAAGCCGCCGGCCTTGACGACCGCGATGGGCAGCAGGAGCAGCAGCACGCCGATCGTCTTGACCACGAACTGCACCATGTCGGTGAGCGTGATCGACCACATGCCGCCGAGCGTCGAGTAGGCGACGACGATCGAGCCGCCGAGGACGATCGCGACGGTGCGGTTCATGTCGAAGAGGACGTCGAAGATCGTGGCGTACGCGATGGTGGACGTCACCGCGAGCATGAGGGTGTACGCCCACATGACGACGCCCGAGATGACGCCCGCGCGGCCGCCGTACCTGAGGTCCAGCATCTCGGAGACGGTGTAGACCTTCAGGCGGGCGATGCGGGCGGAGAAGAAGACGGACAGGGCGAGCAGCCCGAGGCCGATGGTGAAGACCATCCAGGCGCCGGAGAGTCCGTACTGGTAGCCGAGGCCCACGCCGCCGATGGTGGACGCGCCGCCGAGGACGATCGCGGCCATGGTGCCGGAGTACATCACGGGCCCGAGGCGGCGCCCCGCGACCAGGAACTCGCTCTTCGACCTGGCGCGGCGCATGCCCCACCAGCCCATGGCCAGCGTTCCGGCCAGATAGACGGCGATCACTGTGTAGTCGATGGCCACGGGGCCCTCCTTCGCTCGGTCTCGCCGGCGGGTGATGAGCACTGACACTAGGTGGCTGAAAAGCGACTGCGAAGTGTACGTTTCATCCATTCGAGCCGTACGGGGTGGAGGGAGCGCACACCATGCCGGACCCCGCGGTTCCCGCCACGCCACCCACGCCACCCGTGCCCCTGACGGCACTCCTGGCCCGTGAGGACCTGGCCCTGCGGCAGATCGCCGGGCCGGCCGATCCCGGCATCGTCATCCACTGGGCGCACACCTCGGAGATGGCCGACCCGTACCCGTATCTGCTGGGCGGGGAGCTGCTGCTGACGGCGGGGGTCCATGTCCCGGAGGCCGCCGGTTCCGGCACGTACTTCGACGACTACGTGGCGAGGATCGTCGCGGCGGGCGGCGCGGCCCTCGGCTTCGGTCTGGCTCCCGTGCACGACTCGGTGCCGCGCGCCCTGGTGGCCGCGTGCGACGCGCACGGGCTGCCGCTCGTCGAGGTCCCCGAGCAGACCACGTTCTCCGGCATCGCCCGCGCCGTCTGGCAGCTGATGGCCCAGGCCCGCCTCGCCGAACTGCGCCGGGTGACGGAGGCCCAGCAGAGCCTCGCGGCGGCGGCCTCCCGCCCGGACCCGGTGCCGTCGGTGCTGCGGCAGCTGGCCCAGCGGGTGGGCGGCAGGGCGGTGCTGTACGGGCCGGAGGGCGCGGAGATCGCCTCCGCGGGGCGCCCGACGGAGACCGGTGTCCGGGAGGCGCTGTCCCGACTCGCGCAGGTGGTACGCCCCTCCGGTCCGGGGACGCCCACCTCCGCCACGGACACGGCCGTCGGCACCCACCTCGCCGCCTACGCCCTCGGCGCCGGGCAGGGCTTCGTGCTCGGGGTGGCCGCCCCGCAGCGCGATCCGGGCGACCACACCATCGCCTCCGTCGCCGCCGTCCTGCTCTCGCTGCTCACCGGCGAGCACCAGAGCGGTACGGGTGCGGCGCGGTCGTCCGCGCTGGTACGGCTGCTGCTGGGGACGCCGCCGGCCGAGGTGGCCGCCCTCCTCGGGCCCGGCCCCTGGCTCGTGGTGCACGCCCGGCCGGACGCCCAGGCGCCCGACCCGGTGGCCGCCTCGGCGCTGGGCGCGGCCCTCGGCTCGCCGCTGGTCGACCTGGCGGACGAGGTCGTACGGGTCCTGGTGCCCGCCGACCGCGAGCCGGCCGCACAGCCGGGCTGGACGCTGGGCGTCAGCGCCGCCTCGGCCCCGGCCGGGTGGCCCTCCGCCGACACCCAGGCCGCCCGCGCGCTGGCCCGCGCCCGCGCCACCCGCGCGGCCCTGGTCCGGCACGGTGACCGGGCGGGACTCGCGGACCTGGTGCCGTCCGAGGAGGCCGCGGCGCACGCCCGTACGCTCCTCGCCCCGATCGCGGGCAACCCCGCGCTGACCGAGACCCTGCGCACCTGGCTCTCCCTGCACGGCAGTTGGGACCGCACGGCCGTCGCCCTGTCCGTGCACCGCAACACGGTCCGCCAGCGCATCGCCCGCTGCGCCGCCCTCCTCGACACGGACCTCGACGACCCGGACGTACGCATGGAGTTGTGGTTCGCGCTGCGGCAGCAATGAACGCAGCAATGGACACTGCGGCAATAGGTACGCAGGCCCATGTGGCTGAGTACGTGACGCGCGTCCCAGCGCGCCGGACGCCAGGGAATCGCACAGTCGGCTGCCTCACAATGGGATTCATGCCGATACCCGGGACACCCAGCCGCGCCGAGCTCCTCGAGCACCTCGTGAAGACCCGCATCGCGGGCGATGTCGCCACCCCGCGCGAGAACAACCTCTCCCACTACCGACAGCTCGCGAACGGCGTCCGCAACTACTGGCTCGGACTGGAACTCGGCGACCGGTGGACCGACGAGCAGGACGTGCTCGCGGTGATGGCGGAGCGGGTGGGTGTGAACGACGACCCCGAGTACCGGTACGGCCAGGACACCATCGACCCCGAGCTGACGGTGGGCGGTCTGGAGCGGATGGCGGCCCGGCTGCGCAAGGCGGCCGAGGGGCGGCAGCGGGTGCTGTTCGCGACCGGCCACCCGGGCGGCCTGCTCGACGTGCACCGCGCCACGGCCGCCGCACTGCGCCAGGCCGGCTGCGAGATCGTGGTGATCCCGGAGGGGCTGCAGACCGACGAGGGGTATGTGTGGCAGCTCGCGGACGTTGCGGTCCTGGAGCACGGCGCCACCCTGTGGCACACGCACTCCGGTGAGCCGATGAAGGCCATCCTCACGGCGCTCGAGGAGGAGGGCCGCCCGCTGCCGGACCTGGTGGTCGCCGACCACGGCTGGGCGGGCTACGCCGGCCAGCACGGCGTCGACTCCGTCGGCTACGCCGACTGCAACGACCCGGCGCTCTTCCTCGCCGAGGCCGAGGGCACCGTACAGGTGACGGTCCCGCTCGACGACCATGTGCCGAGCCCGCGCCACTACGACCCGATGACGGCGTATCTGCTGGCGGAGGCGGGCCTGTCCTGACGGCGTGGGGGTCCCGTCAGCGCGGGACCCGGACCAGCCCTTCCTGGATCACCGAGATGGCCAGCTGCCCGTCCTGCGTGTAGATCCGCGCCTGGCCGAGCCCGCGGCCGCCGTGGGCGGTCGGCGACTCCTGGTCGTAGAGCAGCCATTCGTCGGCGCGGAAGGGCCGGTGGAACCACATGGCGTGGTCGAGCGAGGCTCCGACGACGTCGCCGACGGCCCAGCCGCCCCGGCCGTGCGCGAGCAGCACCGAGTCGAGCAGGGTCATGTCGGAGACATAGGTGGCGAGGACGACGTGCAGCAGCGGGTCGTCGTCGAGCTTGCCGTTGGTGCGGAACCACACCTGGGAGTGCGGCTCGCGCGGCTCGCCGAACTTCCCGTACGGCGGCTCCTCGACGTAGCGCAGATCGACGGCCTCGCGGGCCTCCAGGAACTTCTCCACCACCGCGGGGTCGAGGTGGTCGTAGCCGCGCAGCCGCTCGTGGGAGGTGGGCAGCGTGGCCGGGTCGGGCGCCGCCGGCATCGGCGTCTGGTGGTCGAGGCCGTCCTCGTCGGTCTGGAAGGAGGCCGACAGATGGAAGATCGGCTTGCCGTGCTGGACGGCGACCACCCGGCGGGTGGTGAAGGACCGGCCGTCACGGATGCGGTCGACCTGGTAGACGATCGGCGCGCCCGGGTCGCCCGGCCGCAGGAAGTACGCGTGCAGCGAGTGGGCGTACCGGTCCGCGGGGACCGTACGCCCCGCGGCGACCAGCGCCTGGGCCGCGACCTGTCCGCCGAAGACGCGCGGGACGACGGCGGACCGGGACTGGCCGCGGAAGATGTTCTCCTCGATCTGCTCCAGGTCGAGCAGATCGAGGAGACCCTGTAGTGCCTGGCTCATGGCAGACAGTTGTACCCGCCAGTGATTTCTTGAGGTTTCCCGGGCCTTACAGACCCATGTCCTTGGCGATGATCGTCTTCATGATCTCGCTGGTGCCGCCGTAGATGCGGTTGACGCGGTTGTCCGCGTACAGGCGGGCGATCGGGTACTCGTTCATGAAGCCGTAGCCGCCGTGCAGCTGGAGGCAGCGGTCGATGACGCGGTGGGCGACCTCGGTGCAGAACAGCTTGGCGGAGGCGGCCTCGGCGGGCGTCAGCTCACCGGCGTCGAGGGCCTCAAGGGCGCGGTCGGCGACGGCCTCGGCGGCGTCCACCTCGGCCTGGCAGGCGGCCAGCTCGAACTTGGTGTTCTGGAAGGCGGCGACGGGCTTGCCGAAGACGGTGCGCTCCTGGACGTACTCCTTGGCGAACCGCACGGCGGCCTTGGCCTGCGCGTAGGCGCCGAAGGCGATGCCCCAGCGCTCCGAGGCGAGGTTGTGGCCCAGGTAGTAGAAGCCCTTGTTCTCCTCGCCGAGCAGGTCCTCGACGGGCACCTTGACGTCGACGAACGCCAGCTCGGCGGTGTCGGAGGTCTTCAGGCCCAGCTTGTCGAGCTTGCGGCCTATCGAGTAGCCCTCGGACTTGGTGTCCACGGCGAACAGGGAGATGCCGAAGCGGCGGTCCTCGGCGGTGGGCGCGGAGGTGCGGGCGCAGACGATCACACGGTCGGCATGGACGCCGCCGGTGATGAAGGTCTTGGCGCCGTTGAGGACGTAGTGCGTGCCGTCCTCGGAGAGCTTGGCGGTGGTCTTCATGCCCGCGAGGTCGGAGCCGGTGCCCGGCTCGGTCATCGCGAGGGCCCACATCTCCTCGCCGGAGACGAACTTCGGCAGGAAGCGCTTCTTCTGCTCGTCGGTGGCGAGCATCTTGATGTACGGCAGGCCGAGCAGCACGTGCACACCGGAGCCGCCGAACTGCACGCCCGCGCGCGCGGTCTCCTCGTACATCACGGCCTCGAACTTGTACGAGTCGATGCCGGCGCCGCCGTACTCCTCGTCCACGCGGATGCCGAAGATCCCCAGCTCGGCGAGCTTGTAGTAGAAGTCGCGCGGCGCCTGGCCGGCGGCGAACCACTCGTCGTAGACCGGGACGACCTCGGCCTCGATGAAGGCGCGCAGGGTCTCCCGGAACGCCTCGTGGTCCTCGTTGAACACCGTACGGCGCACCGCCGCCACCTCCACCTGGTCCTTGGGTCCATGTCTAAGCGCTTGCTCAGAACACCAAGGTACCGGCGGGTAAGGAGGGGCGTCCAGAGGTGATCCCGTAACGCTCGTCACTCCGCGGCGGCCGCAGCGAAGGCGCCCCGTGCCATCCGGTGCAGCAGCTCCGCCGTCGCCCCGCGGCCCGGCAGCGAGCCGGGGCGGCCCAGGTGCGGGGTCGAGTTCAGGAGACCGAAGACCGAGTGCACGGCGGAGCGGGCGGCGGGTTCCGCGATACCCGGGTAGACCTCGCGCAGCACCTCCACCCACAGCTCGACGTACTGCCGCTGCAGCTGCCGTACGAGCTTGCGGTCGCTGTCCCGGAGGCGGTCCAGCTCGCGGTCGTGCAGGGTGATCAGGGGGCGGTCGTCGAGCGCGAAGTCGATGTGCCCTTCGATGAGCGAGTCGAGGACCGCGTCCGCGGGACCCCCGTCCGCCTCCGCCAGGCGCCGCTTGGCACCGGTCAGCAGCTGGCCGCTGATGCCCACCAGCAGCTCGGCGAGCATCGCGTCCTTGCCCGCGAAATGGCGGTAGAGGCCGGGGCCGCTGATGCCTACGGCGGCACCTATCTCGTCCACTCCGACCCCGTGGAAACCGCGCTCGGCGAACAGCCGCGCGGCCTCCTTGAGGATCTGCTCGCGGCGGGTGGGGGCGTCGGTTCTGGTGGCCATGAAGGTAATTCTAGACAGGGAGGTTAGCGGTCGTTAACCTGAAGGAAATGGTTAACGCTCATTAACAGTCGACCACTGGGTGAGGGGACCGCAGGATGCACGAGGCACCGGAGCTGACGAGCGCGGCCGACCCCGCGTCGGAGGCCTGGCGGGCCAACGAGGCGGCGCACCGGGCGCTCGTCGAGGAGCTGCGCGGCAAGCTGGCCGCCGCGCGGCTCGGCGGCGGCGAGAAGGCGCGGGCCAGGCACACCGCGCGCGGGAAGCTGCTGCCGAGGGACCGGGTGGACACGCTGCTCGACCCGGGCTCACCCTTCCTGGAGCTGGCGCCGCTGGCCGCCGACGGGATGTACGACGGGGCCGCACCCGCCGCCGGGGTCATCGCGGGCATCGGACGGGTCAGCGGGCGCGAGTGCGTGGTCGTCGCCAACGACGCCACCGTCAAGGGCGGCACGTACTACCCGATGACGGTGAAGAAGCATCTGCGCGCCCAGGAGGTGGCCCTGGAGAACCGCCTGCCGTGCATCTACCTGGTCGACTCCGGGGGTGCCTTCCTGCCCATGCAGGACGAGGTCTTCCCGGACCGTGAGCACTTCGGGCGGATCTTCTACAACCAGGCGCGGATGTCCGGGGCGGGGATTCCGCAGATCGCCGCCGTCCTCGGGTCGTGCACGGCCGGCGGCGCGTATGTCCCGGCGATGAGCGACGAGGCGGTCATCGTCCGCAACCAGGGGACCATCTTCCTGGGCGGCCCGCCCCTGGTGAAGGCCGCCACCGGTGAAGTGGTGACCGCAGAGGAGCTGGGCGGCGGCGAGGTGCACTCCAGGGTCTCCGGCGTGACGGACCACCTGGCGGAGGACGACGCGCACGCACTCAGGATCGTGCGGACCATCGCCGCCACGCTCCCCGCGCGCGGGCCGCTGCCCTGGGAGGTCACGGCGGCCGCGGAGCCCAAGGTGGACCCGTACGGCCTCTACGGCGCGGTGCCGGTCGATCCCCGCACTCCGTACGACGTCCGGGAGATCATCGCGCGCGTGGTCGACGGCTCCCGTTTCGCCGAGTTCAAGGCGGAGTTCGGGCAGACCCTGGTCACCGGCTTCGCGCGGATCCACGGCCATCCGGTCGGGATCGTCGCCAACAACGGCATCCTGTTCTCCGAGTCCGCCCAGAAGGGCGCCCACTTCATCGAGCTGTGCGACCAGCGCGGCATCCCGCTGGTGTTCCTGCAGAACATCTCCGGCTTCATGGTCGGCAAGGACTACGAGGCGGGTGGCATCGCCAAGCACGGCGCCAAGATGGTGACGGCCGTGGCCTGCACGCGCGTGCCGAAGCTGACGGTCGTGGTCGGCGGCTCGTACGGCGCGGGCAACTACTCGATGTGCGGCCGGGCCTACTCCCCCCGCTTCCTGTGGATGTGGCCCGGCGCCAAGATCTCCGTCATGGGCGGCGAGCAGGCCGCCTCCGTCCTCGCCACCGTCAAGCGGGACCAGCTGGAGGCGCGGGGCGAGGACTGGCCGACGGAGGACGAGGAAGCCTTCAAGGCGCCGATCCGGCAGCAGTACGAGCGCCAGGGCAACGCCTACTACGCCACCGCCCGGCTCTGGGACGACGGCGTGATCGACCCGCTGGAGACCCGCCAGGTGCTGGGTCTCGCGCTGACCGCCTGTGCCAACGCGCCGCTGGGCGAGCCCCAGTTCGGCGTCTTCCGGATGTGAGGAGGGGACCCATGTTCGACACAGTGCTCGTGGCCAACCGGGGCGAGATCGCCGTCCGCGTGATCCGTACGCTCCGCTCGCTGGGCGTGCGCTCGGTGGCCGTCTTCTCCGACGCCGACGCCGACGCACGGCATGTCCGGGAGGCCGATACGGCGGTACGGATCGGTCCGGCGCCCGCGGCCGAGAGCTACCTCTCGGTTGAGCGACTGCTGGAGGCCGCCGCCCGCACCGGCGCCCAGGCCGTCCACCCCGGATACGGCTTCCTCGCGGAGAACGCCGGCTTCGCGCGCGCGTGCGCCGACGCGGGGCTGGTCTTCATCGGGCCGCCCGCGGAGGCCATCGCCCTCATGGGCGACAAGATCCGGGCCAAGGAGACGGTGCAGGCGGCCGGAGTGCCGGTCGTGCCCGGCTCCAGCGGCAGCGGGCTCTCCGACGCCGAACTCGCGGGGGCCGCCCGGGAGATCGGGATGCCGGTGCTGCTGAAGCCGTCGGCCGGCGGTGGCGGCAAGGGCATGCGGCTGGTGCGGGACGCGGAGCAGCTGGCGGACGAGATCGCCGCCGCCCGCCGCGAGGCCCGCGCCTCCTTCGGCGACGACACGCTCCTCGTCGAGCGGTGGGTGGACCGGCCCCGGCACATCGAGATCCAGGTCCTGGCGGACGGCCACGGGAACGTGGTGCACCTGGGCGAGCGCGAGTGCTCGCTGCAACGCCGGCACCAGAAGATCATCGAGGAGGCGCCCAGTGTGCTCCTCGACGAGGAGACTCGGGCCGCGATGGGCGAGGCTGCGGTCCAGGCGGCCCGCTCGTGCGGGTACCGGGGCGCGGGCACGGTGGAGTTCATCGTGCCGGGCGGTGACCCTTCCTCGTACTACTTCATGGAGATGAACACCCGGCTCCAGGTGGAGCACCCGGTCACCGAGCTGATCACAGGCCTCGACCTGGTGGAGTGGCAGCTGCGGGTGGCGGCGGGCGAGCAACTGCCCTACAAGCAGGGCGACATCACACTGACCGGGCACGCGATCGAGGCCCGCGTGTGTGCCGAGACTGTGTCTATCAAAGAGGGCGCGCGGGGGTTCCTGCCGTCCGGTGGCACGGTGCTGCGGCTGCGCGAGCCGCAGGGCGACGGCATCCGCACCGACTCCGGGCTCAGCGAGGGCACGGAGGTCGGTTCGCTGTACGACCCGATGCTTTCCAAGGTGATCGCGTACGGGCCGGACCGGGAGACGGCGATCCGCAAGCTGCGGACCGCACTCGCGGAGACGGTGACGCTCGGCGTGCAGACCAACGCCGGGTTCCTGCGGCGGCTGCTGGCCCATCCGTCCGTCGTCGCAGGCGAGTTGGACACCGGCCTGGTGGAGCGGGAGGTGGACGGCCTCGTCACCACGGACGTACCGGAGGAGGTGTACGAGGCGGCGGCGGCCGTACGGCTGCAAGCCCTGGAGCCCCGCGGGGAAGGCTGGACCGACCCGTTCTCCGTGCCGAGCGGCTGGCGACTGGGCGGGACGCCGAAGCCCGTCGGCTTCCACCTGCGGGTGCAGGAGCCCGTGGAGTACGTGCCGCGCGGCAACCACGCCTTCACCGACGACACCGTCTCCGTCACCCTCGACGGCGTCCGGCACACCTTCCACCGCGCCGCCGACTGGATCGGCCGCGACGGCGACGCCTGGCATGTGCGCGACCACGACCCGGTGGCCGCCTCCCTCACGGGCGCGCGGCATGCGGGCGCCGACTCGCTGACCGCGCCCATGCCCGGCACGGTCACGGTGGTGAAGGTCGCCGTCGGTGACGAGGTGAGTGCCGGACAGAGCCTGCTCGTCGTCGAGGCGATGAAGATGGAGCACGTCATCTCCGCCCCGCACGCCGGCACGGTCGCCGAACTGGACGTCACGCCGGGCACGACGGTCGCCATGGACCAGGTGCTCGCGGTCATCACGCCGGTCGAGAACTCGGCAGAGAACTCGGCAGAGAACTCGGCAGAGAACTCGGCGGAGAACTCGGCGGAGGAGGAGAAATGACGCTGCCCATGGCCGTACCGGCTCCCGGTCTGCCGGCCCGCGTCCGCATCCACGAGGTCGGCGCGCGTGACGGCCTGCAGAACGAGAAGTCGACGGTGCCGACGGGGGTGAAGGCGGAGTTCGTCCGCCGCCTGGCCGACGCGGGGCTCACCACGATCGAGGCGACGAGCTTCGTCCACCCCAAGTGGGTGCCCCAACTCGCCGACGCCGAGCAGCTGTTCCCACGGATCAGCGATCTCCCGGTGGACCTCCCGGTGCTCGTCCCGAACGAGCGCGGCCTGGATCGCGCCCTGGCGCTCGGCGCCGGCCGCGTCGCGGTGTTCGCCAGCGCCACCGAGTCCTTCGCCAAGGCCAACCTCAACCGCACGGTGGACGAGGCCCTGGCCATGTTCGAGCCGGTGGTGGCCCGCGCCAAGTCCCAGCAGGTCCATGTCCGCGGCTACCTCTCCATGTGCTTCGGCGACCCCTGGGAGGGGGCGGTCCCGATCCCCCAGGTGGTCCGGGTCTGCAGGGCCCTGCTGGACATGGGCTGCGACGAACTGAGCCTGGGCGACACGATCGGGGTCGCGACGCCGGGCCACGTCCGCGCCCTGCTGACCGACCTGGACGTCCCCGTCGAGAAGGTGGGCGTCCACTTCCACGACACCTACGGCCAGGCCCTCGCCAACACCCTGGCCGCCCTCCAGTACGGCGTCACCACGGTCGACGCCTCCGCCGGCGGACTCGGCGGCTGCCCGTACGCCAAGTCCGCCACCGGCAATCTCGCCACCGAAGACCTCGTGTGGATGCTTCAGGGTCTCGGCATCGACACCGGAGTCGATCTCGGCCGCCTCGTCGCCACCAGCGTGTGGATGGCCGAACAACTGGGCCGACCCAGCCCGTCCCGCACCGTCCGAGCCCTCTCCCACCAGGAGCAGTGATCACAGCCATGGACTACCGACTCTCACCCGAGCTGGAGGAACTCCGCCGCACCGTCGAGGAGTTCGCACACGACGTCGTGGCGCCCAAGATCGGCGAGTTCTACGAGCACCACGAGTTCCCCTACGAGATCGTCCGCGAGATGGGCCGCATGGGCCTGTTCGGACTGCCGTTCCCCGAGGAGTACGGCGGCATGGGCGGCGACTATCTGGCGCTGGGCGTGGCACTGGAGGAGCTGGCCCGCGTGGACTCGTCCGTGGCCATCACCCTGGAGGCCGGTGTCTCGCTGGGCGCGATGCCGATCCATCTCTTCGGCACCGAGGCACAGAAGCAGGAGTGGCTGCCCCGCCTGTGCTCGGGCGAGATCCTCGGCGCCTTCGGTCTCACGGAGCCGGACGGCGGAAGCGACGCCGGAGCCACCCGTACGACGGCCCGGCTGGACGAGGAGACGGACGAGTGGGTGATCAACGGCACCAAGTGCTTCATCACCAACTCGGGTACGGACATCACGGGCCTGGTCACGGTGACGGCGGTGACCGGTCGCAAGCCGGACGGCAAACCGCTGATCTCCTCGATCATCGTCCCGTCCGGCACCCCGGGCTTCACGGTGGCGGCTCCGTACTCGAAGGTCGGCTGGAACGCCTCGGACACCCGTGAGCTGCACTTCTCCGACGTCCGTGTCCCGGCGGCCAACCTGCTGGGCGAGAACGGCCGCGGCTACGCCCAGTTCCTGCGCATCCTCGACGAGGGCCGGATCGCCATCGCCGCGCTCGCGACCGGGCTCGCCCAGGGCTGCGTGGACGAGTCCGTGAAATACGCGAAGGAGCGCCAGGCCTTCGGCCGTCCCATCGGCGCCAACCAGGCCATTCAGTTCAAGATCGCCGACATGGAGATGAAGGCCCACACCGCCCGCCTCGCCTGGCGCGACGCGGCGGCCCGGCTGGTGAGCGGCGCCCCCTTCAAGAAGGAGGCCGCGCTCGCCAAGCTCCACTCCTCCACCGTCGCCGTCGACAACGCGCGCGAGGCCACGCAGATCCACGGCGGCTACGGCTTCATGAACGAGTACCCGGTGGCCCGTATGTGGCGCGACTCCAAGATCCTGGAGATCGGCGAGGGCACCAGCGAGGTCCAACGGATGCTGATCGCAAGGGAGTTGGGACTGGCGGGCTGACGGGTTCGGGGCCCGGAACGCCACACACCTCCGGACGTAGAGTTAGGTTAGGCTAACCTGCATTCGCAGTCGTCCGGCGGGCGTTCCGCCCCATTCCCGTGTTCGAAAGCAGCCACAGCATGTCCAACGCCAGAGCCATCCATCCGACCCGACGCGGCATCCTCGCCGCGGGCGGCGCCCTCGGCCTCGGGGCCGTGCTCGCGGCCTGCGGCGACGACGACGCGAAAGGCGGCGCCTCCGGCAACGGGACGACCGCCGCCAAGTCCGGCCCCTGGTCCTTCAAGGACGACCGCGGCACGACCGTGAAGCTCGACCAAGTGCCCGCGAACATCGTCGCGTTCACGGGTGTCGCCGCCGCGCTCTTCGACTACGGCATCAGCGTCAAGGGCGTCTTCGGCCCCACCAGGACCGCGGACGGCAAGCCCGACGTCCAGGCCGGCGACATGGACATCAGCAAGGTCACGATCCTCGGCAACGTCTGGGACCAGTTCAACGTCGAGAAGTACGCGGCCCTCGCGCCCGACCTGCTCATCTCCACGATGTTCGACGACGCCGGCACCCTCTGGTACGTCCCCGAGGCCTCCAAGGACAAGATCGCCAAGCTGGCTCCCAGCGTCGGCATCTCCGTCTACGACCGCCAACTGACCGAGCCGCTGCAGCGCATGTGGGCGCTCGCGGAGTCGCTCGGCGCGGACATGAAGGCGGCCAAGGTCACCGAGGCGAAGAAGAAGTTCGAGGCGGCCGCAGCCCGGCTGCGCAAGGCCGCGAAGGCCAGGCCCGACATCAAGGTGCTGGCCGGTTCCGCGAGCGACGCGCTCTTCTACGTCTCCGGCACGAACCTCTCGATCGACCTGGAGTACTTCAAGGCGCTCGGCGTGAACTTCGTCGAGCCGCCGGAGCAGGCAAAGGCCAAGGGGGGTGGCTGGTTCGAGTCGCTGAGCTGGGAGAACGTCGACAAGTACAAGGCCGACGTCATCATGATGGACGACCGGTCGTCGACCATCCAGCCGGGTGACATCACCAAGGCCACCTGGAAGAAGCTGCCGGCGGTCAAGGCGGGGCAGGTCATCTCCCGGTCGCCCGAGCCGATCCTGTCCTACGACAAGTGCGTGCCGCTTCTCACGAACCTCGCCGAGGCGCTGGAGAAGGCGAAGAAGGTCAGCTAGGCGCTCCGCTGTAGGCCCACCACACCGTGATGAACTGCGGGTCCCACGTGGCTGGTCGCGCCCCGCGGCGGAGCCGCATTTCGATGCAGCCCCGCGCCCCTCAGGCCTGGTGCGCCTCCGCCCCGCTTACAACCTGACGGCAACTCAGGAGCACATATGACCACCGCCGTAGCCGCCCCCTTCCGGTTCTTTTCCCTTCAGGTCGCGCGGACGAGGAGGCTCGGCCGGTCCTTGGTCCGGGTGACCTTCGCCGGGGAGGACTTGAAGCACTTCGCCTCCGACGGGCGGGATCAGTCCCTGTCCCTCTTCCTGCCGCATCGCGGGCAGAGCGAGCCCGCCGTGCCGTACGAGCTCGGTGACGGCTGGTGGCAGGCCTGGCGTGAACTGCCCGACGGGATACGGGCCGTCATGCGGTCATACACACTCCGGAGCCTGCGGCACGACCCCGACGAGATCGACATCGACTTCGTGCTGCACACCCCGGCCGGGCCCGCCTCCGTCTGGGCCGGGCGGGCCGCCGCCGGTGATCGTGTCGTGGTGCTCGGGCCCGCGGTCGCGGACAACCGGGCGATCCGTTTCCGGCCGCCCGCGGACACCGATCTGATGCTGATCTGGGGGGACGAGACCGCCCTTCCGGCCGTGTCGGCGATCCTCGAGTCGCTGCCGGCCTGCGTCCGCGCCCGGGTCTGGCTGGAGGTGCACGACGCGGGGGACATCCAGGACCTGGTGACCGCGGCCGACGCCGAGATCACCTGGTTGGTCCGGGACACAGGCGTCGAGGGGTCCCCCATGGCCCTCGACGTCCTGCGTTCCGACCGGCTGCCGCCCGCCGAGCATCCGTACGCCTGGATCGCGGGCGAGAGCGGAAGCGTGAAGCAGCTGCGGCGGCACCTCGTCCAGGAGCGCGGGATCGACCGGCGGCGGGTCACCTTCGTCGGCTACTGGCGGCGGGGCCTGAGCGAGGAGCAGTTGCGCGAACAGGGGTGACGGCGGTCACGGGAGGGGCGGGATCAAACCCAAGATACTTAGGTTAGGCTAACCTAAGTTAATCGAAGCCGGGCCGGCAGCTTCGCCCCTCACCCCACCCGCACGGACCGTCCCCACCGGAGGACCCCCAATGCGCTCGCACCTGCTCAATGACCTGACCGCGGAGCACTACCGCCGCTCCGTGACCGAAGGAGTCGAGCGGGTGGCGGCCAAACTCGCCACCACCGACCGTCCGTTCACCGGTGTCACCGTCGACGCCCTCGCGCCCCGGATCGACGCCATCGACCTCGACCGGCCGCTGGGCGACACCGGCGCGGTCCTGGACGAGCTGGAGGACCTCTACCTCCGTGACGCGATCTACTTCCACCACCCCCGCTACCTCGCCCACCTCAACTGTCCGGTGGTCATCCCGGCGGTGCTCGGCGAGGCCGTCCTGTCCGCCGTCAACTCCTCCCTGGACACCTGGGACCAGTCGGCCGGCGGCACCCTGATCGAGCGCAGGCTCATCGACTGGACGACCGCCCGTATCGGTTTCGGCCCCGCCGCGGACGGTGTGTTCACCTCGGGTGGCACCCAGTCCAACTTGCAGGCGCTGCTGCTGGCCCGCGAGGAAGCCAAGCCAGGGCGGGCAGGGTGGGAAGAGGGGGCCACGCTTGCCAAACTGCGCGTCTTCGCCTCCGAGGTCGGCCACTTCAGCGTGAAGAAGTCCGCGAAACTGCTCGGCCTCGGCCAGGACGCGGTGGTCTCCGTTCCCGTCGACCACGACAAGCGGATGCAGACCGTCGCCCTCGCCCGTGAGCTGGAGCGCTGCAGGAGGGACGGCCTGGTCCCGATGGCCGTCGTCGCCACCGCGGGCACCACCGACTTCGGCTCCATCGACCCGCTGCCGGAGATCGCCGAGCTGTGCGAGCAGTTCGGCGCCTGGCTGCACGTGGATGCGGCGTACGGCTGCGGGCTGCTCGCCTCGCTCAGGTACCGGGACCGCATCGAGGGCATCGAGCGCGCCGACTCGGTCACCGTCGACTACCACAAGTCCTTCTTCCAGCCGGTGAGTTCGTCCGCCGTGCTGGTCCGGGACGCCTCGACCCTGCGCCACGCCACCTACCACGCGGAGTACCTGAACCCGCGCCGTATGGTCGCCGAGCGCATCCCCAACCAGGTCGACAAGTCCCTGCAGACCACCCGCCGCTTCGACGCCCTCAAGCTGTGGATGACGCTGCGCGTGATGGGCGCCGACGGCATCGGCGAACTCTTCGACGAGGTGTGCGAGCTGGCGCAGGAAGGCTGGCACCTCCTCGCCGCCGACCCCCGCTTCGACGTGGTCGTCCGGCCGTCCCTGTCCACCCTCGTCTTCCGCTACATCCCGGGCGCCGTCACCGATCCTGCCGAGATCGACCGCGCCAACCTGTACGCCCGAGGGGCCCTGTTCGCCTCCGGTGACGCGGTGGTCGCGGGCACCAAGGTGGGCGGCCGCCACTACCTGAAGTTCACCCTGCTCAACCCCGAGACGACGACCGACGACATCGCCGCCGTCCTGGACCTGATAGCCGGCCACGCCGAGCAGTACCTGGGAGAGTCCCTTGACCGCGCGTCCTGAAAACCCGACCGGAACCCATGACTTCGTCGGGATCGGGCTCGGCCCCTTCAACCTCGGCCTGGCCTGTCTGACCGAGCCGATCGCCGAGCTGGACGGTGTCTTCCTGGAGTCGAAGCCGGACTTCGAGTGGCACGCGGGCATGTTCCTGGACGGCGCCCATCTCCAGACCCCGTTCATGTCGGACCTGGTCACCCTCGCCGACCCCACCTCGCCGTACTCCTTCCTCAACTATCTGAAGGAGAAGGGCCGGCTGTACCCGTTCTACATCCGCGAGAACTTCTACCCGCTGCGCGTCGAGTACGACGACTACTGCCGCTGGGCCGCGAACAACCTGAGCAGCGTCCGCTTCAGCACGACGGTCACCGAGGTGACGTACGACGAAGAGGCAGAGAGCTACCTCGTACACACCGAGGGCGGAGACCTGTACCGCGCCCGCCACCTCGTCCTCGGCACGGGCACTCCGCCGCACATCCCCGAGTCCTGCCGGAACCTGGGCGGCGACTTCATCCACAACTCCCGCTATCTGCAGCACAAGGCGGAGCTGCAGCGCAAGGAGTCGATCACGCTGGTCGGCAGCGGCCAGTCCGCCGCCGAGATCTACTACGACCTGCTGAACGAGATCGACGTCCACGGCTACCGTCTGAACTGGGTCACCCGCTCCCCGCGCTTCTTCCCCCTCGAATACACCAAACTCACCCTCGAGATGACCTCCCCGGAGTACATCGACTACTACCGGGAGCTGCCGGAGGCCACCCGCTACCGGCTCACGGCCGAGCAGAAGGGCCTGTTCAAGGGCATCGACGGCGGTCTGATCAACGAGATCTTCGATCTGCTCTACCAGAAGAACCTCGGCGGCCCCGTGCCCACCCGTCTGCTCACCAACTCCTCGCTGAACAGCGCGCGTTACCTGGACGGCGCGTACACGCTCTCCTTCCGTCAGGAGGAGCAGGAGAAGGACTACGAGATCGAGTCCGAGGGGCTGATCCTGGCCACCGGCTACAAGTACGCCGAGCCGGAGTTCCTGAAGCCCGTACGCGACCGGCTGCTCTACGACGCGCACGGCAACTTCGACGTCGCCCGCAACTACTCCATCGACACCACCGGCCGGGGCGTCTTCCTGCAGAACGCCGGCGTGCACACCCACAGCATCACCAGCCCCGACCTGGGCATGGGCGCCTACCGCAACAGCTACATCATCCGCGAGCTGCTCGGCACCGAGTACTACCCGGTCGAGACGACCATCGCGTTCCAGGAGTTCACCGCATGAGCCCCACGGCCTTCACCTTCCGCCCCCTCGACCCGCTGACCGACGCCGAACTCCTGCACACCTGGGTCACCCACCCCAAGGCCGCGTTCTGGATGATGCAGGACGCGAAACCGGAGGACGTCGAGCGCGCCTACACGGAGATCGCGGCCGACGAGCACCATCACGCGCTGCTCGGGCTCGACAGGGACGGCGAACCCGCCTTCCTGATGGAGTACTACGACCCCGCCCACCGCGAACTGGTCGGCCTCTACGAGCCGCAGCCCGGCGACATCGGCATGCACTTCCTGACCCCCGCCACCGACACGCCCGTGCACGGCTTCACCCGGTCCGTGATCACCACCGTGATGGCGCGCCTCTTCGAGGACCCGGCGGTGCAGCGCGTCGTCGTCGAGCCGGACATCTCCAACACGGCCGTCCACGCCCTGAACGAGGCCGTCGGCTTCGTGCCCGGACGCGAGATCGAGAAGCCGGAGAAGAAGGCGCTGCTGAGCTTCTGCACGCGCGAGCAGTTCGAGAACGCGGTGGTGCCGGTATGACCCTCGCCGACACCGTGGCCCACCTCTCCCCCGAACGCTGGGAGCAGGCCAACCGCCTCCTGGTCCGCAAGGCCCTCGCCGAGTTCGCCCACGAGCGCCTGATCACGCCGGAAGCCACCGCCGAAAACGGGTACGTCGTCCGCAGCGACGACGGCCTGACCCGCTACCGCTTCACCGCCACACGCCACGCCCTCGACCACTGGCAGATCGACGCCGACTCGATCACCCGCCACCGCGACGGCACCGAACTCCCCCTCGCCGCCCTCGACTTCTTCATCGAGCTGAGGACAGCGCTGGGCCTGAGCGACGAGATCCTCCCCGTCTACCTGGAGGAGCTCTCCTCCACCCTCTCCGGCACCTGCTACAAGCTCACCAAGCCGCAGCTCCCGGCCGCCGAGCTGGCTCGGTCCGGCTTCCAGGCCATCGAGACCGGTATGACCGAGGGCCACCCCTGCTTCGTGGCCAACAACGGACGGCTCGGCTTCGGCATCCACGAGTACCTGTCGTACGCCCCCGAGACCGCAAGCCCGGTCCGTCTGGTGTGGCTGGCCGCGCACCGGTCACGCGCCGCGTTCACGGCGGGGGTCGGGATCGAGTACGAGTCCTTCCTGAGGGAGGAGCTCGGAAACGTAACGCTGAACCGTTTCCGTGTATCACTTTCCGAGCAGGGACTCGACCCGGACGACTACCTCCTCATCCCCGTCCACCCCTGGCAGTGGTGGAACAAGCTCACCGTCACCTTCGCCGCCGAGATCGCCCGCCGGCACCTGGTGTGCCTGGGCGAGGGGGACGACGAGTACCTGGCCCAGCAGTCCATCCGGACCTTCTTCAACAGCTCGCACCCCGAGAAGCACTATGTGAAGACGGCCCTGTCGGTCCTCAACATGGGCTTCATGCGCGGACTGTCGGCCGCCTACATGGAGGCCACCCCCGCCATCAACGACTGGCTGGCCCAGCTCATCGAGGGCGACCCGGTGCTGAAGTCCACCGGCCTGTCGATCATCCGCGAGCGGGCCGCCGTCGGCTACCGGCACCTGGAGTACGAGAAGGCCACGGACCGCTACTCGCCGTACCGCAAAATGCTCGCGGCCCTCTGGCGCGAGAGCCCGGTCCAGGGCCTCCGGGACGGAGAGTCGCTCGCCACCATGGCCTCCCTCCTCCACGTCGACCACGAGGGCGCGTCCTTCGCGGGCGCGCTGATCGAGCAGTCGGGCCTGGCACCGACCGAGTGGCTGCGGCACTACCTGCGGGCGTACTTCGTGCCGCTCCTGCACAGCTTCTACGCCTACGACCTGGTCTACATGCCGCACGGCGAGAACGTGATCCTGGTCCTGAAGGACGGGGTCGTGCAGCGCGCGATCTACAAGGACATCGCCGAGGAGATCGCCGTGATGGACCCGGACGCGGTGCTGCCGCCGACGGTGGAGCGGCTGCGCGTGGACGTCCCGGAGGACAAGAAACTCCTGTCGGTCTTCACGGACGTCTTCGACTGCTTCTTCCGCTTCCTCGCCGCGAACCTCGCCGCCGGGGGAATCCTGACGGAGGACGACTTCTGGCGGACGGTCGCGGAGGTCACCCGCGAGTACCAGGCGTCGGTGCCCGAACTCACCGAGAAGTTCGAGCGGTACGACATGTTCGCCCCGGAGTTCGCACTGTCCTGCCTCAACCGGCTCCAGCTGCGCAACAACAACCAGATGGTCGACCTGGCGGACCCGGCGGGCGCCCTCCAACTGGTCGGAACCCTCAAAAATCCCGTCTCGGGGTTCCTGTAGCGCCCTTAGGGGCGCGGGGAACTGCGCGACCAGCCCCCGCCGGCGATCAGACGAATTACCAAGGAACCTGCGGCGACCGGTAGTAGCCGATCCCCAGCGCATCCCACCGTGCAGCCTGCGCAGCCAACCGCACCTTGTAGGCGTCCCAGTCGTGCGTGGACGCGGGCGACCAGCCGAGCTCGGCCGCGCCCGCGAGCCGCGGGAACACCATGGAGTCGATGTCGGCGTCCGTCACGATCGTCTCGGTCCACAGCGGCGCCTCGACGCCCCTGATCGCCGAACTTGGCGCTCCTGCAAGGTAGTTGCCGGGGTCCCAGTCGTACGACCGCTTCACCTCCACCAGTCCGGCCCAGTCCTGCCCGAGCGGGGTGTCCTCGGTGTACTTCATGTCCAGGTAGATCCGGTCGGCGGGCGAGAGGATCAGCCCGGTGCCGTTCTGCGCGGCCTTCGCGACCTGCGCCTTCTCCGCCGCGTCGGTGTCGTCCAGGCCCCAGTACTGCGCTATCGCCCCCTTGGCCGGGTGCGCGCCGGTGATCTGGTGCCAGGCGATCACCGTCTTGCCGTACTTGGCGACGACCGGCTGCACCCGGTCCATGAATCTGACGTAGTCCTCGTGGCTGGTGGAGTGCGCCTCGTCACCGCCGATGTGGAGATAGCGGCCGGGCGTGATCGCGGCCAGCTCACGGATGACGTCGTCCACGAAGTCGTATGTGACGTCCTTGCCGACGCACAGCGAGCTGAAGCCGACGTCGGTGCCGGTGTAGAGCGGGGGCGCCGTGCCGTTGCAGTTCAGGTCGGCGTACGAGGCGAGGGCCGCGTTGGTGTGGCCGGGCATGTCGATCTCGGGGACGACCTCCAGATAGCGGGAGGCGGCGTACCGCACGATCTCCTGGTAGTCGGCCTTGGTGTAGTGACCGCCCTGGCCGCCGCCCACCTCCGTGGAGCCGCCGTAGGCCGCGAGCCGCGGCCAGGAGTCGATGGCGATGCGCCAGCCCTGGTCGTCGCTCAGGTGCAGGTGCAGCTTGTTGACCTTGTAGAGGGCCAACTCGTCGATGTAGCGCTTGACCTGGGCTACCGTGAAGAAGTGCCGGGCGACGTCGAGCATGGCGCCGCGGTACACGTAGCGCGGGCTGTCCGTGATCGTGCCGCCCGCGACCGCCCAGGGGCCGGGCTGTACGGACTTCCGCTCCACTGCGGGCGGCAGGAGCTGGCGCAGGGTCTGGACGCCGTGGAAGAGACCGGCGGGTTCGGCGGCGGTGATGGTGACGCCGTCACGGCCGCTGTCCAGGCGGTAGCCCTCCGCACCGAACGGGCCCTTGGACAGACGGAGTCGGATACCGCCGCCGCCGTGCGTCACCAGGGGCAGGACGTAGCCGGTGGACGGGCGCAGGATGCCCGCGAGGTACTCCCCGATCCGGCGGGCTTCGCGGGTGTCGTCCACGCGGATACGGGTGCCGCGCGTGATGCGGTACGGGGAGCCGCCCGGGGTGACCGATGCCGGGGCAGGGACCACCCGGTCGAGCGGAGTGGACTTCGGCGCCGGTGCCGCGGCCACCGTGAACGCGCCCGCCGCCGCCACGAGCAGCAGACATCCGAGAACACGAGCCATACGGGGAGCTGTTCTGTGCCGTCTCACATGCACTCCCTTCAGGATTGGTAGAGACCACTCTCTCGCAGATCCGATGAAACAATCCCCCCATGGCGGAAATCATCCAGAGGGACGGCACGTGGGTCTTCGACGGCGATGCCCTTCGGCTGACGCCCGGGCGGGACAGAAACGTCAGCCTGCTCCGCCGGACACTGGGTGAACTCGTCGTCCCGCTGGGCGCGTTGGCCGGGATCTCCTTCGAGCAGGGCAAGAAGACGGGGCGGCTGAGGCTGAGGCTGCGCGACGGCGCCGACCCCCTGCTGCACGCCTCCGGCGGACGGCTCATCGAGCCGAACGACCCCTACCAGCTGCTCGTCGAGTCGGACCGGTACGGAGTCGCGGAGTACTTCACGGACGAGGTGCGAGGCGCCCTGCTGCTCGACGAGGTCCCGTCCGACCCGGTGGACGCATACCTGCTTCCCGGCCCGTCCGTCCCGCTCTCCGTCTCCGCCGGGGACGGCACCGCGAGCTTCGACGGCGAGCAGATCCGCCTGGAGTGGAACTGGAAGACGGAGGACGCCAAGGCCGCCGCCGGCACCCGAACCCTGGCCGTCACCGACGTCGTCGCCGTGGAGTGGCAGCCCGCGGCCGGCCTGGAGAACGGGCATCTGCGGTTCACCGTACGGGGCGCGGACACCAAGGCACCGCCCAAGTACGACCCCAACTCGGTGGAGCTGTGGGGCTTCAAGAAGGACCCGCTGATGGCGCTGGTCGCGGCGGCCGTGCAGGCGCGACTGCCGCACCCCTCGGCGGCCCCCGTGGACGCAGGGCCGAAACAGCTGGAGGAGCCGCCCCGGGACGACCACGACGCACTGCTGCGGCGGCTGCGGGAACTGGGCGAGCTGCACCGCACGGGTGTCCTGACGGACGAGGAGTTCACCATGGCCAAACAGGCGGTCCTCAAGCGCCTGTAGCGCCGGTGAGGACCGCCTGTGACACGTACACCCTGCCGTCGGGGTGCACGCCCTACTTGGCCTTGCGTGCCACCGTGAAGTGGTCGATGCGGTCGCCGGTCTCGGCGATGCCCGACACCTTCAGCTTGGCGTAGTGGCCGCGCGGCGCGGGCTCGACGTCCACGCGCAGGAAGGAGTAGTTGAGGTAGCGCACCCGGGACCAGGCGACGGTCTCGTTGACCTTGCCGTCCTTGGTGTTGATGAACGAGGCCACGGAGTCGCGCTCGTTCAGGTGCCCCTCGTAGGAGTCCGGCGCGGAGAACGCGTACAGGCTGCGGCCCGCCGCACCCGCCGTCACATACACGACACCCTCGGTCTCGGGGTACGCGGTCGCGCCGATCGGCAGCTTCTTGGCGACCTTGTCACCCTTGATCACGTCGGTGCGCTCGTACTGGTGGTTGTGGCCGTTGATGACCAGGTCCACCGTGTACTTCTCGAACAGCGGCACCCACTCCTGGCGCACGCCCCCCTCCGAGGCGTGCGCGGTGGAGGTGCAGTAGGCGCAGTGGTGGAAGAACACGACGATGAAGTCGATGTCCTTCGACGCCCGGAACTTCTTCAGCTGCGCCTCGAACCACTTGGTCTGGGTGCCGCCGGAGATGCCGAGGTTGGCGGGGATCTCGTACGACACGTCGTTCGGGTCGAGCGAGATGATCGCGGTGTTGCCGTGGACGAAGGAGTAGACGCCCGGCAGGTTCGCCCTGTCCGGCCCGTTGTCGGGGAGCGTGAAGCGGGCCTCCTCGCCGCCGTAGCCGTTGGGCGAGTACCAGGCCTCCATGTCGTGGTTGCCGTAACTCACCATCCACGGCACGGACTTGGCGACCGACTCGGTCTGGGCGAGGAACTGGTCCCACACCCGCGAGTCGAAGCCGCTGTCGGCGGTCTTGCCCGCGCCGGCCGGGTCGGCGTAGGCGATGTCGCCGGCGTGCAGATGGAAGGACGGGTTCTGGCCGAGGATCAGGCTGTCGTTGGCCAGGCCGTGGTAGCTGACGCCCTGGTCGCCGAAGGCCGTGAAGGTGAACGGCTTCTTGTGCGAGGGCGCGGTGGTGAAGGTGCCCAGGGTGCCGACCAGGTGCGGCTCGGCCGGGTCGAAGCCCTGGTGGCCGACGCCGTAGTAGTACGTCTTCCCCGGGCGCAGGTGGGTGAGCTTGGCGTGGATGTAGTACTGCGTGTGGTCGCCGCTGGCGCCGACACCGGCCGGGGTGTAGAGGCTGCGGACCTCGGCCTCGATCTTGCGGGAGAGGTCCCAGGGGTGGGCGCCGATGCGGATGAAGGGCTTCTTCACCGCGACCGGCACCTGCCAGGAGACGGTCATCTCGGTGCTGGCGTCGTTGCCGTAGGCGAGGTGGCGGCCGAACGGGGCCACGAGCGAGCCGTCGACCGTCTCGGTGGCGGGCGCGGTGCGCTGCGTGGGGACGGCGGCCTGGGCCGCCGCACCCGGCACGAATGCGCCACCGGTGACGGCGCCGATCGTCACGGCGCCGCCTCTCATCAGGTTGCGCCGCGAGAATCTCGCGCGCAGGTACTCGTGCTGCTCGGCCATGCTCATGCGCTCGGCCAGCTGCTCCGGTACTCCCATACGAGGTATGTCCATGGCGTCTGAAACTCGTCGACTTGAGCAACGGGCCGCAGGACTCCGGATGGACAGCCTGCGAACAGAGGTTCACAAGAACATCAACAGTCACCATGACAGCCGGTTGCCCGATATCGGGCAGGATTCTTGCGAAACGGCCCTCGGTACCTCAGGATCTACCGGGTGCACGAGGAACTTGTCGATCACCTGACGCGGTCCACGCCCCTGAGCAGGGGCGAGGCACTGCGGGTGATCCAGGACGTGCTCGCCTACTTCGACGAGACGACCGAGGAGTACGTCCGTCGCCGCCACCGCGAGCTGCAGGCCCAGGGCCTGGTGAACGCGGAGATCTTCGAACGGATCGAGGCGGACCTGAAATACCGGGCGGTCGCGCCGCCGGAGCTTACGCTCAGGCAGTTGCGCCGCATCGTCTACGGCTAGGACTACGTATATATGTGCGGAATCGTCGGTTACATCGGGAAACGTGATGTGGCGCCCCTTCTGCTGGAGGGTCTGCAGCGGCTGGAATACCGCGGCTACGACTCGGCCGGCATCGTCGTGACCTCCCCCAAGGCGGCCGGCCTGAAGCTGGTCAAGGCCAAGGGGCGGGTCCGCGACCTGGAGGCCAAGGTCCCGGCCCGCTTCAAGGGCACGACCGGCATCGCCCACACCCGCTGGGCCACCCACGGCGCCCCCTCCGACGTGAACGCACACCCGCACCTGGACGCCGAGGGCAAGGTCGCGGTCGTCCACAACGGCATCATCGACAACGCCTCCGACCTGCGCCGCAAGCTGGAGGCGGACGGCGTCGAGTTCCTCTCCGAGACGGACACCGAGGTCCTCGTCCACCTCATCGCCCGCTCCCAGGCCGAGACCCTGGAGGAGAAGGTCCGCGAGACCCTCCGGGTCATCGAGGGCACGTACGGCATCGCGGTGATGCACGCCGACTTCCCGGACCGGATCGTGGTGGCCCGAAACGGCTCCCCGGTGGTCCTCGGCATCGGCGAGAAGGAGATGTTCGTCGCCTCGGACATCGCCGCCCTGGTCGCCCACACCCGGCAGATAGTGACTCTCGGCGACGGCGAGATGGCCACCCTCAAGGCCGACGACTTCCGCACCTACACGACGGAGGGCACCCGCACCACGGCGGAGCCCACCACCGTGGAGTGGGAGGCGGCGTCGTACGACATGGGCGGCCACGACACCTACATGCACAAGGAGGTCCACGAGCAGGCCGAAGCCGTGGACCGCGTGCTGCGCGGCCGCATCGACGACCGCTTCTCCACCGTCCACCTCGGCGGCCTCAACCTGGACGCCCGCGAGGCCCGGCAGATCCGCCGGGTGAAGATCCTCGGCTGCGGCACCTCGTACCACGCCGGCATGATCGGCGCCCAGATGATCGAGGAGCTGGCCCGCATCCCGGCGGACGCCGAGCCGGCCTCCGAGTTCCGCTACCGCAACGCGGTCGTGGACCCCGACACCCTCTACGTGGCCGTCTCCCAGTCCGGCGAGACCTACGACGTCCTCGCGGCCGTCCAGGAGCTGAAGCGCAAGGGCGCGCGGGTCTTCGGCATCGTGAACGTGGTCGGCTCGGCGATCGCCCGCGAGGCGGACGCCGGCATCTACGTCCACGCGGGCCCGGAGGTCTGCGTGGTCTCCACGAAGTGCTTCACCAACACGACGGTGGCCTTCGCCCTGCTCGCCCTGCACCTGGGCCGCACCCGCGACCTCTCGGTCCGCGACGGCAAGCGGATCATCGAGGGACTGCGCAAGCTCCCCGCCCAGATCACCGAGATCCTGGCGCAGGAGGAGGAGATCAAGAAGCTGGCCGAGCAGTACGCCGACGCCCGCTCGATGCTCTTCATCGGGCGCGTCCGGGGCTACCCGGTGGCCCGCGAGGCCTCCCTCAAGCTCAAGGAGGTCTCGTACATCCACGCCGAGGCCTACCCGGCCTCCGAGCTCAAGCACGGCCCCCTCGCCCTCATCGAGCCGGCCCTCCCCACGGTCGCGATCGTCCCCGACGACGACCTCCTGGAGAAGAACCGCGCCGCCATGGAGGAGATCAAGGCCCGCAGCGGCCGCATCCTCGCGGTGGCCCACCAGCACGAGGAGAAGGCCGACGAGACGATCGTCGTCCCGAAGAACGAGGACGAACTCGACCCCATCCTGATGGGCATCCCCCTCCAACTCCTCGCCTACCACACGGCCCTGGCCCTGGGCCGCGACATCGACAAGCCCAGGAACCTCGCAAAGTCGGTAACAGTCGAGTAGCAGGCGTCCGCCCCCCAGGACCGCCGGCAACTGCACGCTTTCAGGGCCGCGGGGAACCGCGCAACTTTTCGGGCCGCGGGCAACTGCACGCTTTCAGGGCCGCGGGGAACCGCGCAACTTTTCGGGCCGCGGGCAACTGCACGCTTTCAGGGGCGCGGGGAACTGCGCGAGCAACCACAACGCACCCGCAGAGGCCAGACAACAGAACGGACCCCCACGTGCCGCCACCAAGGCACGGGGGGTCCGCCCCATTCGCCGGGGGCCGCCCAACCCCCGGCCTGCGCAGCTAGCCGGTAGCCGTCACGCCCCGACCGGCAGCACGCCGCGGAAGCACCGTCGGCCAGTGAGCCAGCGCCGCGGTAGCCGCGTACCAGGCAACCGCCCCCGCTGCCACGGCGAACCAGCCACCCACCTTCGCCAGCGACCCGCTCGTCGCGAACTGCGCGATGGCGAGAAGCACCAGCGAGACGAAGAACAACCCGTACGTACCCTGCGTGAGTTGATCCCCGCCCGCGAGGGTCAACGTCAGGGCCACGAGGGCGAACAGGGCCAGGAACAGCCCCGCCGCGTTGGCGGACATCGAGTTGCCGGCCGTCACGGCCCAGGTGAACCACAGCGCACCGAGCGCCGAGTACGCCGTCCCGTTGACGGAGTCACCGTCACGGAAGGCGAGGAGTCCGGCGACGAAGAGCGCAACGCCGCCTACGTAGTGGGCCAGTGAGACGGCGTCAGCGGCCGACACGCCATTGATCACGTGGGTGTATCCGAGTCCGAACGCCAACAGGGTGATACCCAGGGCGAGTCGGCCGACCACGGTAGTGGTTCCGCTTCCCGCGGAGACGTCGTTGTCCACGGCGGGCTCCCTTCATGCATGTGCAGTTGTGCGGTGACCGATATATGCCCTTCACAAAGGCACAAACACCTCTACGCGCGAGTAGATTTGCGCGCTGCACAAACGAGGGAGGCCGTTCCCGGATCGCATCTCACCTGGGAGAACGAGGAGTTACGGAATGACAACGACGGGCCGCTTCGCCCGCTTGGCGAGCCGCCCCGCGACGGAGCCGAAAATCCGCCCCACGATGCCCTGTGTGGAGCCGACGACGATCGCGTCCGCCTCGTACTCCCGCCCCACCTCTTCGAGTTCGTGGCAGATGTCGCCACCGCGCTCGACCAGGATCCAGGGCACCTCGGCCAGATAGTCCGCACAGGCCAGCTCGAGCCCCAGCACCTCGGTGCGGTGGTCCGGAACGTCGACGAAGACCGGTGGCTCGCAGCCGGCCCACACCGTGGTGGGCAGCCGGTTGGCGACGTGCACGATGATCAGGCCCGATCCGGAACGATGGGCCATGCCGATCGCATAGGCGAGGGCGCGCTCACTGGACGTGGACCCGTCGAAGCCGACGACCACGCCGTGCTTGAAGGCTGGATCGCAGGAATGGCGTGGCTCTTCGGCCGCCTGGGGCTCGGCCGCCGTGGGATCGGCGACGGGGCGCTTGCGGTCCGCGGGTTCGAAGAATTCGTGACCGGCCATGGCTGTCTCGGCGTTTTGATCCTTTATGGGAGGGCCCGCGAGCGGGGCTCGCTGAACGGATGCAGCATGTGCGGCGGAGCTGTGTCCGGGAATCATCTTCCCAACCCCATACCCCCAAGGGTACGGCGGCACGCCTCCTTAGCCCAGATCCCGCCCACCCTGCGTGGGGGTTCCAGGGAGCATGCACGAGGGTGCGCCCGTAACGCAATGGTTGCTGCGCTGTACAGGCGGTTTGCACGGGGTTCACTTGCCCGGGGGCCTACGACGGCGGGCGTACAGTGACCGCCCGGTCGAACACGCGTTGAACACCGAGACCCAGGCCCCAGGGAGCACGCATGTCCGGACCGCACCCCACCCCCGAGACTCCCCGCGCGACCGCCCCACCCCAGGACACCGTGACCGATGTCGTCCGATGGGCGGCGTTCAGCTGTGTCCTCGTCCCCGTGGTCCTTCTCTGGTACGGCACCTCGCTCGCCGGTGCCGCGGGCACGGCGTTCGGTCTCGCCGCCGTCACCGCGGTGTGCCGGCTGCTGCTGCGCCAGTCCGAACGGGTGGCGGCCCGCCCGCCGAGCGAGGATCACACCTCCCGTCGGGGCCGCCACCACAGGAGCGGCACGGGTGCTCACAGAGGCAGGCGTCACACTGGGGGAAGCACACCGGTCGGCTGACCGGTTTCCGCGCACGCGTCCGATGCTTTTCAGCCAACTTCCGGACCCCGCGCCTCCCTTGCCCCGACCACCCCCAAACCCTCGTTCCACCTGCAGAGAAAGGGGCGCGGGGGCCCCGTCTACCCTACGTGGATTGGCCACTGCGACAAGGCGCACTTCCCTGCACGGCCCGCGAGTGCAACGCTTCGTGATCGAATGCTTCACGCCAAGTTGCCATGTCGACAATGTGCCGGTTGGCGAACTGGTCACACCGGCACCTTGCGACACAGTAGATTCGATCTTGATGTCTTACGGCGGGGGACTCGTGCAGGACCGAGGGGAAACGTGCAGGAGCGACACAACCGAGGAGCCGCGACCACCGAGGGGGGCTTAGCAGTATGAGCCACGACTCCACTGCCGCGCCGGAAGCCGCGGCCCGGAAGCTTTCCGGGCGACGCCGCAAGGAGATCGTCGCGGTGCTGCTGTTCAGCGGCGGCCCCATCTTCGAGAGTTCCATACCGCTGTCGGTGTTCGGGATCGACCGCCAGGACGCCGGCGTGCCGCGCTACCGACTGCTGGTGTGCGGCGGCGAGGAAGGCCCACTGCGGACCACAGGGGGCCTGGAACTCACCGCGCCACATGGCCTGGAGGCGATATCGCGCGCCGGCACGGTCGTCGTACCGGCCTGGCGCTCGATCACGTCTCCGCCGCCGGAGGAGGCGCTCGACGCACTGCGCCGGGCGCACGAGGAGGGCGCCCGCATAGTCGGGCTGTGCACCGGCGCCTTCGTGCTCGCGGCGGCGGGCCTGCTGGACGGCCGCCCCGCGACCACCCACTGGATGTACGCACCGACGCTGGCCAAGCGCTACCCGTCGGTGCACGTCGATCCGAGAGAGCTCTTCGTCGACGACGGCGACGTGCTGACCTCCGCCGGTACGGCGGCCGGGATCGACCTCTGTCTCCACATCGTGCGGACGGACCACGGCAACGAGGCGGCGGGCGCACTGGCCCGGCGTCTGGTCGTACCGCCGCGCCGGTCGGGCGGTCAGGAGCGCTACCTCGATCGATCTTTACCGGAGGAGATCGGCGCCGACCCGCTCGCGGAGGTCGTCGCCTGGGCGCTGGAGCACCTCCACGAGCAGTTCGACGTGGAGACCCTCGCCGCGCGTGCGTACATGAGCCGGCGCACCTTCGACCGCCGGTTCCGCTCGCTCACCGGCAGCGCCCCGCTGCAGTGGCTGATCACCCAGCGGGTGCTGCAGGCTCAGCGGCTGCTCGAGACGTCGGACTACTCGGTGGACGAGGTCGCGGGCCGCTGCGGCTTCCGTTCGCCGGTGGCCCTGCGCGGCCACTTCCGCCGTCAGCTGGGGTCGTCCCCGGCGGCCTACCGTGCCGCGTACCGCGCTCGCCGTCCGCAGGGCGACAAGCCGGCCGACATGGAGGGTGCGGCCGGAGCGCCGGGGCCCGCGCCCCTGCTGCATCCGGAGGGGCCGGTTCCGCTGCAGAGCCGGCGCGCGGCGGCGAGTGCCGTCGGATCGGGTGCGTCGCTTTCCGCCGCAGCCGCGGCGGAGAACGGCCGCGAGGCCTATGTGACGAGCCGGGCGAGCCTGCCGGGGCAGCGCAGCGGTACGTGACGTCGAGGAGGGGACGGGTGACCGAGGCCACCCGCCCCCTCCTCCCGTACCCCTGCTCCTTCGAACACCCGAGGGGCCGATTTTGGGGGCGCCAGCCTTAGGGTGGTCGCATGAACGATCGCATGGTGTGGATCGACTGCGAGATGACCGGCCTCTCGCTGTCCGACGACGCTCTCATCGAGGTGGCCGCCCTCGTCACCGACTCCGAGCTGAACATCCTCGGCGAGGGTGTCGACATCGTCATCCGTCCGCCGTCCAAGGCACTGGAGACGATGCCGGAGGTGGTGCGTCAGATGCACACCGCGTCCGGGCTGCTGGACGAACTCGCCGGCGGCACGACGGTGGCCGACGCGGAGGAACAGGTCCTCGCCTATGTCCGCGAACACGTCAAGGAACCCGGCAAGGCCCCGCTGTGCGGCAACTCGGTCGGCACCGACCGCGGCTTCCTGCTCCGCGACATGCCGACGCTCGAGGACTATCTCCACTACCGGATCGTCGACGTGTCGAGCGTCAAGGAGCTGGCGCGGCGCTGGTACCCGCGGGCCTACTTCAACAGCCCCGAGAAGAACGGCAACCACCGCGCACTCGCCGACATCCGCGAGTCCATCGCGGAACTGCGGTACTACCGCGAGGCGATCTTCGTGCCGCAGCCCGGCCCCGACTCCGACACCGCGAGGTCGATCGCCGCGAAGCACGTCCTGCCTGCGGAGTAACGCCTCCGAGGGGGCGCCGTAAAAGGCGTGCGCGAGCACCCCTTCGGACCCTGTACACTTTTTCTCGGCCGGTCGGAAAACCACGAAGTAGACCGCCGGTCGTGGTGGGTGTAGCTCAGCTGGTAGAGCACCTGGTTGTGGTCCAGGATGTCGCGGGTTCGAGTCCCGTCACTCACCCTGAGTAATCAGCCGGTGACCCTGAGAAGGGGTCACCGGCTGATTCGTTTTCCGGGAGGCCGCCCGTGCCCGTGTACGCCGACACCATCGGCACTCCACGCCTCGACCTGCTCCCCCTCCGCGTCTCGCACGCCGACGAGATGGCCACCGTCCTCTGCGACCCGGCACTGCACACCTTCATCGGCGGCAGCCCCTTGTCCCCCGCTGCCCTGCGCGTCCGCTACGAACGCCTCGTCGCCGGCTCCCCCGATCCCTCCGTCTCCTGGTGCAACTGGGTGCTGCGGGAAAGGGAGGAGTCCCGGCTGGTGGGGACCGTCCAGGCAACGGTCACCGGGTCGGTCGCGGAGATCGCCTGGGTCGTCGGCACCCCCTGGCAGGGGCGTGGGTTCGCCTCGGAGGCGGCGCGCGGACTGGTCGGCCGGTTGCGCCAACAGCCCATACGTACGGTCCTCGCGCACATCCATCCCGAGCACGTCGCCTCCGCGGCCGTGGCCCGGGCGGCCGGGCTCCTCCCGACGGACGAGGAACAGGACGGCGAGCAGCGCTGGCGGCTCTCGCTACCCCGCTGACGTCGCCGCCCGCCACGCCGCCGCCAACTCCCGTACGCCCGCGAACCGTTCACCCGGATCCGCCCGCGTCCCCCGCTCCACCACCGCCAGCTGCGCCGCCGTACCCCGCCAGGCGCGCTCGTCGTCACCGGCGTCCAGGAGGAGACGGGCCGTGCGGGCCAGGACATGGACGGTGGTGCGGATGTCGATGACCGAACCCCGCTGCCACTCCTCCGGGGCCATGAAGCGGCGCGATCCCGGGAGCCGGGCGTCCGTCAGGACGAAGGGACCGGGGCGGTACTCGTCGAGGTCGATGAGGCACAGGTCATCGGCGTCGAAGTCGAAGAGGAAGGCGCCGTCGTAGAGATCGACCGCGACGTGTCCCGCCGCCTCCACGGCCAGGTGGGCATCGAGGACGCGGTCCAGGGCGCGCAGCACGCGGGGCACGGGAAGGGCGCGGAAGCGGGAGCGGGCGGTGGTGCCGTACAGGGGTTCGCCCCCGCACCAGGGCATCACGGTCGCCGTACGACCGCTCGCTCGTACGGCGAAGCGGTGAAGCTGGGGAACGATCACGGGATGGCGTACCGCCCGATGAAAGGCCCAGGCCCGGTCCAGGGACCGCTGGGCCCGCTCGGTCACCGCCTCCTTGACGAACCACCGCTCCCCCTCCGGGAGGAGCACCCCGTACGACACACAGCCCGAGTCCTGCTCACGAAAGACCCGGAACACCTCACCCACCGTACGGAGATACGACTCGACGACGGCAACCTCGCGAACGCCCAGCAGCGGATGGGGAGTCATGACCGCCAGCATGCGCGCCCGAGCGAGGAAGGACCGCTCATTTTCCAACCGCGGAACCCGAACGAGGCGGTGCCCCGAGCCGCGGCGGGACCCGCGGCCTCGGGCCCCGCGTACGCGGCCTTTGACCACGCCTGGACGCCGATGCGGTGGCATCCCAAGTCGCGACGCTTCGAAACCGCAGGCACCGCGAACCCATACGGCCCTCGCCCCTTCGCCCCGCCGACGCGCATCCTGAACGGACCCACACCGGCCAGTGACCACGGCCGACACACCGGCCCACCTGACGGAACATGCCTGCACACCGACGCGACGGCGTCCCGAGCTCCGGTGGCCCCGCTCCCGCACGCGACCCCACCACGGCCACAAACACGGCCCTCGCGGCTCGCCAGCCCCCTTCGCCCCCGCGGTCGACCTCCCCGGACAGGCCGGACGCCGTAGGACCGAGTCGCGGTCAGGAAGACGTGCGCGGTACCAGTTCCGTTGCCAGGACCACCTGGCGGCGTTCCAGGTCGCGGGAGACGGCCGGGCGGCGGTCGGCGATTTCGCTGAGGAGGAGGTCGATCATGCGGCGGCCCATCTCCTCGATGGGCTGGCGGACGCTGGTGAGGGGCGGGTCCATGTGGCGGGCGATGGCCGAGTCGTCGTAGCCGACCAGCGCCACGTCGTCGGGGATGCGGCGGCCCTCCTCGCGCAGGACCTGGCGGGCGCCCGCCGCCATCACGTCGGAGCCCGCGAAGACCGCGTCCAGGTCCGGGCACCGGCCGAGCAGCTTCGTCATCGCCCGGCGGCCGCCCTCCTCGGTGAAGTCGCCGGTCTCGATGAGGAGTTCGTCGACCTCCTGGCCCGCGTCGCTCAGGGCGTCACGGTAGCCGTCGACGCGGCGCTGGGCGCCGTAGACGTCGAGGCGGCCGGTGATGTGGGCTATCTTGCGGCGGCCCCTGGAGAGCAGGTGCTCCACCGCCGAGCGGCCGCCGCCGTAGTTGTCCGAGTCCACCGAGGTCAGGGTCTCGGCGGCCGACCGGGGGCCGCTGATCACGGCGGGGATCTCCAGCTGCGCGAGCAGGTCGGGCAGCGGGTCGTCCGCGTGCACCGAGACCAGCAGGACGCCGTCCACACGGTGCGCGGCCAGGTACTGCGCGAGCCTCCTGCGCTCCCTGTCGCTGCCCGCGAAGATCAGCAGGAGCTGCATCTCCGTGTCGGAGATCTCGGCGCCGACGCCCTTCAGCATGTCCGAGAAGTACGGCTCCGCGAAGAAACGAGTCTCCGGCTCGGGGACGACGAGGGCGATCGCGTCCGTGCGGTTCGCCGCGAGGGCGCGAGCGGCCGTGTTGGGGACGTACCCGAGTTCGGCCACCGCCGCCTCGACCGCCGCGCGGGTCGCGTCGCTGACCCGGGGCGAGCCGTTGATCACGCGGGAGACCGTGCCGCGGCCCACGCCCGCGCGCGCGGCGACCTCTTCGAGGGTGGGCCGACCACCGCTCCGGCTCCGCATTTGGCTCCGCCCTTTCCGCCGTTACTGCAGCTGGCCTGGAATCTAACAGTCCCGGGGCATCAGTGACCGTCCCTGGGGGCTCCCGCTCCCAGACCCCGCGCCCGGCTGGAAAACCCGACCGGTACCGGACTCCTTTCATCCAGTTAACAGCCCGATAACTGAACACATCTCGCCACGCCGACTCCCTTGACACCCTCGCTCGAACCGGCGAACCTTCAACACATCACTTGTGGGAGCGCTCCCACAGTACCTGACACATACACATCCCGCACGTTCCCCGCCCGAGCCGCAGCGTGTAGAACGGGCCCAACAATGCAGTTGGCCGGGGGGTCGGCACGTCAGGCAACAGGAGGACGCAAATGGGCACGAGTACCCGACGGTCCCGCAGGCTGATGGCCCTCGCGGCCGTGGCCGCGCTGACCACGGGGCTGCTGGCCGGCTGCTCCAAGGACTCGGACAACAGCTCGTCGAACGACAGCGGCGGCAACAGCAAGGGCAAGACCACACTGACCATCGGCACCTTCGGTGTGTTCGGCTACAAGCAGGCCGGTCTCTACGACGAGTACATGAAGCTGCACCCGAACATCAGCATCAAGGAGAACGTCACCACCCGTACCGACGTGTACTGGCCGAAGGTCCTCACCCGGCTGCAGGCGGGCTCCGGCACCGACGACATCCAGGCGATCGAGGTCGGCAACATCACCGAGGCCGTGCAGACGCAGGGCGCCAAGTTCGTCGATCTCGGCAAGGAGGTCGACAAGTCCCAGTGGCTGGACTGGAAGAACGCCCAGGCCACCACCAAGGACGGCAAGCTGATCGGACTCGGCACCGACGTCGGCCCGATGGCGATCTGCTACCGCAAGGACCTGTTCAAGAAGGCCGGCCTGGAGACGGACCGCACCAAGCTCGCCGCGCAGTGGAAGGGCGACTGGGCCAAGTACGTCGACGTCGGCAAGCAGTACATGAAGAAGGCGCCCAGCGGCACCAAGTTCGTGGACTCGGCCTCCTCCGTCTACAACGCGGCCCTCGGCGGCGCGAGCGAGCGCTACTACGACAAGAGCAGCGGCCAGGTCGTCTGGGACAAGTCCGACGGCGTGAAGAAGGCCTGGGACGTCGCGATGTCGGTGGCGACCAGCAACATGTCGGCGAAGCTGAAGCAGTTCGACAAGCCGTGGGACCAGGGCTACGCCAACGGCACCTTCGCCACGGTGGCCTGCCCGGCCTGGATGATCGGCTACATCGAGCAGAAGTCCGGTGACTCCGGCAAGGGCAACTGGGACGTCGCCGCCGCCCCGACCGCGTCCAACTGGGGCGGCTCCTTCCTCGGCGTGCCGACGGCGGGCAAGCACCAGAAGGAGGCCATCGCCCTGGCGAAGTGGCTGACCGCGCCCGAGCAGCAGGCGAAGGTCTTCGCCAAGCAGGCCAGCTTCCCGTCGACCCCGTCGGCGTACGCGAACCTGAAGCCGGCCGCGGACACCCTGGCGTACTTCTCGAACGCACCGATCACCCAGATCTTCGCCGACTCGGCGAAGACCATCCCGAGCCAGTACTTCGGCATCAAGGACCAGCCCATCAACACCGCCATCACCGACGTGGGCATCCTCCAGGTCGAGCAGAAGGGCAAGAGCCCCTCGCAGGGCTGGGACGCGGCCAAGAACGAGATCAAGGACGTGCTCGGCCAGTGAGCAGCTCCAAGCAGGCACTCGCGCATCCCGCGTCGAGCGCCGAGGCCGCGCCCGGCACCCCGCCGGGCGCGGCCCGGGGCGCTCACGGTCGCGGTACGCCACCCCCGGGCGCCGACTCCTGGCGCAGCCGGCTGTACCGCTGGGACATGAAGGCGTCGCCGTACGCGTTCATCGCCCCCTTCTTCATCATCTTCGGGGCGTTCTCGCTGGTCCCGCTGCTGTACACGGCCTGGTACTCGCTGCACGACGTGCAGCTGTCCTCACTGGACACCCAGACCTGGGCGGGCCTGGACAACTACAAGAACCTGCTCAGCTCGGACTTCTTCTGGAACGCGCTGAAGAACACCTTCACCATCGGTGTGATCTCGACCGTGCCGCAGCTGATGGCCGCGATCGGGCTCGCCCACCTGCTCAACTACCGGCTGCGCGGCTCGACCGTCTGGCGGGTCGTGATGCTCACCCCCTACGCCACCTCGGTGGCGGCGGCGACGCTCGTCTTCACGCTGCTGTACTCCTGGGACGGCGGCATGATCAACTGGTTCCTGCACTTCGTGGGGATCGGCCCGGTCAACTGGCGTGAGTCCGACTGGGGTTCGCAGTTCGCGGTGTCGTCGATCGTGATCTGGCGGTGGACCGGCTACAACGCGCTGATCTACCTGGCGGCGATGCAGGCGATCCCGGTCGACCTGTACGAGTCGGCGGCGCTCGACGGCGCCAACCGCTGGCAGCAGTTCCGGCACGTGACGATCCCGCAGCTCAGGCCCACCATCCTGTTCACGGTGGTGGTCTCCACGATCGGCGCGACCCAGCTCTTCGGTGAGCCCCTGCTGTTCGGCGGGGTCAGCGGCTCCAAGGGCGGCTCCGAGCACCAGTACCAGACGCTCGGCCTGTACATGTACGACCAGGGCTGGATCATCGGCAACCTCGGCAAGGCGTCCGCGATCGCCTGGTCGATGTTCCTGATCCTGCTGATCGTCGCCGTGATCAACATGCTGTTCACCCGACGCCTGAGGAAGTCCCAATGACCACCAGTGAACTGACGTTGCCTCAGGCGCGACCGAAGAAGGACCGTTCCCGTCGGGTGATGGGCGCGGGCAAGCAGCTGCACGCGGGCCCCGTGACGTACGTCGTACTGACGGTCTTCGCGCTGGTCTCGCTGGCGCCCCTGGTGTGGACGGCGGTCGCGGCCTCGCGCACCGACCGGCGGCTGGCCGAGACTCCGCCGCCCCTGTGGTTCGGCGGGAACCTGTTCAAGAACCTGCAGGCAGCCTGGGACCAGGCCGGCATGGGCACCGCGATGTTCAACAGCACGGTCGTCGCGGGCACCATCACCGTCGCCACGGTGCTGTTCTCCACGCTCGCCGGCTTCGCCTTCGCCAAGCTGCGGTTCCGGTTCTCCAACGTGCTGCTGCTGCTGACGATCGGCACGATGATGATCCCGCCGCAGCTGGCCGTCGTACCGCTGTATCTGTGGATGAGCAACCTGGGCTGGTCGAACCAGTTGCAGACGGTCATCCTGCCGACGCTGGTGACGGCCTTCGGTACGTTCTTCATGCGGCAGTACCTGGTGCAGGCGCTGCCCACCGAGCTGATCGAGGCGGCCCGGGTGGACGGGGCGAGCAGCCTGAGAGTCGTCTGGCACGTGGTCTTCCCCGCGGCCCGCCCCGCGATGGCCGTGCTCGGCCTGCTGACCTTCGTGTTCGCCTGGAACGACTTCCTGTGGCCGATCATCGCCCTCAACCAGCAGAACCCGACCGTGCAGGTCGCCCTCAACTCGCTCGGCACCGGTTATGTGCCCGACCAGGCGGTGATCATGGCGGGCGCGCTGCTGGGCACGCTGCCGCTGCTGATCGCGTTCATCCTGTTCGGCAAGCAGATCGTGGGCGGCATCATGCAGGGCGCGATCAAGGGCTGACGGCTCCTCACTCCGGTTCTGCCGTACGTCGTCGTACGTCCCCTCGGGGCCGAGCCGGCGCCGCCTCGGCCCCCTCCCCTCCTCCCCCTGTCCGCCCCCCACCCCCTCCAACTCTTCGGTCTCGACGACCACTTATGGGAGCGCTTCCATGCCTGAGTCCGCACAGCCGGCGACCCCGGTGACCTTTCCCCCCGCCTTCCTCTGGGGGGCCGCGACCTCCGCCTACCAGATCGAGGGGGCGGTGCGGGAGGGCGGTCGTACGCCCTCGATCTGGGACACCTTCAGTCATACGCCGGGCAGGACCGCCGGCGGCGATCACGGTGACATCGCTGTCGACCACTACCACCGGTACCGCGACGACGTGGCGCTCATGGCCGATCTCGGCCTGTCCGCGTACCGCTTCTCGGTCTCCTGGTCCCGGGTGCAGCCGACGGGCCGGGGCCCTGCCGTACAGGTCGGCCTGGACTTCTACCGGCGGCTGGTCGACGAGCTGCTCGAGCACGGCATCAAGCCGGCCGTCACCCTCTACCACTGGGACCTGCCGCAGGAGCTGGAGGACGCGGGCGGCTGGCCGGAGCGGGACACAGCGCTCAGGTTCGCCGAGTACGCCCAGATCGTGGGCGAGGCGCTGGGCGACCGGGTGGAGCAGTGGATCACCCTCAACGAGCCGTGGTGCAGCGCGTTCCTGGGCTACGGCTCCGGGGTGCACGCACCGGGCCGCACGGACCCGGAGGCGTCGCTGAGGGCCGCTCACCACCTGAACCTCGCGCACGGGCTGGGCACCTCGGCCCTGCGGTCGGTGATGCCGGCCCGCAACTCGGTCGCGCTCAGCCTCAACTCCTCCGTGGTCAGGCCCCTTTCCCCGCAGGACCCGGCGGACCTGGCCGCGGTGCGGAAGATCGACGACCTGGCCAACGGCGTCTTCCACGGTCCGATCCTGCACGGCGCGTACCCGGAGTCGCTGTTCACGGCGACCGAGCAGATCACCGACTGGTCGTACGTCCTCGACGGCGACCTGCAGGCGATCAACCAGCCGCTGGACGCGCTGGGCCTCAACTACTACACGCCCGCGCTTGTCTCGGCGACCGACGCGGACGCAAGCGTCCCGCGCGCCGACGGCCACGGCGCCAGCGACCACTCCCCGTGGCCGGGCGCGGACGACGTCGCCTTCCACCAGACGCCTGGCGAGCGCACCGAGATGGGCTGGACGATCGACCCGACGGGCCTGCACGAGCTGATCATGCGGTACACCCGCGAGGCCCCGGGCCTGCCGCTGTACATCACCGAGAACGGCGCCGCCTACGACGACAAGCCCGACCCCGACGGCCGCGTCCACGACCCCGAGCGCATCGCGTACCTGGAGAAGCACCTCGCGGCGGTACGCCGGGCGATCACCGACGGCGCGGACGTGCGCGGCTACTACCTGTGGTCCCTGATGGACAACTTCGAGTGGGCGTACGGCTACGAGAAGCGTTTCGGGGCGGTGTACGTCGACTACGCCACGCTTGCTCGTACGCCGAAGTCGAGCGCCCTTTGGTATGGGCAGGCGGCTCGGACGGGCTCCCTCCCGTCGCTGCCGACCGACTGACCGACGGAGGCGAACCGGGGCGCGGGGTGCGGCACACCGAGGAGGCGTGCCGCACCTCGCGACTGGCGCCACGCGGTCGCAGGCTCCCTGGCGGCGCAAGCCACTGGGCCGGCGGGCCGGTGACCGAGGCGATGGTCTCGAAGTCGCGGTGTCGTGCTCAGCACGGCGTGCGCGAGGTGCCGTGTCGGCCACGGCTGCGACCGGTCCAGCCCGAGCATGCGCGCCCCGGCCGGGTGGGGGGGAGTCCGGCCGGGGCGCGTCAACCACCGTTGAGTGGTGGTCAGTTGAAGGCGCCGAATGCCTTCGAGAAGGCGAACTTGTCCTGGCTGATCGAGCTGCAGGTGGCGTCGGCGGTGGGCTTGGTGCCGCCGGCGCACTGCTGGTCGCGGGTCGCCGACCACATCGAGAGGCCGCCGAGGCCCTTGGACTTGGCGAAGGCGGTCAGCTGGCTGGCGTCGTCGACCTTGAAGATCTCGGACGAGACGTCGTTGACGCCGATCATGGGGGTGACGGCGACCGTCTTCCAGGCGGCGGCGTCGGAGAGGCCGAGCACGCTCTTGACCTGGGCCTGCGTGGCGGTGGCCGCCTGCTCGGCGTAGGTGCCCATGTCGCCGCTGTAGGAGGCGCCGTAGTCCATGGCCATGATGTTGACGGTGTTGATCTTCGCGCCGTTGGACTTGGCGTTGGAGAGCAGGTTCACGCCGTCCTGGGTGAGGCCCTCGGGCATGACCGGGAGGGTGAAGGAGACGTCCAGGTCGGGGTGGGCCGCCTGGAGCTTGGCTATGGCCTTCGCGCGGTTCGTGTTCGCCGTGGTGTTCGGGAGCGCGCCGCCCTCGACGTCGAAGTCGACCTTGGTCAGCTTGAACTGGTCCACGACCTTGCCGTACGCCGCCGCCAGCGCGTCCGCGGAGGAGCAGGTCGTCGCCAGTTCGGAACCGGAGGCGCCGCCGAAGGAGACCCGGACGTCGCCGCCCTTGGCGCGGAGCGCGCCGATCTGGGAGGCGACCGAGTCGCTGCCGAGGTCGGTGACGCCGCCCCACTTGGGTGTGCAGCCGCCGCCGTCGGTGATGAAGGCGAGGTTGTAGTTCTTCACGCCGGTCGCGTCGGCGCTCGCCAGGAGGTCGAAGGCGGGGTAGAGGGAGGTGTCGACGTAGGGGGCGAAGCCTGCGCTCGCCGTGGTGCCGGTGCCGGAGCTCTGGGTCGGGGTGGGGGTGGCCGTGGGGGGCGCCGTCCTGGTGGGCGTGGGGGTGGGTGTCGGGGACTGTGTCGGGCGGCCGCTCGGCTCGGGCGTCGGGCCGTCGTCCGCGGAGCACTTGGCGCCGTCGACGAGACAGCTGCTCGGGTTTCCGGTGCCGTTGACGACGAAGCCGACGGTGACGGACCTGCCGGGCGCGAGGCCGTCGGTGTCCCACTTGGCCGGTGTCACGGTGACGTGCTGTCCGCTCACGCTGGACTCGGCGTTCCACAGCGAGCTCAGCTTGGCGCCGGACGGAAGGTCGAACTCCAGCTTCCAGCTCTTCTCCGTCTGCCCGGTGTTGTTCGTGACGACGTACTGCGCGGTGTACCCGGTCGACCAGTCACTGGTCTTCGTGTACGCGGCGGCCACGCCGGCCGCCTGTGCGGTACCGGTGAGCAGGAGCGCGCCGCCACCGATCACGGCCGCGGCGACAGCTCCGCCGATCGCCTTGTTCCTGCCACTGATCCTGCGCCGGTGCGTGCTCATGCGCGTGCCTGCCTTCATGGTTCGGGGGTCGGGTGCGGCAGCACGCTAGCGAGCCGGAATCGGGCAAAGTGCCTGATCCGGACGGGGGTTGAGGATCTTAGGGTGCGCTTAAGGAAGGGATCGGGGACGGTTAAAGGTAGAGACCAATTTCTAGACGAGCTTCTTCTGTCTGCGTCGCCGTACGGAGCGGTGGCCCCGTCCGGGCGTCCGCTCCCGCCCGTCCAGCTGGATCCAGATCCGCACCTCGGTCCCGCCAAGGACCGAGGACCCGATCCGCACGTCACCACCGGTCGACTCGGCGAGCCGCCGCACGATGTCCAGGCCCAGGCCGGTGGATCCGTCGCTTCCGGAGCCCCGCCCGCGCGCCATGGCGGCCTCGGGGTCCAGGATCCCGGGGCCGGCGTCGGAGACCAGCACGATCACCGCGTCCTCCCCGTTGTGCAGGTCGACCGCGAAGGCCGTGCCCTCGGCGGTGTGCCGGAACACGTTGCCGAGCAGGGCGTCCAGCGCGGCCGCGAGGTCCGCCCGGGCCACGGGTATGCGCACCGGACGGTCGGCGCCGGCCATCCGCCACTTGCGGCCCTCGTCCTCGGCGAGCGCCGACCAGAACGCCATCCGCTCACGGACCACCTCGGCCGCGTCGCATCCGGCACCGGGACCGGCGGCCGCGGTCTGCGGCTTGGCGTCCCGGGCGGTGCGGATGATGGTGTCGACCTCGCGCTCCAGCTGGGCGACGGCGGCCCGGGTCTGCTCGGCGGCCGGTCCGTCGCCGAGCGAGGCCGCATTCAGCCGCAGCACGGTCAGCGGGGTCCGCAGCCGGTGGGACAGATCCGCCGCCAACTCCCGCTCATTTGCCAGGAGTTGCACGACCTGATCGGCCATGGAGTTGAACGCGACCGCCGCCAGCCGCAGTTCGGTCGGACCTTCCTCCGGCACCCTTGCCCCCAGCTTCCCCTCCCCCAGCTCGTGCGCGCCCTCGACCAGCTTCTGCGCCGGCTGCACCATCCGTACGCCCAGCCGGTCGGCGACCGCGACGGATCCGACGATCAGGGCGATCCCGACACCCGCGAGCACCGCCCAGGCCGTACCGACGCCGTTGCTGACCTCGGACTCGGGGACGTACACCTCGACGACGGCTATCGCGCCCGTGCTCAGCGCGACCGGCTGGAGCAGGGTGGAGCCGCCGGAGACCGCGGTGGTGGAGGCGCGGCCGAGTTTGCGCACGGTCGCGATGTCCTCGTCGGCGGCGCGCTGCCGCCCGATGTCGAGGGCGGACTGTCCGGCGGCCGCCGGTATGTGCACGGCCATCCCGGAGTCCGAGCCGGCGGAGGCGACGACCCGCTCCAGTTGGCCGCGCTCGGTGGTGATGGACAGCGCCGGGGCGACCGCGGCGGCCTGCCGCTCGGCGTTGGAGAACGCGCGGTCGCGGGCCATCTCCTTGATGACGAGTCCGAGCGGCACCGCGAAGGCGACCACGACCATGGCGGTGACCGCCAGACAGACCTTGACCAGTGCCCATCTCATCGCGGCGGCTCCCCACCCGGCGGCTCCAGCTTCACGCCGACACCCCGGAGCGTGTGCAGATAGCGGGGCTGCGCCGCCGTCTCGCCCAGCTTCCGCCGCAGCCAGGACAGATGGACATCGATGGTCTGGTCGTCGCCGTACGACTGCTGCCACACCTCGGCGAGGAGTTCCTTGCGGGGTACGACGACGCCCGGCCGGCCGGCCAGGAAGGCCAGCAGGTCGAACTCGCGGCGGGTGAGGTCGAGGCGGACGCCGTCCAGTTCGGCTTGGCGGCGCAGCGGATCGACGGTGAGGCCGCCGACCCGCAGGACGGTGGAGGGCGAGGCGTCCGAAGGGGAGGACCGGGACCGTCGTAGGACCGCGGACATCCGCGCGGACAGGTGCTCGACGGAGAACGGCTTGGTCAGGTAGTCGTCGGCGCCCGCGTTGAGCAGGCGGACGATCTCCGTCTCGTCGTCCCGCGCGGTGGCGATGATCACAGGCACATCGGTGATCCCGCGCAGCATCTTCAGGGCCTCGGACCCGTCCAGGTCGGGCAGTCCAAGGTCCAGAATCACCACGTCGAAACGGAAATGGGCGACCTCGCGCAGCGCCTCCAGCGCCGTCCCGACACTGCGCACGGTGTGCGCGGCATCGGTCAGGTGCCGGATCAGCGCCGAGCGTACGAACTGGTCGTCCTCGACCACGAGCACACTTGCCATGCGCGGCACCGTACGCCATGCGGAAGAGGCGTATCCGGGCCTGTGGACAACTCTTCGGTTGTGGACAACGGACGGGACACCCGTGGGACGCGTGAGGCAGTATGGCCCGCGATGCGCAGAGGACTCGTACACGTACTGGCTTGGTCGCTCGCCACGGGCGCGGCGGTCACGCTGTCGTGGTGGGGTGTCCACACGGTGATGGCGGGCACGGCGTACGACCCGCCGCGCGCCCTGCCGATCACGGCGGCGGAGGCGACCACACAGGAGTCGAAGCCGCTGGCGTCGTCGACGAAGCGGCCGTCGCCGTCACCGTCGAAGGGCGCGTCGAGCAAGCCCTCCCCGACGCCCACGCCGTCGACGACACCGACATCGAGCCCCGCCCCGACCCCCACCGCATCCGGCCAGGTCAAGAGCTACGACACCGACGGCGGGCGGGTGGTCTTCGACCTCGGCAAGAGTGCGGCGACGCTCGTCATGGCGACCCCGGACACCGGCTGGTCGATGCAGACGTGGAAGACGGCCACCTGGATCCGGGTGGAGTTCACCTCGGGCACCAACAAGGTCTCGGTGATCTGCACCTGGCACGACGGGCCGCCGCATGTGGAAGTCGGGAACTACTAGTCGGGAACTGCTGGGGCGCCCGGGACCAAGCAGGGTGTGCGGAGTCCGCGGCGGTTCGGCAGCCCCTGAAGGGGCGCGGGGCTGTATCAATGTGCGGCTCCGCCGCGTGGGCGCGACCAGCCACGATGGCGCTGCAGACGATCGACGGCATATCGCGAAGCGCTGACTCAGCGGAACACCGAGGGCGGCGGCGCCGGAGAGGCGACCGCCGCCTCGTCCGCCACCGGGGTCGCCCCGCCGGTGAAGTCGAGGAGTGCGCGGCCGTGTTCGACGCGGCCGGGGTGCGGGTCGGAGGCCGCCCGGCGGGTCAGTTCCGCGATCGGCAGCGGGGCGTCGGAGGCGACGAGGATCGCATTGCCGAAGCGCTTGCCGCGCAGCACGGTCGGGTCGGCGACCAGCGCGAGTTCGGGGAAACGGGCGGCCGCGGTGGCGATCTGGCCGCGGAGGTGGGCGAGCGGCGGCCCGTCGGCGACATTGGCGGCGTAGCAGCCGCCCGGCTTCAGGACCCGGCGGACCTCGTCGAGGAACTCGGTCGAGGTGAGGTGGGCCGGGGTGCGGGCGCCGCTGAACACATCGGCGATGACGAGGTCGGCCCAGCCGTCGGGCACCTTGGCGAGCCCTTCACGGGCATCGACGGAACGCACCCTGATCCGGGCGTTCGGGTCCAACGGCAGCTCACGGCGGACCAGTTGGACGAGCGCGGCGTCCCGCTCGACGGCCTGCTGGGTGGAGCGGGGGCGGGTGGCGGCGACATAGCGGGCGAGGGTGAGGGCTCCGCCGCCGAGGTGCACGGCATGCACGGGCTTCCCGGCCGGTGCGACGAGGTCGATGACATGCCCGAGCCGGCGCTGGTACTCGAAGGAGAGGTAGGAGGGGTCGTCGAGATCGACGTGCGACTGCGGCGCCCCGTCGATCAGCAGCGTCCAGGCCCGCGCCCGGTCCCGGTCGGGCATCAGCTCGGCGAGTCCGCCGCCGACGGCCTCGACGACCGCTTCGACAGCGCCGCCCGCGCGCCGGGGGTTCCTGGACTTTCCCATTGCGCCATTATCGGCAGCGCCAAGCGGCCACGCCTGCGCGGGGTGGCACGAGCGACCAGGTCAGCGGCAGTTGTCCGCGGCCTCGATGATCCGTGCCGCCTCACCCAGGGCGGCGCGCAGCACCGCCGGGTCGGTCGCGAGGTCGGCCTCGCCGGGCGGGAGCAGCCAGTCCGAGCCCGCCACGGGCGGCTCGGGGTTCAGCCTCAGACCGCGGCCGTCGGTCTCCGTACAGGTACTGCCCGGGACGTCCCAGGCGGCGGCGGTACCGGGCGGCACCACGAAGCCCAGGGTGTTGCAGTCGTCGTCGTGCAGGACGGGGCCGACCGCGTCGCCCGCTCCGCGCCGCAGGATGTCGACGGCCTCCAGCCCCTGCCGGGTGGGCACGGTGACGAGGTCGCACGCGCCGTCGGGAAGGGGCGGCTCGCCGCGCCCCGGGGCGTGCGCCACGGTCGCGGGCGGCGTACGAGGAACGACGCTCTGTCTGGTCTCCATCCCGGCCTCCACCACGGAACCCCTCCTTGAACGAAGCGGGTCGGGAGTCGGGCGGCTCCCGGTCCGCAGGGTTCAACGCGGCGCACGCGTCAACGGCTACGGCAGAAGTCAGCCACAAAGGATGGCAGTTCATGGCAGATCCCGTATGAGATATCCGGTTTGTAGCCAAACACAGCGTGAGCACTCCGGCACAGCAGGTACGTTCTTCCCCGCTGGAGACAGGGCTCTTCACGGACAACCCACCCTGAATCCGGCATGGTTCGACGGTTCGCACGAGAGGACCCGGCCATGGCGTCGTCACAGCTGACCTCGTCCCAGCCCACGCCCCCCAGGCCACCGCGGCCGAACCTCGTCTTCAGGCAGTTGCGCGGACAGCGCTCGCCGGCCGAGTTCGCCGCCGCGGTGCGCCGGGCCGCGCGCGAGATCGGGGAGCGGGTCAGCTGCGACGCGCGCTACATCGGCCGGGTCGAGGCGGGCGAGATCCGCTGCCCCAACTACGCATACGAACGGGTGTTCCTGCACATGTTCCCCGGCCGCACCCTCACCGACCTGGGCTTCGCGTCCCGCTCGTCCGTACGCGGACGCCGGGCGCACAGCACCGGTGAGACACAGGGGGCGTACGAGCCGTATGAGAGGCAGGACAACCCGGACCCGCAGGTCCCTCACCACCCGCAAGTCCCTTACGACCCGCATGGGCATCACCACGAGAGCCATGCGCTTCACGAGAGCTACGAGGAGAGCGACGTGCTGCGTCGCGCATTCATGACCGGCGGTGGCGCCACGGTAGCCGCCGCCTCGCTGGGCCCGATCGGGCTCGCCTTCGACGCCGCGGCAGCGGGGCGTCCCGTCCGCCGCCCCGGCGCGAACGACGCGTACGCGCTCGAAGAGGCCGTACGCAGAATCCGGGTGCTCGACGACCGGCACGGCGCGGACGGGCTCTACCGGCGCGCGTCGGCTCCGTTGCGCGCCGCCTATGCGCTGCTGGACGCCGGGGCGACCCGGCAGACGACCGCCGACCGGCTCCACTCGGGCGCCGGTGAACTCGCCATCTCCGTGGGCTGGCTGGCGCACGACTCGGGGCGGTTCGACGATGCACGTTCGCACTATGCGGAGGCGCTCGCGACCGCCCGGATGACCGGCGACGACGCCCTGGAGGCGCACGCCTTCTGCAACACGGCCTTCCTCGCGCGCGACGCCGGACGCCCGCGCGAGGCGGTCCGGGCCGCGCAGGCCGCACAACGCGTCGCGCGCCCCCTGGGCTCCGCCCGCCTGATGTCGCTGCTCGCGCTGCGCGAGGCGGGCGGCTGGGCGGGGCTCGCCGACCGCACCGCCTGCGAACAGGCGCTCGTCCGTGCGCAGACCCTCTTCGAGCGAGGCCCCTCGGACGCCGCCCCCGAGTGGATGAGCTTCTACGGGGAGGCCGAACTGGAGGGCCTGGAGGCGCAGTGCTGGTCCACTCTGGGCGACTGGCCGCGCGCCGCCCGCCACGCCCGCCGCGCGGCCCGGCTCCAGAACCCGCACTTCACCCGCAACATCGCCCTGTACACGGCGGAACTGGCCGACGACCTGGCCAGAGGCGGCCGCCCTGACGAGGCGGCAACGGCCGGAATGCAGGTACTGGACCTCCTGGACCAGGTCCAGTCCTCCCGAGTCCAGACAATGCTGGCGGGAACGGCGAGGGTCCTTCTGCCCCACCGCCGGGCATCGGGCGTATCGGGCTTCCTGGAACGCCACGCAAACCAGCCCCGAACGCCGTAGCCACGGACAGCTGCACTTCCGCAGCAGCGGGCAGCCGGCGTCAGCTGCGGGCACGCGCACGTAGCTGCCGCAACCGCCCCGCCGTAGCTGCGGGCAATCGTGCCGCTGAGGGCGGCACCCGTCCCAAAGAGAGCGGCACCCGGCGAGCGCCGGCCGGCGAACCCCCGCCCGCCAGCACCACCCCCGGGCACAGCTCACTCCCCGGTCAAGTGCCCCAGGTCGTTCCAGCTCTCAATGGCAGGCTCGCCATAAGCCCACCCCAGCACCGACAGCGACGTCGGGTTCAACCGAATACGCGCGGCGAAATCCAACGGCAGCCCCAGCCACCGAGCCCCGATGGACCGCAAGATGTGCCCGTGGGCAAACACCAGCACATCCCGGTCCTCAGCCCGCGCCCAAGCCACCACCTCATCCGCCCGCGAGGCCACCTCGGCAAGCGACTCACCCCCGGGCACCCCGTCCCGCCAGATCAACCACCCCGGCCGCACGCCCTGGATCTCCTCGGGCGTCATCCCCTCGTACGCCCCGTAGTCCCACTCCATCAACGTGTCCCACACGACCGCCCGCTCCCCGAACCCGGCAAGCTCGCAGGTCTCACGCGCGCGTGCCAGCGGACTGGTGCGGACGGCAACCCCGGGAAGCCCCTCGAACGGCATCCGCTGCAGCCGCTCGCCGAGCAGCTTGGCGCCCCGCCGGCCCTCCTCCAGGAGCGGCACGTCGGTCCTGCCGGTGTGCTTGCCGGACAGCGACCACGCGGTCTGTCCGTGCCGGGCCAGCAGAATGCGCGGTGCCATGAGCTGAAAGGCCTTCCGGGAGAAATCGCAGGCGGAACCAGTCCATCATCGCGCACCCTTGGGGCGGGCAACCCGGCGGGCGATCTCTGCGTCTTTGAGGGCCGGGGCGCCCGAAGCGGGTGCGCACGTACGCCGTAAAGTGGCACGACCGGCCCGCCGGGCGCCGCGCGAGAACGAAGGGGGAGGCGATCGGATGCCGAGGACCGAGACGACACCGGGCATCGAGGCAGCGACCCCGCAGACCCGCCTGCGCTGGTGGACCGAGGTCCCGCTGATCCTGCTGGTGTACGCCTGCTACTCGGCCGGCCGCCTCCTCGCCCGCGGTGACACCTCGAACGCCGTCGACCACGGCGTGGCGATCCTGCACATCGAGAAGTTCCTGCACATCAACGCCGAGCACCCGCTCAACCGGCTCTTCACGCGCGAGGCGTGGCTCGGCGTCCCGGCGGACTTCTGGTACGCGTCACTGCACTACCTGATCACACCGGCGATCCTCGTCTGGCTGTTCCGATCGCGCGCCGTGCACTACCGCGCGGCCCGCACCTGGCTGATGACGTCCACCTTCTTCGGTCTGATCGGCTTCACCCTGCTGCCGACCTGCCCGCCGCGCCTGCTCTCCGCAGGCCACGGCTTCGTCGACACGATGGCGCAGTACAGCTCGTACGGCTGGTGGGGCAGCGAGGCCAGCGCCCCGCGCGGCCTCGGGGGGATGACGAACCAGTACGCGGCCATGCCGAGCCTGCATGTGGGCTGGGCGCTGTGGTGCGGGGTCATGCTGTGGCGGTACGGCAGGACGCGTACGACGAAGGTCGCCGCCGTGGCCTACCCCCTGGGGACCACGATGGTGGTCCTGGGCACCGCGAACCACTACTTCCTCGACGCGGTCGCGGGCGTTGCCGTGATGGGCGTCGGGCTGTTCCTGACGCCGTACGTCATGCGGGGCGCGGACCGGATCAGGGAGCGGCTGCCCTTCGGCGCAGGGGGCGCTCAGGTCGCAGGTTCCCCAATTGTCAGTGCCGGATGCCAGACTTCCGCGGGTGAGCGAATTCCACGGCAGCGCGAGTCCCGGATCGGATCCGGAGCCGAGCCGGGTGCCTCTCCCACGGACGCGGGGGAAGGCGCTCCGGCAGCGGCTCGCTGAGCTGCGCGGTCCCGAGGTACCGGCCAAGGCGCTGGACGCGCGTGCCCTGGCCGCCCTCGCCGCCAACCCCGGGTGCAGACGGCGCGCGATCCTGGACGGCGCCGGGGTGAACAAGGCGGCGGTGGCGAGCGCGCTGGGCTCCCCTGCGGTCTTCGGGCAGTCGCAGTTCGCGTTCACGCGGGGCAACGCGTTCGAGGCGAAGGTGAAGGCGGACGGCGGCGCGGAGCTGCTCAGGCTGGTGCACGAGAAGCTGGACCGGCGCGCGGAACCGCCCGCCGACGCGCTGGTGCCGGACCTCTCCGCGGCCGGGCCCGAGGGCCGCGCGGCTCGTACGGCACTGGCGCTGCGCGAGGCCACCGCGGCCGTCGGCAGCTGGACGCTCCTCGACCACCCGATGCTCGCGCTGGACGTGGCGGGCTCCCCCGCGTTCCTGGAGCCGGACGCCGTGGTGGTGCACCCCGACGGCAGCTGGACGGTCGTGGAGATCAAGTCCTTCCCGATGCTGGACGGCAGCGCGGACCCGGCGAAGGTGGGCGCGGCGGCACGCCAGGCGGCGGTGTACGTCCTCGCCCTGGAAGAGGTCGCCGCCCGCCTCGACCCCGCCCCCGAGGTACGGCACCGGATCCTGCTCGTCTGCCCCAAGGACTTCTCCAACCTCCCCACCGCCTCGGCCGTCGACGTGCGCAAGCAGCGCGCGGTCACCGGCCGCCAGCTGGCGCGTCTCACCCGTATCGAGGACATCGCCGACGCGCTCCCCGAGGGCACCTGCTTCTCCCCGGAGCTGTCCGCCGCCGAGCTGACCTCGGCCGTGGAGTCGGTCCCGGCGACGTACGCACCCGAGTGTCTGTCCGCCTGCGAGCTGGCCTTCCACTGCCGCGACCGCTCCCGCGCGGCCGGCGCGGTGACGTCCCTGGGCCGCTCGGTCCGCGCCGAACTGGGCGGCCTGACCACGGTCGAGGAGGTCCTGTCGGCGGCCCGCGGCGAGAGCGGCGACCCGGACGACCCGGCGGTGGCGGCCCTGCGGAGGGCCGCGCAACTGCGTGCCGAAGCCCTCGCTCCCCTCGGTCAGGAGGTCACTCCGTGTCACTGATCTCCACCCTCGCCCGCCTCGAAGCGGTGCGCACCGGCCGCGCGCAAGCCGCCGCCACCGTCCGCCACCGGCATCTGTCCGAGCGGCCGCTGGTCTTCGTGCCGCTCACCACCGCGGGCGAGGCCGGCGCCCCGCTCGGCGCGCTCGTCGGCACCGACCGGGACGCGCCGCGCCTGCTGGCCGTACCGCAGCCGCGCGACCGCGACCTCAGGTTCACGTTCCTGGCCGAGCTGGCCGACGCCGTCCTGCCGTATCTCGACATGTACGCGCAGGACGTGGAGGCCGCCGAGCGCAACGAGACCGATCCGGAGACCGGCAAGCGGGTCAAGGTCGAGGTCGAGCTGTGTGCGGACGCCCCGCAGCTGATCGTGCCGAGCCGCGCGGGCGTCGACTTCGTACGGCTGCTCGGCCGCTCCATGCGCTTCAGGCGTACGGCGGAACAGGACCCGGAGGCGCCGTATCCCGCACCCCCGCGCGTGCCGTTGCTCGGCCGCTGGCTGACGCACTTCGGTGAGCGTGCCCGCGTCCCCGGTTCCTGCCTCCTGCTGGCGATGACGGACGTCCTGGCCCGCCACTGGGCGACGGGGCAGTCCACCCTGGAAGACCAGCACCTGGGCGCACTGCTCGCCTGGATCGACCCTCCCAAGGGCTCGACGGGCGCCGAGGCCGCCCTGCACGCCGAGCTGGCCCGCGACGCCAAGGGCCAACTGCTCTGCCCGCCCGCCGGACCGGCCACCGACCCGGCGTTCGACAACAAGCTGCTCGCGCCCGCCATCGAGCGCTACGACCGCGCGCGTACCGCCCTCGCCGTGGCCGAGGACGGTCTGGAGGCGGACGACCGGCTCGGTGAACTCACCGCCGCCGAGCGGGAGATCCGCGAGCTGGTGCTGAGCCGGACCCTGCCCACCTGGGAGAAGGTGTGGCAGGGCCTCGACCTGCTGCGGGCGCTGCCCGACGGGGCGCATGTCGAGGAGCGGTGGACGCGCGACCGCTGGTCGTTCACCGGCCACCGCGACCGGATCGTCGCGGGCGAGCCGCCGCAGCCGCGCCGCGACGACGCGGTCACCGCCGCCAACAAGCTCGCCGCACGCGAGCGCGAACAGGCCCGGCTGGAGGCCCAGGAGGCGCTCGACGATCCGCTGGTGATGGCGGGGCGGCGACTGTCCGGGGAGGCGTTCACCGGGGAGGTGACGGATGTCGTGATGGCGTACGGCGAGGGCAAGCGGCCGAGCCCCCGCCCGCTGGTCACCGTACGGACGGAGGACCGTCCGCACCTGGGTGAGCGGGTCAAGGTGTACCGCTCGCTGGGCGGCAAGCCGCAGGCGGCCGAGCTCGTCGGACGGGAGGCGGAGGATCTGCTCGTGCTGCGTGTCCTCGACAAGATGGGCCGCGGCAAGGAACCCGAGGCCGGCTCGGTGCCCGAGAAGGGCGACCGGCTCTGCTTCACCCTCTTCGAGCACGAGCAGCGGGGCGGTCCGAAGCTGCCCGACCCGGAGGAGACGCCGTGGACCCACGGCGGGCCGCCAGGCGAGGCCGCCGCGGAGGCCGCCGATCCCCTGACCGCGGAGGACGTCCTGTGACCACCGCCTTCGACCCCGGCGCCCTGGCTGCCGAAGCCACCGACGCGATCCTCCGCGACACCCTGCACGGCGCCCACCGGGGCGTGGTCGTCGACTCCCCTCCCGGTGCGGGAAAGTCCACGCTCGTCGTCCGCGCGGCCCTCGAACTGGCCGACGCGGGGCGGCCGTTGATGATCGTCGCCCAGACGAACGCCCAGGTCGACGATCTCGTGCTGCGGCTCGCGGAGAAGAACCGGGAGCTCCCCGTCGGCCGCCTGCACAGCAACGACACCGACCCGTACGACAAGGCGCTCGACGACCTGCCGAACGTCCGCAAGTCGGCGAAGGCGGGCGAGCTGACCGGCCTCTCGGTCGTCGTCTCCACGGCCGCGAAGTGGGCGCATGTGAAGGTCGACGAGCCGTGGCGGCACGCGATCGTGGACGAGGCGTACCAGATGCGCTCGGACGCGCTGCTCTCCGTGGCGGGGCTGTTCGAGCGGGCGCTGTTCGTGGGCGACCCGGGCCAGCTCGACCCCTTCTCCATCGTGGGCAGCGAGCAGTGGGCGGGCCTGTCGTACGACCCCTCGGCCTCCGCCGTGACCACCCTTCTGGCCCACAACCCGGAACTGCCGCAGCACCGCCTGCCGGTGTCCTGGCGCCTCCCGGCCTCCGCGGCCCCCCTGGTCTCGGACGCCTTCTACCCGTACACCCCCTTCCGCAGCGGCACGGACCACGGCGACCGCCGCCTCGCCTTCGCCGTCCCGTCCGACGGCTCCGGCCCCGACCGGGTGATCGACGAGGCGGCCGAGTCGGGCTGGGGCCTGCTGGAACTTCCCGCGCGGCACACCCCGCGCACGGACCCCGAGGCGGTGCGGGCGGTGGCGACGGTCGTACGGCGGCTGCTGGACCGGGGCGGCGCGGCCACGTCGGAGCGTGCGCCAGCGGAGCCCCTGCCGCTGACGCCGGACCGGATCGCCGTCGGCACGGCCCACCGCGACCAGGCGGCGGCGATCCGCGCGGCGCTCGCGGAGCTGGGCGTCACGGACGTCACCGTCGACACGGCGAACCGTCTCCAGGGCCGCGAATACGACGTCACGGTCGTCCTCCACCCGCTCTCCGGCCGCCCCGACGCCACCGCCTTCCACCTGGAAACAGGTCGCCTGTGCGTCCTCGCCTCCCGTCACCGCCACGCCTGCATCGTGATCTGCCGGGCGGGGGTGAGCGAGCTCCTGGACGACTACCCGTCCACGGAGCCGGTGCAGCTGGGAACGCTGGTGAAGTTCCCGGACGGCTGGGAGGCGAACCACGCGGTACTGGCACAGCTGGCGGAACACCGGGTGAGCTGGCAGCCGTGACACAGGAGGCCGAGCTGCTCCCGTCGAGCCCTGCGCCGCTCATCCGCCGGCCGGAGGCCGGCACGCCGCCGGAGCGGCCAATGGATACAGCCCCGGACGGCTGGGAGGCGAACCACGCGGTACTGGCACAGCTGGCGGAACACCGGGTGAGCTGGCAGCCGTGAGCGTGGTACCGGTGCGGCTCGGGGAACATCGGGTGGCGTTCGGGCCTTGAGGGACCTGGGGTTCCGGGCCCACTTGCGTGGCCGCGGGACAATGGACGGTGGCCCGGTGGTCCTGGACGGGTCGATTGCGACGTACGAGGAGGAGAAGACATGGCGGAGCCCACGCCGCGTCGGAACGAACCGCGGCTACGCCCCGCGCCCCTGCTCTTCGAGCCCGCGGAGGCGGCCTCCGACCCTGAGCACTTCTTCGACCTGGAGTCGATCGACGATCCGCGGGCGCTGCTGGCCCGCTCCACGGAGCTGGCGCAGGCGTTCCGCGCGGCGGCCGACCGGGCAGTGGAGTTCCAGGCGATGGCGGCCGCGCAGCTTGCAGACCCCCGGCGGTTCGACCGGCTGACGCCGGCGGACATCGCGGAACGCGCCGAGTGGACCGAGGACTATGCCAAGAAGATGGTCGAGTACGGGCAGGACCTGATGAGCGGGGCCGAAGGGCAGGGCACCGCCGACCCGGTGTGAATACGGTCCACTTCGGTTTGGCATATGCCAGGCGGGCAAGATACTCCTCTTCTCTCCCACCTGTCCCGGTTTCCGGCAACCGTGAGGAGCGGTGCGTTCACAGCCGGTAGACATTGGTGTCATGAGCAGCGAACGCATCGATCCGTTCTCCGACCGCTACGACGTCAGCGGAGTCACCGCGGACGGAGCCGCCTGGCTCTCCTCGGCAGGGACGTACCCGCGCAGCACGCTCGCCCTCTGGAAGGAGCGCGCCGACGCCCCGGCGGTGCTCCCGTGCGGCACGGTCTTCGACGTCGTCAGTGCGCCGGCGGTCTTCGCGCGCCGGATGGTCGACCGACTGTGGGACGAGGGGCCGGGTTCCGGGCCGGTGGCGACGTTCCGGGGCCGGATGCTGCTGTTCGCCGCGCCCGGCACGGCCCAGCGGCTGCCCTCACTGCTGCGCTGGGAGGAGTTCGGCCGCACGGGAGCGATCCCGCCGCTGCTGTGCCACGGCAACGGCGACGCGGTGACCGTCCCGCCCCTGCTCACCACCACCCCGCCGACCTCCCCCGACTCCCGCTGGCTGGTCGGCCCGGACACCCGCCACCCCTGGCTGCCGGGCCCCGAGATCCTGCTCTGGGCAGCCGTGCGGGCGGCCCGCGCAGCCGTGCGGATATCGATTTTTCCCCCGGCCGATCAGGATGCTAAGGTCTACGACGTCAGCAGGCGCCGCTAGCTCAGTTGGTTAGAGCAGCTGACTCTTAATCAGCGGGTCCGGGGTTCGAGTCCCTGGCGGCGCACGATGGCGATGGCGAGGCATGTTCGCGGAAAGCGCGAACCGGTCTCGCCATCGTTGTTTTTGCGCGGCTTCGCCGCGCGTTGTGGGGGCTTCGCCACCCACACCCCCCTTTACCGGCGGCTGCCGGCACCCCAGGCCGAAGAGCTCACCCGGGGGCCACCGCACCCCCAACGGCTGCCGTGACCGCAGACCGAAGAAGTCAGCGCGGGGCCGGGTCACCGCCGACACACACAACACCGGCGGCTGCCGACACCCCAGGCCGAAGAGCTCACCCGGGGGCCACCACACCCCCAACGGCTGCCGTGACCGCAGACCGAAGAAGTCAGCGCGGGGCCGGGTCACCGCCGACACACACAACACCGGCGGCTGCCGGCACCCCAGGCCGAAGAGCTCACCCGGGGGCCACCACACCCCCAACGGCTGTCGTGACCGCAGGCCGAGGAGATCAGCCCCCGACTGGAGTGTCACGCGCCGTGGAGGTTCGCCGCCGGCATCCACAGCACCGGCGGCTGACGCCGCAGCCCCAAGAACCCACCCGGCCGCCGGCACCGCAGACCCAAGAACCCACCCAGCCGCCCTGGCCGCGGACCGAAGAAATCAGCCCCCGGCTGTGATCTTCACCGTCCACGCCCCCGCAACCGTCCGGCCCTCCACCTGCACCCGGATCCCCTCCCCCGGCACCTTGAAGGTCTCGCCCAGGGAGACCGGGGCGTCCGCGAGAGGAGGGTAGACGGAGTTCTCCCAGCAGGCTTCCGTATGGGGGTGGGCGTCGATCACCTCGATCGGGCCGCCGCCGGACTGGGCGCCGGCGCGGACCCGGTAGACGAGGATTCCTGAACGGCAGGCCGCCGTGTCGTTGCCGAGGGGCCCGCGTGCCTCGAAGGCGAGCACGCTGTCGTGACCGGTCCGCACCACCGCCAGCTTCACTCCGCGGCCGAGGCCGAAGGCCGGCGGTCCCGCCGCCCCCCTGATCTGAGCCCCCGCGATGGCATCCAGCGGCTCCAGCGTCAGCCGCGTGACGCCCGCCTCCCGCACGCACACCACCTGCCGCGGCGCCAGCCACCCCAGCTTCCACTTGTGCCAGCCGAACAGATCCGGGGCCAGCCCGAACTGGCTGCCCATCAGGTCCCAGTCCCCGACGTAGGTGTCCCAGTCGCCCTTGCCGTCGTCGGGACGGTGGTAGAGATCCGGCAGGTCGAAGACGTGTCCGGTCTCATGGGCGAGGACGAGCCGGTCCGGCGGGTGTCTCTCGAAGACCGTGACGACGCGCCGGATGTCCGTGCCGTCCGCCCTGAGCGGGGTGTCCAGGTTGACGACCTTCGTCGCGTCCGAGTCCACGCCGGGCGCGTCCGGGTCGGCGACGAAGTACACGATGTCGTAGCGGGAGAAGTCGACCTGCGGATCGGCGGCGGCCAGCGCGTCGTGCAGATACGCGGCCCGGTGCTCGGCGTTCCAGTCCCGCTTCATGGCGTACGCCGTGGACGGCCTCGGCATCCGGATCCAGTGCCGCAGCGGATGCGGATACAGGGTGAACCTGCCGTAGGAGGCACGTTCGAAGTAGCGACTGGTGGCCGGGAAGTGGTCGGCGGTCAACTGGGCGGGCGTGGTCCGCGGGACCGCGTCCGGGAAGGACAGAAAGATCATCACGGCGTTCAACGCGCGGGTCGGCCGCGGATATGCGGCGTTCCAGGTGTCGAGGCCTTCCGAGTGATGCGCGTCGGTGCGCTGCAGCGCACACGGCACCGCCGAGAACGGTTCGGCGATCGACGGCCCGGTCACCAGCGAGGTCGCGGCCAGCGCCGACAGGGTCGTGAACACGGCGGCGGTGCTGCGCAGTCGGGGACCCCTGAAAAAATGCTTGAGGGGGGACTGACACGGCACAGGGACCTCCGGGGGCGGTACTCGGGACACCGCACCCAGCCTGTGTCAGTTTGTCGTATTACGCCCTGTTCGCCTGCCCCAGAAGAGTGACTCGGCCGCGAGGCCCGATCAGAGCCGACACCCCCGAAACGCTCACGGAACGTCACAAGCGGTCAGCTGCCCCAACGACCCGTCCAGCTGCGGGCAGAAACGATCTGTCAGAAGTACCGCCCGATCCGGGACACTGGATGTGGGGTGGAAGGCCCTTGGGTCTGCCTCTATGATCGGCACACTTTCCGGCACGGACAGAGATCGAGTGCACTGCGGGAGCGAGCGGTGAGCGGAACGTCCGAAGGGCCGGCGCCCACGGCAGACCTCAACCGGGGCGCTGTAACAGAGAGTGACGACTATGCGTCTCCTCGTACCGAGCCGCTGACGACTCGCGCCGAGTCGCCTGCGTACCGCTCGGTCTTCGAGGCCGCACCTCTGGCCATGGCGGTCGTCGACCGCGAGGGGCTGGTGGTCAGCGCCAACGACGGGTTCGGCGCCCTGTTCGGCAGCACCCCCGACGAGTTGGCCGGCCGCCTCGCCGCCGACCTGGTCGACCTGGCGTCCGACGCGCGGACCTGGCACGCGTACCGCGAGGTGCTGCGCGGCCGCGAGGCCAGACTGCGCTGCACGCGCCGACTGAAGAGCCCCGACGGCCAGTCGGTCTGGGTCCAGGTCACCGTCTCGCCGCTGGCCGCCCACGAGGAGGGCCTCCTGATGTCGCTCACCGACATCAGCGCCCACCGTGAACTCCAGGGCCGGCTGCGGCACTTGCAGATGCACGACCCGGTGACCCGGCTGCCCAACCGCACCCTGTTCTTCGAGCGGCTGACCGCCACCCTGGAGGCGGAGTCGTACGAGGAGAGCGGAACCGGCCGGATCGGGCTGTGCTACCTCGACCTGGACGGGTTCAAGGCGGTCAACGACACACTCGGCCATCGCGTCGGCGACCGGCTGCTGGCCGCCGTCGCCGAACGCCTCACGCGCTGCGCCGACGAGGCGGGTTACGGCAGAACGAGCGCCCCCCTGGTGGCGAGACTGGGCGGCGACGAGTTCGCCCTGCTGGTGGAGGACTCGACGGGCACCGAGCAACTCGCCGATCTGGCGGAGGCGGTGCTGGAGGCGGTGCAGGCGCCGTTCGACCTCGCCGGTCAGCGGGTGTCGGTGTCGGCCTCGATCGGTGTGGTGGAGCGGCGCGCGGCCGATACCACCGCCACCGCGCTGATGCAGGCGGCCGACACCACGCTGTACTGGGCGAAGGCCGACGGAAAGGCCCGCTGGACGCTCTTCGACCCGGAGCGCAACGCCCACCGCATGACCCGCCAGGCCCTGGCGTCCACTCTCCGCCCCGCCATCGAACGCGACGAATTCGTTCTCGAATACCAGCCGTTGGTGGGGATGGAGGACGGGCGGCTGCGCGGTGTCGAGGCGCTCGTCCGTTGGAACCATCCTCAGTTCGGCATGCTGACGCCGAATCGGTTCATCGGATTGGCGGAGGAAGACGGCTCGATCGTGCCGCTGGGCCGCTGGATCCTGCGCACCGCCTGCCGCCAGGCGCGCCGCTGGCAGGTGGACCATCCGGACGAGCCGCCGCTGTTCGTGAGCGTCAATGTGGCGGTGCGTCAGGTCTGGGACTCGGATCTGGTGGCCGATGTGGCCGAGACCCTCGCCGAGACCGGGCTCGCGCCCCATCTGCTCCAGCTGGAGCTCACGGAGTCCGCGGTGATGGGCTCGGCGGGGCGCCCCCTGCAAGCCCTCCAGGCCCTCAGCGGGATGGGCGTCGGCATCGCGATCGACGACTTCGGCACGGGCTACTCGAACCTGGCGTACCTCAGCCGACTGCCGGTGTCGGTCCTGAAGTTGGACGGCTCCTTCGTACGGGGCTTCCAGTACGAGAGCGACAAGGAGGGCGCCATCGCGCCGAACCCGGCCGACGAGGTCGTCGTCGAGGCGATGATCCAGCTCGCCCACCGCCTGGGCATCACGGTCACCGCGGAGTGCGTGGAGACCTTGGCACAGGCATCCCGCCTGCGGCGCATCGGGTGCGACACCGGCCAGGGGTGGCTGTACTCACGGCCGGTGTCACCGGATCGCATCTCCCAGCTGCTCGGCCCCGGCGAGGAGCAGAGCGCACGCACCGGGGATCAGGCGGTCGCCAAGCCGTAGGCGTCCGCGATGAGTTCGTACGAGCGCAGCCGCACCTCACCGCTGTGGGCGTTGCCCGTGATCATCAACTCGTCGGCACCGGTGCGCTTCTGCAGGTCGTCGAGGCCGGCGCGCACCTCGTCCGGTGTGCCGTGGATGACGTTGGAGTTCCAGGAGTCGATGAACTCCCGCTCCATGGGGCTGAATTCGTAGGCCTCGGCCTCCTCGGGGGTCGGGACGAGACCGGGGCGGCCGGTGCGCAGACGGACCATGTTCAGGGCGGCGGCCAGCACCTGGCGGCGGGCCTCCTTCTCGTCGTCGGTGGCGAGGGCGGAGACGCCGATGAGGGCGTACGGGGCGTCCAGAACCTCGCTCGGCCGGAAGGACTCCCGGTACAGGTCCAGCGCGGGGATCGTGTTCTGCGCGGAGAAGTGGTGCGCGAAGGCGAAGGGCAGACCGAGGACACCCGCCAGCCGGGCGCTGAAACCGGAGGAGCCGAGCAGCCAGATCGGGGGGCGGTGGGGCGACTGGACGCCGCCGGGGGAGGTCGCCTGGACGGGGCCGGGGACGGCGTGGATACGGCGGTACCGGTGGCCGTCAGGGAAGTCGTCGTCCAGGAAGCGGGTGAGCTCGGCGAGCTGCTCGGGGAAGTCGTCGGCACCCTCGTTGAGGCGGTCCGTACGGCGCAGGGCGGCGGCGGTGGCGCCGTCCGTGCCGGGCGCGCGCCCGAGGCCGAGATCGATGCGGCCCGGCGCCATGGCCTCCAGCGTGCCGAACTGCTCGGCGATGACGAGCGGCGCGTGGTTGGGCAGCATGACACCGCCGGAACCGAGCCGGATCCGCTCGGTGTGGGCGGCGAGGTGGGCGAGGATCACGGCGGGCGACGAGGAGGCGACACCCGGCATCGAGTGATGCTCGGCCACCCAGTACCGGTAGAAGCCCCGCGACTCCGCAAGACGGGACAGGGCGACACTGGTCCGCAGCGCGTCGCTCGCGGTGCGCCCCGCGCCGACGGTCACCAGGTCCAGTACGGAGAGGGGCACGGGCGCGCTGCCCCGAGCGGTCCCCCGGATCTCGTCTGCCGTCACGTGTTGCCTCCGTCGGTTTCGCCGTGCGCTAGGTCCGTCCGGCGTTAACAGGAGGCACTCTCCGCTTTATTCCCTGGGGGCTCCGCCCCCCAGACCCCCGTTCAGCCCTGAAGGGGCCTCGTCCTCAAACGCCGGACGGGCTGAAAAATCCAGCCCCTCCGGCGTTTGAGGAGCGGGGGTCCGGGGGCTGGGCCCCCGGGGGGGGCGTAATGGGTGTGGGGGGGGGGGGCGAAAA
>NZ_JBSFDG010000005.1:302113-517955 GCF_053593775.1 Streptomyces sp. NPDC002092
CCGGAGGGGCTGGATTTTTCAGCCCGTCCGGCGTTTGAGGAGCGGGGGTCCGGGGGCTGGCCCCCGGGACGGGACGAAACGGGTAGGGGCGGCGGGGGCGAAAATCCTCAGACCTGCACGATCGGCTCCCGAGTGAACAAAGCCCCCAGCATCGGCGCATTCACCCGCCGATCAGCCAACCGCAACGCCTCCCACACAGTGACCTGATTCGCGGTGAGCACGGGCTTCCCCAGCTCCTTCTCCAAGGCGGGAATGTGCGCCGCCGTATGCAGCGCCGTGTCCGGCAACAGCAGCGCGTCCGCATCCGGACGGTCGGCCTCGCGGGCCAGCAGAAACACCTCCGCCTCCCCCCACGTCCCGACCTCCGCCGCCGTGATGATCCCGGCACCCCGCACGGACGTGACCTGCGCGCCCCCCGCCCGCAGAAACTCCGCGAACAGCCCGGCCACGTCCTCGGGATACGTCGCCCCGACCGCCACCCGCCGCACCCCGACCTCCTGCAGCGCGTGCACGAAGGCGAAGGACGTCGACGAAGCCGGCATCCCGGCCGCACGGGCAAGAGCGCGCACCTGCTCGTGGGCGCCCTCCCAGCCGTAGACGAAACTTCCGCTGGTGCAGGCCCACACCACCGACTCGGCGCCCGCCATGCGCAGCTCCTCGACTCCCGCCGCGAGCCGCTCGGCCGAGCCCATCTCCCGCAGCGCGTCCACCCGGTGCGCGTCCTCGCCGATGTCGGTGTGGACGACGTCGAGGCGGATGTTGCTGCCGAGCAGCTGCTCGATGCGTGGGTATTCGTCCTCCGCGGAGTGGCCGGGGTAGAGGAATCCGAGTGACGTCATGACCTGCCTTCCTGCTGCTGTTCACCGTCCGGGAGCTGTGGCAGTACGGGGCCGGAGCGCGCCGCCGGATCGATCAGCGCCTGATAGGGCCCCACCGCCCGGGTACCCAGTCGGGACAGCGCAGCCCACATCGTCACCTGGTTGGCCGAGATCACCGGGATGCGCAGTTCGGCCTCCAGTTGCGGGATGACGTCGTAGGTCGGGAGGTTGGTGCAGCTGATGAACAGGACGTCGGCCGGCCGTCGTACCGCCTTGTGGGCCATGGCGACCACATCGCGGTACGGGACCTTCCAGATGTGCCGGGTCAGGCCCATGTACGCGCGTCCGGTGACCTTGATTCCGGCCTCGGCGACGTACTCCTCCAGTGCGCGCGTCACGGACACGGTGTACGGCGTCACCAGCGCGACCCGTCGGGCGCCGAGCGCCACCAGGGCCTCCAGCAGGGCGCCCGAGGTGGTGACGGAGGGCATCGCACCGGCCCGGGTCATCGCCGCGCACATCGCGCGCTCCCCGGCGATTCCGCCGACGAAGCTGCCGGAGGTGCAGGCGTACGCGACGACTTCCGGCGCGACCGCGTTCAGCGTGCGGACCGCGTCGTCCAGCGTCTCGTGCTCGCTGACCAGCCGGGCCAGGTCGAGACTCACCTCGACCGGCACGAAAGGCGTCCGTGTCAGATGGAGCGACACGTCGTCCGGGACCCAGCGCCACAGCTCGCGGTCCAGAGCGAAGTCGAAGGGGGCGACCACACCCACACCCCGCTGGGGCAGTGGTCCACCGAGAAAGGAAACGTCCATGGCACCCATGGCGGCCACCGCCTCACCGTGAGAAACAGCGGAGCAACGGACCCCCCATCGCACCCGTGTTGACGAAGGTAGGTTCGGGTGCGAGCGTGGTCAAACCTCGCATGTCAGACGGCCCGCACCCGCCCGTAGAAACGGCTTTCCGCATGACCACCCCGACGCTTCTCGTCCTGGACACCGACCCTTTGCCCCGCCTCGGCAGACTCACCGGCCGCGCCCGGATCGAGCACGCGGACGAGTCGACCCTCGCCGAGCGCCTGCCGCACGCGGACGTCCTGCTGGTCTGGGACTTCACCTCCCGGGCGGTGCGTTCGGCCTGGCCGGGCGAGGGCCCGCGCCCGCGCTGGGTGCACACGGCGAGCGCGGGTGTGGACCACCTGATGTGTCCGGAACTCGCCGCCTCCGACACCGTGGTCACCAACGCCCGCGGTGTCTTCGACCAGCCCATCGCCGAGTACGTCGCCGCGCTCGTCCTGACCATGGCCAAGGATCTGCCGCGGACCTGGGAGCTGCAGCGGGAGCACACCTGGCGGCACCGCGAGACGCAGCGGGTCGCGGGCACGCGCGCGTGCGTCGTCGGTTCCGGGCCCATCGGCCGTACGATCGCCCGCACGCTCAAGGCGCTCGACATGACGACGGCGATCGTCGGGCGCACTCCGCACACCGGCATCTACGGCCCGAACGACCTGGACCGGCTGATCGCCCGCGCCGACTGGGTGATCGCGGCCGCTCCGCTGACCGAGCAGACGTACGGCATGTTCGACGCGCGCCGCTTCGGTGTGATGCAGCCCTCCGCGCGCTTCATCAACATCGGGCGCGGCGGTCTGGTCGTCGAGGAGGCGCTCGCCGAGGCGCTGGCCAAGCGGTGGATCGCGGGTGCCGCACTGGATGTCTTCGAACACGAACCCCTCACCGCCGACAGCCCGTTGTGGGAGGTTCCTGGCCTGATCGTGTCGCCGCACATGAGCGGCGACACGGTCGGCTGGCGCGATCAACTCGGCACTCAGTTCGTCGAGTTGTACGAGCGCTGGGAGGCGGGCAGACCTCTGCTGAACGTGGTGGACAAGAAGCGCGGATACGTACCAGGACGCTAACCGCCCAGCGATGGAGGGCAGATGACGGACCCCGGCCTCGACCTCACCGAGCTGACCGCCGCACGACTCGTCGAGGGCTACCGCAAGGGCGAGTTCAGTCCGGAGGAGGTCACGCGGTCCGCGTTGGAACGGGCCGAGCAAATCCAGCCGGAGGTGAACGCCTTCGTGCGGCTGCTCGCCGAGGAGGCCCTCGCGCAGGCCCGTGAGTCGACGGAGCGATGGCGGCGGGGTGAGCCGAAGGGGCTGGTGGACGGGGTTCCTGCGACGGTCAAGGACATCATCCTGCTGCGGGGCGCTCCCACCCTCAAGGGCTCCAAGACGATCTCGGAGCAGGGCAGTTGGGACGAGGACGCCCCCTCCGTCGCCCGCCTGCGCGAGCAGGGGGCCGTGTTCATCGGCAAGACCACGACCCCGGAGTTCGGCTGGAAGGGCGTGACGGACTCGCCGCGGTCCGGGGTGACCCGCAATCCGTACGACCCGACCCGCACCGCGGGCGGCTCCAGCGGTGGCGCGGCGGCGGCCGTGGCGCTGGGCGCGGGACCCCTCGCGCTGGGCACGGACGGCGGCGGCAGCGTCCGTATCCCGGCGGCCTTCTGCGGCATCTTCGCTCTGAAGCCGACGTACGGCCGGGTGCCGCTCTACCCGGCGAGCGCCTTCGGCACGCTGGCCCATGTCGGCCCGATGACCCGGGACGCGGCGGACGCGGCGCTGCTCCTGGACGTGATCGGGGCGCCGGACCACCGCGACTGGTCGGCGCTGGCCGCCGCGCCGGACTCCTTCGCCGCCGGACTGTCCGGCGGGGTGAAGGGCCTGCGGATCGCCTACTCACCGTCCCTCGGCGGCCAGGTCGCGGTGCAGCCCGCGGTGGCGTCCGCGGTACGGCGGGCGGTGGAACGCCTGGCGGAACTCGGCGCGTACGTCACCGAGACCGACCCCGACTTCACCGACCCGGTGGACGCCTTCCGCGCCTTGTGGTTCTCCGGGGCGGCCCGGGTGACCCAGCAACTCGGCCCCGAGCAGCGCAAGTTGCTCGACCCGGGGCTGCGGGAGATCTGCGCGGCGGGCGCCCGCCTGACCGCCCTCGACTACCTCGCCGCTGTCGACGTCCGCATGGAACTCGGCCGCCGTATGGGCCGCTTCCACGAGTCCTACGACCTCCTGGTCACCCCGACCCTGCCGATCACCGCGTTCGAGGCGGGCGCCGAGGTGCCGAAGGGCTCCGGCCACCGGCGCTGGACGGGGTGGACCCCGTTCACGTACCCCTTCAACATGACCCAGCAGCCGGCGGCGACCGTCCCGGTGGGTGCGGACGGGGAAGGGCTGCCGATCGGCCTGCAACTGGTGGCGGCGCGACACCGGGACGCACTGGTGCTGCGGGCGGCGCATGCGCTGTACGAGGCGGAGGTTGCTGGGACGCCACGCAGGGTGGGGTGAACCTGGGATGGTGCCTACTGAAGGTGACCTCACACCCGCTGGAAGCTGAGCGTCTCCCCCGCCGCCCCCGACCGCCACAGGTCGTTGCAGGCCTCGGCCATCGCGTCGAGGCCCTCGGTCACCTGGCCCCAGACGATTCCCGGGACCCAGCCCACGTCCCCGTTGAGCAGCAGGTTGTTGCGCTCGTAGAAGAGGGCGAGGTCGACGACCGTGGTGCCGGGGCGTACGCCGGTGTCGTAGCCGTAGGCCTTGGTGGCCAACTCCGTGCCGGCGAAGGAGAAGTAGCAGAGGTCGCCGGGGATCGGCGTGACCGTCGGGTTCTCCAGGGGTGGCTCCCGGTCGGCGAAGGGCGGGAACAGCGCGTAGATCTCGTTGCGTGCGTATTTGGCGTGGTAGACCTCGCCACTCAGTGGAAGGGCGTCCCACACCGCCGCACAGGTGTGCGGCGCGCGCTCGTCGAGGAGCCTCGCCGTGCAGTGGACGCCCCTTTTGACCAGCGAGACTTTGATGTGACGGTCGGCCATGTGCCCTCCTGTGGACCTGCTTTCAGCCGGGTCTGCTTCAGCCCTGTATGCCACGCCCCCGCCTCAGTTGCACGTTCGGTCACCTCCCCAAGAGTCAATGGCAGCGATGGCGGCCGGGCCACAAGACTCTTGGTGCCCGCGCAGGAGGACGCCACGCGTGACCTCTTGTGAAGCATCAGCACATCCCGCTCAGGAGGCGCCTTGATGACCTCGACGACCGCCCGCCGTCCCCGCAAGACCCTGCTCGGAGTCCTGGCCGTCGCCATGGCCGCCGGAACGGCCCTCGGCGCCACCCCCGCCGAGGCCGCGACGGCGACCAAGAAGTGCAGCGGCGGACCGGCCAACTGCGTCCTCGCCAAGGTGCACCCCGTGAAGGGGACCGTGAAGGTCACGGTCGACCTCACCGGAGGCAACAAGCCGTACAAGTACGGCTGGGACCTGCGCCAGAACGGCAGGATCCTGTGCAGCGGAGAGATCCGCGAGCGCTGGCCCGCGAAGACGTTCACCTGCAAGAACATGCCGAAGGGCAGGCTGACGCTGACCGCGTCGTACCAGAAGAGCGCCACCATCGGCATGAAGTGGTAGGCGCCACCGTCAAGCAGTGACCGCTTCACGAGGGCTCACCCGACGGCGTACCCGATGTCCGCGCCGGGCATCGGGCACGTCCCTTTTGTCGCTTTACGCCCCACTCTCATCAGGGGCCGCAAACAGACGGCATAGGCGCAATCGGTCTGGGTAGACGCGCGCCCATGGCTCCACCACACGGCAAGAACTCAGGAAGCGACACAAGAAACGACACAAAAGGCATCCGGCGCCGCTCGCTGCTCGCGGGGGTAGCGGCGCTCGGCGCGGTGGGCACGATGGGCGCGACCAGCGCATGCAGCAGGGTGGCGACGGCGGACACCGGCGACGGCGGGCATCTGCTGGACCAACTGCGGGCGAAAGGCGTCGTCCGGCTGGGCCTGGCCGGCGAACAGCCCTTCGGTTACATCGGCAAGGACGGAAAGATGACGGGCGAGGCGCCGGCCGTCGCCGAGCGCATTTTCAAGCGGCTCGGCGTGGAGAACGTAGAGCCGTTCGCGACCGAGTTCGGCTCACTGATCACCGGCCTGAATTCCCTTCAGTTCGACTGCGTAGCGGCCGGCATGTACATCACTCCGGAGCGCTGCGATCAGGTCATCTTCGCCGACCCCGAATACCAGATGCTCGATGCCTTCATCGTGCCGAAGGGAAATCCGAAGAACCTCCGCACCTACAAGGACATCGCCAGGACCGGCGCCAGAATGGCCACCGGCCTCGGCTACGCGGAGATCGACTACGCCAAGGAGGCCGGGGTCAAGCACATCACGACCCTGCCCGACCAGCTGGCCGGGCTCCTCGCGGTCGAGCAGGGCCGTGTCGATGTCTTCGTCGGCACGGCGGTCACCGTGCGCAATGTCGTGAACCAGAGCAAGTCCCGGAAGGTGGAGGGCACACCGGAAGTCACGCCGTATGTGAAGGGAAAGCCGGTCATCGACGTCGGCGCCTTCGCGTTCCGCAGCCCCGAGACCCATCTCCGGGACGCTTTCAACCGCGAGCTGCACAAGATGAAGCGGAGCGGTGAACTCCTGGAGGTCATGCGGCCCTTCGGCTTCACGAAGGACCAGATGACGTCCATCACCGCCAAGGAGAAGTGCAAGCCATGAGCGAAATCAGCTGGGGTCTGTGGAAACTCCTCCTCAACGGCATATGGGTCACCGTCCAGCTCACCGTCTACAGCGCCGCACTCGCCGCCGCCGTGGCCTTCGTCATCGGCCTGGCGCGCACCCATCGGCTGTGGATCGTGCGCTTCCTCTCCGGCGCGTACTTCGAGATCTTCCGCGGCACCTCCGCGCTGATCCTGATGTTCTGGATCTTCTTCGTGCTGCCGATCGGCTTCGGCTGGCAGCTGGTCCCGATGTGGGCCGCGGTGCTGGCCCTCGGCCTGAGCTACGGCGCATACGGCTCCGAGGTCGTGCGAGGTGCCGTCAAAGCGGTGGCGCCGGCCCAGCGTGAAGCGGGCATCGCGCTCAGCTTCAGCCCCGCCCAGCAACTACGCAAGATCATCCTTCCGCAGGCCTGGCCGGGGATGGTCCCGCCGTTCAACAACCTGCTCATCGAGATGCTCAAGGGCAGCGCCCTGGTCTCGATCATGGGCGTCGGCGACATCACCTTCGGCGCCTCACTGGTGCGCAACGCCACCGGCCAGAGCGCACCCGTCTACACGATCATCCTCGTCATGTACTTCGTGCTGGCGTTCGTCCTCACCCGCGGCATGCGCGTCGTGGAGCGACACGCCAAGGCCGGGATCGGTCAGGCCCCGCGGAAGCGCGAGGGCCTGCGGGCCCGGATGAACGGCAGGCAGGTCGACGACTTCGCGCGGTCGGGCGCGACTCCCGGTGGAGGTGCTGTCCGGTGAAGTGGGACTGGAACGCGGTCAGCGACTTCATGCCGATGTTCTGGCACGGTCTGCTGGTCACCCTCGAGGCGCTGGCGCTCGGCGCCGTGCTCGCCTTCGCCCTCGGCCTGGTGTGGGCCATGATGCAGCGCTCGGAACACGTCGCGGTGCGCTGGCCGGTGATGGCGGTCACCGAGTTCGTACGGAACACCCCGCTGCTGGTGCAGCTGTTCTTCCTCTTCTACGTGCTGCCCGAATGGGGGCTCACGCTCTCGGCGCTCACCACCGGCGTGATCGGCCTGGGCCTGCACTACTCGACGTACACCGCCGAGGTGTACCGCGCCGGTATCGACGGTGTGCCCGCGGGCCAGTGGGAGGCGGCCACGGCGCTCAACCTGCCCCGCACCCGGACCTGGTTCGCGGTGATCCTGCCGCAGGCGATCAGGCGCGTCGTGCCGGCGCTGGGCAACTACGTCGTCGCGATGCTCAAGGACACTCCGATGATCTTCGTGATCGGTGTGCTCGAGATGCTGGGCGAGGCCCGGCAGTACTCCGCCCAGACCTTCCACACGGTCGAGCCCATCACGATCGTCGGCATCGCCTTCATCGTCATCTCCTACCCTGCGTCCCTTCTCCTGCGAGTCCTGGAGCGTCGCCTTGTCCACTGACAGCAACCTCTCGAAAGAAACGGCCAATCCCTCGGTGGACGGCAGCGAGCTGATCCGCTTCGACAAGGTCACCAAGCGCTTCGGCGCCAACACGGTCCTCGATTCACTGGACTTCACCGTCTCGTCCGGCAAGCACGTCACGCTGATCGGCCCCTCCGGATCGGGCAAGACCACGATCCTGCGGCTGCTGATGACCCTGACGAAGCCCGACGAGGGCACCATCAAGGTCGGCGGCGAGTACCTCACGCACGAGGTGCGGGGCGACGGGCTCGTCCCGGCCGGCGAGAAGCACGTCCGTGAGGTGCGCAAGAACATCGGCATGGTGTTCCAGCAGTTCAACCTGTTCCCCAACATGAACGTCATGCGGAACATCACCGAGGCCCCCGTGCATGTCCTCGGCCTGTCCAAGGACGAGGCCGAGGAGCGGGCGCGGGAGCTGCTCGAGCTGGTCGACCTGACCGAGCAGGCGGACAAGTACCCGACCCAGCTCTCCGGCGGCCAGCAGCAGCGCGTCGCCATCGCCCGCGCCCTCGCCATGCGCCCCCAGGTGCTGCTGCTCGACGAGGTCACCTCCGCACTCGACCCCGAGCTGGTGGCCGGGGTGCTGGACGTGCTGCGCGACATCGCGCACACGACGGACATCACGATGCTCTGCGTCACCCACGAGATGAACTTCGCGCGGGACATTTCCGACGATGTCCTCATGTTCGACGCGGGCCGGGTCATCGAGTCCGGTCCGCCGGAGAAGATATTCAGCGAACCCGACCACGAGCGCACCCGGCAATTCCTGAGCGCTGTTCTGTGACCGGTCAGGGGCGGTTGCGTGAAGGGCGTACGACTTTCTCTTCACCCAGCCGCCCCGCACGTGACCGCCCACCAGGGCATTGCCCTTTCGGACACCTCCCCAAGTCCCAATAGTGGCCGGGCAGGCGGACGTTGAAGAATTTCAACGAATCCACCGGTTCCCGGTTACCTGGAGGTATCCCCCCATGGCATTGACCACTCCTCGCCGCACTTCCCTGGGCCGCGTCGCAGCCGCGGGCCTGGCCGCCACGGCCTCCCTCGCCCTGCTGGGAGCGGCAAGCCCTGCCGCCACCGCCGCACTGCGCGTCGGCACCGCGCACTCCGGTGCATCCGCCGTGGTCGGGAAGGACGGGTACGGCAAGTGGGTCGCGACCGGGCCGGCCCGCTACAAGTGCCGCGTCTACGTCGCCGTCAGCGCCGGCGGGACCGCCAACGGCGCGGCCTCGGGCGAGTGCAAGGTGAGGATGTCCCAGGTGGTGGTCGTCGGCATCAGCATCAACAACAACCAGATCAAGCACACCACCGCCCGCGGCACCGCCAAGAAGGTCTACACCAAGGCCCTGAAGGAGACGAACCCCAGGGGCAAGCAGAACATCTGCGCCTTCGCCTACGTCAACTCCCCCCTCGACGAGTCGAACCCGGTGCGCAGCGAGGCAAAGGTCTGCGTCAAGGCCTGAGCCGCACACACCTGCAACCCCGGGACGGCCCGCCTGCCGAGGTGGGCCGTCTCACATTGCTGCATTTCACGAGCACTGCAAGGGCTGCAAATACCCCGCCTTCCTCAAATGAATCTCGACACCTTTCACTTGCCTTCGGATCCCATCAATTGATCGCGAACGCGAAGACTCTGCCCTAGAGTGTCGAGCGAAGGTGAAGGAAAACGGGGAAGGTAGCCATCACCGTGCCGATCAAGGATGCAACGCAATACCACTGCCACACCACAGCGCACGAGTCCGGAGACCCGCACTGCCCCTGTCGGCTCGCATTCCAACCGGCCGAGACCGAACCGGCCGTGAATGAGCTGACGGACCGTGAGCGACAGGTCCTGGTCCTCCTCGGAGGCGGGCTGCCCAACCGGCTCCTCGCCCGCCAACTGGGCATCGCGGAGCGAACGGTCAAGGCCCACGTCGCGCACATCATCGAGAAGCTGGGGCTGCGCACCCGGCTGGAGGCGGCAGTCGTCGCCAACCTTCACCACGACCTGATCTGCCCGGGAAGAAGCTCCCACAGCGGGTGACCGTCTCGCCCGGGCCCGGGGGCGGGGAAATTTCCGGCGCGATGCCGCCGCTTCATGGGTTGAACACGATTCAATCTCCGAGGTCCGGGCTCCGGGGCATGACGATGGCATATGCCAGAGTGCCTGCGCCCCTGCTGAGAGCCGTGCGCCGGGGACTTAATCTCGTCAACAACCGCTCACAACAAGCCGCTTGGCCGTTATCGTGGAAGAGATCACTGTCCGCAATACGGCCCAGTTGTAGAGCGAGCGCAGGGGGACCACCGTGGCGCTGAAGCACGAGCCGACCGCGCCGTACCACTCGGCCCAGGACGCCCTGCGCGTCCTGGAGACCGTGGCACGGCACACCACCGGAGTCACCGACACCGAGCTCGCCAGGCTGACCGGCCTCACCCCGGAGCGGCTGACCACGCTCCTGAGGATGCTCCGCCGCGAGGGCTACGTCGAGCAGATCACCGACGGCGCCTATGTCACGGGCGACGCGCTCACCCGCCTCGGCTCCGCGCAGGGCCGCGAGCAGGCGCTGCGCGAGAAGCTCCAGCGCACCCTGGACCGGCTGCGCGACTCGGTGGGCGCGGCCGTGTACCTGAGCCGGTACGTGGACGGCGAGGTCAAGATCGCCCAGTACGCCGACGGCCCGACCACCCCGGTGGTCAACGAGTGGGTCGACTTCCGCTACTCGGCCCACGCCACCGCGATCGGCAAGAGCCTCCTCGGCCAGCTGGACCACAACAGCCGGCGCGACCACCTCTCCCGCCACAAGCTGGCCCGGCTCACCTCGCGCACGATCACCAGCGACCGGCTCCTGCTCTCCCGCCTGGAGTCCCAGCCGCCCACCGTGCCCCACCTGGACCTCCAGGAGTACGCGGTCGGCACGGTCTGCGCGGCCGTCCCGATCAGCGCCGGCTCCTCGGTCGGCTGCCTGGCCCTCTCCCTCCCCGTCGAGGACGCCCACCGCCTCCGCCAGGCCGCGGACACCCTGAACCGGAACGCGGCGCCCGTACTGCTGTCCCTGGCGATCTAGGCCGACATCGGCAGGGTGGTCCGGAGCACCCCTCCGGACCAGGTACTATTTTCTTCGTCGCCACCGCGAGACACGGAAACGTGAACCGCGGCCGACGTGAGTCATGCGCCGCTAGCTCAGTTGGTTAGAGCAGCTGACTCTTAATCAGCGGGTCCGGGGTTCGAGTCCCTGGCGGCGCACAAACGGTAAAGGCCTCTCGCAAGCGCGGGGGGCCTTCGCCTTTTGAGGAGGTTCCCCCGGGTCGCGCAGAGCGGCGGCTGGGGGTCTGGGGGTTATCCCCCAGGGAATGCAGCATCAGCGGGTCCGGGGTTCGAGTCCCTGGCGGCGCACGATGGCGATGGCGAGGCGTGTTCGCGGAAAGCGCGAACCACCTCGCCGTCGTTGTTTCTGCGCGGCTTCGCCGCGCACTGTGGGGGCTTCGCCACCCACACCCCCCTTCCACCAGCGGCCCCCCGCGGCCCGCAGGGTGGAGGAGTCGATCCCCCCAGTTGTGACACCGCGCGCGGGGGCGGCTTCGTCACCCGGGCCCCTCAGGCCAGGTCTCTCCCGGGAGTGGGAGGGGCTTCGGCGGCTTTTCGGTCGTTGCTGGTCAGTCTTCGGTAGGTGGGGGTCTGGTCGGTCGGCGGGCGCCACCACAGCGGGTCGGGGCAGCGGAGGCCCTCCCTTCTTAGCTGGGCGCGGTGGATCTTGTTCGTGGCTGTGACCGGCATCCGGTCCACGACGCGCACGAACCTGGGTGCCATCTTCGTGCCGAGGTCGGGCTGGGCGGCCAGGAAGTCGGCGAAATCCGCCGGGTCGAAGCGCCCGGCGATCGTCGCCATCACCTGGTCCCCGGTCACCGGATCGGGCACGGCGTACACGGCGACGGCGTCAGCGCCCTCGTACCGGGCGAGGATGTTCTCGATCATCGCGGCGGCCAGGTTCTCGCTGTCGACGCGGAGGCGGTCGTCGGTGCGGCCGGCGAAGTAGAGGTAGCCGTCGGCGTCCCGGCAGAAGAGGTCGCCGGTCCAGTACCAGCCGTCGCGGAGCCGCTCGGCCTCCGCCGCGGGGTTGCGCCAGTACCCCTCGAAGGGGTTCGGCCCCTGGTTCACCAGCTCCCCTATGGCCTCGTCCCCGTTGAGCAGCCGCCCGCCCGCGTCGAACACCGCGGGCGGGCACTCCTTGCATGTCTCCGGATCGAGTACGACGAGCCCGGGCGCCGCCCGCCCGACCGCACCCGGCGGTGTCCCCGGCGACCACTGCACGGCCGCCCCGCCCTCCGACGACCCGTACCCCTCCACCAGCCGCACCCCGAACCGCCGCTCGAAGGCCGCCGCGTCCACCGCCCCCGCCTCCGTGCCGAAGCCGAGCCGCAGCGGATTGTCCCGGTCGTCCGCGCGCTCCTCGGTGGCCAGGATGTACTGCACGGCACGCCCCACATACGTGAAGTACGTCGCCCCGTACTTCCGTACGTCCGTCAGGAACCCCGACGCCGAGAAGCGCCGCCGCAGCGCCACGCCCGCGCCGGCCGCCAGCGCGGGCGCCCAGTCGGCGATCACCGCGTTGCCGTGGAACATCGGCATGCAGATGTAGTGCACGTCCTCGGGGCGCACCCCGAACTGGCCCACCAGCGAGGCTCCCGCTGCGGCCAGTCGCCCCTGGGAGCAGATCGCGGCCTTCGGGGCACCGGTCGAGCCCGAGGTGAAGTAGAGGAGGAGGCGGTCTTCGGGAGTGGCCCGGCAGGCGTCCGGTGCGGCGTCCGTATACGAAGCGAGCAGGTTGTCGTACTCCTCGCCGTCGGTCAGCAGGAGGCGCACGCCCGGGAGATCGAGGCCGCCGAGGAGCGGGAGGTGGGTGCGCTCGGTGAGGACGATCCGGCACTCGGTGTGCAGGATGTCGCGAGCCAGCTCCGGTCCCCGGCGGGTGGGGTTGATCCCGGCGACCGCCGCTCCCGCGAGCGCCGCCGCGCCCAGCCACAGCGGGTACTCGGGGGTGTTGTCGAGCAGCACGCCCACATGCGGCTCGGCGCCCGGCGGCAGCAGATCGGCCAGCAGTGCCGCCCGGGCGGCGGCACCGGCGGCCACCTCGTGGTGGGTGAGCACCCGTTCCCCGCACCACAGCCCGGGCCGGTGGTCGCCCCACCGCTCGGCTACCAGTTCCGCGACCGTGCGCCTGTTGGACTCCATGGCGGCGCACGGTAGTTGATGGGCCGTCAGATGTGGAGGGTCATGGGGTCATCGTGACGCCGTCGACGACGACGGTGTTGGTGGTGTCCTCGGTACCCTCGCCGAAGCCGAAGCCCTCGGACGTCTGGTGGTACGTGACCATGAAGCCGACGCAGAACACGGCCATCACTCCGAGGAATGCCAGTACGCCGACGGTGGACGCCGCCAGCCCGGCCCGCCGCGGCGCCTTGGCCGTGGCGACGGCCTCATCGTCTTCCTTGTAGTAGACGGTGACGAAGTCGCCCTCCAGCACCGTCGCCGGCCCGCCCCGCTCCTCGAAGCGGACGACGCGGCCGCTGCGTGCGGTGAACTCGTAGACATGGTGCAGCGTGGTGCTCACCGACGTGTCGCCGCCGCCACCGTGGGTCGTCGTGAACATCCGAAGACAGCGCCCCTCGGCCGTCAGCCCGCTGTTCCAGGCGCTACGGATCCGCAGTGCGCGACGCAGCACGGCGTACGCGCCGAGGAGGACCACAGCCAGGATCAGGCTGGGCACGAGGTAGAAGATCACGTCCATGGGGGTCCCCCGGTCTTGGTACGCCGCCCCCGTTCGGTCGGCGTGGCAGGAACCTACCCACGCCGACCGCGCCATTGGCTCAAGGAATCCTCAGAACCTGACGTCCGAGCAGGCATAGAACGCGTTGCCCGTGTCCGCGATCGTCCATACGGCGACGATGACGTGGTGACCGCTCAGCCCGGACGGCAGCGTGCCGCTGTGGGAGAGGGTGGCCGGGGGGCGCTGCCCGTTGTACGGCACCGTCAGGAACGGTGTCGTGTTGAGGTCGGAGCGGGCCAGGTTGTGGTTCTGGTTCCAGCCCTGCCTGGTGACGAAGTACTTGAAGTCGGTGGTGGCGTGCATGGCGGTGAACTGCCAGCGGAAGGTGTAGCTCTGCCCGCCCGTCACCCGGGTGGTGGGCCAGGCGCCGCCCGAGGGCGTCCTCGGGCTGTCGAGCTGGGAGAAGCGGGCGTTGCCGCCGGAGCAGATGGCGCCGTCGGCCGGTCCGGTGGCGGGGAAGCCCTTGGGGCCCTCGACGCTCTGCGGCTCGTACTGGATCTCGCCGCAGTCGGTCACGGTGCCGTTCTGGCAGAGCTTCTGCCTGCTGACGGGGAGGTCGGTGTAGCCGTGGCCGCTCGCTCCTCCGGCGGAGAGCACGAAGGCTCCTGCCGTGGTGAGTCCGAGCGCGGCGGCGTACCACTTGGTCTTTTTGCGCATGCTGCCGCTCCTGAAGAACGTGGGGGAAGTTCCATGAGGCGTGCAGGTCTAGACCAAGTCTCAGATTATTGCCGATTGTTGGCCGTGTCCATGCACAGGACATGGCCGCGCCATCACGGACCCGGTTCTGTGCGCCCGGCACAGAACGCCACCGTCAAGTCCTTGACCAGCGCCTTGCGTTCGTAGTCGTCCAGCTCCACCAGGCCCCGCACGGTCAGCCGTGTCACGGTGTCCTCCACCGAGTCGACGACCGAGGTGAGCACGGTCGCGCGGTGCTCCGCGTCCAGGGCGGCGATACGGCGGCGCTGCATCGCGGCGGCCACCTCGGGGGCGTACTCGACCCGGACCGGCTGCACCGAGAACACCTCCAGCCCTACCGGCGCCGCGTCCGCCGCCGTCAGTCGGGTCAGCGCCTCCGTGACGGCCTCCACCGAACCCTTCGACGCACCGGGCGCCTCCACCGCGACCCGCGCGAGCGCCGCCTCCACGCACTCGCGCAGATAGGTCTCGTGGTCCTCGATGCCCAGTACCGCCCGCGCGGTGTCCCGCACCCGCCACACCACCAGCACCACGACCCGCAGCGCGACCCCGTTGCCGTCGGCCGCGGGCATCTCCTCGCTGCGCCAGTGCCGCAGCCGGACGTCGACCCGGCGGCGCAGGTGCAGCGGGTTGACCCACATCAGGCCGGTGCGCCGGACGGTGCCCCGGTAGCGGCCGTACAGCCCCAGCACCCAGGCCCGTCCGGTCCGGCCGCGTGCGAGGCCGCCGAACCCGAAGAAGCCCAGCGTCGCGGCGCCCGCGTAGGCCGCCCACTGCGCGGGGCCGAGCCCGGCGCCCGGGTCCGCCGGCAGCCGTAGCGCCGTCACCGCGAGGGACGGCAGGACGCCCGCCCACCACGAGGTCGCCACGCAGCCGGCCGCCCCGCAGGCCCCGGCGAGGACTCCCGCCGTCGCGGGCAGCACCCTGGCGGGCCGCTCGCCCAGGTCGGGGTCGATCTCGGGCGCGGACCGCGGCTTCACCGCAGTCGGGCGCCGGAACCGCGGCTGTTCGCCGGTCCCCTGCCGGCGGCCGACCACCGTCGGCCTGAGCGGTACGGACACCGGGGCGGCTTCGTCGCGGAACAGCAGATGGACGGGGATCTCGGTGGTCGCCTCGTTCTGGATGAGGCGGCCGGGTCTGCCCGGCCCCTCGGACTCGGGCGTCTGTGAAGTGGTCGTCGTACTCATGGGTGCCTCCAGCCTCCGCGCCAGATGCGTCACAACAGATGGGTCACAACAGACGGGTCACAGCAGATGGGTCACAGCAGATGGGTCAAACCGAACCGCTCGGAACCAGACAGAGCAGGTCAGCGCGGAAGCGCTCAGGAGAAGAGCCGCCGCCAGGTCTCCGGGCCCGGGACGCCGTCCGCCGCGCCGCCCCGCCAGCCCTGGGAGCGCTGGAAGTCCTCGACGTTGCGCCGGTCCTCCTCGTCCCAGTCCGGCCCCGGATCGGCCGTGTAGTACTTGTCGAACCCCTTCTTCACCAGCTGGTCCCCCAACTGGGTGACATACGGGTTGGAGGCGCCGGGGCGGAACATCGCCCGTCCCGGATAGCCCGGCACCCCATGGGACGAAGGCACCTGTGGATCCGGCGCGTCGAGCGGAGCGATGTCCTTGCCCTTGCCCGACACCAGCAGGTCCCAGGTCTGCGGCCCCGGCAGCCCGCGCACCTCCGCGCCGTTCCAGCCCTGGGCCAGCTGGAAGGCCCCGGTGGCCCGGCGGTCCGCGTCCGACCAGCGCGGGCCGGGGCCCAGTGCGTAGTACTGCCCGGCACCGCGGGCGACGAGCATCTGCCCGAGCTGGGTCACGTACTTGTTGTTCGCGCCGGGGCCGAAGTACGCCGCTCCCGGGTACGGCGCCGCGATGCCCGGCGGATTCGTCGGCTTGTCCGGACCGGCCGCCGGGTCCTCCTTGAGCCCCTTGTAGCGGTAGGGGACGTAGCGGTTCGACTGGTGCCAGTAGGCGTACGGGGTCTCCTTCCGGCGGGCCTGCGGGGGCCGCTGCTCGTAGGCGAGGTACGAGGTGTGCGTGTAGTCCTTCCAGCCGCCGAAGATGACGACGTGCGAGCCCCTCTCCGGGTTCTGCGGATTGTGGAACAGCAGAATGTCGCCGGGCTGCAGTTCATCCTTGGTGATGCGCTCCGCGAACTTGCCCAGGGTGCCCGTCCATTCGTTTCCGGGCAGTCCCCAGGCCATCGAGACATAACCCGAACAGTCCTGTCGGTAACCGTCGGACCAGTAGGCCTCCATGCTGTACGGCACCTTCGCGTCGACCCATTTCTTGGCCCGGGTGATGATGTCCGCGCGGGTGGTCTGGGGCACCTTGACGTCACTCGCCGGCTCGACGGGCGGGCCGCCCCTGCCATGCAGCGGCGCGCGGTGCCCCTGCGGGGTGGCTACCTCGCTGCCTGCGGAAACGCCCGGCCCGGGCGGTACCTGCGGGGCGGCGAGCGCCGGTGCCACGTGCCCCGCGCCGAGGGCCGCGGACGCGGCGGCCGCCACGATCACGGCGCGGTGGGCCGCCGGGTGCCGTACCGCCCGCGAATACGGCAGAACACTCCGCCAGTGCGCACATCCCGGGCAGTCGCAGTCGTTCGCCGGATCGAATTCCTCGAATACCGGAGTCGCCATGCGATTCCCCTCACACTCCAGATGAAAATGACCGGGCCTGTCCACGATGATCAGTTTCCCAACCCTCTTCCCGACGCGCATGTTGACGGTCCGAATGATGTACAAGCGCCGCCCGTGACCCCGGGAGCCAGCGGGACGGGTGGTCAGAAGCACCCCCGACCGTCCGGTAGAGTTACGACGTCAGCAGGCGCCGCTAGCTCAGTTGGTTAGAGCAGCTGACTCTTAATCAGCGGGTCCGGGGTTCGAGTCCCTGGCGGCGCACAGACAGCGAAGGCCCTCCGCGGAAGCGGGGGGCCTTCGCCTTTGGCGACGTTCTCCCGGGTCGCGCAGAGCGGCGGCTGGGGGTCTGGGGGTTGTCCCCCAGGGAATGCAGCATCAGCGGGTCCGGGGTTCGAGTCCCTGGCGGCGCACAGACAGCAGAGGCCCTCCGCGGAAGCGGGGGGCCTTTCGCATGCCCGGCCGGCCTCGCGGACACCGACCGCGCCCTTCGCCACCCTCCCCCAGGGCCCGAAGGTGACCTGCGGACAGCACCGGGACCTCCTCGACGCGGCGCGTTCGAGCGACTCGGTACAGGCGGAGGAGGCCATAAGGGAGCACTTCGGCAACATCCGCGCCCGGCTGTCCACAACTGGTCCACACGACCCCCACACGCGCCACAATGAACGCGTATGACCGGTAAACACCGCGTTTCGCATCTTGCGATCATGACGAACGCCGTAGAACCCTGTTCTCCAAGATGCTGCGGATACGCGGCAGTTGGGGGGCAAGTAAGCGGTTGCCGGGTTCGCGGGGATTAGGGACCCCGTTCACGAGCGGATGCCGAGGGGGGCATCATGCAACCGGTAGGTCGCGGTTCCATGTCTTCGGGTGTGGAAAGTGTGGTGACTGCGGCCGGTCACTGATTCGTCCGTGGAGAGTCGAGGGGGACTCGAGCGGGCGGAAGGAAACGACACAACACGCAGCGAGCTGCGTGTGGGGGGATGACTCATGACGTCGACGCCGACGGGCGCCCGGCATAACTTCGACCCGTCAGAAACAACCCAGCTCAGGGTGGAGTCCCACCGGAACAGCACGACAGGCCAGTTCCGGCGCATCAAGAAGACCCTTCCGAGATACGACTACGAGCACTACAGCCGGCTGGCCGGTCCCCTCACCCAGCCCGACCCGGACAAGCCGTACAAGGTGCAGTACCGCTCGCTGCTCTCGCAGGAGCCCCACCGGCTGCGCGCCGCCCTGATGCTGGGCGCCGCGCCGCTGCTCTCGCTGATCCTGCTCGGCTGGCTGCTGCAGCCGCAGCACTGGACCGAGCGCGACTACCCCGCCTTCAGCTTCCTGCCGGCGCTGGACGTCGTCATGCTCGTCTCGATCGGTCTGATCGAGTTCTTCCGCTGCATGAACGTGCTGTCCAACGCGCACGCCACGCTGGTCGCCCGCGACCCGATCCCGGTGGTGCCGGAGACCGGCACCAGAGTCGCGTTCATCACGACGTACGTGCCCGGCAAGGAACCCCTGGAGATGGTGACGAAGACCCTGGAGGCGGCCGTACGGCTGCGCCACCGGGGGCTTCTGCACATCTGGCTGCTCGACGAGGGCGACGACGCCGAGGTGAAGGCGGTCTGCGAGCGCCTCGGCGTGCACCACTTCTCCCGCAAGGGCGTCGAGAAGTGGAACCAGAAGAAGGGCCCGCACCGCGCCAGGACCAAGCACGGCAACTACAACGCCTGGCTCGAGGCGCACGGCGACGACTACGACTTCTTCGCCTCCGTCGACACCGACCACGTGCCGCTGCCGAACTACCTGGAGCGGATGCTCGGCTTCTTCCGCGACCCGGACGTCGGCTTCGTCATCGGCCCGCAGGTGTACGGCAACTACGACAACCCCATCACCAAGGCGGCCGAATCCCAGCAGTTCCTCTTCCACGCCCTCATCCAGCGGGCCGGAAACCGCTACGGCGCCCCGATGTTCGTCGGTACGTCGAACGCCGTACGGATCAAGGCGCTCAAGCAGATCGGCGGCCTGTACGACTCGATCACCGAGGACATGGCCACCGGCTTCGAGATCCACCGGCACCGGAACCCGGCGACGGGGAAGAAGTGGCGTTCGGTGTACACGCCTGACGTGCTCGCGGTGGGCGAGGGCCCGGGTGCATGGACGGACTTCTTCACGCAGCAGCTGCGCTGGTCCCGGGGCACCTACGAGACGATCCTGAAGCAGTACTGGAAGGGCTGGTTCTCGCTGCCTCCGGGCAAGCTCTTCAACTACACGATGATGATCATCTTCTACCCGATGTCGGCTCTCAACTGGATCCTGGCGGCGCTGAGTTGTGCGCTGTTCCTGGGTCTGGGCGCCTCGGGTGTGAACATCGACCCGACGGTCTGGCTGATGCTGTACGGCAACGCGTCCGCGCTGCAGATCGGCCTGTACGTCTGGAACCGCCGGCACAACGTCTCCCCGCACGAGCCCGAGGGCTCCGGCGGTGTGGCGGGCATGGTGATGTCGGCCCTCTCGGCGCCGATCTACGCACGCTCCCTGATGGACACCGTGCTGCGCCGCAAGAGCAAGTTCGTGGTGACGCCCAAGGGCGACTCGGCCAGCCCGGACACGCTGTTCGGGACCTTCCGGATCCACCTGTTCTTCATCCTGGTCTTCGGCGGCTCGATCGCCGCCGGTCTCACACTCGGGCACTCGCACCCGGCGATGATCACCTGGGCCACCTTCGCCCTGCTGATCACCGCGTCGCCGATCTTCGCCTGGCGGTACGGCCTCCGGCAGGCGAAGAAGCAGCCGCTCGTACCGCTGTACGAGGAGCCGCAGGACTCGGCGGTGCCCGCGACGGCGTACCAGCCGAAGCCGCTGCCCGGGCAGCACGCTCCGCAGTCGCCGCACGGCTCGGGGCAGAAGCCCAGCTGGGTCGCGTCCGGCGGGGGCTCGGGCGCAGGCGGTGACCAGACGATGCAGATCGCTCTCGGTGGATTTGGGGGACGTAAGGAATGAACGACCGTGCAGGCCGCCGCCGTGCCCGTCGACTCGCGATCGGCACGGCGGTGGTGCTCGCGCTGGCCGGGATGAACGGGCCGTGGCTCTACCGCGTCGGCACCGAGAAATACCACCAGTACAAGATCAACAGACCCGAGTACAAGGCGAAGAACGGGCACTGGGACATCATCGAGTTCCCGCCGGAGTTCCGCCAGGACACCATCCACGCGGCGCTGCTGCGCACCGGCAAGGTGCTGCTGATCGCCGGCTCGGGCAACAACCAGGACAACTTCAACGCGAAGAAGTTCGACACCCGGATCTGGGACCCGGTCAAGGGCACGATCAAGAAGGTCCCGACGCCCAAGGACCTGTTCTGCACCGGCCACACCCAGTTGGCGAACGGCAATCTGCTGATCGCGGGCGGGACGAAGCGGTACGAGAAGCTGAAGGGTGACGTCACCAAGGCCGGCGGCCTGATGGTGGTGCACAACGAGAACCCGGACAAGCCGATGACCCTGCCCGCGGGGACGGCGTTCACGGGCAAGGAGAACGGCAAGACCTTCGTCTCCAAGGACCCGGTGCTCGTGCCGCGCGCGACGAAGGTCTTCGACCCGAAGACCGGCAAGTTCCTGCGCAACGACCCCGGTCTGGGGCGTATCTACGTCGAGGCGAAGAAGTCCGGGACGAAGTACGAGACCGGTACCCAGGACAACTACCGGATCCAGGGCCTGACCGGCGCCGACGCACGCAACACGTACGGCATCGCGCAGAAGCTCGCCCTGGACAAGAAGGACTTCCAGGGGATCCGGGACGCCTTCGAGTTCGACCCGGTCGCCGAGAAGTACATCAAGGTCGACCCGATGAACGAGGCACGCTGGTATCCGACGCTGACGACTCTGTCGGACGGCAAGATCCTCAGTGTGTCCGGGCTCGACGACATCGGGCAGCTGGTGCCGGGCAAGAACGAGGTCTTCGACCCGAAGACCAAGAAGTGGACGTACACGTCGAAGATCCGGCAGTTCCCGACGTATCCGGCGCTGTTCCTGATGCAGAACGGCAAGATCTTCTATTCGGGTTCGAACGCGGGGTACGGACCCGACAACGTCGGCCGTGATCCGGGTGTCTGGGACGTCGATACGAACCAGTTCACCAAGCTGCCCGGGCTGAGCGACGCGGGCGAGATGGAGACGTCCGGCACCGTGCTGCTGCCTCCGGCACAGAACGAGAAGTTCATGGTGATCGGCGGTGGCGGGGTCGGCGAGTCCAAGCTGTCCAGCAACAAGACGCGGCTGATCAATCTGAAGGACAGCGACCCGAAGTTCGTGGACGGGCCGACTCTGGAGAAGGGGACGCGGTATCCGCAGTCCTCGGTGCTGCCGGACGACACCGTGCTGGTGTCCGGCGGGTCGGAGGACTATCGCGGGCGCAGCGACTCCAACATCCTGCAGGCCCGGCTCTATCACCCGGACACCAATGCGTTCCAGCGGGTCGCCGATCCCGAGGTGGGGCGGAACTACCACTCCGGGTCGATTCTGCTGCCGGACGGGCGGGTGATGTTCTTCGGATCGGACTCGCTGTACGGCGACAAGGCGAACACGAAGCCGGGGAAGTTCGAGCAGCGGATCGAGATCTACACCCCGCCCTATCTTTATCGGGATTCGCGGCCGTCGTTGTCCGGGGGGCCGCAGACCATTGCTCGGGGCGGGTCGGGGACGTTCACGTCGCCGCAGGCTTCCGCGATCAAGAAGGTTCGCTTGATTCGGCCCAGTGCGTCGACGCATGTGACCGATGTCGATCAGCGGTCCATCGCGTTGGACTACAAGGTCTCCGGGAACAAGATCACGGTCACCGTGCCGGAGAATCGGAATCTCGTGACGTCCGGGTGGTACATGCTGTTCGTCGATGACGATCAGGGGACGCCGTCGAAGGCGCAGTGGGTGAGGGTGCCGTAGCGCTCCCGCAGGTTGGTCGGTTGGGTGCGGGAGCACTGTGGCTTGTCGCGCCCACGTGGCGGAGCCGCAAATGTCACAGCCCCGCGCCCCTAACCACCTGACCCCGCCGCCAGGCTCAAAGCGTAGGTCGGCCACCATTCGCCTGCCTTGGGGCCGCCCTTGCAGGTGCCGTCGGACTCGCCTGGGCGTTTGACCCACAGGTAGGCGTCCACCAGGGGGTCTGCTGTCTTCGTCGTCGGGGTCTCGCCCAGTTTGCGGCCGGGGGGATTGCACCAGTTCTCGTCCGGCTTGCCCTCCGTGTAGGGGCCGTTGCCGTTGCGGCTGGTGTCGATGACGAAGTGTTTGTTGTCCACCTTTGCGGACAGCTGCTTGCCGTACGCGATGGAGTCCTGGGTGGAGTAGAAGTTGGAGACGTTGACCGAGAAGCCGTCGGCCTGGGCCACGCCCGCGCGCTGGAGTGGCTGGAAGATCTGGTCGGGGTGGCCCCAGCCGGCGTTGCCCGCGTCCAGGTAGACCTTGGTGTTCTTCAGGGACTTGAGCTTGGTGATGGCGTAGTTGAGGAGGCTGTAGCGCTCCTCCTGGAACTGGGGCTGGGTGCAGCCGTCCACCAGGTGCAGTACGGCGTCCGGTTCGAGGATCACCATGGCGGGGCGATCCCCGATGCCGGTGGCCACGCCGTCGATCCAGGCGCGGTAGGCGTTGCCGTCGGCCGCGCCGCCCTGGGAGTACTGGCCGCAGTCGCGGTGCGGGATGTTGTAGAGGACCAGCAGGGCCGTGCGGCCGGCCTTGTCGGCGGCCTCCGTGAAGCCCTGGGCCTCCTGCTCGGGGTTCTCCGGGCCGATCCACTCGCCGGTCGGCTGCTCGGCGATCTTGCGGATCTGCTCGGCTTCGGAGTCCTTGCCGGACTTGGCGTAGGCGGCGACCTGCCGTGCCGCGTTGCCGTCCGGGTTGACCCAGAACGGGTCGCTGTCCTTGGGCTGTTGGGTGATCCTCGCGCCGGCGTTCTTGTCGTCGCCGCCCCCGGAGGAACATCCCGCGACCAGCAGCGCCGCCCCCAGCACCGCCGCGGAAGCCCTCATTCGGGCCCCCCTCATGCCGTACATCCAACTCCCCCTTGGGTGCACTGGTCCGAGTCTCAATCCTGACATACGGCCCGCCTCGCCCACGAGGTCGCGCGGGCCTTGTCGGCGAGCTGTTACAGCGCCACGGTCGGGGTGGCGCGGCAGCACCCGGCCGACCCGGAGGGTCGTCGTAGAACCCCTGATGGACCGTCGGCCACCAGCGTGTATGACGGAGAGCCACCGCAAAGGGACCTGGCGTCATCCGGCCTCTAGGCTGTGGTGCTCATCCGTTCTAGAGTCGTCTCAGACGGCCCCAGCCCCCGGCCGGTCCTTGCCGCTGTGGCCCCATGACCTCCCGCGCCGGTCGCCGGGTTACTCCCGCAGCCCGTGCGCGCGCGGTTGAGGACCAGCCCGGTCGGCGGCTTCAGGGGGAGCAGGCCGCCGACCGGGCCAGGTGCGGGCGGTGCATTTCTGCTGGGGCCCGGGGGTCAGCCCCCGGAATGGCGCAGCACCCCCACAGCCCGTGCCCCCGCGGCCGAGGACCAGCCCCGCCGCCGGCCTCAGGTGGAGCAGGCCGCCGACCCGGCCAGGTGCAGGCAGCCCCGGCGCCGGCACTCAGCATCGCCTCGCGAGGTCCGCACCAAACGCCCCGGCCACCCGCTCTTCTGCCGGAGGCCCGGGACCGGCCCCCGAAATGATGCAGCACCCCCACAGCCCGTGCCCCCGCGGCCGAGGACCAGCCCCGCCGCCGGCCTCAGGTGGAGCAAGCCGCCGGCCGGGCCAGGTGTGGGCGGTCAGTGGCCGGTTCCCGTGAGGTAGGCCGAGACGATCACGTTCGCCGTGTAGCTGCCGGTGTCCCGGTCGAAGGTGCCCCCGCAGGTGATCAGCCGCAGCTCCGCGCGCCCGGGTCGGCGCGGTCCGTAGGCCTGCCGGGCGTCGAAGTGGTCGCGGTTCTGGACCTGGACGCCCTCGACGGTGAACTCGGCGGCCTTGCCGTCGTCGCGGGCGACGCGGACGGTCTGGCCGGGCCGTAGGGAGCTCAGTTTGTAGAAGACGGCGGGCCTGGTCCCGGTGTCGAGGTGACCCACCATCAGCGCGGCTCCGGCGGCGCCCGGTCGGGTCCCGGCCGCGTACCACCCGACGGTGCCCGCCTGGTTGAAGGGCGGCGGTTCGATCGCTCCCTGCCGGTCCAGGCCGCGGGGCAGCACGGGTGCCTGGACGCCCAGGGCGGGAATGTCGATGCGCTGCGGCAGTGCGTTCCCCAACGGGCGGGCAGCGGGCGGGAGTTCCCTGTGCGGCGGCCGTCCGACCGCGCCCATGTCACCGGTGGCGGGTGCGGATGTGTCCTGCCGTACGTCGGTCACCTGCACACCCCACTGCCACAGCGCGAACAGCAGCGCCGCCCAGGTCAGGGCCATCAGGAGCCGCCCGGAGCCGGAGGGGTGTTCTTCGTCGGACATGGGGTCAGTCCGTTCCGCGGCTCCGGCGCGCGCTCAGGACCGCGACGGCGCCCGCGGCCGCGGCCACGAGCACCAGCCCGGTCACCGCCTGCCCCGTGCCGGGCCCGGCCTCGCGGACGTCCACGGTGGCGAAGTGCGCCGTGCCACCGCCGCCCGCATGGACAGGGGCGACGGGGGACGCCGCGAGGTGCGAGGCCGGCTGAGACTGGGACTGCGACTCGGACGGGGAGGCGGACGGGGATACGACGGTGATCCTGGCCGTGGTCACGGCGCCCCCGCAGGTGACCTTGACGTCGTAGGAGCCGGGCGCGGCCGAGGCGCGGACGCGGCTGTTCCCGGTGAGGGTGCCGTCGGCGCCCGCGAGTCGCACGTCCGCGACGAACGCCCTGGACGCGGCGCTCCCCGCCTTCGCCGAGCAGCCGGTCACATGGAGCGCGACGTCCGCCCCCGGTGCGGGGGACGAGGGGCTCACAGAGATACCGGCTCCGCCCGCGTCGACCGCGTACACCGGCGGGGTGAAGGCGCAGACGGCCAGGACCCCGGTACAGAGAGTGAGACGTAGTGAACCCATCGTGAAACCTCCAGATATCTGGAGACTCCCCCGCGGGCCGGGTCCCCGCATCCTCAGCGGGGCCGCATTGCTCCGAATGGGTCAAGCCGGGTTTCAGACCCGGTCGACGAGGTCCGCGATCGAGTCGACGACCTTGGACGGCCGGTACGGGAAGTTCTCGACCTGCTCGGGCCGGGTCAGCCCCGTGAGCACCAGGAACGTCTGCATTCCGGCTTCCATGCCGGCCAGTACGTCGGTGTCCATGCGGTCGCCGATCATCGCGCTGGTCTCGGAGTGCGCCCCGATGGCGTTGAGACCGGTCCGCATCATCAGCGGGTTGGGCTTGCCCGCGAAGTACGGCTTCTTGCCGGTCGCCTTGGTGATCAGCGCGGCGACCGCGCCGGTGGCGGGCAGCGGGCCCTCGGTGGAGGGGCCGGTCTCGTCGGGGTTGGTGCAGATGAAGCGGGCGCCGTCGTTGATCAGCCGTACGGCCTTGGTCATGGCCTCGAAGGAGTACGTCCGGGTCTCGCCGAGGACGACGTAGTCCGGCTCGTGGTCGGTGAGGATGTACCCGATGTCGTGCAGGGCGGTGGTCAGGCCCGCCTCGCCGATGACGTAGGCCGAGCCGCCCGGGCGCTGGTCGTCCAGGAACTGGGCGGTGGCCAGGGCCGAGGTCCAGATGGACTCGACCGGCACGTCCAGGCCCATGCGGCGCAGCCGGGCGTGCAGGTCGCGTGGGGTGTAGATCGAGTTGTTGGTGAGGACCAGGAAGGGCTTGCCGGACTCGCGCAGCTTCTTGAGGAAGGCATCGGCTCCGGGGATCGGTACGCCCTCATGGATGAGCACACCGTCCATGTCGGTGAGCCACGACTCGATGGGCCTGCGTTCTGCCATGTGCGGGATCTCCTGCCGTACGCATGTACGCGGTGCTGCGTGCGCCCCCAGCGTAGACACTGGCCGGATCTTGGGGAATGGGCGTCTCAGCGGCGCCTGCGCTGTCTGCGGGCCAGCAGCAGCGCACCGCCGGTGACGAGGACCGCGGCGGCGGCGAGGGCCAGGCCGGGGGTGCCGAGGCCGGTGCGGGCGAGTTCGTCGGCGAAGGGGAGGCGGGGGGCGCGGCTGGGCGGGGTGGTGCCGGTTCCCGAGGTGGCGGGGGTGGGGGTGGGGCTCGCGTCGTTGTGGATGCGGAAGGCGTAGTCGTTGGACTGTCCGACCCAGTCGCCGTCGTCGCCCCGCCGCTGGACGACGGCGGCGTCGGCGGTGACCTGGTTGGGTGCCGCGTCCGAGGTGATGGCGAGGCGGATCTTCACGGTGACGGTCTGTCGGGGGCCGACGGTGAACCCGGGGAAGCCGTCGTCGAAGGGCCCGACCAGTTCGTCCTCGTCGGTGGTCTCGAACTGGACGGGGTGCGGGTGGGTGCCGTCGTAGAACTCCAGGTGGGGCTGCGAGGGTGTCAGCTCGTGCCTGTCGTCGACGAGCACGACCACCGGGTGGATGTTTCCGCAGGTCCGGGTGGTGGTGTTGGTGAGGTCCAGATACCAGATGCCGTATCCGCCGCCCGCTTCATAGGTGTCGGGGCCGCCGTGGATGCGGGTGGTGAGGGGGAAGCGGCGGGCGTCGGTGGCGGCGCAGGTGGGAGCGTCAGCCGCGTGCGCGGGGGGCGCCGCGGGGAGCAGGGCGGCTGCCGCCAGGCAGAGGGAGACGGGCGTGCAGGGTCGCATGGACACGTGAGTCTGCCGGGGGGCGGCGGGTGGGGAGGGGCGGCGCTCCGTACGGGGTGTCAGGTCCGCTCGTTCAGCGCACTCGGGGGCTGCCGCCGGACGCGGGCGTGGGTTTCGCCCCCTCCGCCCCTTCCCGTCCCGTCCCTGGGGGCTGCGCCCCCAGACCCCCCCTTCGGCCTGACGGCCTCGTCCTCAAACGCCGGACGGGCTGAAAGCTCCAACGCGTGACGGGCTGAGAATCAAACGCGGTAGGGGCTGGGAATCAAACGGCGGACGGGCTGAAAAGCCCTGCCAGGATCAGCTGTGCCGCTCCCTCGGCTACCCCGCCGGAGGCGAGACGGACCGGTACGGGGGGCTCGCCCAGGCGTTCGGCGAGTTCCGTGAGGGCGGTGCCGACACCATGGAGGAAGGGGTCCGGAGCGGATGTGACCGTGCGGCCGCCCAGGAGTACGACGTCGATGTCGAGCAGGGCGACCAGGTTGGCGGCGCCGGTGCCGAGGACGTGGGCCGCCTCGTCGACCGCGCCGCGGGCCACCGCGGCCAGGCAGAGTGCCTCGATGCAGCCGCGGTTGCCGCAGCCGCACGGCGGTCCGTCCAGTTGGACGACCTGGTGCCCGAACTCCCCGGCCCCGGTACGGGCGCCCCGGTGCACGGCGCCGCCGATGACCAGCCCGGCGCCGAGTCCCGTGGCGAGATGCAGATAGGCGAAGGACCCGCTCTCGCCGCTGACGGCGAGTCCCAGCGCGGCGGCGTTGGTGTCCTTGTCGACGACGACCGGCCCCCCGAGCCGCCGCGCGAGCGCGTCCCGCAGGGGGAAGCCGTCCCACTCGGGAAATCCCGTCACACGGTGCAGGACACCACGGTTGTGGTCCAGCGGACCGGGGAGTGCGATACCGACGCCGAGGACGGATCCGGCGCCCGAGGCCCCCACCATCAGCGCGCCCGCCTCCTCGGCCACCGCGTCGACGACGGCCTCGGCCCCCGCCCCCAGGTCCAGCGAGGTGCGCCGCTCGCCCACCACCGTCCCCGTGAGGTCGACCATTACCGCCCGCAGTTCGTCGCGGTCCAGGTGCAGCCCGACGGCATGGCCCGCCTCGGGCACCAGCCGCAGCACCGTAGGGGGCTTGCCTCCCGTCGAGGCCCTGCGGCCCGCCTCCGTCGCGAGCCCCTCGTCCCGCAGCCGGGCGGTGATCTTGCTGACGGCCTGCGGGGTCAGCCCGGTGCGCTCGGCGAGCTCCAGCCGGCTGATGCCCTCGGCCCCGGCCGTGCGCAGCAGATCCAGCACGAGCGCCGTGTTGTGGCTGCGCAGCACCGGCAGATTCACGCCGACGGCCCCGGTCAGCCCCGTGCGCCCGGTCCCCGCTTCCGCCCCTGCGTTCATCCTGTCCACGTCTCCATTCTCCCCCACGCTTGCACTTTGGCAACAGCGTTGCGAAAGTGGGGAGCATGACTCGCACCCCTCTGCGCGTGGGCCTCGTCGGCTACGGCCTCGCGGGCTCCGTCTTCCACGCCCCGCTGATCACCGCCACCGCGGGCCTCGCCCTCGACACGGTGGTCACCTCCCACCCGGAGCGGCAGCAGCAGGCCCGCACCGAGTTCCCGGACGTACGGATCTCGGCCACCCCCGACGAGCTGTTCGACCGCGCCGACGAGCTCGACCTGATCGTCGTCGCCTCCCCGAACAGGACGCATGTCCCGCTGGCGAGCACCGCCCTGAAGGCCGGCCTCCCGGTGGTCGTGGACAAGCCCGTCGCGGGCACAGCGGCCGAGGCACGCGAGCTGGCCGCCCTCGCCGAGGACCGCGGCCTGCTGCTCTCCGTCTACCAGAACCGCCGCTGGGACAACGACTTCCTGACCCTCCGCAAGCTGCTGGCCGAGGGCGAGTTGGGCGACGTATGGCGCTTCGAGTCCCGCTTCGAGCGCTGGCGTCCACAGCCGAAGGGCGGCTGGCGCGAGTCCGGCGACCCCGCAGAGATCGGAGGTCTGCTCTACGACCTCGGCAGCCATGTCGTCGACCAGGCGCTGCTCCTCTTCGGCCCGGCGGCGCAGGTCTACGCCGAGTCGGACATCCGCCGTCCGGGCGCCGAGACGGACGACGACACGTTCATCGCGCTCACGCACACCAGCGGCGTACGCTCCCACCTGTACGTCTCCGCGACGACCGCCCAACTCGGCCCGCGTTTCAGGGTGCTGGGCTCGAAGGCGGGTTACGTCAAGTACGGCCTCGATCCGCAGGAGGCGGACCTGCGGGAGGGCAGGCGCCCGCACACGACCGCCGAATGGGGCACGGAACCCGAGTCCCTGTGGGGCCGCGTCGGATCCGGCGAGTCCCCGCTGACCGGAGGAGGCCGCGCCGAACCCACCCTTCCCGGCGACTATCCGGCCTACTATGCGGCCGTGACCAGGGCCCTCAACGACGACGGTCCCAACCCGGTGACCGCTCTGGAGGCGGCCGCCGCCCTCGATGTGCTCGAGGCGGCCCGCCGTTCGGCCCGTGACTCAGTGGCGGTGGCGCTGTGACGCACAACCAGGAGATCACCCCGAAGTTCCACCCGGAACTCACCCCGCCCCTGGAGGAACTGGAGGCCCAGGAACGGCACCTGGTCTTCAGCCAGTTCACCTACGAGGACGCCTGGGCGCTGGGTTCCCTGCTGGTGGAGATGGCCCGCGAGCGCCAGGCCCCGGTCGCGATCGACATCCACCGCGCGGGCCAGCAGCTCTTCCACGCGGCGCTGCCCGGCTCGACCCCGGACAACGACGCCTGGATCACCCGCAAGCGCCGCGTGGTCGAACGCTTCGGCTCCGCCTCCTACCTGGTCGGCGCCCGCTTCCGCGCCAAAGGCAGCACCTTCGAGGACTCCTCCCGCCTGAACCCCGAAGAGTACGCGGCCCACGGCGGCTCCTTCCCGATCAACGTCCTGGGTGTAGGAGTAATCGGCGCGGTAACGGTCTCCGGCCTCCCTCAACTGGCGGACCACCGTTTCGTGGTGGAGGCCCTGGAGGAGTTCCTGCACAAGGGGTGAGCAGCGCCCCGTAAGGGGCACGGGGAACTGCGCGAGCAGCCACAGACGGCTCGCAGGCGACGAACAAGCGCAGTTCCCCGGCTCTCCCAGCGGAGCGCCTAGGCGTCCTTGAACTCCTGCCGCTGCCGCCCGAGCCCCGAAATCTCCAGCTCCACCACATCCCCGCCCCGCAGGAACGGCTTGGGCTCAGGCGCGCCCATGGCAACCCCCGCCGGCGTCCCGGTATTGATCACATCCCCCGGGTACAAGGTCATGAACTGGCTGACGTACCGGACGACCTCCGCCACGGAGAAGATCTGCTCAGCGGTCGTCCCGTCCTGCTTCAACTCCCCGTTGACCCACAGCTTCAACGACAGATCCTGCGGATCACCCACCTCGTCCGCAGTCACCAACCACGGCCCGAGCGGATTGAACGTCTCGCAGTTCTTCCCCTTGTCCCAGGTCCCGCCCCGCTCGATCTGGAACTCCCGCTCGGACACGTCGTGCGCGACCGCGTATCCGGCGACATACGCCAGCGGATCCTCGTCGTCCGACAGATACCGGGCCGTACGCCCGATGACGACGGCCAGCTCGACCTCCCAGTCGGTCTTCACCGACCGCCGCGGCACGAGCACGGTGTCGTAGGGCCCGACCACCGTGTCCGCGGCCTTGAAGAAGATCACCGGCTCGGCGGGCGGCTCGGCCCCGGTCTCGCGGGCGTGGTCGTGGTAGTTCAGGCCGATGCACACGATCTTGCCGATCCGCCCCACCGGGGGCCCGACCCGCAGCCCGGTGGCGTCCAGCGCGGGCAGCTCGCCGGCGTCGGCGGCGGCGCGGACCCGGCCGAGCGCCTCGTCGTCGGCGAGCAATGTCCCGTCGATGTCGGTCACGACACCGGACAGGTCCCGCAGAACCCCCTCGGCATCGAGCAGCGCAGGCGTCTCCGCTCCCGCCGTACCGACTCGCAGCAGCTTCATGATCACTTTCTCCCTCGATCGCGGGGCGCCCGACCGATGGGTGCAGCCATCGGAGGACTGGTCGATCCTCCAAGGTCACGGTGCAGTCCGCAATACCCGGTTCACGGACTGGACCGTAACCACCGGGTCAGGAGTACAGGGCCGCCCGCTCCACGGCGCTCCACGCCGTACTGGTGACCACGTACAGCGCGGCGGCCAGCGGCACCACCGCCACCGTGAACAAGGTGAAGAAGGACATGAACGGCATCACCTTGCTGACCGCACCGAGCCCCGGCACCGACTCGCCGTCCTGGACGGGGAGGGGGTTGTTGGCGGCCATCATCCGCTTGGTACGCCGGTAGTTGAAGGCGGCCACGACGGTGACCACGGCGAACAGCCCGAGATAGACAAGCCCCGCGCCCCCGAACACTCCACCGCCCCCGAGGGCATCCGCCCACCGCCCGCCCAGCGGAGCGGCGAGCAGCTGGTGCGTGAGCAGTTCGTTCGCCTGCCCGCCGATGTGCGTGCTGGAGAACAGATGGTACAGCAGGAAGAACGCCGGCAGCTGAAGCAGGGACGGCAGGCACCCGGACACCGGTGACACCTTCTCCTCGGCATGCAGCTCCAGCACCGCCTTCTGGAGCTTCTCGGGTTCCTTCTTGTGCTGCTTCCGCAGCTCGGCGATCTTCGGCTGCAGTGCGGTACGGGCCTTCTGCCCGCGGGCGGCGGCCCGGGACAGGGGGTGCACGAGCAGTCGTACGAGAGCGGTGAACACGACGATGGCGGCGGCCGCCGCCGAGGCGCCGAACAGCGGCTGGAGCAGGTCGGCGAAGTGTCCGACCAGGTCGGCGAAGACAGAGAAAACGGACATGGGTGAGCCCTCCGGGGGTCTCGTCGTGCCGGTACTGGAAAGGGCGGCATGACGACCCGCGCGGGGCCGGCTACGTGTGTGAGCGGGCCTTACGCGGCGGTCGCCGGAAGGGCGGATCCGGGGGCTCGGGGCCGGGTGCGCCCCTTGGCGTCGGGGTCGCGTTGCGGCAGGAACGCGGTACGGCGGGCACGGTCGCGGATGGCCGTACGCACCCGCGTGGGCGGCACCGCGGGCGCGCAGCGCGCGGTGAGCAGGGCGCAGGCGGCGAGCGCGGAGCCGGCCGCGGCGGTCGCGGCGAGCGCGACGGTGGCGGTGAGGCTGCCCGTGTCGAGCAGCGCGATCTGGAGGACGAGCAGCGGGAGCAGCAGTACGGCGACGGGGCGCAGCGACATCCGGCTGCGGATCATGGCTGCCTCCCCCTCCTGCACGCACGTGCTGGCACTCGTCTGTTGCTGTTCGTCTGCCTCGGTTATACCTGACCGCCCTCGACGGGCAGTTCCAGGGGCTGCAACAGCCTGCGCGGCGCGAGCAGCGCCCGGCTGACCGGATCCGCCGGGTTCGGGTCGAGTCCGGGTCCCGGCTCCATGAGGACGTCCTCGACGGGTACGACGGTTGCGCAGGCGGGGCATTCGCCGTACAGCCCCAGTTCGGTGCCGCAGGTGGCGTGCCGGAAGTAGCGCAGCCGGGTCTGTGTGTAGTGCTCGCGGCCCCAGAGGCCGAGGGAGCGGAGGGTCGGCCACAGGGCGATGCCGCGCTCGGTGATGACGTACTCGTCCCGCGGCGGCGACTCCTGGTAGCGCCGCTTCTCCAGGACCCCCTCCGCGGTCAGCGACTGGAGGCGGGCGGCGAGGACCGCGCGCGGGATGCCGAGGTGGACGAGGAAGTCGTTGTAGCGGCGCACGCCGTAGAGCGCGTCGCGGATGACGAGCAGTGTCCACCGCTCGCCGACGATCTCCAGCGCGCGGGCGATGGAGCACTCCTGTGTCGCGTAGTCCTTGCCGAGTGCCATGACGCCCACTGTAACCATTTTTCGCGAGCTTGGTTCAGTGACCGAACCTACGGTGTTACGGTTCAGGACATGACTAGGTTCAATGACCGAACTCTCACGGGGGCCGAAGCAGTCGAGGTGCGGGAGGAGGCGGCCGGCAGTGCAGCGCACGCACGGCAGCCCGCCCCGCCCGCCGAAGCACCCCCGCACGCCCGCGCCACCCTCGCCCTGACCAGCGCGGCAACGGCCGTGACCCTCATGACGTACACCGCCCCGGTGGTCACGCTCCGGGACACGGCGATCGCCCTGCACACCCCGCTCTCCGCACAGGCCTGGCTCATCAACGGCACCCCGCTGGGTCTCGCCGCGCTCCTCCTGGTCGCCGGCAGCCTGGCCGACGACTACGGCCGGCGTCGGATCTTCCTCATCGGCACCCTCGCCCTCGGCATCACCACGGCCCTCGGCGCCCTGGCCTCCTCCACGCTGCAGTTCACGCTGGCGCGCATAGCGCAGGGCGCGGCCAGCGCGGCGATCCTGGCGAGCAGCCTGGGCCTGCTGGTGCACGCCTTCCCGACCCCACGGGGCCGGCTCCACGCGACCGGCGTGTGGGGAGCCTTCGTGAGCGGCGGCATCGCGGCAGGGCCCCTGGTCGCGGGCGCGATGCCCGACTGGCGGATGGCTTACGGCGTACTGGGCGCGGCGGCGGTGATCGTGGCGGCCCTGGGGACACGCACGTTGACCGAATCCCGCTCACCGAGAGGCGGCCGCCCGGACATCCTGGGCGCACTGACCTTCGGCCTGGCCCTGGTCTCCCTGGTCGCCGCCCTCACTCTCGGCCGGGACGGCTGGCTGCGCCCCGAGGTGGGCCTGCTGTTCCTGGCGGCCGTGGTGCTGGTCGCCGTGTTCGCGCTGGTGGAGCACCGCACCACGACCCCGATGATCGACCTGGGCCTGCTGCGCCGCCCCGGCTTCCTGGCCTCGTCCGCGGGCGGTCTGTTCACGGGCCTCGCGGTGATCGGCCTCTTCAGCTTCCTGCCGGTCCTGTTCCAGCAGGCGCTCGGCCTGTCCCCCATGGACACGGCCTGGCTGTTCCTGCTCTGGTCCGGCCTGTCCTTCACGGTGGCGTTGCAGGCGAAGCGCCTCGCGGGCCGCGTGCCGCCCCGCCACCAGCTGGCGGTCGGCTTCGCCCTGCACGCGGCGGGCGTCCTGGCGATGCTCGGCGCGATCGACTCGGGTTCCTGGCAGCGCCTCCTGCCCGGCCTGATCCTGGGCGGCATCGGCAGCGGCCTCCTGAACGCCGCCCTGCCCCTGCTGTCGGTGGAGTCGGTACCGGCGGCCCGCGCGGCGATGGGCTCGGGCGCCCAGCAGACCTTCCGCTACATCGGCTCCTGCGCGGGCGTCGCCCTGACGATCGCGATCGTGACGTCGTCGGGCGGAGGTCTGGGGCACGGAGCGAACATCGCCCTGCTGGTGTCGGCGGGTCTGGCGCTGTCGGCCGCGGTGGCGGTGCTGGTGCTGCGCGAGCGGAGCCGGGCATAGAGCCCACCCAGGTCACCCTGAGAAGTCCCAAGTCACCCTGAGGATTCTCAAGTCACCCTGAGGAGTCTCAAGTCACCCTGAGAAGTCTCAGGTTCCGGTTCAACGGCCTGCGTTCCACGATGTGGCGGAGCCGGTCGGTCCGGCACCTTTCGACGGGCTTCGAAGTGTTTGCGGCCGCCTTCGGGCCGCACCTACGTTGAGGCGCCGCGGAATCGACGATCGGGGGACCCCCATGAAGAGTCACGTCCGCCAGGCGGGACACATACGCCGGCGCGCCGCCGCGTTGGCCGGCACGCTGACGCTGGCCGCCGTTGCGGTGGGCACGGCCGCCTCACCGGCCTCGGCCGCGGGCTGGGCCTGCGACCACGACGGGCACACGGTGTGGTGTGCGTCGGTGACCGGCATATCCGCCGGGTCCTATCTGGCCTCCCACAACGGGCCGAGCTACGGCTCGGGCACCACCGGGCACCGCTACTACAACGGCCAGACCATGATGCTGGCCTGCTGGACCACGGGCGACAGCGACGCGGACGGCCACGGCGACCGCTACTGGTTCGCGCTCGACTCCGACAGCGACGGCGGATTCATCAACGACTGGTACGTGACGACCGGTTCGCCGTCGCAATGGCAGCCGCACGTACCGCAGTGCCGGTGAGAACAGCGCAGTAAGCACCCCCCACCCGCCCTACGCATTCCCGTCAGGAGATCACCATGCGTCGCGTCTTCGTCGCGCTACTGGCCTGTCTGGGGCTGGCCGCCCCCATGGTCGTCGCCGCATCCACGGCCGCGTCCGCCGCACCGGTCCTGTCACCCCGTACCGCGCAGACCGCTGCCTGCAACGCCGGTCATGTCTGCATCTACCAGGGCGACATCTGGGACGACAGCCCCAACCACCCGAAGGTGTACGACTTCTACTACTACGGCACGTACAACGTGCACAATCTCATCGGCGACTACACCGTGCTGAACTGCCAGACGGGCGGCGCGGGCGTCAAGGGGTTCACGGGATACAACGGCACGGGCAGCGTGGCGTGGGATCTCAACATCAACAACTGTGCGGGCGGTCTCTGGACGGACCTCACACCGACGAACTCCGTCAGGCTGTACGCCTGACCTCACTCGCAAAGTGGATGTGGGTCCGTCAGCCTGCTGACGGGCCCTTTCCGCCGTCTAGGCCCGAGGCCGCATCGACACCAGCTTCCCCCACACCACCAGCCGGTACCTCGACGTGTACTCCGGGGTGCAGGTCGTCAGCGTGATGTAGTACCCGGGCTCGGAGTACCCGTGGCCGGGCTCGACGATCGAGCGGGGAATCGGGCGTACGACACCGGAGTCGCCGGCCGAGGTCTGCGGGAGCGTCTTGTCGACGGCGTAGGTGTAGGTCGCGCTGCTGGTCTCCACCTCCACCACGTCCTTCGCCCGCAGCCGGTTGATGTACCGGAACGGCTCGCCGTGCGTGTTCCGGTGCCCCGCGAGCGCGAAGTTGCCCGCCTGGCCGGGCTGCCCGGTGCCGCGGTAGTGGCCGACGTACCCCTTGTCGAGGACGTCCTGCTTGCTGACGCCCTCGGCGACCGGGACGCGCAGGCCCAGGCGCGGGATGACCAGGATGGCGTAGGCCTGGGACCCGGAGGGGCGGGGCTGCATGGCGGCGGCCGCCTGTGGGCCGCTACGGGTGCCGGTGCGCGGCTGGGGCGTCGCGGCCGGGACGGACGTACCGGAGTCGTCGCCTTTGTCGGTGGCCCCGTCGCCCCACTCCCGCTCCAGCGCCTCCACCTTGCGCTCGGCGCCGCGCCTGGCCTCCCGGTTGGTCCACCACAGCTGGTGGACGACGAGCAGCAGGAGCACGAGGCCTGCGGTGACGAGGAGTTCGCCGCCGGTCCACAGCGCACGTCGGCGGCGGGCGCGCTGCCGCCGGATGGTGTGCTGCACGACCGGAACGCGCATCCGTACGCCTCCTTCACCGGGCCGCCCGCACGATAAGGGCCGGACGTCGAAGTCACCAGACCCGCACGGCGTCGGCCGCGGGACAGCCGTACAGCAGCCGTACGACAGCCGTGTGACAGCCGTACGACAGGGACCGTTCGGGGCTTCGTACAGCGGTTTTAGAAAGGGCTGGCACAACCCTCGACAACCCCACCCGTCACACCCGATGCTTCCCTCCAGTGGACCTGACGGGCCAGGTCCCAGCGAAGGCGGAGAAGCCATGATCCGACGCAGAACCCTGCTGACCGCAGCGGGCGGCACCCTCCTCGGCAGCGCTCTCGCGACCGGCACCGCACGCGCGGACGCCACGATCGCCGTCAACCCCGGCACCTCGTACGGCAGTTGGGAGGGCTGGGGCACCTCCCTGGCCTGGTGGGCCAATGTGTTCGGCGCTCGGGACGACTTCGCCGACATCTTCTTCACCACCAAGTCGACGACGTACAACGGCACAACGCTGCCCGGCCTGGGCCTGAACATCGCCCGTTACAACCTGGGCGCGTGCAGCTCGAACACCGTGAACGGCGCGAGCATGGTCGCCTCCCCCAACATCCCGGCGTTCAAGCAGATCGAGGGCTACTGGCAGGACTGGAACAACGAGGACCCGACGTCCTCGGCCTGGAAGTGGACGGCGGACGCCACCCAGCGCGCGATGCTGGTGAAGGCGACGGCACGCGGGGCGACCACCGAGCTGTTCGCGAACTCCCCCATGTGGTGGATGTGCCTGAACCACAACCCGTCCGGCGCCTCCGACGGCGGCAACAACCTCCAGTCCTGGAACTACCGCCAGCACGCCTCCCACCTGGCGGCGGTGGCCCTCTACGCGAAGAACAACTGGGGCGTGAACTTCGCGACGGTCGAGGCCTTCAACGAGCCGAGCTCCAGCTGGTGGACGGCGACCGGCACCCAGGAGGGCTGCCACATCGACTCGACCGTCCAGTCCGCCGTACTGCCGTACGTCCGCAGCGAGTTGGACAAGCGCGGCCTGACGAGCACGAAGATCTCGGCCTCGGACGAGACGAGCTACGACCTCGCCCGTACGACCTGGAACTCCTTCTCGTCGACGACCAAGGGCTATGTGAACCGGGTCAACGTCCACGGCTACCAGGGCTCGGGCGGCCGCAGGGACCTGCTGTACTCGGATGTCGTGACGACGGCCGGCAAGGCCCTGTGGAACTCGGAGACCGGCGACAACGACGGCACCGGCTACACCCTCGCCTTCAACCTCCTCTACGACTTCCGCTGGCTGCACCCCACCGCCTGGGTCTACTGGCAGGTCATGGACCCGTCCACGAACTGGGCGATGATCGCGTACGACGCGAACACGCTGCAGGCGGGCGCGGTGCAGACGAAGTACTACACGATGGCCCAGTTCAGCCGGCACATCCGCCCCGGCATGAAGATCCTCGACACGGGCGTGAGCAACGCCGTCGCGGCCTACGACTCGAGCGCGAAGCGTCTGGTGATCGTGGCCCTGAACACCTCCACGTCGGCCCAGACCTTCACCTTCAACCTCTCCAACTTCACCACGGTGACCGGCGGTTCGGGCGGCCTGGTCCCCCGCTGGAACACGGTGACGACGGGCGGGGACCGGTACAAGTCCTACTCGGACACGTTCCTGAACGGGAAGTCGGTCTCGGTCTCGCTGGCGGGGAAGGCGGTGCAGACCTTGCAGATAGACGGGGTGACGATCTGACGTCCTCGCAGTCCACTCCCTCTGCGTCCGCTCCCTCCGGGGGGATGCCGGCCGGGCTGGTCGCGCTGGCGCTCGGCGGTTTCGGTATCGGCCTGACGGAGTTCGTGATCGCGGGGCTCCTGCCTCAGGTGGCCCGAAGCCTCGCCGTGTCGGAGGCCGCGGCGGGCTGGCTGATCTCCGGTTACGCCCTGACCGTCGCGGTGGGCGCGATAGCGCTGACGGCCGCGACGGCGGGGCTGCCCCGCAAACCGGTGCTGACCGGCCTGGTGGTGTTGTTCGTCCTGGGCAACCTGCTCTCCGCCCTCGCCCCGAACTACCCGGTGATGCTGCTGGGCCGCGTCGTGGCCGCCCTCTGCCACGGCTCGTTCTTCGGCATCGGCTCCCTCGTCGCCCGCCGCCTGGTCCCACCGGAACGGGCGTCGCGGGCCGTGGCGGTGATGTTCGCGGGCCTGACGGTGGCGAACGTGCTGGGGGTGCCCTTCGGTGCCCTGGTCGGTGAGCGCTGGGGCTGGCGGGCCACGTTCTGGGCGATCACGGGGATCGGGGTGGTCGCGGCGGTAGCGATTGCGGTGCTGGTGCCGGGCTGGGCGGGTAAGGCCGCCGGGCCGGGGGGCGCCCTGACAGGGCAGCTACGGGCGATGCGCTCCCGCCAGGTCTGGCTGACCCTCACCGCGACCGCCCTCGGCTACGGCGGCATGTTCGGCGCCTTCAGCTACCTCGCGTACACCTTCACCAAGGTCACCGGCTTCTCGGACACGGACGTGGCCTGGCTCCTCATCGTCTACGGCAGCGGCCTGGTCCTCGGCAACCTGGCGGGCGGCCGGGCGGCGGACCACAACCGCGACCTCACTCTGATCGTCTCCCTGGCGGCGCTCGGGGCCACGCTGGCCGTCTTCGGCCTCCTGGCGAGCAGCCCGACCGCCGCCGTGATCCTGGTCTTCCTCACGGGCGTCTTCGGCTTCGCCCAGGTGCCGGGCATGATCACCCGCGTCACGGACCACGCGCAGGGCGTCCCGCTGGCGGCCAGCGCGAACGTATCGGCGTCGAATGTCGGCAACGCGGTGGGGGCGTGGCTGGGCGGGGCGGCGATCAGCGCGGGTCTGGGCTACACGGCCCCCCTCTATATAGGGGCGGGCATCGTGGCGGCGGGGCTGGGGACGATGGTGTGGGCGTCGAGGGGGCGTCCCGAGCAGGTCATGTGATCCCCACCCTTTGACCAGCACATACCTCTTCTTCGCCGCGGATGGGCAGTACGGTTTCCCTCATGCGCCCCGACACGCCTGCCGAGAACGTCGACCACATCGCCGAAGCGGCCCGCCTGGAGCGAACCGCCGGCCTGTACCCCGAGGACGCCGAGGCCCTGCTCCTCCAGGCCGCGGCCCACCTCGAACTGTCCGGCGACCGCCCCGCCGCGACCACGCTCTACGACCGCCTGCTCTCCTCCCAGGCGGGCCTGGAGAACCCCTACCTGGTACGGGCCCTCAAGGCCTCGAACCTGTGGGAGTACGGCCACGAGGCCGAGGCCCGAGCGATCATCGACGGCGTGCGGGCGGCGGCCCCGCGCGACCCGGCCCCCTGGGTGATCGTGGCGGAGTCCCTGGAGGCCCACGACGAACTGGAGGCGGCCGAGGAGACCTTCACGGAGGGGGCGCGCGTGCTCCTGACCGGCGTGGAGGAGCCCCCGTACTCGACGCATCCACTGCTGTTCGGCCGCCACCGCGTACGCCGAATGCTGGGCGTCGCCCACGACGAGTGGGACACCGTGGCGGACCTGCTCCACTCGTCACCGGTCTCACTGGACGAGCTGCACGACCCGAAGCGGGTGTGGTCGCTGGGCTCGGAGAACCCGGCGGAACTGGCGGCGGAGATCTCACGCCTGCGGGCGGAATTGGGGACGTATCGGGAAGCCCTCTCCCGCCCCTTCCCGGTGGCGGTCCTGCACTGGCCGGCGGGCGAGCTGACGGAACTGGTGGAGGCGTATCCGAGTCTGGCCGCCGAGTACCCGTCGCATGAGCAGCACCTGGCGACGATAGAGGGGTCGCTACGGGAGCTTGCGGCCTCCGGCACGCCGAACCTGGGGATCGTGACGGGGACGGTGCCTTCTTATGAGGCGTTCGCGGCTTCGGAGATGGCCTCGCCTGGGGAGGCGGAGCTGCTGCCGCAGTACGCGACGACGCTGGCGGCCCGGGGGCGGGCTGTGGAGTGGCCGCCGCAGCGGGGGGCGGGGTGTTGGTGTTGGTCGGGGCGGGTTTATGAGGGGTGCCACGGGGCGTAGCAGCCACACTTCCCGTCTGTCCGAAAGCGATCACCTTTTTGCAGAAGAGCATCAATTGTCAGTGACTGCTGTTAGAACAGATCCCGTATCTACGCGACAGATCACGCGCGAGGGATCGAAGGAGCAGTAGTGGCGGAATCGGGGGACTCGGCGCAGCCGGTCGCAGGTGTCTACGAGCAACTCATCACGCGGACGCTGCATGACCGGATGGAGCGGCTCGAAGCCGCGGGCTGGAAGGCAATCGACGAAGAGGTCAGCGAAGAGTCCGCACCCCATGTGCTGGCGCGCCACATCAGCGAGGCCGTGGGGCGCAGGCTCAGTCAACTGCCCCAGAGCAAGCAGGTGACGGTTGCCAACCAGATCCTCCAGTCACTGGCCACTCACGCGCCCGACCCGGATACGGACGAAGTAATAGGCACCATCGCCGATGGCCCCCGGCAACTGCTGGTGCTCGCTGAACGGGAGGCCCCCGGTGTCTACGCGGTACGGCCTCTCACGCCGCTCTCGGAAACCGCGCTCATCACCAATTCCCCCGAGGATCCAAGCCTCGGCAGCGAGCTGCGCGCTGAGCTGGCAACAGCAGACCGTATTGATCTGCTCTGCGCTTTCGTGAAGTGGTACGGCCTGCGCGTGCTCGAAGACTCTCTCCGCGCCGCCGCCGAACGCGGCGTCCCCATCCGAGTCATCACAACCACGTACATCGGCGCAACGGACCGCCATGCACTCGACCGGCTCGTCCGCGACTTCGGCGCCGAAGTAAAGGTCAACTACGAGACACGCTCGACCCGCCTCCACGCGAAGGCTTGGCTGTTCCGACGCAACAGCGGTTTCGACACCGCGTACGTAGGCAGCTCCAACCTCTCGAAGGCCGCACTGCTCGACGGCCTGGAGTGGAACGTACGCCTGTCATCCGTAGCCACCCCAGTCGTGCTCAACAAATTCGAGGCCACCTTCGACGCGTACTGGAACGACATCGCTTTCGAGTCGTACAACCCCGATCGCGACGCCCGCAAGTTGGACGAGGCTCTGATAGTGGCGGGCGGTTCGACGTCCGGCCAAGACGCGAAGATCAGCCTCTCGGGCCTTGAGGTTCGCCCACACCCGCACCAGGCCGACATGCTGGAGCGACTGCGAGTCGAGCGTGAGGTACGCGGCCACCACCACAACTTGCTTGTCGCAGCGACCGGTACGGGCAAGACAGTCATGGCCGCTCTCGATTACCGCAACCTGCACAAGGAGTGGGGCGCCAAGGAGTACCCACGGCTGCTCTTCGTGGCACACCGCAAGGAGATCCTGCGGCAGTCGCTCCGCATGTACCGCGAAGTACTCGACGACGCGTCCTTCGGCGAAGTGCTCTTCAGCGGCGAGCTACCCCGTGACTGGAAGCACGTCTTCGCCAGCGTCCAGTCACTCACCGATCAGCGACTCGACCAGTTCGACCCGGAACACTTCGACATCATCGTCATCGACGAGTTCCATCACGCTACGGCTACGACATATCGCCGCGTCCTCAATCACTTCAAGCCGAAGCAACTGCTCGGCCTGACCGCCACTCCCGAGCGTGCAGACGGTCTGAATGTGCAGGACGAGTTCTTCGAAGGCCGGATCGCCGCCGAGATGCGACTGTGGGAGGCCCTCGACAACGACCTCCTCTGCCCGTTCCACTACTTCGGCGTTCCCGACGGCACTGACCTCACTCGCCTCAACTGGCGCTCGGGTACGTACGACCAGAGCCAGCTCGGCAACTTGTTCTCCGGGGACCTTGCGCGCGCCCGTATCGTCATCAAGCAGGTGCGGGACAAAGTGTCCAACCCGATGAACATGCGGGCACTCGGGTTCTGCGTCAGCAGGAAACATGCTCACTTCATGGCGAAGTGCTTCCAAGACGCAGGCTTCAAGGCTGAAGCCTTGGACAGCGCGTCCAAGCCGGAGGTCCGTGACCGCGTTCTGTCCCAGCTCAAGGCGGGAGAGATCCAAGTCATCTTCTCCGTAGACCTCTTCAACGAGGGCTTGGACATCCCCGACGTCGATACGGTTCTCCTCCTCCGCCCCACGAACAGCGCCACCGTCTTCCTTCAGCAACTCGGTCGAGGTCTGCGCCGCACCCCGGACAAGCCGGTGCTCACCGTGCTCGACTTCATCGGCCAACACCGTGCCGAGTTCCGGTTCGAGGAGCAGTTCCGCGCGATGACCAACCTGTCGCGCAACCGGCTCCTTGAGCACGCCGAGCACGACTTCCCTCTGCTGCCATCCGGCTGCCAGATCATCCTTGAGGGCAAGTCCAAGCAGCTCGTGCTGGACAACATTCGCACCCAGATAAAGGCGACCGTTCAGACTCTCGCCAAGGAAGTGAGGGCCTTCGACACACCGGTCCTCGCCGACTACCTCAAGGAGAGTCGCCGTGAAATCCGAGAGCTGTATAAGTCGAGCAACTCATGGACGACAGTCCTACGCCGCGCTGGGCTGACTGACCTTCCTGAACAGGCCGGCGAAGAGGACCTGCTGAAGCGTGTGCACGCGTTCTTGCATGTCGACGACCGCGAACGTGCTGAGGCGTATATGCGCTTGTTGAGCGATGACGCGCCGACGTACGACTCGCTGAGCGCGAAGCACCAGACGTACGCGCGCATGCTCTTCTTCAACCTTTGGGACAAGGCCGGAGGGTTCAACTCGTACGAGGAAGGGCTTGAATCGCTCCGCGAGCAGCAAGCCTTCCGTAGCGAACTACGACAGGTACTCGACCACGTGATAGGGCAAGCCGACCACTTCCCCCTCCCTTTGGAGGGTCCGCACGCCCACATCCCTCTGAAGATCCACAGCGCATACAACCGCTCGGAGATCCTGGCCGCGCTCGGTGTCGCCCGCCTGGGCGGCCAGATGCCGGGATCCTTTGCACAGGGCGTCTTGTGGGACGAGCAGAACCAGACGGACGCGCTACTGATCACCCTCGAGAAGAACGAGAAGGACTTCTCCCCCACGGTCCGGTACAAGGACTACGCGTTGAGCCCTTCCCTCTTCCACTGGGAGTCACAGAGCACGACCGCAGCCACTTCTCCCACGGGTCTGCGCTACCAGCAGCACAAGCAACGCGGGAGCCACGTCCTGCTGTTCATGCGGCGCTACAAAGACACCGACATCGGCAAGGCCCACCCATGGATGCTGCTCGGCCCGGCGACGTATGTCCGCCACGAGGGCAGCAAGCCCATGGCCATCACCTGGCAGCTACATGAAGAGCTGCCTGCGGATGTGTGGTCGTACTCGGGTATCACCGCGGGCTAGAAGGCTCGGCAACCTTCATACGACCTCACCGAGCTCAGCCTCAAAGTGAGTCTGAGCTCGGTCGAGCACGTCATCGGGGTCATAGCCGTGCGCACTCAGCCAGTGCAGCACGTCGGCCATGACACCGATGGCAGCCTCTTCTGCCGCTGCGGCGCTCAGCAGACTGCCTCCCTCTGCCATCGCCCTGCCGTGCGCAAGTGGCCAGGAGCCATACAGATCAAGGATCGCCTCAGCCCGCCTGACCCGAGGGCCATTTGCCTGACCACCGGCGACGAAGGCACCGGCAGCGAGCTCACACCACACCACCTTGGAATTGCTGCGCAGAATCACACCCCACCGGTGGTCGGTTACAGCATCGACGAGTGCCATCCCCCGCCCCGACTCCAGAGCGGCACTGGCGGCAAGCAAAGTGGGCAGCGCCCGCGCGTCGGGATCTTCGACTTCCAGGCGTAGATATGACTCACTCAGCGTCATACGGAGCGTTGTGGGCGTTCCCTCGCCGACATGCCGAATGACGTTGGTTACGAGCTCCGATACACAGATCTGTGCAGCATCCACCTGATCGGACAGCCCCCACAGGATGAGCCGAAGCCTCAACGTCTTTCTCAGCTGGGCGACTTCACTCGGTTGGGCAACGAAAGCGTGCTGCCAGGGCTCTCGTCCGACGCGGCCGCTCACGTAGATCATCCTCGTCCACCTTTCGCCACACACTGTTGCGCACAGCGCATCACTCGATGACTCCGAGTGACAGAGTTGCAGCGAGTGTCCCTCTATGCAACATGCATGAAGGGATTCCCTCTTTAGGGTGATTGGCCTTTCCCGCCCCTTCCGATGGGATGGACCTTCCGCTAATCCACAAGGAGTTGACATGGCCGGATCTCCCACGGCTCGCCGTCGCCGACTTGCGATCGAGCTCAAGCGGCTACGCGAGGAGAGCAGCCTTACGTGTAGCCAGGTAGGCAAGGAGTTGGACTGGAGCAGCTCCAAGGTCAGCCGCATGGAGACGGGACAGGGACGCGTCCAGCCCTCAGATGTCGACGCCCTATGCCGCCTCTACGGGACCGCCGACGAGCTACGCGATCTCCTGAAGTCGCTGGCCAAGGAGTCCAAGACAAAGGGCTGGTGGCATGCTCACGGCGACGCGATCCCGGCCTGGTTCTCCGTGTATGTCGGCCTCGAGCAAGCAGCTTCCAACTTGCGTAGCTACCAAGCAGAGTTCATCCCTGGCCTGCTGCAAACGGCTGAGTACGCAGCCGAGCAGTGCCGCGCGTGGGTCGACCACACCGCCGAGGACATTCAGGGCATGGTCGACGTCCGCATGCGTCGCCAAGAGTTGCTCACCAGCGAGAGCGCGCCCGACCTGTGGGCCGTTGTGCACCAGAGTGCACTGCAGCACGTGGTTGGCAGCCGCCAAGTCATGACCCGCCAGCTCGAACGTATGCTGGAGATCGGCAAGTTGAAGAACGTGACCGTCCAAGTCCTGCCGTTCGACGCGGGTGCCTACCCCACCACGGGGTCGTACACGATCCTCGGCTTCCCGGAGCAAGAGGACCAAGACTTGGTCTACCGAGAGGGGCTTACCGATTCGGTCTACCTCGAAGAGGCCAAGGACGTAGCCCTCTACACGAAAGCGTTCGACCATCTCAGGGCCTTGGCGCTGAGCCCTCAGCGTTCGACCTTGCTCATCTCAAGACTCCTGGAGGAGCACTCCCGATGATGCCGTCGTCCAGCATCCAGTGGCATAAGAGCAGCTACAGCAACGGTATGGGGGGTGAGTGCTTGGAGATGGCCACGCTGGCCGGAGTCATCGCAGTGCGCGACTCGAAGGTCGCCTCGGGGCCGCAACTCACCCTCAGCAGGGTCACATGGATGAACTTCATAGGCGCCATTGCCCAGACAGTGAGCGGCGTCAACTGACGGTCTGCATAGGATCGCGAATTATCTCCCCGGCTCTCTGTAGGAAAGTCGCATAGGCATCGGTCATCCCACTCCTCGCCTGTTCATAGCTCGACCAGTCTGGGTTACGCCCTTCGGAGGTTGCTCTCTCCACTTGAAGCAACGAACTGACGGTCGCAACGGCCGTCCGCGTCAAGGCGTACGCCAGCCCCCTTGCCTCATCCGGCCCCCACAGCGCCAATAGGCTCGTCTTGTCTTGCAGTTCTAGCGCAGTTCGCCGCAGTTCATCTCTAGTTGCTACATCAAGTGGGGCTCCACCCACGACCTCAGGTGTGATGCGTGCGAGCACTTCATCAAGAGCCGTGTAGGCCGTGAGAAGAGAGGCGAAGGACTGGTATCGCTGGCTGCGCACCCACTGCCAGTGCTCCGCTGCCGCTTCCCCGTGAACCTGTGCAAGCGCGGCCTCAACCGCCTTACGGCCGCCTACCTTTGCTCCTCGCTCGGCGTACCTGCCCGCGATCACCGCCCCGATGACTGCTGCTATGAGTCCGATACAACCTGCTAAGACCGTCGCCGTCGCGTCACCCATGCCGCCATCCTCACCTGGGCCGGGGCGCCATCACAATGGCATCACGTGCGACCCGCCTCAGAGCTGCCACTCCGTGCGCAGTGAAACCACTAGCCTCGGATCATGACGACCCACACATCCGGGTTTCGCCCCGGCCAGATCCTCACGCGCGCAGAAATACATCCCGTGCTCGGCGGATCCGGCTTCGCCGGAATCTGCCCAGCAGTCGAGAAGAGGAACGTCCTCATCTTCTCCGACAGCAAGGCCGGCGAAGGCTTCGGATATCGGGACGGGTGGCTTGCCGAGAATGATGACATCGGTCCGATATTTACCTATACCGGAGTCGGGAAACGCGGTGATCAGGCCCTGGCGGGCGGCAACAGGTCAATCCTGGAGCACGCCGAAATGGGTCGAACCTTGCACCTGTTCATCGCCGTGGGCAAGGTCGCCGGTAGCGATACCCGGACACATATGTACATAGGTGAATTCAAGGTCGATGAGCGCAATTCGTTCGAAATAAGGGGAGCTAAGGATGAATTAGGCGTAGATCGCAATGTAATCGTCTTCCGCTTACGCCCCACCGGCCCGTACGTCCGACGGGAAGAGGACACCCTCCCGCGCACCACCAATCCCCGCTCCCGGTTCAACCGCACCGCGGCCAAGCTCCCCCGCGCTTATCGACGTCAGAAACGCCAGCGGGGACAGTTGTCCGACGCCGACCACGTGGCTGCTACTCGCGATGACCTGGCGGACAGCTTCGAAGAGAGCTCTCTGGCTGCAGGAGAAACGATCGGCCAGCTTGAGGTGTCGATGCGCGACGCAACGGCTCAACTCATGCTCGAGCTCTATAACCCAACCAGTAACACGGTCTATGAACCGACGGGGAGTGCGGCCAGCGAGTCGATAGCGGAAGCCATGGCTCAACTCCTTCTAGCACGCCACCACTTGCGGAGCATTGCCCACAGCCAGCCCCTCCACTTGATGGTTCTCACCCCCGAGCTCCCCCGCGAGGACCTCCGCAACCTGCTGGCCGAGCACGGGATCGGCGTGGTGTATCGCAACAGCAGCGGCGGCTTCTCTGAGTTCGAGGCCAGCACCACCGCGGGCAGCACGCCTAGAGCTTTCCGCTGCTTGGACTGCCCTGCGCCCGCCTAGTGGGTGTGAGCCGTGAGTGCGCGCAATCCAGGCCTGCGGCACACCACGCGCATTCTGCTGCAGTTCATGAGTGCTGCTTCGGCTTCCTCACGGACCAAGGCGAAGCGCCGTAGGCTTCAAGGAGTGATTGAGACCATCGTCTTCGATGTCGGCGAGACCATCATCCGCGACGACCGCTACTGGCACTCGTGGGCCGACTGGCTCGGTGTGCCCCGCCATACGCTCTCTGCACTCGTCGGAGCCGTCGTCACTCAGGGCCGTGACAACGCCGATGCCGTACGCCTCGCCCGACCGGGCATCGACATCGCTGCCGAGTACAGCGCTCGCGAAGCCGTAGGACGCGGTGAGTTCCTCGATGAATCGGATCTGTACGACGACGTCCGGCCAACGCTGTCCGCCCTCCGCATGTCCGGGATCCGCGTCGTCATCGCCGGAAACCAGACCTCCCGTGTGGGCGAGTTGCTGCGCGGTCTGGACTTGCCCGCCGACCTGATCGCGACTTCAGGCGAGTGGGAGGTCGCCAAGCCGCAGCCGGAGTTCTTCGAGCACGTGCTGGAGGCGGCGCGAGCCACAGCACGAAGGACGGTCTACGTCGGTGATCATCCAGCAAACGATGTGTTCCCCGCGAAGGCGGCCGGCCTGCGTGTGGCGCATATTCGGCGCGGACCTTGGGGGCGCTTCTGGGCCGATGACTTGGAGGTGGCGGCAGCCGCGGACTGGCAGATCGGCAGTCTCGCAGAACTCGTTTCGATCACTACTGGCTGACGGAAGGAAGGCAACGTACAGCCCCGATCGGCACACAGCAGCCCACTGGCAAGTTCCGGCAAGCTCCTGTCCGTTGCAGGTGCCCCTACGGCACGCTCTGGCATACAGATCACCCCCATGACGGAGGTCGGCAGCATGACCCTGCGCAATCTCGGCAAGGATCCTGAGAGCCCCAGCGGCGGCTCCCCCACGGTGTATCTGGACGACGAGAAGAACACCTACCTTGTACAAGGCTGGAAGGTGCTGGACGACGAGCGACTGGGCCAGATGGACATCCCCGGCCATGAGTCCGTCGTGGAGATCCCGCGACGCATGGTTCAGTTCTTCTTGGAGGTACAGCGTGAGCACGGTTCCGACGTTTGAGGAACTGTTCCGCGACTGCCGGGAGTCGGCGGTGCACCTGGAGATGCGGGACGCCTACATGAAGTCGGACCCGTCCTACCTCGACTGGGCTGCCGGCGTCGCCATCGACCCCGCCGAGAGGTGGGCCGATTGGCTGACCCTGGTCTCACAAGCAACACGCCGGGGCGTCAAGGTCCGCCGAGCCCGCATCGTCTCCGAACCCGTGAGCAAGTACATCAGGTTCGAACACGCGGTGACGAATGGCCTGAACATCGCCGCTGGCGAAGAAGTTCGCTGGCTCCCTCGGCGCAGGGCCACCGGCATAGCCTTGCCGGGAAACGACTTTTGGCTGTTCGACTCATCCCTGCTGCTGGTGAACCACTTCGACGGCGAGGGCGAATGGCTGGACCCCGTGCTCAGCACTGACCCCGAGGAGATCAAACTGTGCGCAAGCGCCTTTGAAGGGGTCTGGGAGCTGGGCATCCCGCACGCCGACTACCAACTCGCTTGATCGATAGGGGAAGAGACCCACTTCTACGTCATGTCGTCCCCTTCCTCAAGCGTTCACGAAGCCCGAAAGGCTCTCGGCCAGCGCCTCCGCGAGATCCGGCTCGACGCCGGCCTGACCGCGCGGGCGCTGGCCGTCCTCGCAGGCTGGCACGAGTCCAAGTGCTCCCGTTACGAGAGCGGGTCTCGCAGCCCTTCAGAAGCCGATCTCCGGACGTGGGCACTCCACTGCGGCGTGCCGCACATTGCCGACGATCTCGTGACGACCGCGCGCGGCATCGACGGCATGTACGTGGAGTGGCGGCGCATGGAGCGAACCGGGCTGCGACGTGCACAAGAGTCGGTGGTCCCACTTTGGGAACGCACTCGCCGATTCCGCATCTACTCGTCCTGGCTCATCCCAGGCCCCGTGCAGACCGGCCCGTACATCGAGGCTCTGCTGAAGTCGATCCGCGATCGCAGGCAGTTGGCCGATGACGTGGTGGAAGCGGTACGTGTCCGCCTCGCCAAGCAGCACGTCGTCCACGAGGGGAACCACAGCTTCGCGATCGTGTTGGAGGAGGCCGCCCTGCGTTATCGCATCGGCGGCCCCGAGGTCATGGCAGGCCAGCTCGGCCACCTGCTCACCGCGGCTTCCCTGCCTTCGGTTTCCCTTGGAATCATCCCGCTGACCGCCGATCGATCCCACATCTGGCCTGTGGAAGGTTTCTTCCTTTACGACGCGGAAGTGGCCAACGTCGAACTCGTCTCCGCGCACCTGACCATCACGCAGACCCATGAGATCAACCTGTACGCGCAGACTTTCACCGAGCTCTCCAAGTTGGCGGTCTACGGCTCGGGAGCGCGTGAACTGATCACGTCGGCCATCGATTCACTCGGGTGATCGTCGGCAAGTTCTGGCACGTTCATTGAGGGAGCTTCTCCACCGTTCGTAGCGTGACTGTCACGGAACGCAGCAACGAGGAGTGAGCAGCCGTGGCAAGCAAGGCCAGAGCAAAGCTCAGGGAAGCGATGGCACTCTTCGGGTGCGAAGGGCACCTGGTCGTCTTCAAGAACAGCGACGAGCCACCGCGTAACGGCGCAGAGGCAACGGCCCTTGCTCAACAATTCGCCGTAACTGCACAGCAGAACGGACGTCCACCGCTGCTCAACGCAGCGACCAACACGAGTGCCGCCGATCGAGACGATGTGCAGCATTTGCGAGGGCCCGGACTGGCCCAACCAGGGCAGCTACCGTGCTGACGTCGGCGGACATGGACAGACTGATCTCTGAATGGCTCGCCCGGGCGCATCCGGTACCGCAGCGGGCCCACGCGGAGTGGGCAAGGCAAGGCGTGACGCTCCTCCCTCTCGGCAAACTGTTTTGCGCGGTTCGGCTGCCGGGTGATCTCGTGTACGCCGCCGTCAGCAGCGCGGACGCGGACCAAGTGGCCGATGCCCTTGGGAAGTTGCTGCACGGTCCTGTCATCCACGATCACCGGAACACGGGAGCCATGTACTACGCCCTGATCAATTGGGGCGCGGGCGTGATCCAGGAGATGGACCAGAACCAGGACGCGCCCTGCCTGGGGGCGGGCACCTACCTCGGTGTCCCGCGCATCGACCGTCGAGAACCACCCGGAATCTACTGGGTGGTGCCGCCGCGATACGACGGTGATCTCTGCCGCCCCGGAGCTGTTCGCTCCCTTGTCGCCAATGGCCGCCGAAGGCTGGCGCTGCGCGCCGCTGCCTGATTTCGGCATTACGGATTCTCGCTGCCGTATCGGAAGCGTGTCAGACACGCGCACCAGTTCGGCGGCGAGGGCAAAAACCCTCTCCCCGAGCTTCGATAGGAATTCGGCACTCAGGGAGAGGTCTACCCGAAGGTCCTCCAACTCTGAGGTGATTCCGTGCTCTGCACAACCCCGTCAAGTCCGGATCGGTACGCAACGGAGGCGACGCGATGACCACCACCGTCGCCACCCCAATCCGCACCGGCCGCTCCCTCGTCACCGACCCCGACTTCGACCTGCTCGCCGCCTTCTGCGCCGACGAGTACGGGCTCGAACGCAGCGTCGCCGACCGCGTCATGGATCAGGCCCTCGCCTTGGTGTACGTCATGGGCTCGACCGGAGAGGGGGCCGCCATGGCCCCCTCCCAGCAGGTCGATCCCGGCTGGCACACGCTCATCCTGCACACCGACTGGTATGCCAACTGGTGCCAGGAGCAGTTCGGTTATTTCCTGCATCACCAGCCGAACAGCAAGACGCGCACGCGCGGCCTGATGACGGATGTGGTCGGGAAGATCCGCGCGGCCGGCTTCGAGGTCGACGAACGGCTATGGGGTACGGCGGCCGACTGCAACCCGCCCGCCTGCTGCGGCGACGGCCCGTGCTGCTGAGCGCCCTCCCGTAAGCACTCCCCGTCTGGGCGGGTCGGTCTTCCCGGTCGGCCCGCTCGCTCCCCCTGCGCCAGATCGGACTCACCCCCGTGCCCCTGACCGAGCTGACCGCGACCAGCCGCCTGACCGTCTTCCCGCTCGAAAAGCTCACCGTCGCCTACACGACCCAGTCCAGTGACGAGCGCGGCCTGGGCGACATCGGGCTCGTCACCGTCGTCCACGAAGACGGCGACGAACTCGACTACGACGGCGATGAGTTGTGGCAGCTGGCGCGCGACCTCGGCGGGCGCACGACCGGCGGGGACCAAGCCCGATGGATTCTCACCCAGGCCAGCCGCGCCCGGATGGTCAGCGCCTACACCAACCTGCCGGACGCGACCTGGACGGCGTACATCCGGCGCCGCTTCACCCTCGACGCGCTCTTCGCCAACCACGACGTCCTGATGACCGGCCGGATCGAGCTGACGACCCGCGCCAACTCCACGCATTCGCCCTGAGGAGGCTGCACATGCCTGACACCGGCTCCGATCCCGTGTACCTGGACGGCGACGACTGGAAGGCGTACTTCCGCGATTTTCAAGCGGTCCGCGTTCCGGCTCGAAGTGCACCAGACGTACACGATGCACGGCGAGGCTGAGACGTTCCGCGCCTTCCGCTCCGGGGAACCGATCCCGACGGACTTCAACAAGGCGTGGCACCAGACCATCCGGGACAACGCGGCGGCGGGGCTGACGATGACCCGCGCAAAGATCGTTCGGCGCCCCCTCTCGTCGTACAGCCGCTATCTGTTCGCGTGGGGCATCCCCGGAAACGTCGAGGCCGGGGAGGATTACCGAATCCTCGATGTGACCGAGCGGCCGAATCCCGGGTTGCCGGAACAGGACTTCTGGATGTTCGACGAGACGACTGCCGTACACCTCAACTACCGCCCGGACGGGACGCAGATCAATCGGGAGCTGATCCGTGATCCGGACATCGGCAAGTACCTCGCGTGGCGTGAGCTTGCTCTGGAGAACGCCGTGCCGTTCCGGGCGTATCAGGGGTGAGTCGCAGAAGCGGGCTCGGCGTGCACCTTTGTCTGAAGGCAAGCCCGCCCCACTCGGAGCAGGTAATCCCGGTGCCAGGATGGACGGCCGTCGACGACCACGGCGGCGGGTGGGAGTTGTGGCGGCAGGCGCGTGACCTCCGCGGACGCACCGGAGGCGGGACCAGGCGCCGCGCCACCATGGAACTTGAGACCACCCGATTTCGGCCTGCGAATGTTTTCGGCTCGCGAATTGTGTGAGAGCTATTGACGCCGATCAGGGGTTCTCTATGATCCGGTTGCTCGACTCTTCGACCTTTGTTCGGCATAGCGAACGGCGCCACAGCTGCACCGCATCGACAGTCCGCACAGCCCAACCGCAAAGCCCCCGTCGGGGTCAATCGGAACCGCTTGCTCGAGGATGACGAGGTCTCCATGCGCAGACGTATTTTCAGCCGCAGACGTCCCTCCGCGGTGCTCGCCGCCGCGATAGCGGTCCTGGTCTCGTTGGCGGCGATGCTCGTCGCCGGCCCGGCTCAGGCCGCCAGCAGCGGCGCCTTACGCGGCGTCGGTGCCGGTCGGTGTCTCGATGTACCGGGCGCCAGCCAGACCGACGGCACGCTCCTGCAGATCTGGGACTGCAACGGCGCAGCCAACCAGCAGTGGACGCTGACGGACAGCAATCAGCTGACCGTCTACGGCAACAAGTGCCTGGATGTTCCGGGCCACGCCACCACGGCCGGGACCAAGGTGGAGATCTGGTCCTGCAACGGCGGCACGAACCAGCAGTGGCGGGTGAACTCCGACGGCACGGTCGTCGGCGTGGAGTCCGGGCTGTGCCTGGACGTGTCGGGCGCAGCCACGGCCAACGGCACGGCGGTGCAGCTCTGGAACTGCACCGGTGGCAGCAACCAGAAGTGGACCGGCCTGTCCGGGACAGGCAGCACGTGTTCTCTTCCGTCGACGTACCGCTGGAGCTCGACCGGTCCGTTGGCGCAGCCGGCGAACGGCTGGGTCTCGCTGAAGGACTTCACCAACGTGACGTACAACGGCAAGCACCTGGTCTACGGCTCGACCGTCAACCAATCCGGGTCGTACGGCTCGATGGGCTTCGCTCCCTTCACGAACTGGTCCGACATGGCGTCGGCCGGCCAGACCGGGATGAACCAGGGCACGGTGGCGCCCACGCTGTTCTACTTCGCGCCCAAGAACATCTGGGTGCTGGCGTCCCAGTGGGGTCAGTGGCCCTTCTTCTACCGCACGTCCAGCGACCCCACCAACCCCAACAGTTGGTCCGCGCCGCAGGCGCTGTTCACCGGCAGCCTCCCCGGCGGCGCCGCCCCGATCGACCAGACCCTGATCGCCGACGGCCAGAACATGTACCTGTTCTTCGCCGGCGACAACGGCAGCATCTACCGGGCGAGCATGCCGATCGGGAACTTCCCGGGCAGCTTCGGCTCGTCGTACACGACGGTCATGAGCGACACGGTGAAGAACCTCTTCGAAGCGCCGCAGGTCTACAAGGTCCAGGGCCAGAACCAGTACCTGATGATCGTCGAGGCGCGAGGTGCGAGTGAACAGCGCTACTTCCGCTCGTTCACGGCCTCCAGCCTGAGTGGCTCGTGGACCCCGCAGGCCGCCACCGAGTCCAACCCCTTCGCGGGCAAGGCCAACAGCGGTGCCACTTGGACCAACGACATCAGCCACGGCGACCTGGTCCGCAACAACCCCGACCAGACCATGACCATCGACCCCTGCAACCTGCAGCTCCTCTACCAGGGCCTGTCGCCCAACACACCGCCGGACACCCCTTACAACCTGCTGCCGTGGCGGCCGGGTGTCCTTACCCTGCAGCGCTGATCCGCCCGATCCACGGTGATCGCGATGCGGTGTGGTCCTCCGACGCGTAGACCCGCGGTCTACGGCGTGGGCGACTCCACCTGCTGACCGGTACTCACCGCCTTGAGGAATCCCGGCCGGGCATCGGCCGGGGTTCCTCTCGCTCAGCCTGGCCCTGGCGCCGGCCGCCGCCGAGGCCCCGGCGGCCGCGGCGGCACACCCACCCGCGACCCCTGACCCCGCGCCTCAGCGCCGCACCAGGACCGCGTGCGTGACGGTCGGCGAGCTGACCAGCTCGGACACCCGGTAGCCGTCGATCCCGTCGGCCAGATTGTCGAGCAGCCGCTCCCCGCGTCCGATGAGCATCGGTGCGATCACGAGGTGGAGCTCGTCGATCAGCCGTGCGCGCAGATACTGCTGGATGACCACGGCGCCGCCGCCGATCCGGACGTCTTTGCCGCCCGCGGCGTCGAACGCGCGCTGCAGCACCGTCTCCAGCGGCTCGTCGGTGAAGTGGAAGGTCGTTCCGCCGGCCATCTCCAGTGTCGGGCGCAGATGGTGGGTGTGTACGAGGACGTCGTGGTGGTAGGGCGGTTGTCGCCCCACCAGCCCTTCCAGGACTCGTCCTCCCACGAGTGCGCGGCGCGGACGGGCTGCGCCTGCTCGCGGGCTTGGGCGCGGACCGCGGTGACATGGTGTCCAGGCCGGCGTCGCGCGGGCGGCAGTCGAGGTGGCCCGCCTGGCGGGCGGCCGCAGCAGCGGGCGGTGCCCGGCGAGAAGCACACCGGCGCCGTCGTCGGCAGCTGAGCACGTGCGGAGGCGCTGCAGCTGATCGCAGCCGAGGTGCGCGCGGCTCACTGGAAACGCGCTGCGCACATGTGTTCTACCTCACCACTGAGGCCTCTGGGCAACTTTTCCGGCGCTGAAGTCCTCTCCTTGGGGTGAACATCCTGAAGAGAAGACCTCTCCTGCTCATATCCCTGACTCTGGCCGTGGTGGCGGCCGTGACGGTGACCGTCGTCATGGTCATCCAGGCGAACAAGATGGAGACGGTCTCCCCGCGCGAGGAACGTGACCGGGCCGCGTCCGGAGCGGCCGTACCGTCCGGGCAGGTTGACTGCCGGAAGGTCAAGTGCATCGCGCTCACCTTCGACGGCAACCCGGGCGAACCCACCGACCGGCTGATGGATCTCCTGAAGGAGTACAAGGCGCCGTCGACGTTCTTCCTGGAGGGCCGGCGGATCCCCAAGTTCCCGGATGTGGTGCGGCGGATCGCCAAGGAGGGCCACGAGATCGGGGACCACACCTGGACGCACGCGGTGCTGACCGATGTCTCCGATGCGCAGATCCGCGACGAGCTGCGCCGCACGGCACGGGCCATCTCCGGCATCACCGGCAGCGAGCCGACGCTGATGCGCCCGCCCCAGGGCCGTACCGACGACCGTGTCTCCAAGGTCTCGAAAGAACTGGGGATGGCGCAGGTGCTGTGGACGGTGACCGCGAAGGACTACGAGACGGACGACACCGCGCTGATCACCAAGCGCGTGCTCGCGGGCGCCGACCGCGACGGGATCATCCTGCTGCACCCGCTGCACAAGGGCACCGTGCCGGCCATGCCTTCCATCCTGAAGGCACTCAGCAAGCAGGGCTACACCTTCGTGACCGTCTCCCAGCTGCTCGCTCCCTCCAAGGCCGAGCCCGGCAAGATCTACAGGTGACTGGCGGACGCGCGAAGCGTCCGCTCCTTGGGCCCGTCGCCGCCATCCCCCGGGTGGCCCCAGCAACACCCCCACATGCACCGCCTGGCCGCACTGTCCGATCGCCCCGTGTCCGCCATTGTCGTGGGGGTCGGCGGACGCAGCCGACAGGTTCACTGGCAGGAGGGGGAAACAGCATGTCCGAAGGGACAGTCGGGGCACGACGTGGGATGGGCCGACGGGGCTTTCTGGTGGGGGCCGCCGCCGTGACGGGTACGGCGCTGGCGGGCACGGGGGTCGCCGGTACGGCGCGCGCGGCCGGGACGAGGGGCGGAAGCGGCGCCGACAGCGGGCCGCTGGCGTTCACCCACGTCACCGTGATCGACGGATCGGGAGCACCTCCGGCTCCCGATATGACGGTCGTCGTCGAGGCCGGCCGTGTCACCGCACTCGCCCCGAGCGCACAGGCCCGGCTGCGCCCGGGCACCCGTACGGTCGACCTGTCCGGCAAGTATCTGATCCCGGGACTGATCGAGGCGCACACCCACAGCGACGGCCCGGAGACGGTGGTCCCGGCGCTGTACGCCCTCACCGGCGTCACCACGGTCCGGGAGATGTGGGGCAAGCCGGTCCACCACGAGTGGCGCGAGAAGATCCGCAGCGGTGCGCTGCTGGGCCCCCGCTGGGTCATCGGCAGCCCCATCGTCGACGGCGCGCCCTCACTGTGGGCGGCCGACGTGGGCCCGACCATCGAGGTGCGCGACGCCGCCGCGGCCCGACCCGCCGTACGGCGGGTCAAGCGCGAGGGCGCGGACTTCGTCAAGGTGTACTCCCGCCTGTCCCGCGAGGCCTACTTCGCCATCGCGGACGAGGCCCGGCGCCAGGGCATCCCGCACCTCGGGCACTGCCCCGACACCGTGCGGATCGCGGAGGCGAGCGCCGCCGGCCACCGCACCATCGAGCACCTGCACGCCCTGCTCCTGGCGACCTCACGGCATGAGAAGGAGATACGGCGCCGGCTGGCCGCCGTACGGATCGACCCGCGCGACCCCAGCAGCCTGTCCCGCTACCACAGCTGGTTCCAGCAGGTGCACCCCCTCGAATGGCAGGCGGTGCAGGGCTACGACCGGGACCGGGCGGACGCCCTCTTCCGGAGCCTTGCGGCCCACGGGACCGCGGTCGTCCCCACGCTCAGCGTGCACCGCACACTGGAGCTGCCCGAAGAGGTTCCGTCCCGGGCCGAGGAGTGGAAGTACCTGCCCGCCTGGCAGGTGGAGAGCTGGCCGGACCAGCTGGCGGCCCTGACCGGCGGGCGCACCCCCGAGCAGGCCCGGCAGATCCGGCGGATCTTCGCGCACCGGCTCCGGCTGGTGAGCGAGCTGCACGGCGCGGGCGTACGGCTGGCGGCGGGCACCGACACCGGCACGGGATATCTCGTCCCGGGCTTCGCCCTCCATGACGAGCTGGCGCTGCTCGTGGCGGCCGGCCTCACTCCGGCTGAGGCGCTGCGCTCGGCCACGCGGGACGCGGCCCGCACCCTGGGGCTGCCCGACGTCGGCACCGTGGCTCGCGGACAGGCCGCCGATCTGCTCGTCCTCGACGCCGACCCGCTGCGCGACATCCGCAACACCCGCCGTATCCACGGCGTGGTCGTCGACGGCAGGTGGATCCCGCCGGAGGAACGCCGTCGGCTGCTCGCGGCGGTGGAAGAGGCCGCCGCGCAGACCCCGCCACCCCAGGAGGGGGCGGCCATGACGGGCTGCGGCTGCGGCGGACATCCCTGAGAGCGGCTCTCCAGCAGCTGCCTCCTGGTGGAACCGTCGTCAACCCGCAGGCCAAGGGCACGGTGGCCCCGAGGGTGGCGCTCTACGACTGAGCCCCGCGCCGGGCCCCTTGGGGAGCCGGCACGTCACCGTAGACACGGCTGAGCCCAGCGGTGGTCCACCGCCGGGCTCAGCCGTGTCTAGGCGTGCCGCCCCCATTGCCCCCGGTGAATGACGTCGTCCGCGCTCCGTCGGCGTTCCTTGACGCGATTGCTCTGCGCGGGCGCATCGTCGGCGCGGTAGCCGACCGTGATCCCCCCGATGGGGGCGTACTCCTCAGGCACCCCGAACTCCTCGCGGAACGGCTGCAGATGCTCCGGCATGATGCCGAAGAAGCAGGCGCCGAGACCTTCGTCGACCGCGGTCAGCAGCATGAGGAGGGCCGCCATGCCGGTGTCGATGTGCCAGTACGGGGCGGGCCAGCGGGCCTCGGCGCGGTCCTCCCAGCCCTTGTCGGGTTCGGCGTAACGCTCCAGGTACGCGGCCTTGTGGGCCAGAGGTACGACGACCAGCGGAGCGTCCTGCATGGTCGGCGTCTTCTCGACGCGGGTCGGCACGAACGGCCAGAAGCGGGCGCGGTCGGCGGGGTCGGTCAGGGCGAGGAAGGCCCAGCCCTGGGAGAAGCCGGCCGAGGGCGCCCGGAGTGCGGAGGCGAGGATGCGCTCGATCACCTCCGGCGCCAGGGGTTTGTCGGAGTAGTGCCGGATCATACGGCGACGACGGACCACCTCGGAGAATTCCATGGTGACGGATGCTGTCATGAACTCCTGGGCCGCCAAGGGAGGTTGAGCGGATCTTGCCGGCTCCTTCACCTCCTGCGGAGCCCGTGCGCCACTGGCTGCGCGGCCCCGCCGGGTGGGCCCGACCAGCCAAGACGGCGCCGCAGCCGGAAGCGAACCCGCCCCGGCCCGACCGGCGGAGCTACCCGCGCCGGTCTGCGACCGCCCACGACGCCGGCGCCACCGCACCGGCCACCCCGAACACAGCGGGCCAGGCCCCCACCTTCTTGGCCAACGGATGAGAAGCTCCGAAGGCGGCAACATACGCAGCGGTCAGCGCCCCCGCGGCCTTCCCTCCGGCCTGCTGCCTCCACTGCGCCGCGGCCGCGGCCCCTGCGACGGCCAGCACGGCCCCGCCCAGTTGCCGCTTCCTGGTCCAGCGGGCCACGCCGTATCCACCGACGAGTCCGCTCGCGGCCACCACCGCACCGGGAACCCTGACCATGCCCGCCTCCTACCGCTTTGACTGATGTGTCCCGAGGCTGACCGAGCCCTCTACCGAGCCCCCTACCGACCCGTCCGCCGGAGATGCTCCTCGATGAGACCGAGCGTGGCCTCCGGCTGCTCGATCTGCGGCAGGTGTCCGGCCTTGGGCACGACCTCGAGCCGCCCGTTCCCGAAGGCGGCGGCGTACGCGGCCCCGTACCCGGGTGTCACGATCCGATCGCTCTCGCCCCACACCAGCAGCGCAGGCGTCCGCACACGCCCCAGCCGCCGCAGCAGCTTCGGATCATGCATGTACGGGTCGCCCGCCAGCGTGCGCATGGTGGCCATATTTCCCTGCCGGACGGCCAGTTGGTCGGGGGGCAGCAAGGCCGCGTCGACGACATAGCGGTCCGGGTCGTGCCAGGAGAGCTCCGCCGCGGCACGGGCATCGAGGGCGAAGTAGTCCGCGATCGGCTCGGACTCGACGTACACACCGACCGCATCGATCAGCACCAGCCCACTGATCCGCTGCCCGGCGTCCCGCACCGCCATCTCCGCCGCGATCCACCCCCCGAGGGAGGACCCGACGACCAGGACGTCGTCCAGGTCGCGGTCCTGGAGGAGATGGAGATAGGAGAGCGCGAGGTCGTCGACACCCGTGCACCAGTCGGGGCGCGGAGTGCCGTCCCACCCGGGGTGCACGGGGGCCAGGACGCGGGCGGAGCCGGACAGATGCCGGGCGATCCCGGCGACGGTGGCGGGACCTCCGCCGCCGTGCAGGACAAGGACAGGACGACTGGAGCTGTGATCTGAAGTCATGCCAAGAGAGCCTAACTAAAGATGCTTATATAAGCTAGCTTAGTTTTCGGCTAGACTCCCTCCATGCATGCTGACCTGCAACTCCTCGGCCGGGCGGTCAAACAAGCGCAGTACCGCCAACACCGCGCGTTGGACAGCGCCTTGGCGGCGGTCGGCTCGACCCTCGCCCAGTGGGACGCGCTCCGCGCCATCAGCCGTACGCCCGGCGCATCGGCCCGCGAACTGGCCGCCGCCACCTTCCAGACCGAGCAGGCCTTCGGCACCCTGGTGGGCCGCCTGACCGCACAGGACCTGGTCGAGCGCCGCCCAGGCCACGGCCGCCGTATCGAACACCACCTGACACCGGCGGGCGAACGCGTCCTGAAGGCCGGACACAAGGTGGCCGACCATGTGCTGGCCGAGGCCTTCGCACCATTGCCCGAGCCGGACCGGGCAACGCTGCTGGACCTGCTGCAACGCCTGAACGGAACGGCCGCGAACCCCTGACCGGGCGGCGCCTCCGCCGGTTCAGTCGAATGAGTTGCCGAATGAGCTATCGTGCCTCTTCGATCTCCCTCATTCTCTCTCGTTCGCGAATGGGAAGCGCAGAAGGAGAGGTCGGAAGGGGATTCAGAAGGAGACACGGTGTCCGATCTTGGGCGGCTCGTCGCCGGCCGGTATCTGCTGGTCGAGCGGGTGGGCAGCGGCGGCATGGGCACCGTGTGGCGTGCCGAGGACAAGCTGCTCGGCCGCCATGTCGCCGTGAAGAAGCTGCACGTCCCGCCGCACCTGCACGACGACGAGGTCCGCACGCTCCACGAGCGCACCCGGCGAGAGGCCCGCAGCGCGGCCCGTATCACCCATCCCAATGTGATCGTGGTGCATGACGTCGTCGACGACGAGGGGCTGCCGTGCATCGTCATGGAGTACATCCCTTCGGCCACCCTGAGCGACGTCCTGAAGCGCCGGGGCGCGCTGCCGCCCCATGAGGCCGCCCGGATCGGCCGCGCCATGGCCGCCGCACTGCGCGCCGCCCACAACGCCGGCGTCCTGCACCGGGACGTCAAACCCGGCAACGTCCTGCTCGCCGAGGACGGCCGGATCGTCCTCACCGACTTCGGGATCGCCATGGAGTCGGGCACGTCCTCGCTGACCAAGTCCGGCGAGCTGATCGGCTCCATCCGCTACCTGGCACCCGAACGCCTCAGGGCGTCGAGCACGGGCCCCGGCCCCGCCAGCGACCTGTGGGCCCTGGGGGCGACGCTGTACCAGGCGGTCGAGGGCCACCACCCGTTCCAGCGCCCCACCCCCATCGAAACCGCGTACGCCATTGCAACCGATCCCTACGAGCCCCTGCGCAACGCCGGCGGCCTGACCCCGGTGATCGAGGGCCTGCTCCTCAAGGAGCCGGAACAGCGCATGGACGTACACGAGGTCGAACGCCGCCTCGCCGACCTGACGACCACCCGAACCGCACCCCTGGACCCACCGACGCGTCCGGAACCCGTCAGCACGGTCGAGACTCCCGATCGAAAGGGAACCGGCAACCGCCGTCGTACGGCGCTGCTGACGGTCTCGGCGGTGGCGCTCGCCGTCTGTGTGGCAGGTGGCGCACTGTGGTGGTTCAAGGGCGGCGCGGATGCACGGGGCAGCCACACCTCCCGGACGACCGCCTCGACGCCGTCTCCTTCCCCGAGCACGAGCCCCACGGTCCCCGCCGTGCCCAGCGGCTACCACCTTGTGCGGGCGGACACCGGCATCTCCGTCCCCGTACGGGACGGCTGGACCCGCAAGACGCTGCCCGGCGGCGAGGTCGGCTACATAGACCAGTCCGGCCTTGTGGGCCTGAGGGTCAACGTCGTCCAGTTCGCGGGCACCGACCCCGTGCGGCACTGGCGCGAGACGGAAGAGAACCAGACCCGCCGGGACAACCCCGGCTACGAACGCGTGCGGATGACCAAGACCACCTTCCGCGGCCGGCCCGCCGGCTACTGGGAGTTCACCTTCGACGGCAGGGCACGGAAGTACCGCGCGGCCGAACTGGCCTTCGCCGGCACCGACGGCACGCAGTACGTGATCTACCTCTCCGCGCCCAATGCCCAATGGGGGGAGTACCGTCCCGCGTTCGACGCGGCCGTCAACGGGGCCCGCCCGAGTTCGACCTCGTAGTCCCACGGTGGGGGCTCCACGACGGCCGCCCGCCCAGTTTTCGTTATCGGGCGCCGCCCCGCCCCGTCTCCGTGGCATGCATGTGACACGACAGATCAGCCGCCGCACCATGCTCAAGGCCACGGGAGCCGCAGCCGGAGCCGTCGGACTCACCGCTGTCACCACCCCTGCGGTGGCCGCGGGCGGGGCCTTCGTGCATCCCGGGCTCCTCCACACCGGCGCCGACCTCGCCCGTATGGCAGCCAAGGTGAAGGCAGGCGCCGCCCCCTACACTGCCGGGTACGCGAAACTGACCGCCAACCCGCATGCGCAGAGCGACTGGACGCCCCGTCCGCAGACCATCGTGTACCGGGGTGTGGAACTGCGCCCCCGCAGCACATGGCCGCAGAACTACGGCATCCTCTACAACGACATCCATGCCGCGTACCAGAACGCCCTGCGCTACCACGTCAGTGGCGACAGCGCCCACGCCGACACCGCCGTCGCGATCCTCAACGCCTGGTCGGCGAAGCTGACGAAAGTCAGCGGCAGCGCCGACCGGTGGCTGGCCGCCGGGATATACGGGTACCAGGCCGCGAACGCGGCCGAGCTGGTCCGCGACCACAAGGACTTCCAACTCGAGAGATTCCAGAAGATGCTGGTCGACGTCTTCTACTCGTTGAGTCAGGACTTTCTCGTCAGGCACAACGGCACTCCCGCCCCCCACTACTGGCCCAACTGGGACCTGTGCAACATGGCCTGCGCGCTGGCCACGGGCATCTTCTGCGACGACCGGGCCAAGGTCGAGCAGGCCGTCGAGTACTTCAAGCACGGCGTCGGCATGGGCTCGATCAAGCACGCCATCCCGGTCGTGCTCGACGACGGGCTCGCCCAGTGGATGGAGGCCGGGCGCGACCAGGGGCACTCACTGCTGGGCGTCGGCCTGATGGGCACCGTCTGCGAGATGGCCTGGAACCAGGGCATCGACCTGTACGGCTACGACGACAACCGCTTCCTCAAGGGCGCTCAGTACGTGGCCAAGTGGAGCCTGGGCGGGAATGTGCCGTACACGCCCTACGCCCTCGTGGACCGTCGGCCGGGGATCCAGCAGCCCACCCGGGTCGCCCCCGCCGACCCGGCGCAGACACGGCCGGTCTGGGCCATGATCGCCAACCACTACACCAAGCGGCGCGGGCTGTCCGCCACCTACCTCACGCAGATCGCCGCCAAGGCCGCGCCCGAGGGCGGCGGCGGGGACTACGGGCCGAACAGCGGCGGGTACGACCAACTCGGCTTCGGGACGCTGGCGTTCACCCGGGACAAAGGGGTGACCACCGCCGCCACGCCTACGCCGTCGGCCTCGGCCTCCGACGCCGGATCCGGCGCCCGGCCCCAGACGGCGGCCACCGCGTCCGCATCCCCCGCCGGCGCCGACCTCGCCGCCACCGGCTCCGAGGACGTCGTCGGATGGGCGGCCGCCGCGGGGGTCACCGCCGTCGCCGGCGGGCTGCTGTTCCTGCGGCGCCGTGACCGGGGCCGGCAGGGCGACGTCCGGTGACCCCAGGTCGTACCCCTTCGTCGCCCTAGGTCACAGCCCTACGCCGTGGCCGGTCGCGACCTCCCCTTCCCCTCCTTCACCGACCGGGCCTTCCCGGTCACCGTCGATGCCGCCGCCGTGAGCGGCTTCGCGATGTCCTCCAGGGAGCGGCGTTCCGCTCGTACCGCCAGGAACGCCGCGACCAGGCCCGCCGCGCACATCAGGGCCGCGCCGATCTGGAAGGCGAGGACCGTGTCGCCGACCTTGCCCGTGCTGGTCAGGTCCGCGAACAGCAGCGGGCCGCTGATGCCGCCGGCCGCGGTGCCGAGGGCGTAGAAGAAGGCGATGGACATCGCGCGGGTCTCCATCGGGAAGACCTCGGAGACCGTCAGATACGCGCTGGAGGCTCCCGCGGACGCGAAGAACAGGACCGCGCACCAGCAGGCCGTCAGGGTGGCCGCGCTCAGCGAGCCCCGGTCGAACAGCCATGCCGTGCCGAACAGCAGCAGGCCCGAGATCAGGTACGTCGACGAGATCATCACCCGGCGGCCGACCGTGTCGAAGAGCTTGCCGAGCAGCAGCGGGCCGCAGAAGTTGCCGATCGCGATGACCGCGAAGTAGTAGCCGGTGTCGTCGGTCGGGACGGCGAAGAACTTCGTCAGGATCGCGCCGAAGCCGAAGGTGATCGCGTTGTAGAGGAAGGCCTGGCCGATGAAGAGCGAGAAGCCGAGGATCGAGCGCCGGCGGTAGTCGGAGAACAGCGTGCGGGCGATCTCCACGAAGGTCACGCTGCGGCGCTGGTGGATCGTGATCTCGCCCTCGGGGCGGTCCAGCGGCCGGCCCTTCTCCGCCTCCACCTGTGCCTCGATCGACGTCACGATCTCTTCCGCCTCACGGTCGCGGCCGTGGATCAGCAGCCACCGTGGGCTCTCCGGGACGTGCCGTCGTACGAGAAGGATCACGAACGCCAGGAGCGCGCCGAGGGCGAACGTCAGTCGCCAGCCCACGTCCTTCGGCAGGATGGCGGTGTTCAGCGCGACGATCGACAGCAGTGAGCCGCCCACCGCGCCGAGCCAGAAGCTGCCGTTGATGATCAGGTCGACGCGGCCGCGGTGGAACGCCGGGATGAGCTCGTCGATCGCCGAGTTGATCGCCGCGTACTCGCCACCGATGCCGAAGCCGGTCAGGAAGCGGAAGGCGAAGAACCACCAGCTCGAGAAGGAGACGGCGGTCAGGGCGGTGGCCGCGAGATACACGGCCAGGGTGATCATGAAGAGCTTCTTCCGGCCCCACTTGTCGGTCAGCCGGCCCCAGAACAGGGCGCCGGCACACGCTCCCGCCACATACAGGGCGGCCGCGATGCCGGTGACCTGGCCCGAGGAGATCGGCAGACCGCTGCCGGACTCGGACAGCCGGCTGGCGATGTTGCCGACGACCGTGACCTCCAGGCCGTCGAGGATCCAGACGGTGCCGAGGCCGATGACGATCGTCCAGTGCCAGCGCGACCATGGGAGACGGTCGAGACGGGCGGGGATGTTGGTGGTCACGGTGTGGCCGGTTGCGGCCTCCGCGGTGGTCATGGGCTCCCTCCTCATTGAGCGAACCGGTGGCGGGTATCCCGGACCGGCGGCCCTACGCCCCGCGGTCGGAGAGTCACCGGCTTGGATCAGCGAACCCAGGCCGATAGGTGGCCCCGCCCTCACGCCCCCAGCGCCCGCGACACCGTATAGATCAACAACCCGGCCAGCGAGCCGACCACCGTGCCGTTGATCCGGATGAACTGCAGGTCGCGGCCGATGTGGGCCTCGATCTTGCGGGTGGTGTGCTCGGCGTCCCAGCCGGCCACGGTGTCGGTGATGAGGGAGGTGATCTCCTTGCGGTAGGTGGTGACCACGTAGACCGCCGCGCCCTCCACCCAGCCGTCCACCTTGGCCTGCACCTTCGGGTCGGACGCCATCCGCGCGCCGAGCGACAGCAGTGAGGCCCGCACCCGCAGGCGCAGCTCGCTGCGCTCGTCCTCCGCCGCCGAGACGATCATGGATCGTACGGCGGTCCAGGCGGAGGCGATCAGGTCCTGGACCTCGCCGCGGCCGAGGACCTCGCCCTTGAGCCGCTCGACGCGCGTGCGCGTGTCGGTGTCGGACTGCAGGTCGGAGGCGAAGTCCGACAGGAACCGGTCCAGCGCTCCCCGCGCGGGATGGGACGGCATGTCGCGCATCTCGCCGGCGAAGCGGAGCAGTTCCTTGTAGACGCGCTCGCCGACCCTCTTGTCGACGAAACGGGGCGTCCAGCCGGGCGCTCCGCCCTGGACGGCCTCCATGATCTCCGTGTCGTGCCAGACCAGCCAGTCGTGCGCCCGTGTCACGATCAGGTCGACGACCCGTTTGTGGCCGCCGTCCGCGACGATCTTCTCCAGCATCTTTCCGATGCCGGGCGCGATCTCCTGGGCGTCCGCGCGCCTCGTGATCGCCTCGCCGACCACCGCCTGGACGTCCGAGTCGCGCAGCACGGTCAGCGCGCCCCTGAGCGCCGCCGACAGCTCGGCCGTCACCCGGTCCGCGTGCTCGGGGTCGGCGAGCCACGCGCCCAGCCGGCTGCCGATGCCGACGGCGCGCAGACGCTGTCGTACGACGTCCTCGGAGAGGAAGTTCTCGCCGACGAACTCGCCCAGGGACACCCCGAGCTGGTCCTTCTTGTTCGGGATGATCGCCGTGTGCGGGATCGGCAGGCCCAGCGGGTGCCGGAAGAGGGCGGTGACCGCGAACCAGTCGGCGAGCGCGCCCACCATGCCCGCCTCGGAGGCCGCCGCGACATAGCCCGCCCAGGGGCCGGCCCCGGAGTTCTCCGCCCACTTGGCGAGGGCGTACACCAGCGCCACGAAGAGCAGCAGCCCGGCCGCGGTGAGCTTCATGCGGCGCACCCCGCGCTGCTTCTCCTCGTCAGCTGCGCTGAACGTCGTCATCGTGCGGGCGGTGACACCCTTCCCCACCGGATTCGTGCGCTCCATACACTCCACCCGTTCGTGATCCCCTGCACACATTGTCCCTTCCTGACCGACTACTGGAACAAAACGAGAGTTCCCGGCGTCTGTGAGAAGGGGGCGGCTCTTCGTGAACTCCGGTGGCCCAAAGGGGGGTCCTGTTCGGCCACCCCTCTCCCCATGTCGCATCATGGGTTGATCAGTTCGGAGCCTCGGGCTCCACTTTTTCGAGGAGACCCGCACCGCATGACCAAGCGTCACGGTTATGCCTTGCTTTGCGCGATCATCGCCGTGATCGTGGGCCTTTCCACCGCCATATACGTCGGGGTCGCGGCCGACGACGGCAGCACCGGCACCGACGCCCTCGGCAGGGCAGGCGCCCCGCGCGACCCCGCCGCCCCCGCGTCCACCGGCATCTGGGTCGGCTCCTGGTCGGCCTCTCCGGCCGGTGCCGAGCCCGGCACGGAGGCGTTCGGCATGGCGGGCCGCTCGGTCCGCAACGTCGTGCACACGAGCGTGGGCGGTACGAGTGCCCGTATCACCCTCTCCAATCTCTACGGCCGGACGGCGCTGACCGTCACGCACGCCTCGATCGCCGTCGCCCTCGCCTCCGACACCGCGGCGGCCTCCGCGGGCACCATGCGGCGGCTGACCTTCGGCGGCAGCACGACGGTCGTCGTCCCGGCCGGACAGCAGGTCCTCAGCGACGCCGTCCGCATCGTGATCCCGGAGGGCGGCGACGTACTGGTCACCACGTACTCGCCCACCCCGTCCGGCCCGGTCACCTACCACCCGCGCGCACGCCAGATCTCGTACGCCGCCGAAGGCGACCTCACCGAGGACGTGACCGGCACCGGCTACACCGAGCAGACGCCGTTCTGGCGCTACCTCACCGCGCTGGACGTGCTGAGCAACGAGTCGGACGGCACCGTCGTCGCGTTCGGCGACTCCCTCACCGACGGCATAACGTCCACGCAGAACGCCAACCACCGCTGGACGGACGTCCTTTCGGAGCGGCTGCGCACGGCGATCAGGTCCGGCCAGGACCTGCCCCGCTACAGCGTCGTCAACGAGGGCATCAGCGGCAACCAGGTCCTCGCGAGCGGCCTGGGCCGCCCCGCCGACAACCCGAGCGGCCTCAGCCGGTTCTCCCGCGACACCCTCGCCCGTACGAACGTCAAGGTCATCGTCACCGATCTCGGCGTCAACGACATCCTGCGCAACCCCCGCCTCGCCGACCCGGACAAGATCCTCGACGGTCTGCGCACCCTGGTCGGCGAGGCCCACTCCCACGGCATCAAGGTCATCGGCGCCACCCTGATGCCGTTCCAGGGCCACCGCGGCTACACCCCGGCCCGCGAGGCGGTCCGGCAACAGATCAACGCCGAAATCCGCTCGGGCCGCGTCTACGACGCGGTGGTCGACTTCGACAAGGCGCTCCGGGACCCGTACAACCCGCGCCGCCTCCGCTCCGACTACGACTCGGGCGACCACCTCCACCCCACGGACAGGGGCTTCGCAAGGATGGCCCAGGCCTTCGACCTGAACGACTTCAAGGGCTCGGCCCCGGCAGAGCTGTAGCCGGGCGCCCTGGCCTGCGGGCCATCGCGCCGCCCTGGCCTGCGGGCAATCGCGCCGCGCGAAGCCTGCGGCGCATGCGTGCCACCCTGCCCAGCCTGCGGGCATGCGTGCCGCCTGGGGCGGCTCCCGACCCGACGAAAAGGCGGCACCAGGCCAGCGCCGGTGAGCGACCCCGCCGTCACCCCAGCCGCACCGCCGGCTCAGTACTCCCCGCCCCGCCGCCGATCCCGCCGCTCCCGCTGCCGCTGCCGCCGCTCTTCATGCCGCTCACGGCGCTGCTCATGCAGGTCGCGCCGCCACTCCCGATGCTCCTCCAGCATCCGGCGGTGATCCGCAAACCCCTCCCCCGGCTGATGCGCACCCCCACGCTCCAGCTTCTCCTGCCGCCGCTCCTCCTTCAGCCGCCGCCGCTCCTCCCGCGTCAGCTTCCGCTCAACCCCGACCCCACCCCAGAAGGCGAACCCGTTCACGATCACCCGAGGCGCCCCGGGCTCCCCCTGCACGCCTTCCTCGCTGTGGTCGAACCCACCCATGATCCCGATGCCACGCACCACGACCTCGACCCCCGGCGGCACGATGATGTTCACCCCGCCCATGATCGCAACGCAGTTGATCTCGACCTCGTGGTCCGCGAAGTTCGCCTCGCGCAGATCGATCTCCCCGCCGCCCCAGAAGGCGAAGCAGTTGAACACCTTCGGCACGGTCCAGCGCCCCTTGCGCTGGAACCCCGACATCACGGCGACGGCCCACGAGGACGACCCCTCACCGCCGACGATCCGACCCGCCCAACTCCCGCTCGGCACAGGCTCCTTGACCAAGGACACGGGAGGCGGCGGGGCCACCCCGGCGGCCGGCAGATCACGGGTGATCGGCGTCAGTTCGCCGTAGGTCCGTGCCTTGTAGGTGGCCTCCAGCCGCTCCTCGAACTCCTCCATGTCGAGACGCCCCTCCGCGAGGGCGTCCCGCAGGACCTCGGCGACTCGTTCACGATCGGCGTCGGATGCGCGAAGCTCCGGGACTGCGGCGTCGTCGGTCATACAAGGCAGCCTACGAGTTCGCCCGCCCCGCGGCTACGAGACCGCTTTCTCGGTGTGCCCAGGGGTCGAACCGGCGTACATCTTCGCGATCACGTCCTCGATGTCCGGCTCCCGTACCGACAGATCCGCCAGCGGGTACTCCGCCGCGATCCGCGCCACCAGGGCCGCCGCCGACTCCCCCGCCGGGAACGCCAGCCACTGCCGCGGCCCCTCCACCTTCACCACCCGGGCGGGCGCCGCGTCGATCGGCTCCGTCTCCCGCTCCAGGTCCACCACCAGGGTGCGTTCGCTCTCGCCCACCTCGTGCAGCCCGGCGAGCGCACCGTCGTACATGAGCCGGCCGTGGTCGATGACCATCACCCGCGAGCACAGCTGCTCGATGTCCTGGAGGTCGTGAGTGGTCAGCAGCACGGTCGTGCCCCGCTCGGCGTTCAACTCCCGCAGGAACCCCCGCACCTTGGCCTTGGAGATGACGTCAAGGCCGATCGTCGGCTCGTCGAGGTACAGCACCTCCGGGTCGTGCAGCAGCGCCGCGGCGATGTCCCCGCGCATCCGCTGGCCGAGCGAGAGCTGCCTCACGGGGACGTCCAACAGGTCGGCCAGTTCCAGGAGTTCGACACAGCGGTCGAGGTTCTCGCGGTAACGGGCGTCCGGGATCCGGTACATGCGGTGCATCAGCTTGTACGAGTCGATCAGCGGCAGGTCCCACCACAGCGTCGTACGCTGCCCGAACACCACCCCGATACGGTGCGCGAGCCGCGTCCGCTCGCGCGAGGGGTCGATGCCGGCGACCCGCAGCCGGCCGCCGGAAGGGGTCAGAATCCCCGTCAGCATCTTGATCGTCGTCGACTTCCCGGCACCGTTCGGGCCGATGTAGCCGACCATCTCGCCGCGTGCCACCGTGAAGGAGATGCCGTCGACGGCCCGCACCTGCCGACGCTCGCGCTTGAGGAAGCCGGTCTTCTTGCGTACGTCGAAGACCTTCTCGACGCGGTCCAGTTCAATGAAGGCGTCCATCGTCTACCCTGCCAACTCCCGGCTAGTTCCCCGTACTCCGATACGACCTGAGCCCGGCCCGCCACGCCAGACCGGACAGCGCGAGGCATGCCACCGCCACCAGGGGCGGGGCGAAGGCCACCCACCGCGGCAGCCCGAGCGGCATCGGCCGCCCCAGCACATAGGCGGCGGGCAGCCAGGTGACGAAGGCCAGCGGCAGCAGGAACGTCACCCCGCGCACCAGCTCCCTGCCGAACACCGTCGGCGGATACTGCAACAGCGTGGCGCCGCCGTACGTGAACGCGTTCTGCACCTCGGACGCGTCCTGCGCCACGAACTGGAAGGCGGCGCCCGCCACGAACACCGCGCAGAAGATCCCCGCACCGCTGAGCACCATCACCGGCATCAACAGCACCTTCAACGGCGTCCAGTCGATGTCGACGGCGCTCAGCGCATACCCGAGCACCAACGCACCCTGCATGATCCGGCCCAGCCGGCGCAGCGCGAAACGGTCGGCCGCGACCTGCGCAAGGACCGGCGCCGGACGCACAAGGAGCGTGTCCAGCGTGCCGTCGCGCACCCGCTGCCCGAGCCGCTCCATCGAGCCGATCGCGAGGTCCGCGAACCCGAAGGCGACGCTCGACAGGCCGTACAGGAAGGCGACTTCGGGCAGCGGCCAGCCGCCCAGCACCTTCACCCGCGAGAACATCAGCAGGATCCCCACGAAGTCCAGCGCGGTCACCGCGAAGTTCGCGAACGTGGTCATCGCGAAGGACGCCCGGTACGCCATCGTGGAGCGGATCCACATCCCGCCGATCAGACGGTAGGCCCGCAGCCCGTCCACCACCCGGCTCACCTCAGCCACCCTGAACGACCACCCTCCGCGTCGCCACCGACTGCAGCAGCCGCCCGGCCCCCAGCAGCACCACCGCCCACGCCCCCTGGAAGGCGAACGTCCCCCACGGATCGGCCTCCCCGAGCAGCACGTCCGCCGGCTTCTGCAACAGCGCCGACCACGGCAGCTCCCGTACGACATCGCCGAGCGCACCCGGGAACACATTGAGCGGCAGCATCATCCCCGAGCAGAAGAACCCGGCGAGCATGGTCATGTGCGTCATGCCGGTGCCGTCCATCAGCCAGAACGTCAACAGCGCGATCAGATAGCGGATACCGAAACCGACCACCATGGCCAGCACCAGGGTCACCAGAAACGCACCCCAGGTCGCCACATCCCGCGGCAGCGCCACCGGAAAGACCAGCGCTCCGAACACGAAAGGGATCACGCCCCGCCCGAGCAGCTGGAACAGCGCGCGGCCCACGTCGGCCGCCAGCCACCACAGTTGAAGATCGGCGGGCCGGTACAGGTCGATCGCGACGTCCCCCGTCCGGATCCGTTCCATCAACTCGCCCTCGACGCCGCTGCCCCCGATCGCCAGCGCCGCGAAGATCGCCTGGCCCAGCCAGACATAGGTGACGGCCTGCGCCTGGTCGTACCCTCCGAGGTGCGGCTTCTCGTCCCACAGCGCCAGATAGGTGTACACGAGGATCAGCCCGAAGACGGTGTTGGTGAACACCCCTGCCGCAGTGGCCGCCCGATACGTCGCGTAACGTCTGAAACCGCCCGCCACGACGGCCACGTACAACCGTCCCGAGCCCACGTAAGTCAACCTCCCGGACCGCCCGACACCGAAGCGCAGGAGCCTAGTCCGCTGGTAGTGACGTACGCCACGCATTTTCCCGAGGGGACGCGTGCCGGGATCCGGGAACGGAACGCATGGTGCGAGAGTCTTCAAGAGGGGACGCAGATGGCGTACGAGGGCGTACGGGAACGTACGACGCGAAACAGGAGTCCGTGCACGAGATGAGCGACGAGCCGCAGCCGCAGCAGCCGAACCAGGGCTGGGCACAGAGAGAGCCGCAAGGCGCTGCCGAGCCCGGCGCTCCCGAACCGGGCGGCGCGAAACCGAAGCGGCCAAAGCGCACCGGCTGGCGCCGGCTCATCCCGACCTGGCGGATGGTCCTCGGCACCTTCGTCGTCGGCGTACTGCTGCTGATCGGCCTGTTCTTCCTCGGCTACTCGCTGGTGAAGATCCCGCCGGCCAACGCCCTCGCCACCAAGCAGGCCAACGTCTACCTCTACGCGGACGGCTCCCAGATCGCCCGCGACGGCGACATCAACCGGGAGAACGTGACGCTCGCCCAGGTCTCCAAGGACGCCCAGCACGCCGTCCTGGCCGCCGAGGACCGCGACTTCTACTCCGAGTCCGCCATCGACCCCAAGGCGATGCTGCGCGCCGCCTGGAACACCGCCACCGGCAAGGGCAAGCAGTCCGGCTCGACGATCACCCAGCAGTACGTGAAGAACTACTACCTCGCGCAGGAGCAGACCCTCACCCGCAAGGCCAGGGAGTTCTTCATCTCGATCAAGCTGGACCGGGAGCAGCCCAAGGACAAGATCCTCGAGGGCTACCTCAACACCAGCTACTTCGGCCGCAACGCCTACGGCATCCAGGCCGCCGCCCAGGCCTACTACGGCCAGAACGCCACCAACCTCGACCCGGCCCACGCCGCCTACCTCGCCGCGCTCGTCAACGCCCCCAGCGAGTACGACGTGATCGCGCACCCCGAGAACAAGGCGGCGGCCGTGGCCCGCTGGAACTACGTCCTGGACGGCATGGTCAAGAAGGGCTGGCTGAGCGAGGCCAAGCGGGCCGGCCTGAAGTTCCCGATGCCGAAGGAACAGACCGTCTCCACCGGCATGTCCGGGCAGCGCGGCTACATCGTCACCGCGATCAGGGACTACCTCACCAAGAACAAGATCGTCACCACGGACGACCTCGAGGCCGGCGGCTACCGCATCACCACGACCCTGCAGAAGAGCAAGCAGAACGCCTTCGTGAAGGCCGTCAACGACAAGTTGATCTCCAAGCTCGACAAGAAGAACAACAAGGTCGACAACTACGTCCGCGCGGGCGGCGCCTCCGTCGACCCGAAGACCGGCAAGGTCGTCGCGATGTACGGCGGCATCGACTACGTCAAGCAGTACACGAACGGCGCGACCCGAGGCGACTTCCAGGTCGGCTCCACCTTCAAGCCCTTCGTCTTCGCCTCGGCCGTCCAGAACCACTCCACGACGCAGGACGACCAGACCATCACCCCGAACACCTACTACGACGGCACCGACAAGCGCCCCGTGCAGGGCTGGTCCGGCGGCAGCTACTCCCCCGCGAACGAGGACGACCGCTCGTACGGCGACATCACCGTGCGCACCGCCACCGACAAGTCCGTCAACTCGGTGTACGCACAGATGGCCGTGGACGTGGGCCCCGACAAGGTGAAGGACACGGCGGTCGCACTCGGCATCCCGTCCGACACCCCCGACCTGACCGCGACGCCCTCCATCGCGCTCGGCGTGAACACCGCCAGCGTCCTCGACATGGCCGAGGCCTATGCGACGCTCGCCAACCACGGCGAGCACAGCGCGTTCACGATGATCGACTCGATCACCAAGGACGGCAAGGACGTCGTGGAGCTGCCGAAGGACACCACCACGAAGGCCGTCAGCCGCGAGGCCGCCGACACCACCACCTCCATCCTGCAGAGCGTCGTCGACAACGGCACCGCGACCGCGGCCCAGGACGCGGGCCGCCCCGCCGCCGCCAAGACCGGCACCGCGGAGGAGGACACGGCCGCCTGGTTCGCCGGCTACACACCCGATCTCGCGACCGTCGTCTCCGTCATGGGCCAGGACCCGGTCACGGCCGCCCACAAGCCGCTGTACGGCGCGCTGGGCCTGCCCCGCGTCAACGGCGGCGGCCCGCCCGGGGACATCTGGGCGCAGTACACGAAGGACGCCCTGAAGGGGAAGCCGGCGACGGACTTCGACCTCCAGCTCCAGGCGGGGGCCGAAGAGACCCAGCCGCCCGCCACCAGCGAGCCCCCGCAGCAGCCGGGCACCGGCGGCACCACCGGCCCCAGCCCCACCACCAACGGCCAGAACAACCAGGGCCAGACCCAGGGCCAGAACAACGGCGGCACGACGAACGGCGGGACCAACACCACGGGCAACACCACGACCGGCGGCACCACGGGCGGCAACACCACCGGCGGCGGCACGACGGACGGCGGAAACACCACGACGGGCGGCAACACGACCGGCAACACGACGGACGGCGGGACCACGGCGGGCGCGGACACCGGGGGCACAACCGACGGCGGCACGACGGCCGGCACGGACGTGGGTACGACGGCGGGCACGGGCGGACCTCCGACCTGACACGACGAAGAGGGCTGGTGACCGTCGTCACCAGCCCTCTTCGTCGTTCTTCTACAGGTACAGGCCCGTCGTGTCCTCGGACCCCTCGAACCGGTCCGCGGCCACGGCATGCAGGTCACGCTCACGCATGAGCACATAGGCGACGCCCCGGACCTCCACCTCGGCACGGTCCTCCGGGTCGTACAGGACCCGGTCGCCCGGCTCCACGGTCCGTACGTTCTGGCCCACCGCTACGACCTCGGCCCAGGCCAGCCGACGCCCGACCGCCGCCGTGGCGGGGATCAGGATGCCCCCGCCCGACCGCCGCTCGCCCTCGCCGCTCTCCTGCTTGACCAGGACCCGGTCGTGCAGCATCCGGATGGGCAGCTTGTCGTGCTGGGTGCTGTGCTCGATTCTCTTGGCGCTCACGCCTTGAACCTACCTGCCTTTGCCCAGTCCGTACGCCGCCGGGTCGGCGGTCGCTCAGCCCCGGCGCCGCCGGGTCCCGAGCGCGAGCAGCCCGACCAGTCCTACGGCGACGACCGCGACCGGCACGATCCGCTCCAGCCGGGGCGCGCCCTCCTCGTCCACGAACTGCGCCTTCACATCGCTCACGACCCTGTTGACCCCGACATAGGCCCGCCCCAGAGTCTGATCGATATTCGACACGACCTTGGCCTTGGCATCCCCGACGATCGTCTTCGGATGCACCCGCACCCCGATCTCGTCGAGCGTCTCGGCCAGCACTTCGCGGCGGCGCCTGATGTCCGCCTCGATCTGCGCCGGGGTTCTGGTGTCCGACGTGTCCGCCACCGTAAGGCCTCCGAAGTCGCCTGATGCCTGTAACTGATACCTGCTGCTGATACCTGCTGCTGCTACTTGTTCCGGACAGTCTGTCAGCTCTTGCCGCGCCTGCACTGTCAGGACCCCCGGTTACGCTGGTTCGATGAGCGAGCGACTCCAGCCGGGGGACGTGGCCCCCGACTTCACCCTCCCCGACGCCGACGGCAACGACGTGTCCCTCTCGGCCCACAAGGGCCGCAAGGTCATCGTCTACTTCTACCCCGCGGCCCTTACGCCCGGCTGCACCAAGCAGGCCTGCGACTTCACCGACAACCTGGAACTGCTGGCCGGCGCCGGTTACGACGTCATCGGCATCTCCCCGGACAAGCCGGAGAAGCTGGCGAAGTTCCGTGAGAAGGAGTCCCTGAAGATCACGCTGGCGGCCGACCCGGAGAAGACGGTCACCGAGGCCTACGGCGCGTACGGCGAGAAGAAGAACTACGGCAAGACCTACATGGGCGTCATCCGCTCCACGGTGATCGTGGACGAGGAGGGCAAGGTCGAGCGGGCGCTGTACAACGTGCGGGCTACGGGGCACGTGGCGAAGATCATCAAGGATCTGGGGATCTGAGGGTCCCTCTCTGCTGCTTCAGCGGCTCGCACTGGGGTGACCCGGTGCGGGCCGCTTTACGTTTCGGGCGTGACTGTCCGATAAGCGGTTCTTTACTCCGTACGGGCAGCGAACGCGCGGCCGGAACGGAGGGGGCTCATGGGGGCCAGTGCGTACAGCAGGGAGCGACTGGAGGAGGCGGCTCGGGGGGCGCGGACGTTGTCGGAGGCGTTGGTGTCGTTGGGGGTGGATCCGGGGAGTTCTACGCGGCGTTACGTCATGGAGCGAATGAAGAAGTTCGGGGTGGACACGTCGCATTTCGAGCGGGAGGGGGTCAAGTGGACGCGAGAGATCCTGCAGGCGGCGGTCTCGGCATCGACGAACATGTGCGAGGTACTACGGCACCTGGGGCTTGAGGTCGTCGGCGGGCACCACACTCACATCAGCCGACGGATCAAGGCGTACGACATCGACACCTCGCACTTTCAGGTGCCGACCCGACGCGGCAAGGCATGGCGCCCCCGGACGCCTGAGGGACTACTCGTCGAGCAGCCCGTCGGCCAGGCCCGGCGCATCCCCAGCGAACGGCTCAAGTGGGCGATGACGGCCCTGGGGATGCAAGAGCGGTGCGCCCGATGCGGGACGGAAGCGGTCTGGCGAGGGCATCCGCTCCCGCTGGAGTCGATCACATCGACGGCAACTGGCGCGACAACCGCATCGAGAACCTGCGGTTCCTGTGTCCCAATTGCCATGCGATCACCAACACGTGGTGCCGAGGTGGCCATAGAGCCGCCTAGGCCCTCGACTACGAAGCCGCCTCGCCGGGTAGCATGAGCGCGCAAGCGGCCGTGGCGGAATTGGCCTACGCGCAACACTTAGGATGTTGTGGGAGAAATCCCTTGAGGGTTCGAGTCCCTCCGGCCGCACACCTTTGATTCGAAGGTCCACCTGAACGCAGGTGGACCTTCACCGTCAGCCCAACAACTCCCGCACCACCGGCACCAACGCCCTGAAAGCCTTCCCCCGATGGCTGATCGCGTTCTTCTGCTCCGCGCTCAGCTCCGCGCACGTCCGCGTCTCCCCCTCCGGCTGGAGGATCGGGTCGTAGCCGAAGCCGTTCGTGCCCACCGGAGCGTGCCGCAGCACACCCCGCAGCTGGCCCTCGACCACGCGCTCCCGGCCGTCCGGCAACGCCAGCGCCGCCGCGCACGCGAAGTGGGCGCCCCGGTGTTCGTCGGCGATGTCGGACAGCTGGGCCAGCAGCAGCTCAAGGTTGGCCTTGTCGTCCCCGTGCCGACCCGCCCAGCGGGCGGAGAAGATGCCCGGGGCGCCGTTCAACACGTCCACGCACAGCCCCGAGTCGTCGGCGACGGCCGGGAGGCCGGTGGCCTGGGCCAGGGCGTGGGCCTTGAGCAGGGCGTTCTCGGCGAACGTCACGCCTGTTTCCTTGACGTCGGGCACTTCGGGGTAGGCCTCCGCCCCGACCAGCTCATGAGCGAGTCCTGCTTCGGCGAGGATCGCCCTGAGCTCGGTGATCTTTCCGGCGTTGCGGGTGGCGAGGATCAAGCGCGTCGTCATGGGGCAACAGTACGGCGCGGCCCGTAGAGGGTCTTACGAGGAGGTGCAGACCTTCGTGAGTTCGCCCGCCGCGTCCGTGACGGGGCTGACGTCCGGGGTCTTGTCACCGTTCTTGATCGCCGTACGGACATTGCTCACGGCCTTGTTCAGGTCGTCGACCGCCTTGTTGACGTCGGCGTTGTCGGTCTTGTCGCCGATCTTGTCGAGGTTCTTGTCTATGGAGGCGAGCGACTCGTCGAGCCGGGTCGGGTCGTTCGAGGCGTTTTCCACGGCCTGCTGGAGGTTGGTGACGCTGTCCGCGATGGTGTCGGCGGTCTGGACGCAGTCCAGGGCCTTGTCGACGGCGTCGCAGCCGGTGGTGAGGCCCGCGGTCAGCACTGTGGCTGCCAGCGCTGCGATGGTGACGGTGATGCGGCGGCCTCGGCTCGCGGCCATGACTGTGGTCCCTCCGTTGTCCAGGCCCGTGGGCCCCCCGTACTGGTCGGGCGCACGGTGGTGTGCCGTGCGCCCGCATTCGTAGGGACGCCGGAAGGGGCGTCGGGGTTGCCCCCGGCCGCCGTTCCGCTTGGTGCGTCCTTTACTTTTCGAGGACCGTATCAAGTGCCTTGCGCTGAAGGACAGTGAGTTCCGAGCAGCCGGAAACCGCCAGGTCCAGAAGGGAGTTGAGCTCCTCGCGGGCGAACGGCTCGGCTTCCGCGGTGCCCTGGACCTCGACGAAGCGGCCGTCGCCGGTGCAGACGACGTTCATGTCGGTGTCGGCGCGCACGTCCTCCTCGTAGCAGAGGTCCAACAGAGGGACCCCTCCCACGATGCCGACCGAGACCGCCGAGACGGTGCCGGTGAGCGGCTGGCGGCCGGCCTTGATCAGCTTCTTGCCCTGGGCCCAGGCGACGGCGTCGGCCAGGGCCACGTACGCGCCGGTGATCGCGGCCGTACGCGTGCCGCCGTCGGCCTGGAGGACGTCGCAGTCGAGGACGATGGTGTTCTCGCCGAGTGCCTTGTAGTCGATCACCGCGCGCAGGGAGCGGCCGATGAGGCGGCTGATCTCGTGGGTGCGGCCGCCGATCTTGCCGCGTACGGACTCGCGGTCGCCGCGGGTGTTGGTGGCGCGGGGCAGCATGGAGTACTCGGCGGTGACCCAGCCCTCGCCGCTGCCCTTGCGCCAGCGGGGGACGCCTTCGGTGACGGAGGCGGTGCAGAAGACCTTGGTGTCGCCGAAGGCGATGAGGACGGAGCCTTCTGCGTGCTTGCTCCAGCCGCGTTCGATGGTGATCGGGCGGAGTTGTTCGGGGGTGCGGCCGTCGATTCGAGACATGGCGATGAGCCTAGCCGCACAGGCGGAAAGGGCCCCTCCCGCGGTGGGAAGGGGCCCCAACGAGTGAGTGCGGGCCGGGGCGGCCGTGGCTCATCTCACGTCGGTTCACATCATGTCTTCGATCTCCGCGGCGATGGGGTCGGCGTCGGTGCCGATGACGACCTGGATCGCGGTGCCCATCTTGACGACGCCGTGGGCGCCGGCGGCCTTCAGGGCGGTCTCGTCGACCAGCGAGGCGTCGCTGACCTCGGTGCGCAGCCGAGTGATGCAGCCCTCGATCTCCTCGATGTTGTCGATGCCGCCGAGCCCGGCAACGATCTTCTCAGCCTTGCTGGCCATGTCAGTCTCCTCACGCGCAGTTGCTGTCGCCCGTAGCTGGTCTACACCACCCGGGAGGCGGTCGCCAACCTGGGGCCGCACTTCGCCGTCGAGGCCTGACAGGCCACCAGAAAACAGTGGGTTCCTTATCCGGCCTTCACCGTGCTACAACAGGTCTACACCACAGGTCTAAACCACTGAGTGTTCCACAATGGTTCAGACCAGCGACGCCGCCGTCCTCTTCCCCTGTCCCCGGGCGGCGCTCTGCCCCTCTGGAGGAAGTTGTGACCACGGCCAGCGCCGCTCCCGCGGCCGAGAAGAAGAAGGGCCCCGGCGCGATGGCTGTGCTGCAGCGTATCGGCCGCAGCCTGATGCTGCCGGTGGCCGTCCTGCCCGCCGCCGCTCTTCTGGTGCGGCTGGGCAACACGGACATGCTGGGACGCCCGTCCTTCCCCACGTTCCTCACGAAGATCGCGGGGTTCATGGCGGCGGGCGGCAACGCGATCCTCGACAACATGGCGCTGCTGTTCGCCGTGGGCATCGCGATCGGCTTCGCCAAGAAGTCGGACGGCTCGACGGCGCTCGCCGCGGTCGTCGGCTACCTGGTCTTCAAGAACGTGCTGGCCACGTTCACGGACAAGAACCTGCCGAAGGTGGCGACGGCCGTCGACGGCAAGGTCGTCATGGTGAACGCCCCGGTCGACGCCAAGGTGCTCGGCGGTGTGGTGATGGGTCTCGTGGTCGCGCTGCTCTACCAGCGCTTCTACCGCACCAAGCTGCCGGACTGGGCGGGCTTCTTCGGCGGCCGCCGGCTCGTCCCGATCCTCTCCGCTTTCGCGGGCCTGGTCATCGGCATCGTCTTCGGCTACATCTGGCCGGTCCTCGGCACGGGTCTGCACAACTTCGGCGAGTGGCTGGTGGGGTCGGGCGCGGTCGGCGCGGGCATCTTCGGTGTGGCCAACCGTGCGCTGATCCCGATCGGCATGCACCACCTGCTGAACTCCTTCCCGTGGTTCCAGGCGGGCGACTACCACGGCAAGAGCGGTGACATCGCGCGCTTCCTGGCGGGCGACCCGACCGCGGGCCAGTTCATGACCGGCTTCTTCCCGATCATGATGTTCGGTCTGCCTGCGGCCTGTCTCGCGATCGTGCACTGCGCTCGTCCGGAGCGCCGCCAGGTGGTCGGCGGCATGATGTTCTCGATCGCCCTGACGTCCTTCGTGACGGGTGTGACCGAGCCCATCGAGTTCACGTTCATGTTCATCGCGCCGGTCCTGTACGCCATCCACGCGGTCCTCACCGGTGTCTCGCTGGCGCTGACCTGGGCGCTCGGCATGAAGGACGGCTTCGGCTTCTCGGCGGGCGTGGTGGACTTCGGACTGAACTGGGGCATCGCGACCAACCCGCTGGGGCTGATCCTGGTGGGCCTGTGCTTCGGCGTCCTCTACTACGTGATCTTCCGCTTCGCGATCATCAGGTTCAACCTGCCGACGCCGGGCCGCGAGTCCGACGAGGAACTGGCGGAACTGCAGAAGGCGGAGGCCAAGTAGCCTCACGCCACGGCGCACGAAGGCTCCCGGAACCCTTGGTTCCGGGAGCCTTCCGCATGTTCGCAGGGCTGGATCTCGTGGCCCTGGATCTCGTAGCGCTAGATCTCGTACGTCTGCCTCGGCGCCGCCAGGGCCACCGGGCCGTCGAAGACCGCCTGGGCGTCCGCCAGGTTGACCTGCGGGTCGGTCCACGGCGGGATGTGGGTCAGGACCAGGCGCCGGGCGCCCGCCCGGGCCGCCGTCTCGCCCGCCTCGCGGCCGTTGAGGTGCAGGTCGGGGATGCTCTCCTTGCCGTGCGTGAAGGCGGCCTCGCACAGGAACAGGTCGGTGTCGCGGGCGAGTTCGTCCAGGACCGAGGTCGTGCCCGTGTCGCCGGAGTACGTCAGGGACTTCCCGCCGTGCTCGATGCGGATGCCGTACGCCTCCACGGGGTGGGCCACGCGTTCCGTGTGCACCGTGAACGGGCCGATCTCGAACGTGGACGGCTTGACCGTGTGGAAGTCGAAGACCTCGCTCATGGAGGAGGCGGTGGGGGTGTCGGCGTAGGCGGTGGTCAGCCGGTGTTCCGTTCCCTCGGGTCCGTAGACGGGAATCGGATCGCAGCGGCCGCCGTCGTGGCGGTAGTAGCGCGCCACGAAGTAGGCGCACATGTCGATGCAGTGGTCGGCGTGCAGATGGCTGAGGAAGATCGCGTCGAGGTCGTAGAGACCGCAGTGGCGCTGCAGCTCGCCAAGGGCACCGTTGCCCATGTCGAGAAGCAGCCGGAAGCCGTCGGCCTCTACGAGGTAGCTCGAGCAGGCCGATTCCGCGGACGGGAACGACCCCGAGCAACCGACGACGGTGAGCTTCATGAAGCAGAAACCTCCGCTGGCGGGAACTTTTCCGGGAAGGAGAACGGGGGTCGTGCGGTCCGTCGAGCGTAAGGCGCAAAACGTCCGGTCGCTCCTCAAGCAAGGGCTGTTGTGGGCGAACTCACCTGTGGTGTCACCGGTTCGGCTGGAAGCGGGGCGCAAGAGGCAGAGGGGGGCGCGCGAAGCGCGCTCGAGCAGGGTGGTGGCGGGTGACGGGTGGGAGTGAGGGTGCGAGCACGGGTTGCGCAGAGGGCGCGCGGCGCTGATCGTGCGCCGGTAACGTCTTCGTATGGACACGTCATGGTGGCTCGCGCTCGCGGCGGTGATACTGCTCGCGCTGGTCGCCACGCTCGTCGACGGCTGGGGGCGGGGGCGACGGCCCGCGGGACGCCGGACGCGGCCGCCGGGCCGTCCGGGTGCGCGGGGTGGCGGGCGGCCCAGGCCCGCGGAGATCTGGTGGGCGAACGTTCCGTACGAGGACCGGCCGGGCAACAAGGACCGGCCCTGTCTGGTGCTGGTGGTGCACGGGGAGCGGGCGGTCGTCGCGAAGATCACCAGCAAGTACCACGACGAGCGGGCCGGGGTGATCCCGTTGCCCCCGGGGGCAGTCGGCGATGCGCAGGGTCGCGCGAGCTTCCTGGAGACGGACGAGCTGCGCGAGGTGCCGGTGTGGGAGTTCCGCCGGCGGGTGGGTGTGGTGGACCCGGTCCTGTGGGACCAGGTCCGTCACCTTGCGACGTGAGCCCTTCGAACAGGCTCACGAAGGACTCGAAGGACTATGCCCAGAGCTGTCCCTGCAGCGTCTCGATGGCTTCCTCCGTCGTGGCGGCCGTGTAGACGCCCGTCGACAGGTACTTCCAGCCGCCGTCGGCCACGACGAACACGATGTCCGCGCTCTCGCCGGCCTTGAGGGCCTTGTTGCCGATGCCGATCGCCGCGTGCAGGGCCGCGCCGGTGGAGACGCCCGCGAAGATGCCCTCCTGTTGCAGGAGTTCACGGGTGCGGGTGACCGCGTCCGCCGAGCCGACGGAGAAGCGGGTCGTCAGCACGGAGGCGTCGTACAGCTCGGGCACGAAGCCCTCGTCGAGGTTCCTGAGCCCGTAGACCAGGTCGTCGTAGCGCGGTTCCGCGGCGACGATCTTGACGTCCGGCTTGTTCTCGCGCAGGAAGCGGCCGACGCCCATCAGGGTCCCCGTCGTTCCGAGGCCCGCCACGAAGTGGGTGACCGAGGGTAGGTCGGCGAGGATCTCGGGGCCGGTCGTCGCGTAGTGCGCGCCCGCGTTGTCCGGGTTGCCGTACTGGTAGAGCATCACCCAGTCCGGGTGCTCGGCCGAGAGTTCCTTGGCCACCCGGACCGCGGTGTTGGAGCCGCCCGCCGCCGGGGAGGAGATGATCTCCGCGCCCCACATGCCGAGCAGGTCGCGGCGCTCCTGCGAGGTGTTCTCGGGCATCACGCACACCATGCGGTAGCCCTTGAGCTTCGCGGCCATGGCGAGGGAGATGCCGGTGTTGCCGCTCGTCGGCTCCAGGATGGTGCAGCCCGGGGTCAGGCGGCCGTCCTTCTCCGCCTGTTCGATCATGTGCAGGGCCGGGCGGTCCTTGACCGAGCCGGTGGGGTTGCGGTCCTCCAGCTTGGCCCAGATGCGGACGTCCTCGGACGGCGACAACCGCGGCAGGCGCACCAGAGGGGTGTTGCCCACCGCGGCCAGCGGGGAGTCGTAGCGCATGCGGATCAGGCCATGCCGCCGGCCACGGCCGGCAGGATCGTGACGTTGTCGCCGTCGGCGACCTTGGTGTTGATGCCCTCGAGGAAGCGGACGTCCTCGTCGTTCAGGTAGACGTTGACGAAGCGGCGCAGCTCGCCGTTGTCCACGATGCGGGCCTGGATGCCCGCATGCCGGGTCTCGAGGTCGGCGAAGAGCTCGGCGAGGGTGTCCCCGTTGCCCTCCACCGCCTTCTCGCCGGCGGTGTAGGTGCGAAGGATGGTGGGGATGCGGACCTCGATGGCCATGGCTCAGGGCTCCTGTCGGGAGTAGTCAGTCGGTGGGCGCGCGGCAGCGCAGTGGAGCTTGTGGTGCACAAGGCGCCGCGGCTCACGGCCGTACGGCGGCAGGGATCAGCGCGTACAGATGGCGCTCTGCAGCCTGCACAGGTCGACGTGCAGCCGCGCCACGAGCAGCATGCCCGGCGTCTTGTCGCTCACGTCGTGGAAAACCATGGGGTCATCGTATCGATTCCCGGAGCCGGTCCCCGAGTGTGATCTCGCATACTGGACGAATTCTGACCGAAGCGCGAGATCAGTAGGCCTCCACGACCGTGACCTCCTCCTCCGTGACCTCGCCCTCCACGATCCGGTACGAACGGAACTGGAAGTCGCCGAGGCCGTCGGTGTCGGCGGTGGAGACGAGGACGTAGTGGGCGCCGGGCTCGTTGGCGTAGGAGATGTCGGTGCGGGACGGGTAGGCCTCCGTCGCGGTGTGGGAGTGGTAGATGACCACCGGCTCCTCGTCGCGGTCGTCCATCTCGCGGTAGAGCTTGAGCAGGTCGCCGGAGTCGAACTCGTAGAACGTGGGCGACATGGCCGCGTTCAGCATCGGGATGAACCGCTCGGGGCGGTTTGAACCGGCCGGGCCCGCGACGACGCCGCACGCCTCGTCGGGGTGGTCCTTGCGCGCGTGCGCGACGATCTGGTCGACGAGGGCCTGGGTGATGGTCAGCATGCTCGCCAGGATAAGCAGAGGGCCGTCCCGTACCGATGGGTGGTACGGGACGGCCCGGATGCCGAACAGGGGGGCGGGTCAGCCGACCTTCTCCAGCTCCGGCTCGCGCCGCCGGGTGACCTCGGGGTTGCTCGCCTTGAGGACCGCCCAGCCGATGCCGAGGACGACCGCCCAGCCGGCCATCACATAGAGGCAGACGCGGGAGTCGGCGTCGTAAGCGATCAGACCGGTGACGAAGAGCAGGAACACGATGGCGATGTACGAGCACACCGCGCCGCCCGGCGCCGGGAAGGACGAGGCGGGCAGCCGCCCCGCGACGACGGCCCGGCGGTACAGGACGTGGCTGATCAGGATCATCAGCCACGTCCAGATGCCGGCCGCGGTGGCCACCGAGGTGACGTAGCCGAACGCCTTCTCCGGGACGATGTAGTTGAGGACCACGCCGATGCCCATGAAGGCGACGGAGACCGTGATGCCGAGGGCCGGCGTCTTGGAGGCCGACAGCCTGGAGAAGGCGCGCGGGGCCTCGCCGTTGTCCGCCAGCGTGCGCAGCATGCGGCCCGTGGAGTACATGCCCGAGTTGCAGGAGGACAGCGCCGCGGTCAGGACGACGAAGTTGACGATGCCCGCACCGGCCGGGATGCCGATCAGCGCGAACGCCTTCACGAAGGGGCTGACGCCGGGCGCGAACTCGGTCCACTTGACGACACAGAGGATCACGGTGAGCGCGCCGACGTAGAACAGCGCGATGCGCCAGGGCAGGGTGTTGATCGCCTTGGGGAGGGTCTTCTCCGGGTTCTCGGACTCGCCGGCCGTGACGCCGACCAGCTCGACGGCGAGGTAGGCGAACATGACGCCCTGCAGGGTCATCAGGGACGAGCCGATGCCCTTGGGGAAGAAGCCGTCGAACTGCCAGAGGTTGGCGACGGAGGCGGTGTCACCGGCGGCGCTGAAGCCGAAGGTGAGGACGCCGAGCCCGATCACGATCATGCCGATCAGCGCGGTGACCTTGACCATCGAGAACCAGAACTCCAGCTCGCCGAAGAGCTTCACGGAGATCAGGTTGACCCCGAAGAGGATCACCAGGAAGACCAGGGCGGTCGTCCATTGCGGGATGTGCGGGAACCAGTAGTGGACGTAGATCGCGGCGGCCGTCAGCTCGGCCATGCCGGTCACGACCCACATCAGCCAGTAGGTCCAGGCGGTGAAGTAGCCGAAGAACGGGCCGAGGAACTCGCGGGAGTACTCCGCGAAGGAGCCCGAGACCGGGCGGTAGAGGAGCAGCTCGCCGAGCGCCCGCATGATGAAGAAGATGATCACGCCCGCGAGGGCGTACATGAAGATGAGGCTGGGGCCGGCCTTGGCGATGTTCGCCCCGGCACCCAGGAAGAGGCCGACGCCGACGGCGCCGCCGATCGCGATCATCTGGACCTGACGGCTGCCGAGCCCGCGCTCGTACCCCTCTTCGGCCCCCTCGGGGGCGTTGTCCGTACCGACCTGAGCGGAGGTCATGTGGTGATGCGCCTTTCTCCATTCCGACCCCGGGCCTCTCGTCGGCCCCGGATCGGGTCTCGATCCCCCCGGATAGATGGAGCGTTGTGCCTGGCCGGCGATTGGCCGGCTCGGTGGCGCACCCGGCCGAACGTGGGTGGTGTTCGCCGGGCGGTCGTGAAGATTTATCACGGCCGCAACCTTGATCATCGGAGCGAGATGTGACACACGCCACAGGGAGAACCGGACAAAGACCACCCCACGGGCGCATAGAAGGCGACCCTGGTGACCTCATCGTTATCCGGATTTGAGCGTCCTCTGAGCGAACGCCGAACGCCTCGTATCAGGGCATAAGGGTCGAGACGAGCGTCTCCTGGAGCCCACCCAGCCACAGGTACGCCATCACCATCGGCTTGCGTGGGTCCTCGTCCGGGAGGCGGTAGAGGAGGTCGGTGTCGTCCTCGTCGGTGATCTCCAGGCGGGAGCCGATCGCCAGGCGTAGGTCGTTGAGGGCGCCGAGCCACTGCCGGGACTCCTCGGCGGACAGCTTGAGGATCGCCCCGCCGTCGCCCGCCGGTGTGAGCGCGTCCAGGGAGCGGATCACGGCGAGGGCGCTCTCGCGCTTGGCGGCGCGCAGGTCGTTCTCCGTGAAACGGCGGAACTCGGCGGAGTACGCCCGCTGTTCCTCGGCCTCCTTGGGCCCGGGGGTGCCCTCCGGGTCGCTGTAGGCGTCCGGGAAGAGCCGCCTGAGCACGGGGTCCTTCGGGGGCTCGCTGGGGCCCTCGGCGAAGAGCTCGGCCAGCGGGTCGTCGGGGGCGTCCTCGCCGGGGCCGGGTCCGACGAGCTCCAGGAGCTGGACGGCCAGCGACCGGATGATGGAGATCTCGACGTCGTCGAGCGCGACGGCCGCGCCGCCGCCGGGGAGCGGTTCGAAGGTTCCTGGCATCAGGTTGAGTCGCTACTTCCGGTCCTGCTGGAGGGTGGCCCACAGTCCGTAGCCGTGCATCGCCTGCACGTCGCGTTCCATCTCCTCGCGAGTGCCGCTGGAGACGACCGCCCGGCCCTTGTGGTGGACATCGAGCATGAGCTTGGTGGCCTTGTCCTTGGTGTAGCCGAAGTACGTCTGGAAGACGTACGTCACATAGCTCATGAGGTTGACCGGGTCGTTGTGGACGATCGTGACCCAGGGGACGTCCGGCTCGGGTACGGCGAAGACCTCTTCCGCGGATTCGGTCCGTTCGATCTCAAGGGGAGCGGGTGACGTCACACAGCCCATGCTGCCACGGGCCCCACAAATCGTCACACTGACGCAAAGGGGTGTACCATTCTTGCCATGAACACAGCGGACCTTGGGCTGCCGGTGGACGTTCCCTCGACGGCGCTCTTCACGGACCAGTACGAGCTCACGATGCTGCAGGCCGCCCTCAGGGCCGGTACGGCCGAGCGGCGAAGCGTCTTCGAGGTCTTCACCCGGCGGCTGCCCGAGGGGCGGCGCTACGGCGTGGTGGCCGGCACCGGGCGGGTCCTGGACGCCGTGGAGAACTTCCGTTTCGACGCGGGTGTCCTGGGCTTCCTGCGCGAGCGGAACATCGTCGACGAGGCGACCCTCGAGTGGCTCGCCTCCTACCGCTTCTCAGGTGACGTGTGGGGCTATCCGGAGGGCGAGGTGTACTTCCCGGGCTCGCCGATCATGCGGGTCGAGGGGTCCTTCGCCGAGTGCGTGCTGCTGGAGACGGTGATCCTCTCCATCCTCAACCACGACTCCGCGATCGCCGCGGCCGCCTCCCGGATGTCCTCGGCCGCCGGGCACCGCCCGCTGATCGAGATGGGCGCCCGGCGTACCCACGAGCTCGCCGCCGTCGCCGCCTCCCGCGCCGCGTACGTGGGCGGCTTCGCCTCCACCTCGGACCTCGCGGCCGGCTTCCGCTACAACATCCCGACCGTCGGGACCTCCGCGCACGCCTTCACCCTCCTGCACGACCGCGAGCGGGACGCGTTCCAGGCCCAGGTCAACTCGCTCGGCCGCAACACCACCCTGCTCGTGGACACCTACGACGTCGCCGAGGCCGTCCGCACGGCCGTCGAGATCGCCGGGCCCGAGCTGGGCGCCGTGCGCATCGACTCCGGCGACCTGCTGCTGGTCGCGCACCGGGTGCGGCAGCAGCTGGACGAGCTGGGCGCGACGGCCACGAAGATCATCGTGACCTCGGACCTCGACGAGTACGCCATCGCCTCGCTGGCCGCGGCGCCCGTGGACGCGTACGGCGTCGGAACGCAGCTGGTCACCGGGTCGGGGCACCCGACCGCCTCGATGGTCTACAAGCTGGTGGCCCGCGCCGAGTCCGACGACCCGAAGGCGCCGCTGGTGCCGGTGGCGAAGAAGTCCAGCGGCGGCAAGAGCTCCGTCGGCGGCCGCAAGTGGGCCGCGCGGCGACTGGACGCCGACGGCGTCGCGGAGGCCGAGGTCGTCGGCACCGGCACCGTCCCGGCCGAGCTGGCGGACCTGCAGCTGCTGGTCGAGCTGGTCAAGGGCGGTGACGTGGTGGCGCGCGAGCCGCTGGACGTCGTACGCGACCGGCACACGGCCGCGCGCGCCAGTCTGCCGCTGTCCGCGACCCAGCTCTCGCGCGGGGAACCGGTCATTCCGACGGAGTACGTACACGGGCGCTCGGGTAGCTAAAGCAGGTGCCGCCGGATACGCCCCGTGACGCCCCCTCCCCTACCGGGCGGGAACTCAATACGCTCGGAAGTTCAATGGCCGGGCCCGCACCCCTCCCCCCGACCCCATCGTCGAGAAGGACACCCACCATGCGCCGCGCCTTGATCGTCGTTGACGTGCAGAACGACTTCTGCGAGGGGGGCAGCCTCGCCGTGGCCGGGGGTGCCGACGTGGCCGCCGCCATCACCGAGCTGATCGGGCAGGCGGGCGGCTCCGGCTATCGGCACGTGGTGGCCACCCGCGACCACCACATAGCGCCCGGCGGCCACTTCGCCGACAACCCAGACTTCCAGCACTCCTGGCCCGCGCACTGCGTCGCGGGCACCGAGGGCGTCGGCTTCCACCCGAACTTCGCGCCCGCCGTCGCCTCCGGGGCGATCGACGCCGTCTTCGACAAGGGGGCGTACGCGGCGGCGTACAGCGGGTTCGAGGGGGCCGACGAGCACGGCGTGAAGCTCGCCGACTGGCTGCGCGCCCGTGAGGTCGACGAGGTCGACGTCGTCGGGATCGCCACCGACCACTGCGTGCGCGCCACCGCTTTGGACGCCGCTCGGGAGGGCTTCCGTACCCAGGTGCTGCTCGACCTGACCGCGGGGGTCGCCGAGGCGACCACCGAGCGGGCCCTCGAAGAGCTGCGCTCGGCGGGCGTGGAGTTGTCCGGGAAGCCCGTGGTTGCCTGAGCGTGCCGCGGTCCGGGGTGCCACGATGGGTCGTCGGGCGGCTATAGGTCCATCGTGGCTGGTCGCGCCGTTCCCCGCGCCCCTTCGGGGCGCTGCCTCAGCAATGCCCTGACCGGGTGCCACAGCTCCTGCGGGCCGACCAGGACACCGTTGTCAGGTGCCGTGCGCCATATGAGGCCGTCGGGGTGGTGCAGGACCGCGGTGATCTCGTCGGGGGTCGGCGGGGCGGCGTTGCCGCGCAGGTAGACCGCCCGCATGCCCAGGTTGCGCAGCCTGGTCAGGGCGCGCGCCCGGTTCTGGGCGTGCACGAGGAAGCGTATGCAGCCCGTGCCGTCGGCGGTGGGGCTGGGCAGGTTCAGCGCCACCACCACGCTGCCTGTCGGCAGCTTGCAGAAACCTCCTGCGGCCATGCAGTCACACCCCCGTGCGAGTCGATGTCGTTACCGGTGTCAATAAGGGAAGCACAGGACGCACCTAAACACGATCGGCGGCGACCCGCCAGGGGGTCACCACCGATACGCTTCTGACCTGCGGAAACACCGACTACTTCATCGCGGGGCCGACCTCGGCCTTGATCGTCGAGCCGTCCTTGGCCTCCTTGACGATCCTGATCTTGGTGTTGGTGTCAGTGATCTTGACACCGGCGAAGGGGGTCGCGTTCTCGTAGTAGGTGCTCGCGTGATCGTCGAAGACCGGCACGTCGAAGACCGGCACGCCCTTCGACGACGGGAGCTTCGTTCGACGTCCGCGTTGTCCAGCGTGATGCCGTCCGCGCGGTACAGGCTGAACGGCGAGACGTAGGACTGGATACGGCTGCGCATAGGCGTGCCGGCGGACCACTGCAGGTGTCCCACTTCCAGATCAACCGGCCGTTCTGGTACGGGGAGCCGGGCCTTGTGACCACGCTGCATCTTCAACTCCCCTCCCAGGCCTTCCGCTTACCGGTCTTGGAGTCCTCGCCGTTCCAGACCACACCCGACACCCGAACGCCCGGGCGGTGCCGACGCACTGACCGGGCGTCGGGTAGACGCCATGCGGAGTTGAGGTTCGCTTTACGGACACCCTGACGGCGCGTTCGAACGTCCACTTGATGGACGCCATGACTCCGTGCGCCCCCTGTGCACCGGCACTGTTGGTTAGGTCACGCTTACCGTTCGTTCCACTCGGGCATGCACGCGATTAGAGTCGGTTGGCGGACTGCCCGGAAATCGGCAGAAACCCAGGCCGACTCCCCCGTGGACCCCCACTTCCGAGGACACGATTGCCATGCCTCGTCCGACGCCCGCCCAGCTCGTCTACGGTTCGTGCACCGTGATCTTCTCGACGCTCGCCATGCTGCTGCTGTCGCAGACGAGTTCGGGCGTGGGGATCGCGGTCATCGCCTTCGCGGCACTCGCCCTCGGGCTGCTGGTCGCCATGACGGTTCCTCTGCCGAAGCCGAGGGTCGTTGCGGTGCAGCAGCCTCCTGCGGTTGCGGAGGAGGCGCCCGTGCCGGTCGCGGCGGCGGCCTCCGAGCCCGTGCGGGAGCGCGCCGCTTCCTGACGTAATACGGCCGTCGGTCGTCTGCGGGCCCGTCGTGGCTTGTCGCGCCCACGCGGCGGAGCCGCATATTGATACGGCCCGCGCCCCTTGGGGCGCGGCTTCAACTGGTGGTCACCACGACCGTCTTGGCGGCCTTGTCGTGCAGGCCCTGTTTGTAGGGGCGGTCGAAGTAGCTCCAGCCGCCTGAGATGGCCGTCCAGATGCAGGCGCAGCAGAACGCGAAGGGGATCCACAGGACCGCCGAGCGGATCAGTGTGGTCTGTACGGAGGGTGTGGAGCCGTTGTCGAGGTTGGCGACGCGCATGCTCAGCCACTTCTTGCCGAGCGTCTGTCCCGTCCTGCTGATCAGATACGTGTCGTAGCCGATGTAGAGCACGGCGGCGATCAGCGACTGCGCGAAGGACTTGGTGTAGGAGAGGTTGTTGCCGTTCACGTCGTACTCGTGAACGTTGAACGCCCAGGTGAGCAGCCAGACGACGATGCCCACGAGGATCAGGTCGATGATCCGGGCGAGCGTGCGCCTGCCGCTGTCGGCGAGCGGGGGCATACCGGCGAGGGGGTCGGTGGGGTACTGGCCGCCGCCGTAGGGGTCGCCGCCGTACGGCGGGGGTTGCCCGCCGCCGCCGGGGGCGTCGTACGGTGACTTCCTGAACGGGTCGTCCTCCGGCGGTCCGCCGGATCCGGGGGGCGGTTCGCTGCTCATGGCCCGAGTGGACCGCGAACCCCCCGGCTCCGCATCCGGCGAACGGCCGTCCGGAGTACCGGATCACCTGGTGCAAACGTGGTATGCGGTCAGCCCGCGACGAACGTACCCGCCGCCTTGTCGTGCCAGCACTGGTGCCACGGACGGTCGAACAGGCACCACAGGACGCCCACGACCCCGACGCCGAGCAGACCGGGCACGCTGTACACGAGCCAGCGGCGCAGCGCCCCGCCGAAGGTCGGCGGCTCGTGCGCCTCGATGTCCCGCACCTCCAGGCCCAGCAGCTTCTTGCCGAGGGTGCGGCCCCACCTGGCGGTGGGCAGCACCTCGTAGAGGACGCCGAAGCCGAGCAGTACGGCCAGGACGATGCCCAGGTACACGGTCGTCGTGCCGTCCAGCAGCCAGACGGTCACGGTCTGGCCGGAGAGTCTGGCCTCGTCGATCTTCTGGTTGACGTGGTCGACGGCCTTGGCGCCGAGCGGTACGGCGGCCACCGCCGTGACGCCGGCGAGGACGACGGTGTCCAGCAGCCGGGCGGCCAGCCGCTTGCCGAGGCCCGCGGGGCGGGCCGACGCCTGGCGCATGGCGGCCGCCTGGAAGATGTCCTCGACCGGCGGCTTCCAGGGGGCCACGGGCTGGTCCTCGTCGGCGCCCGCGAGCCGGTGGACCTGCTGCGCCCAGGAGTGCTGGCCGCCGCCGGGGCCGCTGGTCATCGGGGTGGCGACGGGGGCGGGCGGCTGCGCGGCGGGGGGCTGGGCTGCCGCTGCGGGCCGGGCGCCGCCGCCCTGCGGCGGGATCACCGGGGCGGCCTGCTGGGGGCCCGAAGGGGCGGCCTGCGCGGGCTGCGCCTGCGCCGCTGCGGCGCGGTCGGCGGCCGCCTTGCCCGCGCCGAAGCCGGGCGCCCCCGTGCTGCCGTTCTGCGCCCCGCCCTGCCCACCCGTGCGCTGGGACAGCGCACGGAACGTCATGGTGCCCTCGTCGGCCGTGGGGCCACCGGGGCCGGGGATGCCGCGGCCGGCCGCTGCCGGGGGCTCCTTCTCCCCGGTCGGCGCCGTGGGCCTGCGGAAGACGAAGGTGCCGCCGGAGGCCGGGTCGTCCCCTTCCGAGTCCGCGGGCGGGATCGTCGCCGTGCCGTCGGTGCGGGACGCCTGGCCGTCCGGCTGGGCGGGGGCGCCGTCGGCGAGGCGCGGGTCCGCGGACTGCGGGTTGCCCCAGGACACCCGGCGGTCCTGGTCGCCGCCGAAGCCGGACTGCCGGGAGCTGTCGGCGCCCCAGACCGCCGCGGGTTCGGTGCGGCCGCCGTGCTGGGCCGGGGCCGACTGCGGCACGGGGTCCTCGTCGAAGAAGTGCGGTCCCGTCTCCTCGACCGGAGCCGGGTCGCTGCCGGGCGGCGGGGCGAGCGAGTCGCCGTCCGTCGGGGCCGGACGGCTGGTGCCCGGAACCCAGGACGCACCGTTCCAGTACCGGACATATCCGGGAATGGACGGGTCCGGGTAATACCCTTCGCGGGGCCTGTTGTCACCGGGTGCCGGGGTTGGGGCGCTCATGTCCGTCGTCCCGTATCTGCTCGGGGGTCAATATAGAGGCCTCCACATCTATCAGACGGGCGCAACCCCCACCGACAGTCCCGCCAGTCCCACCCCTTTCCGGGCAACCTCGTACATGTACTTCACACGAGTGGAACCCGGGGAGCCACGAATCTTTCGGCCGGGGGCGTGCACGGTCCTCACGCGTCCGGAAAGAATTCTCCGAACTCGCGTAATGCTGGCGCCCCTCTCCTCTCTCCACGTGTACGGGCCCACCCGCAGGGCCCCGTACACCTGCCCGAGAGAGGAACCGGACAACATGCACTACACCGTGGTGGAGCGCGAGCTGGAGCTCAGACTGATCCTGTCGCCGGAGCGGAGCATTCCGGTGCCGGCCCGGCTGAGCTACCGCACCGACGACCCGTACGCCGTCCACATCACCTTCCACACCAACTCCGAGAACCCCGTGTACTGGACGTTCTCCCGCGACCTCCTGGTGGAGGGCGTGTTCCGGGCCTGCGGGCACGGGGACGTGCGGGTGTGGCCGACCAAGTCGGAGGGGCGCAGCGTCGTTCTGATGGCGCTGAGTTCACCCGACGGTGACGCCCTCCTGGAGGCGCCGGCCGCCCAGGTGTCGGCCTGGCTGGAGCGGACGCTGCGGGTGGTGCCCCCGGGGACTGAGGGCGAGCAGCTGGGGATCGACGCCGCGCTCGACCAGTTGCTCGCCCAGTGAGCCGTACCCCCCACGGGGGTCAGAACAGCTTGCCCGGGTTCAGGATGCCCAGCGGGTCGAAGACCTGCTTGACCGCCCGCTGCATCTCCACCCCCACCGGGCCGATCTCGCGTGCCAGCCACTCCTTCTTCAGGACGCCCACGCCGTGCTCGCCGGTGATGGTGCCGCCGAGTTCAAGGCCGAGCGCCATGATCTCGTCGAAGGACTCGCGGGCGCGCCGGGACTCGTCGGGGTCGGCGGCGTCGAAGCAGACCGTCGGATGGGTGTTGCCGTCGCCGGCGTGCGCGACGACACCGATGGTGAGCTGGTACTTCTCGGCGATCCGCTCGGTGCCTTCGAGCATCTCGCCGAGCCGGGACCGGGGCACGCACACGTCGTCGATCATCGTCGTACCGCTGACGGCTTCGAGCGCGGTGAGCGACAACCGCCGCGCCTGGAGCAGCAGTTCGGACTCCGCGAAGTCGTCGGCCGGGACGACCTGGGTGGCGCCCGCCGCCTCGCACAGCGCGCCGACGGCGGCGAGGTCGGCGGCGGGGTCCGGGGTGTCGAAGGCCGCGAGGAGCAGGGCCTCGGTGGTCTCCGGGAGGCCCATGTGCGCGAGGTCGTTGACCGCCTTGACCGTCGTACGGTCCATCAGCTCCAGCAGCGACGGCACGTGGCCGCCCTCCATGATCCGGCACACCGCGTCGCAGGCGGCGGCGCCGGACGCGAACTCGGCCGCCAGCACAAGCTGCTGTGGCGGCTGCGGCCTGAGGGCCAGGATCGCCTTGACGACGATGCCGAGCGAGCCCTCGGAGCCGACGAAGAGCCGGGTCAGGTCGTAGCCGGCGACGCCCTTGGCCGTGCGGCGGCCGGTGGACATGAGCCGCCCGTCGGCCAGCACCACCTCCAGGCCGAGCACGTACTCGGCCGTGACCCCGTACTTCACACAGCACAGACCGCCCGAGGCCGTGCCGATGTTGCCGCCGATCGTGCACATCTCCCAGCTGGACGGGTCCGGCGGGTAGTACAGACCGTGTTCGCCGACCGCGCGGGACAGGGTCGCGTTGATGACGCCCGGTTCGACCACGGCGATGCGGTCGACGGGACTGATCTCCAGGATGCGGTCCATCTTGGTCAGGGACAGCACGATGCAGCCGTCGGAGGCGTTGGCGCCGCCCGACAGGCCCGTGCGGGCACCCTGCGGGACGACCGGGACGCGCAGTTCGGTGGCGATGCGCATGACGTGCTGGACCTCTTCGACCGTGCGGGGCAGCACCACCACCGCCGGGGTGCCGGCCGGGCAGAAGCTGGCCATGTCGTTGGCGTAGGAGGCCGTGACGTCCGGGTCGGTCAGGACGGCCTCGGCGGGCAGACCTCCCAGCAGACGCTCGACGAGGCTGCCGGTCGCTGCTGTGTCTTCATCGCGACGCGCTTCGATGCGGCTCATGATCACAGCGTCGCACCCGGGGCCATCGGTGTGAACCCCGTCTACGGCACTGGACGTACGCCGGGATGTGCTCGTCGTATGGACGGCAATGACGCACAGTGATCGCCATGGAGAAGCAAGCGGAGGGCCGCCGCCCGCGTCCGGTCCGACGGGTGCTGATCGCCGCCGTCGCGGGGTGTGCGGTCCTCGGCGGGGTGCTGGCGCTGTGGCCCTGGGAGCGGGCGACCGTGCCCCGGCCGGTGGCGCCCGCTCCGGCACCGGGCGCGCAGGCGCTGACGGCGGTGACCTCCGGGGTGCCGGCCGCGCTGCCGGACCTGGCGATGCTGATCGCCGGGCGCGAGGCCCGGGTGCGCGCGCACCCCGAGGACGCGCAGTCGTGGGCGGTGCTCGGGACGGCCTATGTGGAGCAGGGGCGGCGCACGGCGGACGCGACGAACTACCCGCGGGCCGAGAGGGCGCTGCGGACCTCGCTGAAGGTCCGGGAGAAGGGGAACGCGACGGCGTCGGCCGGCATGGCGGCGCTGGCGAACGCGCGCCGGGACTTCCGGTCGGCGCGGACCTGGGGCGTGGCGGCGCTGAAGCTCGCGCCGAAGCGGTGGACGACGTATCCGCTGCTGATCGACGCCTACACCGGCCTCGGCGACTACAAGGCGGCCAAGAAGACACTGGACCGGCTGCTGGAGCTGCACCCCGGGGCGGCCGCCGTGCGGGCGCGGGCCGCGGCCCTCTACCGCGACCGGGGCTGGCGGGAGGATGCCGCAGCCGCCCTTTCGGACGCGGCGGCGGCAGCGGGCACACCGGCCGAGCAGGCGGCATGGCTGGAGCGGGCCGGGCAGCTGGCCTTCGAGCGCGGAGACCTGGAGGAGGCGCTCCGGCACTTCCAGGCGGCGGTACGGCTCGACCCCGACCAGCGGGCCGCGCAGGCCGGACAGGGCAGGACGCTGGCGGCACTGGGCCGCACCACGGAGGCGCTGAACGCGTACCGGGTGGCGCTCGACAGGCAGCCGTGCCCCCAGTACGCCCTGGAACTCGGCGAGTTGTACGAGTCGCTGGGCATGGCGGATGCGGCCCGCGCGGAGTACGACGTGCTGGGCACCCGGGTGCAGGACGAGGTGGCGGGCGGTGTGGACGACGACCTGGTGCGCGGTGTGTTCGAGGCGGACCACGGGGATGCGCGCACGGCCGTGCGGCTGCTGCGCGCCGAGTGGCAGCGGCAGCCGGGGACCGAGGTGGCGGACGCGCTGGGGTGGGCGCTGCACATGGCCGGGGACGACAAGGGGGCGCTGAAGTTCGCCATGGCGGCGACGGACAGGGCGCACGGGGGTGCGGTGCGCAGTGCGCTGTACGTGTACCACCGGGGCATGATCGAGCAGGAGCTGGACCTGGTCTGGCCCGCGCGGCGGCATCTGCAGGAGGCGTTGCGGATCAACCCGTACTTCTCGCCGCTACGGGTGCCGCTGGCGAAGCAGGCGCTGGCGGCACTGGGCGACCCACCGGACGCACCAGTGCCGACGGGGAGCCCGAGCGCCGAGGACGACTAGGGCATCCGGAACCGCCCGAAGGTCAGACGGCCGCCGTTCCGATCAGTGCGTTGCGGGTGACGAGGGCCGCGAGCTGGTCCTCGTCCAGGGCCTCCGTGCCCTCGGGGCGGCGTGGGAGGACCATGTAGCGGGTCTCCGCGCTGGAGTCCCACACCGTGATCTCCGTGCCGGCGGGCAGCTCCAGGCCGAACTCGGCCAGTACGGCGCGGGGTTCGCGGACCACGCGGGAGCGGTAGGCCTCGGACTTGTACCAGCTCGGGGACGGGCCGAGCAGGCGCAACGGGTAGCAGGAGCAGAGGGTGCAGACGATGACGTTGTGGGTGGTGTCCGTGTTCTCGACGACCCTCAGCCGCTGGTACGAGCCCTCCATGAAGCCGAGTTCCCGCACCGCCGCGGTGCCGTCCGCCAGCAGCCGCGCCCTGAAGTCGGCGTCGGTCCAGGCGCGGGCGACGACCCGCGCGCCGTTCGCGGGCGAGGCGCCGGTCACGGACGCGTCGATGATCTCGTCCAGCCGGGCGCCCGACAGGACCCCCTTCTCCTCCAGCAGGGTCTCCAGGCGCCGTACCCGCTGCGCGATCGTCGCGTCGGAGTGGTCACCGCTCATCGGGCCGCACCTTCTTCGTCCGCTTCCAAGTAGCTTTCCCACAGGTCCAGTACGACGTGGTGGTCGCCCTCGCCCCACAGGTCACGGGCCGCGAACCGGACGGCGTAGACCTGCTCGACCGGTGCGTCCCCGCGGCCCTGCGCGCTGACGTCGGCCAGTTCCGCCCGCCCCTCCGGTTCGACCACGATGCCGCGCTTGCCGCGTGCGTACCGCGGCAGGCGGGTGTGGTGCGGCGGGTCGTGGTGGAAGGTGCGGACGGCCGTGCCCGGCGGGAAACGGTCGCCGTCAGCCATCGAGCCCGTCCAGCTCACCCGGCTTGATCACGCCCTTGCGTTCCAGCAGGGTGCAGATCGCCTCGAACCAGCGCTCGTAGTACGACGCCGCCAGGTACTGTCTGGGCGGCATCGACTCGATGGCGTCCCGGAACTCGTTCGTGTTGAAGATCCCCTGCGCACGCAGGGCCCCGAGGAGCCCGACGACCCGGGCCTCCCAGTCCGCGTGGAAGGGCTCGGCGTCGTCGGTGATGTCGACGGCGCCGAAGCCCTCCGTGCCGCCCACGTCGTTGATCCTGGCCATGCGGTCAGACTACTCAGAGGTTGCCGCGCTTCTCCTGCTCCCGCTCGATCGCCTCGAACAGGGCCTTGAAGTTGCCCTTGCCGAAGCCCATCGAGCCGTGCCGCTCGATGATCTCGAAGAAGACGGTCGGACGGTCCTGGACCGGCTTGGTGAAGATCTGCAGCAGATAGCCGTCCTCGTCGCGGTCGGCGAGGATCTTCAGCTCGCGCAGGGTGTCGATCGGCACGCGGGTGTCGCCGACCCACTCGCCGAGGGTGTCGTAGTACGAGTCCGGGGTGTTCAGGAACTCCACGCCCGCCGCGCGCATGGTGCGGACCGTCTGCACGATGTCGTTCGTGTTGAGCGCGATGTGCTGGACGCCCGCACCGCCGTAGAACTCCAGGTACTCGTCGATCTGGGACTTCTTCTTGGCGATGGCGGGCTCGTTGATCGGGAACTTGACCTTGAGGGTGCCGTCGGCGACGACCTTCGACATCAGCGCGCTGTACTCGGTGGCGATGTCGTCGCCCACGAACTCCTTCATGTTCGTGAAGCCCATGACCTTGTTGTAGAAGCCGACCCACTCGTTCATCCTGCCGAGCTCGACGTTGCCCACGCAGTGGTCGATGGCCTGGAAGGTGCGCTGGGCGGGCGGTTCGACCATGGGGGCGGCGGTGACGAAGCCGGGCAGGTAGGGGCCGTCGTAGCCGGAGCGGTCGACGAGGGTGTGGCGGGTCTCGCCGTAGGTGGCGATCGCGGCGAGGACGACCGTGCCGTGCTCGTCCTTCAGCTCGTACGGCTCCGCGACGCTCTTCGCGCCGTGCTCGATCGCGTAGGCGTAGGCGCGGCGGGCGTCCGGGACCTCGATGGCGAGGTCGATCACGCCGTCGCCGTGCTCGGCCACATGCCGGGCGAGGAAGTGGCCCCAGGTGGTGGTGGGCTTGATGACGGAGGTGAGGACGAAGCGGGCGGAGCCGTTCTCGAGGACGTAGCTCGCGGTCTCGCGGCTGCCGTTCTCCGGTCCGGAGTAGGCGACCAGCTTCATGCCGAAGGCGGTGGAGTAGTAGTGCGCCGCCTGCTTGGCGTTGCCCACGGCGAAGACGACCGCGTCCATTCCCTTGACCGGGAAGGGGTCGGCCTGCCGGGCGGTGTCGGGAGAGTGGTGTGTGGTCTGCGTCATAGCGGCAGCCTCATCCCCATACGGCAAGGTGCGCAATAGTTTCTTTTTTTGCTGGGCAATCTGTTCAGTCAGTGGCGGGGATTCCCCGGACTTCTGTACAGGATGACCACCAGACCAGGGAGGCGGCTGTGGCGATCGACCATCTGGACGGCCGGATCATCGTGCTGCTGGCGCGGGAGCCGCGGATCGGGGTCCTTGAGATGTCCCGGCGGCTCGGGGTGGCGCGCGGGACGGTGCAGGCGCGACTTGACCGGCTTCAGTCGAATGGCGTCATCCGCGGGTTCGGACCACAGGTGGACCCTGCCGCCCTCGGGTACCCCGTCACCGCCTTCGCCACCCTTCAGATCCGGCAGGGCCAAGGGGCCGACGTCCGGGCGCACTTGGCGACCGTGCCCGAGGTGCTCGAACTGCACACCACCACCGGCAGCGGGGACATGCTGTGCCGGCTGGTGGCCCGCTCCAACGCCGATCTCCAGCGGGTCATCGACCTGGTTGTCGGTTTTGATGGCATTGTCCGGGCCGCCACCGCGATCGTGATGGAGAACCCGGTTCCGCTGCGGATCATCCCGCTGGTGGAGCAGGCGGCCCAGGACGTCGAGAGGACCTAGCCGACGGCCGGGGGTGAGCGGGTGAGCTTCTGGGAGTACTTGGGCAACCGGCACCAGCAGCTGCTCGCCGACGCCTACCAGCACGCCAGTGCCGTGTTCCAGTGCATGGTCGTGGCGACCGTGATCGGCGTACTGATCGGGATCGTCACCTACCGCAGCGGCTGGGCCGGCAGCCTCGCGACCACGAGCACCTCGACCATCCTGACCATTCCCTCGCTCGCCATGATCGGTCTGCTCATCCCGATCGTGGGCCTGGGCGTGCCGCCCACGGTGATCGCGCTGACGCTGTACGGGCTGCTGCCGATCGTGCGGAACTCGATCGTGGGCCTGCGCGGGGTCGACCCGTCGCTGGTGGACGCCGCGCGGGGCATCGGGATGTCCCGGCTGATGCGGCTGGTGCGGGTCGAGCTGCCGCTGGCCTGGCCGCCGATCCTGACCGGGATCCGGGTCTCGACGCAGATGCTGATGGGCATCGCCGCGATCGCCGCCTACGCCTCGGGGCCGGGCCTCGGCAACGAGATCTTCCGCGGTATCGGCTCGCTGGGCAGCAAGAACGCGCTCAACCAGGTCCTCGCGGGCACCCTCGGGATCATCGTCCTCGCGCTGCTGTTCGACGCCGCGTACGTCCTGATCGGACGGCTGACCATCCCCAGGGGGATCCGTGTCTGAGGCCACCCATGGGGCGACGATCGAGCTGGAGAACCTCTCCAAGCGGTATCCGGGCACCCCCAGCCCCGCCGTCGACAACGTCAACATGGAGATCAAGGCGGGCGAGCTCGTCATCTTCGTCGGCCCGTCCGGATGCGGTAAGTCGACCACGCTCAAGATGATCAACAGGTTGATCGAGCCGACCGGGGGCCGCATCCGGATCAACGGTGAGGACGTTACCGACATTGATCCGGTCAAGCTGCGCCGCAAGGTGGGCTATGCGATCCAGTCGGCGGGGCTGTTCCCGCACATGACGGTCGCCCAGAACATCGCCCTCGTACCGAAGATGATCGGCTGGCCCAAGGCGCGGATCCGCTCCCGGGTGGAGGAGCTGCTCGACCTGGTCGGTCTCGACCCGGTCGAGTTCCGCGGCCGCTATCCGCGGCAGCTGTCGGGCGGGCAGCAGCAACGCGTGGGCGTGGCGCGGGCGTTGGCGGCCGATCCGCCGGTCCTGCTGATGGACGAGCCGTTCGGCGCGGTCGACCCGATCACCCGCGACCACCTCCAGGACGAGCTGATCAGACTGCAGCACGAACTGCACAAGACGATCGTGTTCGTCACCCACGACTTCGACGAGGCGATCAAGCTGGGCGACCGCATCGCCGTGCTGCGCGAACGCTCGCACATCGCACAGTTCGACACCCCGGAGGCGATCCTCACCAACCCGGCGGACGACTTCGTGTCCGGTTTCGTGGGCGCGGGAGCCGCCCTGAAGCGGCTGAACCTCACCCGCGTACGGGACGTCGAGATCACCGACTACCCGACCGTCACCCTCGACGACCCGCTCCAGGAGATCTTCAACCGGCTCCGCGGCAGCGGGACCAACGAGATCCTGCTGCTCGACAAGCGTGGCCGCCCCTACAAATGGCTCAGGCGCGGCGACCTCATGCGCGCGCGGGGCTCGCTGGCCCGGGCGGGCACGCTGGTGAACGACACGGTGACCAGGGACGCCACGCTCCGGGACGCCCTGGAGGCGGTCCTCACCGACAGCGCGGGGCGGGTCGCGGTGACCGGGCGGCGCGGCGAGTACGAGGGCGTCGTCGACGTGGAGACGCTCATGAACTCCGTGCACGAGCTGATGGAGGCGGACCGGCTGGAGGCGCTGGAGGCCCAGCACGAGCTGGAGGAGCTACGGGCCGCCCAGACGCACGCCGAGCAGGAGGGCCCCGGCGGGGTGACCAAGGCATGACCATTCCCGAGCTGGAGGAACCCGAGCAGGACGAACAGGAGGCGGCCCCGCCGGAGACCGAGGCCCCGCCGCCGGCGCCGGTCCCCCGGAAGTCGCGTGTCACCTGGCAGAAGCTGACCTTCCTGCCCGCTGTGATCGTCGCCGTACTCCTCGCGACCTGGCTGTGGTTCCGTCAGGCCGACCTCGACCCGATCTCCGAGAACGCCCTCTCGGGCGGCCAGGTCTCCCAGGCCCTGTGGCAGCACGTCAAGCTCACCGTGATCTCCACCTTCTTCGTGCTGATCATCGCGATCCCGCTGGGCATCCTGCTCACCCGCAGGGCGTTCCGGAAGGCGACCCCGGTGGCGATGACGATCGCCAACATGGGCCAGGCGACCCCCGCGATCGGACTGCTGGCCCTGCTGGTGATCTGGCTGGGCACCGGCACGAAGGCGGCCCTGATCGGCATCATCATCTACGCCGTGCTGCCGGTCCTCTCCAACACGATCGCCGGCCTCAAGGCCAACGACCCGACGCTCCTCGAGGCGGCCCGCGGCATCGGCATGTCCCCGCTGGGGGTGCTGGCCAGGGTGGAACTCCCGCTGGCCGTACCGCTGATCCTCGCGGGCGTCCGTACGGCACTGGTCCTGAACGTCGGTACGGCGACCCTGGCGACCTTCGGCGGGGGCGGCGGCCTGGGCGTGCTGATCACGACCGGCATCACCAACCAGCGGATGCCGGTGCTGATGCTGGGCTCGATCCTCACGGTCGTCCTGGCGCTGCTGGTGGACTGGCTGGCGTCACTGGCGGAGCTTCTGCTCAGGCCACGGGGGCTGGAGGTGGGGACATGAGACGGCGGCCCGTGTGTCTGCTGCTGGGCCCCGCGCTGGTGGCCGCCTCCGGCTGCGGCCTGCAGAGCGGCTCCCCCATGGTCGACGCCGTGAAGCCAGGTTCCATCGGACACGGCAAGCCGCTCGACGGCGCCCATCTGACCGTCACGTCCAAGTCGTTCACCGAGCAGCTCATTCTCGGTGCGATGATGGGCATCGCCTTCCAGGCGGCCGGCGCGGACGTCCTGGACCGCACCGGCATCCAGGGCTCGATCGGCGCACGCGAGGCGGTCAAGACCGGCGACGTGGACGCAATGTACGAGTACACGGGCACCGCCTGGATCACGTACCAGGGCAACAGCGAGCCGATCGCCGACCCGCAGAAGCAGTGGCAGGCGGTGCACGACGCGGACCTGAAGCACGGCCTGACCTGGCTCCCGCCCTCGCGGCTCAACAACACCTACGCGCTGGCCATGAACCAGGCGAACTTCAAGAAGTACGGCACCAGGACGCTGTCGGACGTGGCCGCGCTGGCGAAGAAGAACCCGGGCGCGGTGACGCTGTGCGTGGAGAGCGAGTTCGCCAACCGGGCGGACGGGCTGCCGGGCATGGAGACGGCGTACGGGATGAGCGTGCCCGCGACGAACGTCACGCAGATGGACACCGGGATCATCTACACCCAGGTCGAGAAGGGGAGCTGCACCTACGGCGAGGTGTTCACCACCGACGGCCGCATCAAGTCCATGAACCTGGCGGTGATGGAGGACGACAAGAAGTTCTTCCCCAACTACAACGTGGCACCGGAGATCAACACCGAGGCCCTGAAGAAGTGGCCGGCGATCGCCGAGGTCCTCGACCCGGTGACGAGGAAGCTGAACAACACGGTGGCGCGGACGCTGAACGCCAAGGTGGACGTGGACGGGGAGGATCCGCATCAGGTGGCGCTGGGCTGGATGAAGGCGGAGGGTTTCGTGAAGTAGGTCAAGTCCGCGCATCATCGATTCACTCTGGCGCATCATGATGCAGTCGACTTACGCTCGTATGCATGAGGACTACCGTCGACCTCCCCGAGGACCTGATCCAGCAAGCCAAGCTGCGGGCGGCGCGCAGACGCGTCACGGTCAGTGCGGTGATAGAGGATGCGCTGCGGGCGTCGTTCGCACGGGATGTGGCGGCGGCGCAGAACATCGTCAAACTCACGACTGATCCCGGCGGCAGAGGGGTGCGCCCCGGCGTCAATCTCGACGACAACGCCTCCGTGCGCGACCTCATGGACGGCCTCGAATGATCATCTGCGATGTGAACGTCCTCGTGTACGCGTTCCGCGAGGACGCCAAGGACCACGACCGCTACCACTCGTGGTTCATCGAGCGGCTGCGGGGCGACGAGCCCGTCGGGTACAACGGGGTGATCGACAGCGGCTTTCTGCGCATCGTCACCCACCAGCGGATCTACCAGCCGCCGAGCGAGCCGGAGCGAGCGATGGAGTTCCTCCGGGACGTGCGCAGCGCACCTGTCGCCACGCCGGTCCAGGAAGGGCCTCGCCACTGGGAGATCTTCGAGCGTCTCTGTCTCAAGGCCGGGGCTCGCGGAAACCTCGTTCCGGATGCATACTTCGCCGCCCTCGCCATAGAGCACGGGGCCACCCTGTACTCCGTTGACCGCGGCTTCGCCCGCTTCCCCGGCCTCCGCTGGCAGCACCCCCTGGAGGACACCGACTGAGCCACCGGGAGCCGGGTCAGCAGCTCGGTACGGAACCCTTCCCCGACTCCAGTGCCACCAGTGCGTTCACCGCGCCCTTCAGCGTGGTCACCGGGACCAGCCGCAGGCCCTTGGGCAGTTCGGACTTGGCGTCGGAGCACTCGGCCTTCGGGACGAGGAAGACGGTCGCGCCGTCCCGGCGCGCGGCCTGCGTCTTCAGGGCCACGCCTCCCACGGCACCGACCGTGCCGTCACCGTCGATGGTCCCCGTACCTGCGATGGTGCGGCCGGCAGTGAGGTCGCCGCCGCTGCCGTTCCCGTCGAGCTTGTCGATGATGCCGAGGGTGAACAGCAGCCCGGCGCTGGGGCCGCCGACGTCGGCGAGCTTCAGCGTGACCTTGACCTTCTTGTCGCTGAGGTGCAGATAGTTCAGGGCGGCCCGGGTCGCCGCGTCCTGGGACTGCTTCATCTGCGCGCTGTTGTGCTGCTCGATCTCCTTGGTGGACTGTCCGCTCGGATACACCGAGTCGTGCGGCATGACGGCCCGGTCCGTGGCGAACCAGGCACTGATCACATCGCCCAGCGAGACATGCGCGTCCGGGTTGGTCGCCTCGATCGTCGTCATCCGCAGCTGCCCGCTCGTCTGCCGGGTCTTCGCCCCCGAGATGGTGATCACCGGGGTGCCCTTGTTGTCCCCCAGCACGTTCGCCGTCAGCCCGGGCTGCGCCAGCGAGAACGGCAGCGGCGCGAAGACCGCGGTGGCGATCAGCGCCACGACGGGCAGGGCACACACAGCGAGGGCCTGGGGGCGTGTGAGGCGAGAGAGCACGGGATCAATCTAACGTGACGCTCACTTCCGGCCAGGTGTCGGTCGGCTCACGTACAGGTCTCGCTTCTCCCTGGTGAACCGCTTCAGTGCGTCCGGCAGCGGTTCGACGCCGATCCCGGGCGCGGTGGGGACGGGCAGGTGGCCGTCCTTGAGGACGAACGGCTCGGTGATGTCCTCGGCGAAATAGCGGCTGGAGGCGGAGGTGTCTCCGGGGAGGGTGAAGCCCGGCAGGGCGGCCAGGGCAAGGTTGGGGGCGCGGCCGATTCCCGTCTCCAGCATGCCGCCGCACCACACGGGCACCCCGTGGGCGTGCGCCACGTCGTGGATGCGGCGGGCCTCCAGATAGCCGCCCACGCGCGCGGGCTTCACATTGACGACCCGGCAGGCCTCCATCGCGATCGCGGAGGCGGTGTCACGGGCGTTGTGAAGGGACTCGTCGAGGCAGACGGGCGTCTGCAGACGCCTCTGGAGCTGCGCATGGGCGTACAGATTGTTCTCGTCCAGCGGCTCCTCGATCAGCAGCAGCCCGAAGGCGTCCAGGCGCCGCAGATGCTCGACGTCGGCCAGGGTGTACGCCGTGTTGGCGTCGACCTGGAGGTGCAGTGCGTCCCCGAATCGCTCGCGGACCGCCCGGACCGGTTCCACGTCCCAGCCCGGCTCGATCTTCAGCTTGATGCGGACATAGCCCTCGGCGAGATAGCGCTCGACGTCGTCCAGCAGGTCGGGGACGGCCTCCTTGATGCCGACGGACACCCCCGCGGGGACCCGCTCGCGCACCGCGCCCAGATAGGTGGCGAGCGGCATGCCGTACGACCGCAGCTCCGCATCCAGGACCGCCGTCTCCAGGGCCGCCTTCGCGAGTTCATGGCCCTTGATCTTCGCCATGGCCGGAGCGAGCGCGGCCACGGTGAGCCGCGGAAGGGCGGCGGTGCGCGGCAGCAGGAAGTCCCGCAGCACGATCTCCGCGCCGGCCACGAACTCCGAGCAGTACCGCGGCTCGGGGTCGGCGGCGAACTCCGACCAGCCCTCCGCCACGTCGGTCACGACATGGAGCAGGAAGGTGTCCTTCGTCGTCATCGTGCCGAAGGACGTACGGAACGGGGTGACCAGCGGGATCTCCACATGGACGATCTCCACGCGTTCCAGCTTCATGCCGTTGCCTCTCTCGAAAGGGTGTACCAGCCGTCACGGGACATCCCCGTCGCCGTGAACCCCTGCGCGAAGGCCTCCGTGAACACCTCACGGACGGCATACCGCCAGCGCAGGGCGAGCTCCGGGTCGGCGGCGCGGAGCCGGACTATGTCGTCCGGTACACGGCACCAGATGTGCCGGCCGGCAGGGTCACGGCGGGCGAGCGTCGCGCCGTCGGGGGCGGTGTGGGTGCCGGGGGCGGTGTCCCGGTCGGTGGTCTCGTACGAGGGGGTCGGCGCCGCCAGCTCCCAGGTCACCGTCAGCCGGTCGCTCTCGTCGCCGTCGTTCACGCCGTCCGACATGGGGCCGTAGAAGTCGACGAGGTACTCGGTGCCGGTGGCGCCCAGCTTGGCCAGGTTGAAGCGGGCGTTGCGGCCGACCAGCGGGTCGAAGGTCCAGCGCATGGTGCGGGCGCCGAGGCCGAGGGCCCAGGCGCGCTGGGCCTGCTTCACGGCGTACCCGAGCCCCCGGTCGGCGGCGGCGACCAGGGAGTACGCGTCCCCCTGCGGCCCGAACACCGCGACCGACGCTCCCGCGAGCCGCGTTCCGTCGTAGGCGGCGTGCACGGCGCCGCCCGCGTGGACGAGGCTGTGCAGCACTTCGGCCGGGTAGGGCGGGGCGCTGCGCGGGGTCTGCCAGACCTCGCTGAAGTAGTCGGCGACGGCGGCGAGGCCGGTGACGTCGTGGACGGTGCGGATGCTCACTCCGGGCGGGCGGTCGAGGGTCATGGGTCGAGTTTCGAGGGGAGGTGACCGTTCCGGGTTGTGCATCTGCACAACGGATACGTACGTTCGTTTCGGAATCGGCCAATCACGATCGTTCGGCCGCGACCCCGCACGTGAGGAGCCCCCATGGACGCCTGCACCCTCGGCGATCTCCTGGACGTCATCGGCGGCCCCGCACTGCGCCTGCACACGGCCCCCGGCGGGCTCGCCGCCCAGGTCACCGAGGTGCTCCTGCACGACGCCCACGCTCCGACGCCGCATGCGCCGGGCGCGCTGCTGCTGGCCGTCGGCGTGCGGGCGGCGGCCGCCGGTCCCCTCGTCCGGGCGGCCGCGGAGGCCGGAATGACCGGCCTTGTCGTACGCGGCCCGGACGGACCGGTCGGTGAGGCGGAGGCGCACGGCCTCGCGCTGCTGTCGGTCGAAGAGGACGCGGCCTGGCACCACGTCCACCTGCTGCTGTCCTCGGCGATCGGCGCCCGGCCCGCACCGTCGGCCGGCGGTCTCGGGGACCTGTTCGCGCTCGCGGACGCGGTAGCGGCGGCGACCGGCGGTGCGACGGCCGTGGAGGACCCGCGCCAGCGGGTCCTCGCCTACTCCACGGTCCCGGGTCAGCCGGTCGACGAGGACCGGCGGCAGAGCATCCTCGGCCTGCAGGTGCCGGCCAGCACACCCAACGGCGAGCAGTACCGGGTGCTGTTCGCCTCCCCCGGGCCGGTACGGATGCCCGCGCTCCGGGACGGCGACCTGCCGCGCCTCGCGGTCGCCGTCCGCGCGGGCGGCGAGACGCTCGGCTCGGTCTGGGTGGTCGACGACGGCACGCTCGCACCCGACGCCGAGGAGACCCTGACGCAGGGCGCGTCCACGGCGGCGCTGCTCCTGCTGCGGGCACGGGCGGCCCAGGAGCTGGCCCGCCACCAGAACAGCGACCTGCTGCGCCGGCTGCTCGACGGCACGGCGGACCCGTCGACCGCCTTCGACCGCCTGGGACTCGAGGGCGCGGTCCGGGTGGCCGCCTTCGTACTGGACGCCGCGAGCCTCCCCGACGCCGAGCAGACCGCCCTGCGCCTGCTGGACGTCGTACGACTGCAGTGCGAGGCGCGTTACGGGCGGCACGCGTGCGTGCTGGTGGACGGGGTGGTCTACGCGGTGCTCCCCGGGCCGGGCGCGCGGCACAAGCGGCTGGCCGAGGACATCGTGGCGCGGGCCGGACAGGCGCTGCGGGTGCCCGTGCGGGCGGCCCTGGGCGAGGTGGTGACTGAGCCTGCGGAGGTCGTGGGGTCGCGGGAGGACGCCGAGCTGGTGCTGCGGGTGCTCGGCCCGGAACTGCCGGTCGCGACGGTGGACGAGGTGCGCCCGCGGGTGACGCTGCTGCGGCTCGCGGAAGTGCTGGGCGAGCGGCGGGAGCTGAGCGCGGGGGCGTGGCGGCGGGTGCTGGCGTACGACGGGCAGCACGGAACCGACTACGCGCGCACCCTGGTCAGCTGGTTCGACGCGGGCTGCGACATGGCGGGCGCGGCGAAGCTGCTCGCCGTGCACCCGAACACCTGCCGCTACCGCCTGAAGCAGGCACAGCAGCACGTCGGGATCGACCTCGACGACCCCGACGAACGGCTGGTGCTGTGGCTTCAGTTGAGGACGCTGGCAGGGCTCAAAGGGCCTGAAGGAGCCACTTCCTGAGGCGTTCCTCGCAGGTAAGCAGGTGCTCGACCGGTACGTACTCCCCCGCCGTGTGTGCCAGCGCCGGGTCTCCGGGGCCGTAGTTGAGGGCGGGTGTGCCGAGCGCGGCGAAGCGGGCCACGTCCGTCCAGCCGAGCTTGGGGCGGGGTGGGGCACCGAGCGCGGACACGAGGCCGGCGAGGCGGTCCAGCCCCGGGAGGGCGCCCGGTACCACTTCGGTGACGCGGACCTCGTACTCGGGGAAGAGCCTGCGCACGTACTCCTCCGCCTCCTGCGGCGAACGGCTGGGGGCGAAGCGGGAGTTGACGGTGATCACGCATTCGTCCGGTACGACGTTCCCGGCGACCCCGGCGCGTACCGCGACCGCGCTCAGGCCCTCCCGGTACTCCAGCCCGTCGATCACGACCCGCTCGGGCGTGTGGTCGTGAAGCCGCTGCAGGACGGGGGCGGCGAGGTGCGCGGCGTTGACGCCCATCCAGGAGCGGGCGGTGTGGGCGCGTGCGCCGCGCACCACGACGTCGGCGGTGAGGACGCCCTGGCAGCCGGCCTCGACGCCCGCGTCGGAGGGCTCCATGAGGACGGCGAGGTCGGCGTCCTCGATCAGGTCGGGGCGTTGGGCGGCTATCCGGTGCAGGCCGTTGCGGTCGCCCTCGACCTCCTCGCACTCGTAGAAGACATAGGTGAGGTCGCGGGTGGGGGCCGGGACGGTGGCCGCGAGGCGGAGGGCGACGGCGACGCCGCCCTTCATGTCGCAGGCGCCGAGACCGTGGACGCGGCCGTCATGGAGCCGGGAAGGAAGGTTCCCGGCGGCCGGGACGGTGTCCAAGTGCCCCGCGAGGACGGCCCGTTGGCGGCGGCCGAGGTCGGTGCGCGCGACGACCGAGTTGCCGACCCGCTCGACGGTGAGCTGGGGAAGCACCCGCAGGGCCGCCTCGACGGCGTCCGCGATCCGGCTCTCCTGCCCGCTCTCGGAGGGAATGTCGACCAGGGCGCGGGTGAGGGCGACGACATCCAAGGTGAGGTCGAGCGGGACTGTCCGCCGCCCGACCTCGGCCCGAATTCTGACTGCGTCCACTGGCCGCCCTCTCCGCCGTTCCGCTGCTTGGACCCGATGATGCGGGCGGACGAGCGGACAGCGGCGAGAGGATCGGCCAGAGACGACGGGAGCGGTTTGGCGCATCGGCCAAACCCTGGCAGCTCAGCGAAGGGCTTCGGCCACCTCCCGGGCCGCGTCGACCACCCGCGGCCCGACCCGCTCCGGCACCGCGTCGGCCAGCATGACCACGCCGACGCTGCCCTCGACCCCGGTGACCCCGAGGAGCGGCGCCGCGGCCCCGCTGGCCCCCGCCTCCAACTCCCCATGCGTCAGCGTGTACCCGCAGTCCCCGGCCGGCTTGGCCCGCGCGGCAAGGATCGCCTTGCCCGCGGCCCCCCGGTCCAAGGGATGCCTGAACCCGGCCCGGTACGCCACGTGATAGTCCGTCCACGTCGGCTCGACGACGGCCACGGCCAGCGCGTCCGCCCCGTCCACCAGCGTCAGATGGGCCGTCGCACCTATGTCCTCGGCCAGCGACCGGAGCGCCGGCAACGCGGCCTCCCGCACCAGCGGATGCACCTGCCGGCCGAGCCTGAGCACCCCCAGCCCGACCCGGGCGCGGCCGCCCAGGTCACGCCGTACGAGCGCATGCTGTTCGAGTGTGGCGAGCAACCGGTACACCACGGTCCGGTTCACGCCCAGTTTGTTGGAAAGCTCGGTGACGGTCAGCCCGTGGTCCGTATCGGCCAGCAGCTTGAGGACACGCAGTCCCCGGTCGAGCGTCTGAGAGGTCTCCGCGGTCACGACGCCCACTCCTCCAAGTGGTGAGGTCGGCGACCCCCGCGCGGCGGTGCGTCACCGAGTCCCGTCGGTGACGCGCAACAGAGGCCGCCGATCGGCCGGCGGCCCGGCCGCTGCCGGGCCGCGTCGCTTCACGGCTGCGCTCCGCGGCGGCGCTGCCACGGGGCGTGTGCGTAGCCGGACAGTAGCGAAGGGAGTTCGCTGAGCGGAAGTCTCCGTCCAGAATCCGGTCACATACGGGGAGGGAGTACCTGCGTATGTCCCGATACGTACGGCGTGAAAGGACCGGCGCGCAACGACCGTCACTTCATGCGCGTGGCCCACTCCTGCACCTTGGCGATGCGCTGCCGCAGCTGTCCGGCGGTGGCCTCGGCGCTCGGCGGGCCGCCGCAGGTGCGGCGCAGCTCGGTGTGGATGACGCCGTGGGGCTTGCCGCTCTGGTGGACGTAGGCGCTGACCATGGTGTTGAGCTGCTTGCGCAGCTCCATCATCTCCTTGTGCGAGACGACGGGCCGGCGCTCGGCGGGCAGCTCCAGGAGGTCCGCCTCGGCGTCCGGCTTCTTGCGGCTGTGTGCGATCTGCCGGGCCTGGCGCTTCTGGAGGAGGAGCTGCACCTGATCGGGTTCGAGGAGCCCCGGGATGCCGAGGTAGTCCTGCTCCTCCTCGCTTCCCGGGTGGGCCTGCATGCCGAACTCGGCGCCGTCGTAGAGCACCCGGTCGAAGACGGCGTCGGACTCCAGCGCCTCGAAGGAGAACTCCTCCTGCTCGCCGGTGTCCTCGTCCTGCTCCTTGTTCGCCTCCTCCATCTCCTTCTCGGATTCGGCGTACGGGTCCTCCTCGCCCTCCTTCTTCGGCTTGTCGAGGGCGTGGTCGCGCTCGACCTCCATCTCGTTGGCGAAGGTGAGGAGGTCGGGGACGGTGGGAAGGAATACGGAGGCGGTCTCGCCGCGCCGCCGCGAACGCACGAACCGGCCGACGGCCTGGGCGAAGAAGAGGGGGGTGGAGATGGTGGTGGCGTACACGCCGACCGCGAGGCGGGGCACGTCGACGCCTTCCGACACCATCCTGACGGCGACCATCCAGCGGTCGTTGCTCTCGCTGAACTCGTCGATCCGCTTGGAGGCGCCGGCGTCGTCGGAGAGGACGAGGGTCGCCTTGTTGCCGGTGATCTCGCGGATCAGCTTGGCATAGGCCCGCGCGGAGTCCTGGTCGGAGGCGATCACGAGGGCACCGGCATCCGGGATGGCCTTACGGACCTCGGTCAGCCGCTGGTCGGCGGCGCGCAGCACGCTGGGCATCCACTCGCCGCGCGGATCGAGGGCGGTGCGCCAGGCCTGGCTGATGGCGTCCTTGGTCATGGGCTCGCCGAGCCGGGCGGCGATCTCGTCACCGGCCTTCGTGCGCCAGCGCATGTTGCCGCTGTAGGAGAGGAAGATGACGGGCCGCACGACATGGTCGGCGAGCGCGTTCCCATAGCCGTAGGTGTAGTCGGCGGCGGACCGCCGGATCCCGTCGTTGCCCTCCTCGTACGTCACGAAGGGGATGGGGTTGGTGTCGGAGCGGAACGGCGTACCGGTGAGCGCGAGCCGCCGCGTGGCCGGCTCGAAGGCCTCCAGACAGGCCTCGCCCCAGGACTTGGAGTCACCGGCGTGGTGGATCTCGTCGAGGATGACGAGCGTCTTGCGCTGCTCGACGCGGTTGCGGTGCAGCATGGGCCGCACGCCGACACCGGCGTACGTGACGGCCACGCCCTGGTAGTCCTTGCCGAGCGGGCCCGCGCTGTACTCGGGGTCCAGCTTGATGCCTATGCGCGCCGCCGCTTCCGCCCACTGCTTCTTCAGATGCTCGGTCGGCGCGACCACGGTCACCTGCTGCACGACGTGATGGTGCAGCAGCCAGGAGGCGAGCGTCAGCGCGAAGGTCGTCTTGCCGGCGCCGGGGGTGGCCACGGCGAGGAAGTCGCGGGGCTGCTCCTGGACATACTTCTCCATCGCCCCCTGCTGCCAGGCACGCAGCTTGCTGGCGGTGCCCCAGGGGGCACGGCCGGGGAAGGCGGGAGAGAGGTGGTGGGAGTGCGAGGCAGAGCTGGCGGCGGTGGTAGTCACGGTCTCCGTGTGGGTGGTCGAATCAAAGGGGCCGCGCGAAGCGCGTCAGGTAGGGCGGTGGCGGGAGACGGGCGGGCGGCTCGGCTGGGTATGACAACCGGGCCACCCTACCGGCGCCCCGGTTGGGGCAGCGCGCGGACTGCGCCAGCTCGCCGACGGGTGGGACCGAGGTCACAGTCAGCGAGCGAAGCGGGGCAACTGGGCGGCGATCTTGGGTACGTCCAGGGCGCCTTGGCAGACATCCAGCACGAACCGCTCCGCTTCGTCCACGTCGAAGTCGGCGTCCAACGGGTGCCCGTTCATATGGAGGAAGACCCAGGTCGCGTACCAGGCGATGCGCTTGTTGCCGTCCACGAGGGCATGGTTGCGGGCGAGGGACTCCATCAGCGCGGCGGCCTTCTGCCACACGTCGGGATAGGCGTCCTGCCCGAAGACACTCGACTGCGGACGCGCCAGGGCCGAGTCCAGCAGCCCGTAGTCACGCACCTCGTCCGCCCCGAGCCGCTGTGCGAGATTAAGCAGCTCGGGCAGGGTGAGGTAGTGCATCAGGCGAGCCTCCGGTTCAGCTCGGCGCTCGCCTTCAGTACGTGCTCGGCGGCCTCGTTGAACAGCCGCGAGTGCTCGTTTATGGCTGCGATCACCGCGTCATGCGCAAAGGCCTGCATGCTGCGCCCCTCGGCCGCCGCACGCTCACGCAGGGCGTCGAGCTCTTCGTCCGTAAACCGCAGGTTCAGTCCAGCCATGCTTCGACAGTACTACGTGGTACCACCTGGTGTCACCGGGCGGCATCCATCAGCGAACCCGGCCCGTTCATGAACGCCGTATGGCAGTCCCATTGCAGCCCCCGTGTTTCCCTTGAGCCCCCTCCCGGCCCCGCCGTACGGTCGTTTCACCGAGTTCGGAGCGGAGCCAGGCGCTCCGCATCGACCCGGCCGTGTGCCCGAGTGGCTTAGGGACTCGCCTGCAAAGCGAGGTACGTGGGTTCAATTCCCGCCACGGCCTCTACCTGCCTGACCAGGAAAAACGACAGGGCGGCATCCGCTGAGGGTGTCGCCCTCGGCGTGTTGCGGCCGCCTGCCACGGACTCGCCCTTCGCGGTCACAGGACCCCGCCCGCCTCGTCCTGGAACGCCTCCGTCCAGTAGTGCCGGCCGGGCTCCGTCGTGAGGGTGGCCGGGTCGATGGCCGACAAGGTGTGGATCATCGTCGTGGCCAGTTGGCCGTAGGCGTCGGTCGTCAGCTCGCCTGCCAGGTCCTGGTCGATGGCCCTCTCGCGGTGCAGGAGCCAGAGGGTGAAGGCCAGGGTGGAGACGTCCGTGTTCAGCGGGTACAGGGTGGCCTCGGGCTCGCTCCAGTTGAGGACCGCGCCCGATTCGCCGTCGACCACCAGGCTGTTGTCCTCGATGAGATGGCCGAGCCGTATCAAGTGGGAAGCCCTGTGCGGGAGTCGGGCGGGACCGAAGCCGTCCGGGCCCTGGTAGGCATAGTGCTCGGCCAGGGTCGGCAAGGGGACGTCCGTGTCGAGGTGGAAGAACAGGCCGTCCTCCGGCAGGCCCGTGTCGCGCAGGAAGCGGCGGGTCGGCTCGTGCGTGAGGGTGGAGGGGAAGTCGACGTCCTCGAAGCGCCACACCTTGCCGGGCCCGAACTCCCCGTCCAGGAGGCGGGTGGGGAGGTCGAGAGCGAGTCCGGAGGCTGTTCCCGGACCCGCCACCAGGGACAGGGGGCGGATCAGGGCCGCCATTTTCCAGAACGGCGGCACCTCGCCGTCCGCGCCCTCCTCGAACACCGCCAGCAGATGGCGTGACGCCTCAGCCGCCGCCTTCGGGCCGAAACGGCCGGCGTAGGACGCGAACTGGCCGCGCAGCGCCGCCAGTTCGTCGGCCGCCGTCGCGAACCGCACCAGCGTGCCGAGCGACGGTGCCAGCGGGCGGCTGTCCATCAGGTCGGGACGGTCGTGCAGGAAGTACGTCGTCGCGATCTCCCCCGTCGCGCCGTCCAGCAGCACCGACTCGGTCTCCAGGCCCCGGGGGTCGAGCACCGCCCCTATGACCAGCTGGTCCCGCAGCTCCGCCGCCAGCCGGCCGTCGGGGTCGCCGGTGCAGTCCCCGACCGTCCGCAGGCCCTCCCGGACCAGTTCCTCGAAGGTGAACAGGCCGCTGTCGCCCGGCAGTCCGGGCCCTGTCAGCCAGCGGCGCGTCGCGCCGTGCGTGACGTACGGATCGAGTTGGTCCTCGCTCAGCGTGATCACCGCCGTGGCGGCACTGGTCGTGCTCATTGCTTCCCCCGCATGTGCTTCGTCACATGTGCCCCGGCGCATGTGTCTGCTCACAGTCCCCGCGCAGGGCGCGGCCGGGCATACGCCGTTGCGCCGTACGACTCCGGCGGCCGTTCCCCACTGCTCAGAACACTACGCCCCGCCACTGACAACGCCCCGGACCGCAGGACAGCCCCGGACCACAGGACGCTCAGCGCACCCTCGCCCGTTCCCGCCCCGCGAGGATCGCGTCCACCGTCTCCCCCACCGTCAGCTCCGAGCTGTCCAGCCACAGCCCGAGCCGGGGGGTGTCCGCGCGCAGCGCCCGGTCCAGGTCCTCGACCGTCTACGCGCCGTAACCCGTCTTCGCCCGCCCGGCCTCCCGCGCCGCCACGGCCTCGGGACTGGGAGCCAGTACGACGACGTACAGGGGCCGCGTGCGCACCAGACCGACGTACGACGTCAGGTCCTGGCCCAGCACCACGTCCTGGACCACCGCCGTGAACCCGGCCTCCGCATACGCGTCCGCGGTCGCCGCCGACAGCCGGTACCGCAGCCGGAGCTGCGCCTCTCCCTGGCCGGCGGCCCCGGGGACGTACTCCTCGCGCCCGGACACGATCATGCGGCGGAAGACGTCACCACGCACGTGTGCCGCCCTCGGAAGGCGTTCCGCCAGCGCCTGCGCCACCGTCGACTTGCCGGACGCCATCACTCCCGTGATGACGACGGCGCCCCTCACGCGAAGTGCACGCCGCCCAGCACGAACGCCAGTTGTGCGGTCACCGGTCGGTCACCACGGCGGCCTGCGGTCTTATCGGGAGCCGGTTCACCGGGCGGCCCGTGGCGGCCCGTACGGCGGAGGCGATGGCGGCCGGGGAGGTGACCACCGGCACCGCGCTGACGGCCTTCGCGCCGAAGGGGGCGACCACGTCGCGTTCCTCGACGAGCTTGACGATCCGGATGTCCGGGGCGTCCAGGGCGGTCGGCAGGGCGTAGCCCGTCAGGTCGGGGTGGCGGATCAACCCGCGCGCGGTGCGCAGGTTCTCCGTCAACGCGATGCCCACTCCCTGCGTCACGCCCGCCTCGATACGGGCGGCCAGCTGGGCCGGGTTGAGGACCCGGCCGACGTCCTGGGCGAGCGCCAGCTCCACGACCCGTACCGAACCGAGCTCGATGTCGACGTCGACGACCGCGCGGATCGCGCAGAACGCCATGCCGACGAAGGCATCACCCTGACCGGCCTCGTTCAGCGGCTCCGTGGGATGGGGTCTGCACTGGGCCGTGGCCCACAGTTCCTTGCCGTCCATCGCCTCGGTGACGGTGGTCGACAGGACGCCGTCGTACGAGGTGATCTTGCCGTCGGTGATCTGAAGCAGCTCGGTCGACATGCCGAACTTGTGCGCCAGGGGCTGCAGAAGCTGCGTGCGGACCATCTTGGCCGCGCGCTCCACCGCACCGCCGGACACCCATGTGTGGCGGCCGCGGCAGCCCGCACCGGCGGGCGGCTGGTCGGTGTCGACGGGCGCCACGTGCACCTCGTCGATGCCGAGGGTCTCCTGGACGATCTGGCGGGCCAGCGTGGTGAATCCCTGCCCCGTCTCGACGGCCGCGCAGAGCACGGTCGCGACGCCGTCCTGGACCTTGACCGTCGCCGTGGAGACCTCGTCGGCGCCCTCCGCGCCGAGCATGTGGACCATGCCCAGTCCGTAGCCCACGCCCCGGCGCACCGCGCCCGGTTCACCCGCGCCCTCGGGGCCGCCGGGCAGCAGCCACTCGTCCTCGGGGGTGTCCTTGGGCAGCGGGGGGAGCGGGAAGTCGCGGACGGCCTGCAACAGCTCCGCCACCGGGGCCGGGCAGGTCACCGTCTGGCCCGTCGGGAGTACGTCCCCGGTGGCCATCACGTTGCGCAGGCGCAGTTCCGCCGGATCCATGCCCAGCTTCTTCGCCAGCTTGTCCATCTGGGCCTCGTAGGCGGCGCACACCTGCATCGCGCCCTCGCCGCGCACATGGCCGGAGGGCGGGTTGTTGGTGCGTACGGCCCAGCCCTCGATGAAGGCGTTCGGGACGACATAGGGGCCGCAGGCGAAGCCGACGGCGGCCGCGAGGGCCTCGGAGGACGTGTCGGCGTACGCGCCCCCGTCGAGGAGGATCTGCGCCTCGACCTTCACCAGCCTGCCCTCGGCGTCGGCGTGGTGCCGGTAGCGCAGGAGGGTCGGGTGGCGGTGGGTGTGCCCCAGGAAGGACTCCTCGCGCGTCGCGGTGAGCTTCACCGGGCAGCCGGTCTTCAACGCCAGCAGGCCCAGCGGGAGTTGGAAGCCCTGGTCCTCGCGGTCGGCCGTGGCGCCGGGGACCCCGGTGACGACGATCTTGACGCGTTCGGGTTCGAGGCCGTAGCAGGCGGCGGCGGTGTCGCGGTCCGCGTGCGGGTCGGTGGAGGCGAGGTACAGCTCGACGCCGCCGTCGGGGCGGGGCACGGCGAGGCCGGCCTCGGCGCCGATGGGGGCCGGGTCCTGGCGGCCGATGCGGTACTGGCCCTCGACGACGATCTCGCCGACCGCGTCCGGGTCGCCGTGGCGCAGCGGGATGTGCCGGATCAGGTTGCCGTCGGGGTGCAGCGGCTCGGCCTCGAAGGCCTGCTCGGGGTCGGTCACCGGGTCGAGTGCTTCGTACTCGACGATGACGGCCGCGGCGGCCATCCGCGCGGTGTCCGGGTGGTCGGCTGCGACGGCGGCGATGGGCTCGCCGTGGTGGCGCACGACGTCGGAGGCGAACACGGGCCGGTCGGCGTTGCGGCGGCCGTGGCGGGCGGTGCCCGGCACGTCCTCGTGCGTGACGACGGCCCGCACGCCCGGCATCTCGCGCGCGTGGGACGTGTCGATGGACACAATGCGCGCGTGCGGGTGCGGGGAGCGCAGTACGGCGGCCCACAGCAGGCCCTCGGCCCACAGGTCCGCCGCGTACGGGAACGTGCCCTCGGTCTTGGCACGGGTGTCGGCGGCCGGCAGGGAGGCGCCGAGGCCGTGCGGCAGCTGCTCGGGAGCGGGTGCGGCCTCCGCGGCGGTGGTCGCGGTGGCGGCTTCGTTGCTCACGCCTGGCCTCCGTCCTGTCCGTACGCCTGGTCATGGGGTCCCGACGGCGCGGGGAACCCGGGTGACTCGAACGCCGACGGGTTGACACCGCCGGCTCCGGGACCCGCCTGGTGAGGGATACGTGCCTCGTCGCCGTCCTGTTCGGAAGCGTCGCCTTCGGAGTGCGCCTCGCGTTCGGCGACGACCTCCTGGACGGCCTCCACGACGCCCCGGTAGCCGGAGCAGCGGCACAGGTTGCCGCACAGGGCCTGGCGGGTCTCCAGCTCGGTCGGCGCCGGGTTTCCCTCCAGCAGGTCGTGCACGGTCATCGCCATGCCGGGCACGCAGAAACCGCACTGCACGGCGCCGCACCGGGCGAGGGCGCGCTGCACGTCCGAGGGCTGTCCGTCGACGGCGAGGCCCTCGACGGTACGGACCTCGCTGCCGGCGGCGGTCACGGCGGGCACCAGGCAGGAAGCCACGAGGCGTCCGTCGACCTGGACGTTGCAGGCCCCGCACTCGCCCTGGGAGCAGCCGTCCTTGGCGCCCGCGAGACCGAGCCGCTCGCGCAGCACGTAGAGCAGCGATTCGCCGATCCAGGCGTCGGAGACGGGGCGCTCGACGCCGTTGACGCGCAGGACGTAGGAGGCGAGGGGGTGCTCCTCGCCGGGGGGCGGCGGGGCCTCGTCGGCGGCGTCGGCGTCGGAACCGTCGGCCGCTTCCGGGTCGACCGAAGTGCCCGAACTGTCCGGAGTGTCGGGCGTGTTGGAGGCGGCGGGTTCGGTCGCCGTCCGCGCGGACGGTCCGGCGCCGTCCGGGCGGGCATCCGCCGCGGGCTCCGCGAGGGGCTCCACGGCCCCCTCAGGCGCCTCTGCGGCCTCCTGGGTACTCTCCGCCGCCCCAGCGGCCTCACCGGGCCCGTGCGCGGGCTGTGAGGCGGCCGTGTCGGCAGGCGTCTCCGTGTAGGCGCCGGCGGGCGGAGTCCCGTATTCGTCGGCCTGAGGGCCGGACTGCTCGGGGTGGTGCGCCCGCGCGCTCTCGGACTCGTGCCCGGCCACATCCGGCTCCACCGGCGCGTGCGCGGCGTCGGCGTGCTCGGCAGAACGGCCGTCGGTGTGGGCCGGGGGCCGCTCGTAAGCGTGTCCCGCACCGGCCGCAGGCTCGGCGGCGTGTTCGCGCGCGTGCCCGTCGCCGTCCTCGGGCGCCGTCGGCTCCTCGGTCTGCGGCTGCCCCCAGGACTGTCCCGCGGCCTCCGTCGCCCAGGGGGCGGGGGCACCGCCCGGGAGCGTGGCCGGCGGAGTGCCACCCCACTGCTGGACCAGGGACGATGTGGTGAACTCGCCCGATTCGTCCGGAAGGTCGCCTCCGGCCACGGGGATCGACCACTGCCCGGTCACATCGTGACCGGGCGCGGGGGCGGACTCCTGGGTCGCCGTCTCCCCGAAGTTCCACTGCTGGGTGGCCGCGGGGTTGTACGAGAACCGGTCGCCCGTGGTGTCCTGCGGCACGGCGTTGGGGTCGGGCCACTGGGCGCCGTCGGCGGGCACGGCCCAGTTGCCGGTCGCCGCCGGGTCGGTCCCCGCGCCCGCGCCGGGATCGGCCGTTATCGGCGGCGGCACATAGCCGTGGCCCGGCGCCGCAAGGGGGCTGTCGGCGGAGGCCAGGAGGGCGTCGATGCCGCCTTCGGGGAGTTTCACGAAGGCGGTGGCGCCGTCGTCGTAGTCGCCCTGGGGCAGCGGGTCCCAGCGGCCGCCGCCGTGGGGTGTGCCCTCTCCGTGCTGGTCGTCGGTCACGACAGCGCCCTCCCCAGTGCTCGTCGGGCCAGCGCGGCGACGGTGCGCCGCAGGTGCAGTACGGCGGGCGGAAGCTGTTGGACGGTGCCGTCCGGTTCGGGAACGGGGTCGGGGATGCAGGCCGCCGCGACGTACTCCCCGAAGGCGGTCAGCGCCTCCGGGACGATCGTCCGGCCGTTGTCCCAGTCGATGAGCCGGGCGACCCACTGCTCGGCGTCCAGGGGCCTGAGCGGCATCGGCGCTATGGCACCGACGGCGCACCTGACTCCGCGCCGGGCGGGGTCCAGGACGAGCGCGACGGACGCGACCGCGCGTCCGGGGCCGGTCCGGCCGGTCGCCTTCAGGAACACCTGCGGCGCGTGCAGCAGCGGCACGCGCACGTACCCGATGAGTTCGCCGGCGCGCAGCATGTCGACCGCGGCCAGCAGGTGCGACACCGGGATCTCCCGGCGGGCTCCGCCCGGGCCCGCGATGATCAGTGTCGCTTCCAGGGCGGCCAGCACCGGCAGCGCGTCCCCGGTGGGGGACGCCGTGGCGATGTTGCCGCCCAGGGTGCCCGCGTTGCGGATCTGCGGCGGGCCCGCGGCGCGCGCGGCGGCGGCGAGCGCCGGGATCAGTGCCGCGAAGTCCGGGCGCCCCATGCGCGCGTGCGTGAGCCCGGCGCCGAGCAGGGCGTGTCCGTCCTGGTACTGCCAGCCGCGGATCTCGCTGATCCTGCCGAGACCGACCAGTGCGGCGGGCCTGAGCTGCCCGGAGTTGACGGCTGCCATGAGGTCGGTGCCGCCGGCCACCGGGACGGCGGCGGGCACGGCGGTGAGTGCCGCCACGGCCTCGTCCAGCGTTGTGGGCAGCGTGACGGCCTGCGCCGCCTGCGGTGCGTGCGTGGTCAAAACCGGCTGCCCCTTCCCGCTGCCCCACCTGGTCCCACCTGTGCTGCCGTACGGTACGTGCTGACAGGGCGGACGTGGCAACTCTGGCACATCTTCGCAAGCCCCGAAGACGGGGGTCCGCTAGGAGGCATTCGCCCACTTCACCAGGGAGATGGTCCGTTTTCGCACGGCATCACCGGTGCGCACGAATTGCCACTCTTCGGTGATGCTTACGACGTTTTTGCCTTACCTGTTCGGGGGCTCACTCACCTGTTCGGGGGCGCCCCGTCCAGTGGCCGCCCGAGCACGCCGGGACGTTTCTGCCAGGGCAGTGGCCCGGTCGGCGGCCGGTAGCCCACTCCCAGGGCGTCAAGTCGCCGGTAGTGGACGGCCATCCGCCGCTCGAAGCCGGCGAAGTCCCGTTCCGCCGGGGCGGGAAGCGCACTCCAGGCCACCTCCGAGAAGGCCGAAAGCCGCGGGTACGTCTGGTAGTCCACCCGTGCGGGGTCCTCCATCACCTCGGTCCACACATTGGCCTGCGTGCCGAGCACATGTTCTGCCTGGGCGGATGTCAACTCCGGTGGAACGGGCTCGAACCGGTAGACGTCCTCCAGGGTGCGCACATATCCGATCGGCACCGGCTCGTCCTCGCCCGCCGCCTGGCGGTGGTCCAAGTACACGTACTGCTCGGGGCACATGACCACGTCGTGACCGGCCCGGGCCGCCGCGAGCCCGCCCCCGTACCCGCGCCACGAGGACACGGCCGCGCCCGGCGCGAGCCCGCCCTCCAGGATCTCGTCCCAGCCGATGAGCCTGCGCCCGCGCGCGGTCAGCCACTTGTCGAAGTGACCGATGAACCAGGCCTGCAGCTCGTCCTCGTCCGCGAGCCCGAGTTCCCTGATGCGGGCCTGCGCGGCCGGAGACTGCCGCCACTGGTCCTTGAGGCATTCGTCGCCGCCGACGTGGATGAACTCCGACGGGAACAGTCCGAGGAGTTCCTCGAACACCCCCTCGTAGAAGCGCAGGGTGTTGTCAGTGGGGGCCAGTACGTTGGCAGAGATCCCCCAGTCGTCCCAGACGGAGAGGGCGGTGTCTCCCTTGGAGGATGCAGCGATGACGTCGGTGTTGCCGAGTTCCGGGTATGCGGCGATGGCGGCCTGCGAGTGGCCGGGTACGTCGATTTCGGGGACGACGGTGATATGCCGCTCGGCGGCGTGCGCGACGATCTCGCGGATGTCGTCCTGGGTGTAGAAGCCACCGTGCGGCTTCTCCTCCCACAGCGGTGAGGCCCGGTGGCCGAATCTGGTGCGCGACCGCCAGGAGCCGACCTCGGTCAGCCGTGGGTGCCTCTTGATCTCGATGCGCCAGCCCTGGTCGTCCGTCAAGTGGAAGTGGAAGACGTTGAGTTTGTGCGCGGCCATCAGGTCGAGGTGGCGCAGGACGCCTTCCTTGGGCATGAAGTGCCGGGCGACGTCGAGCATGAGACCGCGCCAGCGGAAGCGTGGGGAGTCCTCGACCGTGAGGTGCGGCACGGCCCAGGTGCGGTCGCGGTCGAGCGGGGCCCTGCGGTAGGCGTCGGGGCCGAGGAGCTGCCGCAGCGTCTGGGCACCCCAGAAGACACCGGCCGCGCCGCCGCCCTCGATGAGGACGCCGCTGCGGTCGCTGACGAGGCGGTACTCCTCGGGACCGAGCCCTGGGCCGAGCCGGAGCGCGATGCCGTCGCCGTGTGCGTCGTCGGGTTCCCGCCCCTCCGGCAGGGGCAGCCCGGTGGCCTGCCAGAGGACGGTGCGCAGCCAGCGGCCGACGCCCTCCGTCGCCGTACCGGCGTAGAGCCGGGAACCGGCCGTCAGCCGCACCTCGCCGGCACCGGTGACGAGGCTGCGGGGCGTCGGAATCAGTTCCGTCTCTGAAGTCACGTCAGTCCTTTACCGCTCTGCCCGGCCCGGAGACCGGCCGTCGCTGTACGAGTACGAAGAACACCGGCACCGGAGTCGTCATCGGCGCGGAAGCGGAATCGCGGCCCGTCGCGGAAGCGGAAGGCCGCTGCCCGCATCGTCCACGCCCCGGTCCGGGCCGCCGGCGCCTCTGCACGCGACCGAGGCCCCGCAGACGCGCCGAAACGCGCCCCGGGGCCTCGCCGAGCTCGAGCCGGAGGCGGGATCACCTGCCTCGGGCCGAAGGCAGGACTACTTGTCGCCGTCCTTGCCCTTGTCGCCGCCGGCGCCCATGGACTCGTAGATCTCCTTGCACATGGGACACACGGGGTACTTCTTCGGGTCGCGGCCGGGCACCCAGACCTTGCCGCACAGCGCCACGACGGGCGTCCCGTCGAGGGCGCTCGCCATGATCTTGTCCTTCTGGACGTAGTGGGCGAAGCGCTCGTGGTCGCCGTCGCCGTGCGACACCTGTGGCGTCGGCTCTACGAGGGTCCCCGTACCAGTCCCGCGCTCGGGCTCAAGAGTGCTCATAAGTGCCAAGGGTACTGAAGGTCACACGGATCAGTTGAGCGACGGGTCGTCCGGATACGTGGCCACCATCGCCAGCTCGTTGCGCTGGCGGCGCAGCACCTCGCGCCAGAGTCTCTCCGGGGACGGCGAGGAGACGTCGCCGGGCTCGGACTCGACCACGTACCAGGCGCCCTCCACCAGCTCGTCCTCCAGCTGGCCGGGGCCCCAGCCGGCGTATCCGGCGAAGATCCTCAGGGAGCCGAGGGCCGAGGCGAGCAGCTCGGGCGGTGCCTCCAGGTCGACCAGACCGATCGCGCCGTGCACTCTGCGCCAGCCCAGCGGCGCCCCGTCGACGGTCGCGCCGCCCGGGATGACGGCGACCCCCAGGGCCGAGTCGAGGGACACCGGGCCGCCCTGGAAGACGACGCCGGGTTCACCCGCGAGATCCGCCCAGCCCTCCAGGATGTCGCCGACGTCCACCGGGGTGGGCCGGTTGAGGACGACACCGAGGGAGCCCTCCTCGTCGTGGTCGAGAAGGAGCACCACCGCACGGTCGAAGTTCGGGTCCGCCAGGGCGGGCGTTGCCACGAGCAACCGCCCTGTGAGCGAGGACACCTCGGTCATGGCAGACATGATCCCGCATCTTGCCTCCGCGTGGGGAGGCAATGGCGGTTACCGGGTGAATGCAGCTCAGGGAGGAATGAAGCACCCTGGGCGCACGGGAGGGCCGGTGACCCCATGTGCCCACCAGGGAACGGTTCGTGTTGTGACACAGCTATGACGTAGCCGGGCCGCCCTTGGGCTTACAGAAGGGGGGTGGGCGGCGATTACCCTTTCCCTTCTGGCCCCTGCCCCACTCATCGGAACGCGAGATACATGACCGTCAACGACGATGTCCTGCTTGTCCACGGCGGAACCCCGCTGGAGGGCGAGATCCGTGTCCGCGGTGCGAAGAACCTCGTACCGAAGGCAATGGTCGCCGCCCTGCTGGGCAGTGAACCGAGTCGACTGCGCAATGTTCCGGACATCCGGGACGTTCGTGTCGTACGCGGACTGCTGCAGCTGCACGGCGTGACGGTCCGTCCGGGTGAGGAGCCGGGCGAGCTGGTGATGGACCCGTCGCACGTGGAGAGTGCGAATGTCGCGGACATCGACGCGCACGCGGGTTCCAGCCGTATCCCGATCCTGTTCTGCGGTCCGCTGCTGCACCGCCTCGGGCACGCGTTCATCCCGGGTCTCGGCGGCTGCGACATCGGCGGCCGGCCGATCGACTTCCACTTCGAGGTGCTGCGGCAGTTCGGCGCGCGCATCGAGAAGCGGGCGGACGGACAGTACCTGGAGGCGCCGCAGCGGCTGCGCGGCACGAAGATCCGGCTGCCGTACCCGTCCGTGGGCGCGACCGAGCAGGTGCTGCTGACGGCCGTCCTCGCGGAGGGTGTCACGGAGCTCTCGAACGCGGCCGTGGAGCCGGAGATCGAGGACCTGATCTGCGTCCTGCAGAAGATGGGCGCCATCATCGCGATGGACACCGACCGCACCATCCGCATCACGGGTGTGGACCGGCTCGGCGGCTACAACCACCGCGCGCTCCCGGACCGCCTGGAGGCCGCCTCCTGGGCGTCCGCCGCGCTGGCGACCGAGGGCGACATCTATGTCCGCGGCGCCCAGCAGCGCTCGATGATGACGTTCCTGAACACCTACCGGAAGGTGGGCGGGGCCTTCGAGATCGACGACGAGGGCATCCGTTTCTGGCACCCCGGCGGCCAGTTGAAGTCCATCGCGCTGGAAACGGACGTGCACCCGGGCTTCCAGACGGACTGGCAGCAGCCGCTCGTGGTCGCCCTCACGCAGGCCACGGGCCTGTCGATCATCCACGAGACGGTCTACGAGTCCCGTCTCGGCTTCACCTCCGCCCTGAACCAGATGGGCGCTCACATCCAGCTGTACCGCGAGTGCCTGGGCAGCTCCGACTGCCGCTTCGGCCAGCGCAACTTCCTGCACTCGGCCGTCGTCTCGGGCCCGACGAAACTCCAGGGCGCCGACCTGGTCATCCCGGACCTCCGCGGCGGCTTCTCGTACCTCATCGCCGCCCTGGCGGCCCAGGGCACGTCCCGCGTCCACGGCATCGACCTCATCAACCGTGGCTACGAGAACTTCATGGAGAAGCTCGTGGAGCTGGGCGCCAAGGTCGAGCTGCCGGGCAAGGCGCTCGGGTAAACGGCAGCCGTACGAACGCTGATGGGGCGGTCACCCAAGTCCGGGTGACCGCCCCATCGGCGTTTGTGCTGAGCGCCCCCGAGAGGGGCGCGGGGCTGCATCTACATGCGGCTACCGCCGCGCGGGCGCGACCAGCCACGGCGGTCCCGCCGGCCGAGAGACGGCCTGCAGTCACCCGGCGCTCGAAGCGGAGCGCTTACTTGCCCTTCGCGGCTTCCTTGAGCTTGCTGCCCGCGGAGACCTTGACGCTGTAGCCGGCCGGGATCTGGATCGGGTCGCCGGTCTGCGGGTTGCGCGCGGTGCGAGCGGCACGGTGGGTGCGCTCGAAGGTCAGGAAGCCGGGGATGGTGACCTTCTCGTCGCCCTTGGCGACGATCTCGCCGACGGTCTCGGCGAACGCGGCCAGCACGGCGTCGGCGTCCTTGCGGGTCACCTCGGCGCGGTCGGCCAGCGCGGCCACCAGCTCACTGCGGTTCATGTTGTTACTCCCGTGTTCTTCTTGCCGTTGAGGCGTGCCACGCGGCGGAGCCGCATATCGGGCACGGTGAAGCCGATGCTGCCAGGGTCCTCGGAGAGGCCCCGGGCCCGGGTCCGTGGTCAGACCCCTCGCGCCCAGGGACGCATCCTGCCCCTACCTGCGGCGCGAAAGCCAATCCGGCACCCGCAGGAGTCGTGAGAACACCCTTGGGAGTCACACGAAAAGAGGGCCTGAGCCTGGCCGACACGATAAACGCCGACCAGCAGGGTCAGGTTCCACGACGCGCCGGTGCAAGGCCTTGCCGTGGCGATCCTCACAGCCCCCGGAAAAGCCCTTGCAAGCCCTTACGAGGCTGCCGCAGACTTCGCCGCCTCCCGCACCGCACCGGCCACCGCGCCCGCGACCTTGTCGTTGAAGACGCTCGGGATGATGTAGTTCGGGTTCAGCTCGTCCTCGGTCACCACGTCCGCGAGAGCGGTTGCGGCGGCCAGCATCATCTCGGTGTTGACCGTGCGGGACTGGGCGTCCAGCAGACCGCGGAAGACGCCCGGGAAGACCAGCACGTTGTTGATCTGGTTCGGGAAGTCGGAGCGGCCGGTGGCGACAACGGCCGCCGTCTGACGCGCGATTGCCGGGTCGACCTCGGGGTCGGGGTTCGCGAGCGCGAACACGATCGCGCCGTCGGCCATGGCGGCCACGTCGTCGCCGTCGAGGACGTTCGGGGCGGAGACACCGATGAAGACGTCGGCGCCGCGGACGGCCTCCTTGAGGGTGCCGGTCAGGCCCTCGGGGTTGGTGTTGTCGGCGATCCAGCGCAGCGGCGAGTCGATCGCGGCCTCGCGCAGGTCCTCGCGGCCGGTGTGCACGACGCCGTGGATGTCGGCGACGACGGCGTTCTTGACGCCCGCGGCGAGCAGCAGCTTGAGGATGGCCGTACCGGCCGCGCCGGCGCCCGACATGACGACCCGGATGTTCTCAATTGCCTTGCCGGTGACGCGAAGTGCGTTCGTCAGGGCGGCGAGGACGACGATCGCGGTGCCGTGCTGGTCGTCGTGGAAGACGGGGATGTCGAGGGCCTCGCGCAGCCGCGCCTCGATCTCGAAGCAGCGGGGCGCGGAGATGTCCTCGAGGTTGATGCCGGCGAACCCGGGGGCGATCGCCTTCACGATCTCGACGATCGCGTCGGTGTCCTGGGTGTCGAGGCACAGCGGCCAGGCGTCGATGCCGGCGAACCGCTTGAAGAGGGCCGCCTTGCCCTCCATGACCGGGAGGGCGGCCTTGGGGCCGATGTTGCCCAGGCCCAGCACGGCCGAGCCGTCCGTCACGACCGCAACGGAGTTGCGCTTGATGGTGAGGCGGCGGGCGTCCTCGGGGTTCTCGGCGATCGCCATGCAGACGCGGGCCACACCCGGCGTGTAGATCATGGAGAGGTCGTCACGGTTGCGGATGGGGTGCTTCGACGCCATCTCGATCTTGCCGCCGAGGTGCATCAGGAACGTACGGTCGGAGACCTTGCCGAGGGTGACGCCCTCGATGCCGCGCAGCTGTGTGACGATCTCGTCGGCGTGGGCCGTGGAGCTCGCCGCGATGGTGACGTCGATGCGGAGCTTCTCGTGGCCGGAGGCGGTCACGTCGAGGCCGGTCACCGAGCCTCCGTGGGACTCTACGGCCGTGGTGATCTGGGAGACCGCGGTTCCGCTCGCGGGCACCTCCAACCGGACCGTAATGGAGTAGGAGACGCTGGGCGCCGTTGCCATGGCCGACTTCCTCTGCTTTCACCGTGACGCTGGGTATGCCGTCCGATGGTCGCACCTACTGCCGAGTAGGCGTTAGCCGCTCCGGATTGCGATCGTTTTGTTCACAGCAAAAGAGGCCCGCGTCACATGGTGACGCGGGCCTCCCGCTCGTTCACTCAGGCTCGCCTCGCGATGTCCGCGCCGGTCGACCTGCTTCTCTGCTGGGGGTCCGGGGGTTATCCCCCGGGAAATGCAGTAGTGGCACCGACCCGCCATGCTCGCCTCGCGGCAAGTGGTCGCTCGTAGCGACGAAGGTTGGGCCCGGGGGCTTGGATCGGGCCGGTGCCACACCCAGGCTAACAAACAGATCCCGTAAGGCCATTCCCGTGCCGAGAGTTCATCCGGTTCTTAACTTCGATGGAGCAGGTGCTAGTCCCTCAGCAGGTCGGGGACGGCGTTCGCGTCCGGGGCGTCGCGATCGGTGGAGACGATGGTCAGCTGTTGGGTCGCGCGGGTGAGGGCGACGTACAGGACCCGCAGGCCGGCCGGGGACTCGTCGGCGATCTCCGCGGGCGAGACGACGACCGTCGCGTCGTACTCCAGGCCCTTCGCCTCCAGGCTGCCGAGGGCCACCACCCGGTCGCCGAGCCCGGCGAGCCAGCGGGCGGCCTCCTCGCGGCGCTGCATGGCGACGACGACGCCGACCGTGCCGTCGACACGGTCGAGGAGCCGGGCGGCCTCCTCGCGGACGGCCTGCGCGAGGGAGTCCCGTACCACGGTGAAGCGGGGCTCGACGCCGGTGGACCGTACGGCCGACGGGGACTTGGCGCCCGGCATGGCGAGGGCCAGCACCTTGGCGGCGAGCTCGGCGATCTCGGCCGGGTTGCGGTAGTTGACGGTGAGCTCGAAGCGGCGGCGGGGGCGGGTGCCGAGCGCCTCGTCCCTCGCCTCGGCCGCCTCGTCGACGTCGGACCAGGAGGACTGGGCCGGGTCGCCGACGACGGTCCAGGTGGCGTGCCGGCCGCGGCGGCCGATCATGCGCCACTGCATCGGGGTGAGGTCCTGGGCCTCGTCCACGATGACATGGGCGTACTCGGTGCGCTCCTGGGCGAGCCGCTCGGCGCGCTCGCGCTGCGACTCCTCACGCACCGGCATCAGCTCCTCCAGACCGGTGAGCTGGTCCAGCGGGTCCAGTTCGCGCTTCTTCTTGGGGCGGGCCGGGGTGCCGAGGATCGACTGGAGCTCGTCGAGCATCGCGATGTCGTGCACGGAGTGGCCCTCGCGTCTGAGCGAGCGGGCGACCCTCCTGACCTCGCCCGGGTTGAGGATCCGGCGGGCCCAGCGGCCGAGGCGCCGCTCGTCGGCCATCGCGGCGAGGACCGCCTTGGGCGTGAGCTCGGGCCACCAGGCGTCGAGGAAGCCGAGGAAGCTGTCCTCGCTCGACACGTCCTCGTCGAAGGAGGACCGCAGTTCGGCGGCCAGTTCCGGGTCGGTGTGGCGGCCGGCCGCGCCGGACTGCGCCCACAGGGCGTCGAGGAGCAGCTTGCGGGCGCGGGGGCGCAGCAGGTTCACGGGCGCGGTGCCGCCGAGCACGGCCTGGCGGATACGGCCCAGCTCGGCGGCCTCCAGCTCCAGACGGCGGCCGAAGGCGACGACCCGCAGACGGGTGGGCGGGCCCGTGGGGGCGCCGGGCCCGTCCGTGTCGTCCTCGCCGAAGGCGAGCTGACCGGTGGCGGTGGTCGAGCGCGCGTCGGTGCCCGGACCGCCGTGACCGCCGTCCGGCCCCAGCTCCAGTGCTCCGCGCGCCGCCTTCCGCAGGACCTTGAGCATGCGGTAGGAGCCCTTGGCGCGGGCCGTGGACGGGGAGTCGTAGAGCGTGGCCTCCGCACCGTCGACGAGCGAGCCGATCGCGCGGATGGCGACCTGGCCCTCCTCGCCGAGGGAGGGCAGGACACCCTCGGTGTAGGCGACGAGCAGGGGGGTCGGGGAGACGATCAGGATGCCGCCCGCGTACCGGCGCCGGTCCTGGTAGAGGAGGTAGGCGGCGCGGTGGAGCGCCACGGCCGTCTTGCCGGTGCCGGGCCCGCCCTCGACATAGGTCACCGAGGCGGCGGGGGCGCGGATGACCAGGTCCTGTTCGGCCTGGATGGAGGCGACGATGTCCCGCATGGTGTGGCTGCGGGCCTGGCCCAGGGCGGCCATCAGGGCGCCGTCGCCGATGACGGCCAGCTCGTTGCCGTCGAGGAAGGCCTTGAGCTCGGGGCGCATCAGGTCGTCCTCGACGCCGAGCACCTTGCGGCCCTTGGAGCGGATGACACGGCGGCGCACGACCCGGCCGGGGTCGACGGGGGTGGAGCGGTAGAAGGGGGCGGCGGCGGGCGCCCGCCAGTCGATGACGAGCGGCGCGTACTCGGAGTCCAGGACACCGATCCGCCCGATGTGCAGGGTCTCGGCGATGTCGGCGGTGTCGTCGTCCCGCACGGCACCCTCGGCAGGCTCTACGGCCGTGTAGGCGCCGTCCGGCCCCTTCTTGCCGTCCTTGCCGAGCAGCAGGTCGATGCGCCCGAAGAGGAAGTCCTCGAACTCGTTGTTGAGCCGGTTGAGATGGATTCCCGCCCGGAAGACCTGTGCGTCCCGCTCGGCGAGGGCGCCGGGCGTGCCGACCTGACCGCGCTTGGCCGCGTCGTTCATCAGGAACTCGGCCTCGTGGATCTTCTCCTCAAGACGCCGGTACACCCGGTCGAGGTGTTCCTGTTCGACGCTGATCTCTCGGTCGCGTACGGAGTCGTGATCCGAGCCGACGGCGGTTTCGGGTTGAGCCTGAGCGGCCACCGGGCCCCCTTCTGACGTGCATGGCAGCCGTCAACCGTACGCGAAGGGGACCCGGCAAAGCTACGTAAGCCACTCGTGGATCTCCACGAGAACTACGCGCCGATCTCGACGAGCTTCTTACCCTGGAAGGTCATGACCTCGAAGTGGTCGATCTCATTGGGCTTGAAGGCCGCGCTGCCCTGGGCGTAGAGCGGTTCCTTCGCCTCCTCGATCTTGGCGTTCGGGAGGCCGTAGCCCCACTTCGGGACCGTCCAGGAGGACATGGTCTCGCGCTCGCCGTTCTTGCCGACGGCGATGAGCGAGCACTTCAGCGGGCCCTTGACATTGCTGAGCTCGACGACGCCCGTGGTGCCCCAGGCCTTCTCCTGCATCGCGACGGTCGCCTTGACCTGGGTGGACGCGTCCGTGGCCGAGACCTTGTCGGGGAGGTTGTCGAAGGTCGCCTTGGCTCCGGCCGCCAGCGGTGTGGCGCTCGTGCCCGAGCCGCTGCCGCCGTTCACGGCCATGACCGTCAGCGGGCCACCGATGATCAACGCTGCCGCGGCCGCCACCAGGTAGAAGCCCTTGCGGCGCTTCTGCGCCCGCCGCTCGGCGACCTCGTCGACCAGCTTCTCCGCGAGCCGCGGGCTGGGCCTGGCGGACAGGGACTCCCCGATCGCGGGCGAACCGGTCCCCGGCAGATCCGCGAGGGCGGCGAGCATCGGTTCCATCCCGGCCAGCTCGTCGAGCTGCTGGGCGCACCACTCACAGGTCGCGAGGTGCGCCTCGAAAGCGGTTGCCTCGGCGTCGTCGAGGATGCCGAGAGCGTAGGCGCCGACCGTCTCGTGTTCGCTCGGGCCCGGAGATCCCATCATGGAGCCAGACATACCCGAACCACCTGTACCGAATCCCTGGTTTCCCCCGTAAACACTCATCACGCCGTCACCCCCCGCTCCTCCAGTGCGAGCTTCATCGACCGCAGGGCATAGAACACCCGGGACCGCACCGTGCCACTGGGAATGCCCAGCGTCTCGGCGGCCTCGTTGACCGTACGCCCCTTGAAATACGTCTCGACGAGCACCTCCCGGTGGGCCGGGGTCAGGTCGTCCAGCGCGTCCGACAGCGTCATCAACCACAGCGCCTTGTCGATCTCGTCCTCCGCGGGGATGACCTCCAGCGGCGACGGATCGACCTCCTGCGGCCGGGCCTGCCGGCTGCGGTGGCCGTCGATGACGATGCGGCGCGCGACCGTCACCAGCCAGGGGCGTACAGATCCGGTCGCCCGATTGAGCTGACCGGCGTTCTTCCAGGCACGGATCAATGTCTCCTGGACCACGTCCTCGGCGCGCTGCCGGTCTCCGGCGACCAGGCGCAGTACGTATGCAAGGAGAGGTCCGGCGTGCTCGCGATAGAGCGCACGCATCAGCTCCTCATCAGGTTCCGAGGGCTGGGACATGCGATGTCGGGCCCTCGATCCACGTTCATTGGCCACGACGGAATCCTTGCGCACGCCCACCTCCGATGTCCGGGGGTTCCCCCAGTCGGTCGCTCGTCCACGGGTACGGATGTGGGCCGCGTCATGTTCAACGTGAGATGACAGTTTTCTTCTGAGTGACGTGACGAGGGGGACATGGGAGCACATTCCCACCTCGTGATCTTTACATTTCCGCCACATTGGCGAGATCGCAACCGCTGCCCATGTCACGGATGAGGTAAACGGTGTGTAATCGAAATCACGTCGACGACTCCTTCTCAGAAGCCGCATACCGGGCGTCAGGCGCGCGTCAGAGCCGCACGCCGGCGGTGCCGGGCCACCCTTTCCCGGTTCCCACAGACCTCACTGGAGCACCAGCGCCTCCTGCGCCCCCGGGACGAATCCACATAAACGATCGGGCAGTTGTCCCCTTCGCACTGCCGCAGTCCGGCCCGTGCGACGGGGTCCGTGAGGAGCTCCACGGCATCCCGGGCGATCGCGGCGAGCAGCGCCGCGCACTCGGGCGGACCGTCCAACTCACGTACGAGCGAACCGTCCTCGCCGCGCACGGCGCGGGGGGCGGGAGGTGAGACACGGGCGATCTCGTTCACCCGGGCGAGCGCGATGTCGTACGACGGCCGGAGAACTGCCGGCGTCAGTCCGCCGTGCACCAACTGCCCGATCTGTCCGCGCAGTTCACGGAAGCCCACCAGCCAGGACGGGTCGGCGTGGGCCAGCGGGGTGGTCGCGGGGACCAGTCCTGCCCCGGTGATCCAGGCGCACAGCACACCGAGGGAGTCGAACCGCTCCTCGGGGTGGGTGGTGGCGAGGAGGTCGAGACAGATCCGCCCGGCGTCGAACCGCAGCTCGTACGCGACCGTGACCGTACCCAGTGCCATGTGCCTGTCACCGCCTGGCTCGGGAACCTGAGGGCTGAAGCAACCGATCCCTCTTACAGTGCCTTCCCGCTGGCGCGGCCGGAACCCCTCGTACCGGCGGTGGAGGAGATGGCGGCTGGACGCGTGCTTATGCGGCTGCGCTTCTCGGCGATGTTCCGGGCGGGCCGCCGTCCGTTGACTCAAGGGCATGACAACCCACAGCAGGAGCACGGGATTCGTACTGGGTGCGGCCACGGTCGCGATGGGTCTGATCGCGGGCGTCCACTACATCTTCGCGTGCTGCGTGATGCCGGCGCTGGCCCGCAGCGACGACCGGGTCTACGTCGAGGTGATGCGGAACATCAACGACGTGATCCAGAATCCGGCGTTCTTCCTCAGTTTCATGGGGGCGCTGCTCCTGACGGCGGTGTCCTCGTGGCAGCTGCGCGGGCAGCCGTACCGCTGCTGGGTGTGGGCGGCCCTGGCGGCCTACGCGCTCGGTTTCCTCACCACGGTCGCCGTCAACATCCCGCTCGACAACGACCTGGCGACCATGAAGGATCCGACGGCGGCCCGGGAGCACTTCGAGCGGGCGTGGGTGGCGTGGAACGCGGTGCGGGCGGGGGTGTCGACGGCGGCGGTGGGGTGTCTGACGCGGGCGCTGATTCTGTTCAGCCCGTCCGGCGTTCGAGGACGAGACTGTTCAGGCCGAAAGCGGGGGTCTGGAAGCGGCAGCCCCCAGCACGTCCACCCCGGCGCCTGGTACCTGCCTCACACGTCCGCATACTTCGCGTCAGCGGCGGGATCCAAGGCCAGCCGGTACCCCCGCTTCACCACCGTCTGGATCAACTTCGGCGCGCCGAGAGCCGTCCGCAGCCGTGCCATGGCGGTCTCCACCGCATGCTCGTCGCGCCCGGCGCCGGGCAGCGCCCGCAGCAGGTCGGCCCGGGCCACCACCCACCCCGGCCGCCGCGACAGCGCCCGCAGCAGCGACATCCCGGCGGGCGGTACGGGCTTGAGGTCGCCGTCGACGAGGACCGCATGACCGCGGATCTCCACCCGGTGCCCGGCGATGGGCAGGGACCGCGCCCGGTTGGGAAGCTCCTGGCACAGCAGCTGGACGAGCGGGCCGAGCCGGAAGCGTTCGGGCTGGACCGTGTCGATGCCGTGGGCCTGCAGCGGCAGCGCGGTGACCGGGCCGACGCAGGCCGGCAGGACGTCGTGGTGGAGGGCGGCGAGCAGTTCGGGCAGCAGCCCGCGCTCCTCGGCCCGGTTCAGCAGCGACACGGCGGCGGGCGCGCTGGTGAAGGTGATCGCATCGAGGCCCCGGGAGACGGCCGCGTCCAGCAGCCGGTCCAGCGGCGCCAGGTCCTCCGGCGGCATCCACCGGTACACCGGAACCCCGACGACCTCCCCTCCCGCAGCCCGCAGCGACTCCACGAACCCGGGCAGCGGCTCGCCGTGCAGCTGTACGGCGATACGGCGCCCGTCGACGCCCTCCTCAAGGAGCCGGTCCAGCACCTCGGCCATGGACTCGCTCGACGGCGACCACTCCTCGGTCAGCCCGGCGGCCCGTATCGCTCCCTTGACCTTGGGCCCGCGCGCCAGCAGCTCCACGTGCCGCAGCCGGTCGATGAGCGGCTCGCCGAGCCCCCATCCCTCGGCGGCCTCGACCCAGCCCCGGAAGCCGATGGCGGTCGTGGCCACCACCACGTCCGGTGCCTGGTCGATCAGGTCCTTCGTCGCCGCCAGCAGTTCGCTGTCGTCGGCGAGCTGCACGATGCGCAGGGCGGGTGCATGCAGGACGGCGGCTCCCCGTCGCTGCAGCAGCGCGCCCAGCTCGTCGGCACGGCGGGCGGCGGTCACACCCACGGTGAATCCGGCCAGGGGGCCGTGCAGGCCCGGGTCTGGTCGCTGCTGTTCCTCGTACATGGCTCTCGTCCCGAACTCGAGTCGTCGTACATGCAGTAGTGCGGTACCTACATGCCGAACGAGCCTGTCAACGGTGCGTGACAGGCTCGGTTCGGCTTCATGTCGCTGGTGTTACGTCACACCTCGGCGTAGCTGAGCTGCGGCTTCGCGTCTGCGGCGGCCTCGGACTGCGTCGCCGCGGCCGGGCGTCGAAGGTATACGGCCCAGGTCACCGCGAAGCAGAGGGCGTAGTAGCCGAGGAAGGCGACGAACGCGCCGGTGCCGGAGCCGTAGGAGAGGAAGGACTGCCGGAAGGCCAGGTTGATGCCGACGCCACCGAGTGCGCCGACCGCGCCGATGAGGCCCATGGACGCTCCGGACAGCCGACGTCCGTACTTGGCCGCCTCCTCGCCTTCCAGTCCCTTGGCGAGGGCCTTGGTCTGGAAGATGCCGGGGATCATCTTGAACGTGGATCCGTTGCCGATGCCGGTCAGGGAGAACAGGACGACGAAGGCGACGACGAACAGCGGCAGCGACTTCTGCATGCTGGCGACGACCAGGACGGCCGTGGCGGCGCCCATGGCGATGTAGTTGTAGAGGGTGATCTTCGCGCCGCCGTACTTGTCGGCGAGCCAGCCGCCCACGGGGCGGATCAGCGAGCCGAGCAGCGGGCCCATGAAGGTGAGGTACGTGGCCTGCAGCGGCGTGCGCCCGAACTGGTTCGTCAGCACCTGCCCGAAGGCGAAGCTGTAACCGATGAACGAGCCGAACGTGCCGATGTAGAGGAAGGACATGATCCAGGTGTGGGCGTCCTTCGCGGCGTCCTTGGCGGCACCGGTGTCGTTCTTCACGTTCTCGATGTTGTTCATGAACAGCGCGGCGAGCACGGCCGCGACGACGATCAGCGGGATGTAGATCCCGAGCAGCACGCGCGGGCCGCCGCTCGCGCCGATGACCGCGAGGGCCACGAGCTGGATGGCGGCGACGCCGATGTTGCCGCCTCCGGCGTTGAGCCCGAGCGCCCAGCCCTTCTTCCTGAGCGGGAAGAAGGCGTTGATGTTCGTCATCGAGGAGGCGAAGTTGCCGCCGCCGATGCCGGCCAGCAGGCCGATCCCGAGGAAGGTGTCGAAGGAGGTGCCCGGCTTCATCACCGCGAACGCGGCGATCGTCGGGATGAGCAGCAGGCTGGCCGAGACGATCGTCCAGTTCCGGCCGCCGAAGATGGCGACGGCGAAGGTGTAGGGGACTCGGACGACGGCGCCGACCAGTGTGACCATCGAGGTCAGCATGAACTTGTCGGCCGGGGTCAGCCCGTACTGCGGGCCCATGAAGAGCACCAGCACGGACCACAGGGTCCAGATCGAGAACCCGATGTGCTCGGAGAGAACGGAGAAGAGGAGGTTCCGCTTGGCGATCTTCTCTCCGGTCTCGTTCCAGAAGGTCTCGTTCTCGGGATCCCAGTGCTGGATCCAGCGGCCTCCCCTGCTGGGTGCGGGGGCTGTGCTAGGGGCTGTCATGACGCCTCCACGGTGCTCCGGGGCTCGGTCGTGCTTGGGGCAGATGAGCGGTGATGAGTCCCGAAGGTAGGGAGGCAGCGTTTCCGGCCTGTGGCACTGGGTGACCGGAAAGGAACTTTGCTCTCACCCCGGGCGGAGGGGGGATGAGAGGTTGTGCGCCCGCAGGTTACGAAGAGCTCCCCATCACGAACGCATCTCCGTGAAGCGTCACGCGCACGTCCCGGTGAAGGCGACGGTATGCCCGGCCCCGTGGACCGCGACGGCGATCTTCGCACTGCCGCAGGCCTCCGTGCGCAACAGATCACTCCACCCGGTGACTCGGATCGACTCTTCACCCTTGGATGCCGTCAGTACATCAGGGTACTAGTATGGCTACGTACTACACAAAGGTCGCTCATGACCTGGCATCTTGAAATGACGGGGGAGGTGGGCGACCGGCTGCACGCGCTCCGCAAGGACGACCGCACCACAGCACGGCTCGTGGGTCAGGCGATCGAGGCTCTGATGGAAGAGGGCCCCCGGAACGCAACGCCGTCCTGCTGGTCGCGGGTGACAAGTCCGGACAATGGACAGAGTGGTACCGGCACGCGATCCCGCTCGCCGAAGAACGCTATGCCTTGTGGCTGGTTCATCTGGCTGGGCGCCACGAGAAGGAGACACAGAAGTGACCAGCTTCCACTCCTGGGACGAGGTCAAGCACGAGATCTTCGACCCCGACGACCCTGACGAAATTGCTGCCGGGGCCCGCCGCATGGTGGCCGAGGCACGAGCCCACCGACTGGCTGAGATGCGTCGACAACTCGGGCTCACACAACGCGAGATCGCCGAGCGCATGCAGGTGAGGCAGGAGCGGGTCTCCGCCATCGAGCGCGGCAGGACGGCGTCAACTGAATTGGGCACGGTCGCGGCTTACGTCGCAGCCTTGGGCGGCGAGTTGGAGATCGTGGCCAACTTCAACGGGACCCGGGTCGTCGTCGCGTAGATGCACGACCCGCAGGGCTACGGGCAGGAGTGCGAAGTCAGGGGCACTCACCGACCGCCCCGATCGACGGCCGTCAGGTCGATCTCGAAGTCGAAGGGCACGGAGACCTTGAGCCTGTCGTGGAAGATGCCGGTGAGGCCGTACGACTTCGTGGCCGGGTCGAGCTCGTAGACGTACACGACGGGGAAGCCCTTGTCCTCGTCCTGCTCGACCCGCCAGAAGTGCGGAACGCCGGCTGCCGCGTACTTGCGGGGCTTGACCTCGCGGTCGCGCTCTCGGGAATCGGCGGAGACGACTTCGACGGCGAGGATGACGTCCTCTGGCCGGTACCAGGTCTGGTCGGGTCCGGTGTTCGCCTCCAAGGGGAAGACCAGGATGTCCGGTTCGGGCCGGTTCTTCGCATCCAGCTTGACCGTCATCTCCCGCATGACATCCAGGTGATCCGGCGCCTGTCCGAGAAGAGTGTTCTCAAGCAGGCGCATGCACCGGGCGTGGAATGCGGTCTGCGGACTCATGAAGACGAGACTCCCGTCGATCAACTCCGTGTGCGGCGGGAGGCCCGGAATGCGGTCGAGGTCGTCCGCCGTCCAGCCCCCGGGGGGCGGGATGGGCCAGCGGTACGCGGGCTCGTCGTCCGGCCCGTCGTCGGATGCGGCGCTCATCGGTGCTCCCATGGGACGGAGTCTCGACTGTCGGTTCAGCGTACCGAGGGGGAACTACGGGCGCCTCACCTCAATGAGTGACCGTCCGGCGGTGTTTCGGGACGCGCGTGGAGGACGTCTCGCGCCTGGTCCGCGGCGCGGGCGATGCTCTCCGAGACGAAGTCGAGGAAGCGGGCGATGTTCTCCAGGCGGACGGCAGCCGGCGTGCCGGGGCCGAGGATGGCCACGCCCTGCCGTGCGGTCTCGGCGACCTGGGCGGTGCCGCGGACGCTGGCCATCATCGACTGGTACCAGACGTCGGAGTCGACGACGTAGCGGTCCCGGCGGCGTGCGTCGCGTTCCCGCCGGATCATGCCCTGTTCCTCGAGGAACGCGACCGCCTTGGAGATGGACGCCGGGCTGACCTTGAGCCGCTCGACGAGTTCGGCGGCGGTGAGGCTGCCCGCGTCGCTGAGGCAGACGGCGGCCAGCACCCGGGCCATCATCTGCGGCGTGCCCGACTGCACGAACACAGTGGTGAGCGTCTCCTCGTACGCGCGGACCGCCTCGGCGTCGCGCCCGTACGGCTGCGGGGACGCCGGAGAGTTCGGCGGCGCTGACTGCCTGCGGCGGTGGGCGCGGTGTGCCGTCGCGCGGTGGGCGATCTCGGCGCGGTAGCCGGTGGGGCCGCCGTTGCGCAGCACCTCGCGGGTGATGGTCGAGGTCGGGCGGTCCAGGCGTCGGGCGATCTCCGCGTAGGCGAGGCCGTCGGCCAGTCCCAGCGCGATCTGCTGGCGGTCCTGCTGGGTGAGTCTGCCTCCCGGCATCGTCTTCTCCTTCGTACAGGCCTGTTCGGCGTCTCCCACTCTAGCGTTCACTCCCAATCCATTGCAACGAGCAGCGCGCCAATGTTGCATTAAATTCTGAACCGTTGCAACGATTTATCTACTCTCACCTGCATATATTGCAGCTACGTGCAACAACTATGTTGCCAGATCTTCGAACGCAACGTAGCTTTCCACTATCAGAAACAGCGGGCCGACCGAGCGCCCGCTGCATACGAAGGAGAGCACCATGCAGAAGTTCGAGACCCCCGCAGCCGTCTCCGCCGTCCTCGACATCCCCGCCGGGCGCATCGAGTTCATTGCCGCCGACCGGACCGACACCACCGTCGAGGTCAGGCCCGCCGACGCCTCCAGGAACCGCGATGTGAAGGCGGCCGAGCAGCTGGAGGTCGACTACCGCGAGGGTGTCCTGCGCATCGCGGCGAAGCCGGCGAAGAACCAGTACCTCGGCCCCTCCGGATCCGTCGAGGTCACCGTCCAGCTGCCCGCCGGCTCCCGCATCGAGGCGAAGACGGCCGGCGCCGAACTCCGGGCCGTCGGCCGGCTCGGTGACGTCGTCTTCGAAGGCGCCTACCGCCAGATCAAGATCGACGAGGCCGCGAGCCTCCGCCTCACCGCGGTCGACGGCGACGTCGAGGTCGGCCGGCTGGGCGGCCCCGCCGACATCAGCACCGCACGCGGCGACATCCGGATCGCCGAGGCCGTGGGCGGCACGGTGACACTGCGCACCCAGTCCGGCGACATCTCGGTCGGCGCCGCCGCCGGAATCTCCGCCGCCCTGGACGCCGGCACCGGCCATGGCCGCATCAACAACGCGCTCAAGAACGACGGCACCGCCGAGCTCGACATCCGCGCCACCACCTCCTCCGGCGACATCACCGCCCGCAGCCTCTGACCGGTCGCGGCCTCCCAGCCCCTGAAGGAGCACTCCCCATGACCGACCCGGCCATCGCGGCGAACGGACCGCGCAAGTCCTACACGTCCGCATCGATGGCCGGAAACCATCCATCGGAAGGCATCCGCAGCCATGCCTCCTCCGCCGTGAGTTCGGCCGCCGCCCGTCGAAGCGCATCGAATCCGAGGTGCACCAGCCCCTTACGCCACACAAGTGACACCGGCGACAGAGGCACAGGATCGATCAAGGGCCGCAGCACCCTCCCAGGCATGGCCGGAAAATCCACCACGGCGAGAATCGGATTGCGCGTCTTGGCCATGATCCGCTCGAACTCCTCCTCCCCTACGGCCAGCGGAACGGGCGGCGCGATCTCGATGCCCCGCCCGTCGAACAGCCGGCGGGCGAGATCTGTCCACTCCGGTGTCCGCGGATTGCCGGCACCCGCGTACACCGTCTCGCCCGCCAGCGCGGCGAGCGGCACCGCGTCCAGCGCCGCCAGCCGGTGGTCCTCGGGCAGCACGACCGCCATCGGCTCATGGCGCACGGGCTGGTGCTCCAGCCGGGCCCGCAGCGCCGGGCCCAGGCCTGCGAACCGGCCGAACGACGCGTCGAGGCGCCCGGCGAGCAGCTCTTCCGCCGCGCCGGTCAGCCCGCTCTCGTAACGCGCCATCAGCTCTTGGTCGGGGGCGAGTTCGCGGGCCCGGTGCAGGACGCGGCGCGCGGTGGCCGCACCCCGGTAGTTGAGGTCGACCAGCAGCGGCCTGGCCTGCCCGAACGCGGCCAGCAGTTCGTCCTGCGCCTGAAGCACCCGACGCGCGTACGGCACCAGCCGCTCACCGTCGGCCGTGAGCGTCACCTGCCGGGTGCTGCGCACGAACAGTTCGGCGCCCAACTCCCGCTCCAGCCGCCGCACATCGCGACTGAGCGCCTGCTGGGCGACGTAGAGCCGGGCGGCGGCGCGCGTGAAGTGCAGTTCCTCGGCGACGGTGAGGAAGGCGCGCAGGAGGCGCGGGTCGAGATGGCTGTGCGCGGGCATCCGGCGAACCTACAGCAGGACTTACAACACAGCTGCGTGAATCGGCGCGGAGAAGGTGTTGGACCCCTTGATCGCCTCCGGGCGACCGTAGTGCCCATGCCGCAACCGACCCCCGGGAACGCCCCGCTGTTCACCGTCACCGCCGACACCCTCGTCGCCGTCGACTTCGGCCCCCGAACCGGAAACCGCCCACCCGGCCCCTACCGCCTCCTCTTCGCCACCCCCGGCACCCGCGCCTTCACATACGCGAATCTTCTGGCCCGGCTCCCCATGGGCATGTTCAGCGTGAGCGCGGTCGTGATGATCGCCGGCGCGCGCGGCTCGTACGCCCTCGCCGGCGCCGTCACCGCGACCGGCCTCGCGACGACGGCCGTGGTGGCCCCGTGGACCGCGCGGCTCGTCGACCGGTACGGACAGGCCCGTATCGCCGTACCCGCCACGGTGTTCGCGGCCCTCGGCTCCCTCGCCCTCCTGCTCTGCGTGCACTTCGACGCCCCCGTCTGGACCCTGTTCGCCTGCTACGCCGCCACCGCGACGACCCCGAACACCGGCGGCATGTCCCGCGCCCGCTGGGCCCACCTGCTGAAGGGCGACGACGGTGCGCTGCACACCGCGAACTCCTTCGAACAGGCCGCCGACGAGCTCTGCTTCATGCTGGGCCCGGTGCTCGCGGCCTTCCTGTGCGGGACGTTCTTCCCGGAGGCGGGCACGCTGGTCGGGGCGGTGCTGCTGCTGACCGGCATGCTGCTGTTCGCCGCGCAGCGCTCGACCGAGCCGCCCGTGCAGCGGCATGCTCGCGCCCGGTCCCCGTTCCGCGCGCCCGGCATGCCCCCGCTGCTTGCCGTCTGCCTGGCCATGGGCGCGGTGTTCGGCTCCATGGAGGTCGTCACGATCGCGTTCGCGGACGCACAGGGACACCGCTCGGCGGCGGGCCTCGTGCTCGCGCTGCAGGCGGCGGGTTCGTGCGCGGCGGGTCTGCTGTACGGAGCCCTCAAGCCGAGCGGTCCCGCCGACGCCCGCCTGCCGTGGTGCATCGCCACGATGACCGCCCTGATGGCGCTCCCCCTCCTCGCCGCCGCCCTCACCGGCTCGCTCCCGCTCCTGGCCGGTGCGCTGCTGGTCGCGGGCATGGCGACCGCCCCGACCATGGTCACGACGATGACGCTGGTGCAGCAGCGCACCCCCGAGGCCCGCCGCAACGAGGGCATGACCCTCGCGGTGACCGGCCTGCTCGGCGGCATCGCCTGCGGCTCCGCGACCGGCGGCTGGCTGGTGGACCACCTGTCCCCGACAGCCGGCTTCGGGGCACCGGTGACGGCGGCCACCGCGTCGCTGCTGATCGCCGGCGCGGCACCGCGCTTCGCAAGGGGCGCGGTGAACTGCGCGAACAACCCCCACCGACCCGCGGGTCAATAACCACCCCGCGGAGCATTTCTCGCGCAAGCCATTGACGCACCCACAGCGCCCGCATACCTTCGCCCGTCGAAGCGCTTCGACGTCACGCATCGAATCGATTCGACGAGATCCCGTTTTGGGATCCCGTTCGCCGCGTGACGCCCCGATACCCATCCGGCTCTCCAGGAGGCACGGGATGTTGACGGCACGAAGGCGTGTGATGACGGTCACGGCCGCGCTCCTCGGCGGATCGCTGCTGCTCACGGCATGCGGCGGCTCGGGCAGCGGGTCCTCCGACGCCAAGACACTCAAGCTCTGGCACTTCGAGGGCCCCGACAGTGCGATGGGCGTGGCCTGGAACGAGGCGATCAAGGAGTTCGAGGCGAAGCACCCGGGCGTCAAGGTCAAGTTCGAGGAGAAGGGCTTCGAACAGATCCAGAAGACGGCGCCCATGATCCTGAACTCCTCTGACGTGCCCGACGTCATGGAGTACAGCAAGGGCAACGCGACTGCGGGCACCCTCGCGAAGCAGGGCCTGCTGACCGATCTGACGGCCGAGGCGACCCGGCGCGGCTGGGACAAGAAGCTCAGCGCGGGCGTCCGTACGACCAGCATGTACGACACGAACGGGGTCATGGGCTCCGGCAAGTGGTACGGCGTGCCCAACTACGCCGAGTACACGATGGTCTACTACAACAAGGACCTCTTCAAGAAGTACGGGATCACCGAGCCGAAGACGTTCGACGAACTGACCGCCGCCATGGACAAGTTCGTCGCGAAGGGCGTCACCCCGCTGGCCAACGCGGGCGCCGAGTACATCGCCCAGCAGTACCTCTACCAGCTGGCCCTCTCCAAGGCCGACCGCTCCTGGGTCGACAAGTACCAGCTGTACAAGGGCAAGACCGACTTCCACGACCAGGCCTGGACGTACGGGGCCACCACCTTCGCCGACTGGGTGAAGAAGGGCTACATCAGCAAGAACTCCACCAGCACCAAATCCGAGGACGCGGGCGTGTCCTGGATCCAGGGCAAGGCGCCGATCCTCTTCTCCGGCAGCTGGTGGTACGGCCGCTTCCAGCGGGAGGCCAAGTTCGACTGGGACACCACCCTGTGGCCCGGCTCGAATCTGACCCCGGGTTCCGGCGGGAACATCTGGGTGGTCCCCAAGAACGCCAAGAACAAGGACCTGGCCTACGACTTCATCGACATCACCATGTCGAAGAAGATCCAGAACCTGCTCGGCAACAAGGGCGGTGTCCCGGTCGCGGCCGACGCCTCCGCCATCACGGACCCGAAGTCCAAGCAGCTCATCGCCAACTTCAACACCCTCAGCGGGCGTGACAGCCTGGCCTTCTACCCGGACTGGCCGGTGAACGGCTTCTACGACGTCCTCGTCTCCGAGACGCAGAAGCTGATGACGGGCAGCGAGAAACCGGACGCCTATCTCAGCGCACTGCAGCAGGCCTACGACAAGGGCGCGCCGACGAAATGACGGTGACCGTCGAACGGGGTGCGCGGGCTGCCGGCAAGCATCCGGACGCCGGCCCGCGCCGCCCCCGTACCCGCGACTCGTACGCCCTGTTCCTGCTCCCCGGCATCCTGGCCTTCACGGCGATCATCGTGGTCCCGTTCCTGATGAACACGGGCGTGAGCTTCACCCAGTGGCAGGGCATCGGCAGCCCCAAGTGGACCGGGCTCGCCAACTACCGGGAGCTGCTGGACGACTCGGAGTTCTGGGCGTCGTTCCGGCACAGCCTGTTCATGGTCGTCGCCATGGCGGCCGTACCGACGATGATCGGTCTCGTCCTGGCGGCGGCGCTGTTCGACTACATCGGCAAGCACTTCGGATCCCGGTGGGCCGCGGTGCTGCGCGCCTGCTTCTACCTCCCGCAGGTGCTGCCGATCGCGGTCGCCGGCATCGTCTGGAGCTGGATCCTCGCCCCCGACAACGGTTCCCTCAACGAGCTGCTGAAGGCGGTCGGGCTGGGCTCCTGGCAGCAGGACTGGCTCGGTGACCCCGACATCGCGCTGTACAGCGTCATGGGCGTGATGGTCTGGGTGCAGATCGGCTTCCCGCTGGTGGTGTTCATGGCGGGCCTGCAGCGCGTGGACCCGCAGCTGTACGAGGCGGCCGAGCTGGACGGTGCGGGCTGGTGGCGCCGCTTCTGGCACATCACGCTGCCGCAGATCCGCCCGGAGATCTACGTCGTCCTGACCTGGTGCACGATCGCCGCGCTCAAGGTGTTCGGCGCGGTGTACGTGCTGACCAAGGGCGGCCCGGGCGGCGCGACCGACGTCCCGTCCTACTTCTCCTTCTCCACCTTCTTCGAGAAGACCCAGGTCGGCTACGGCGCCGCGATCTCCACGGTCCTCACGGTGATCATCCTGGTGCTCTCCCTCGTCCTGCTGAAGCTCCAGACCCGCGACGAGGAAGGTGACCGCGCATGACGACCGCCCTGCGCCGCTACCCGGTGCTGATCGCGCTGTGCATCGCCGCCCTGTTCATGGTGGTGCCGTTCCTGATCGTCGCCGTCAACGCGTTCAAGTCACCGGCCGAGTACTCCCAGCACGGCCCGCTCAGCCTGCCCGAGGGCCTGTATCTGGACGGCCTCAAGAGTTTCTGGCAGCGCGTCGACTTCGGCCAGAAGCTGGTCAACTCGGTGCTGATCAGCGGCTCGGTGGCGGTGCTCGCGGTGATCCTGTCCGTCCTCAACGCGTACGCCATCGGGATCGGCCGGATCAAGGGCCGCACCTGGGTCCTGGCCTTCTTCGTCCTCGCCAACATGCTGCCGCAGGAGGCGCTGGTCTACCCGATCTACTACCTCGCCAAGCAAGTCGGCCTGTACGACACCAGGCTGAGCGTGATCATCGTCTTCACGGTGATCCAGGCGGCCTTCGGCACGTATCTGCTCTCGTCGGTGCTGGGCCAGTTCCCCCGGGAGATCATCGAGGCGGCCCGTATCGACGGTGCGAACAAGTGGCAGGTGCTGTGGCGGATCGTCGTCCCGGTCAGCCGGCCGACCATCGGCGTGCTCCTGGTCTTCTTCTTCATCTGGACCTGGAACGAGTTCCTGCTCCCCCTGGTCATGCTGATCTCCAACGACAACCAGACGATGTCGGTGGCCCTCGGCGTCCTCCAGGGCCAGCGCCTGATGGACGCCACGATGACCAATGCGGCGGCCCTGCTCGGCGTACTCCCGGCGATCGTGTTCTTCCTCGTCTTCCAACGGACCCTCACCCGCGGCATCGCCGTAGGTGCTGTGAAGTAAGGACCCCCCACGTGAAGTTCACCGATGGTTACTGGCTGCTGCGCGAGGGAGTCACCGCGGCCCACCCCGTCGAGGTCCTCGACGTCACCGCCACGGACGGCTCGCTGGAGGTCCATGCGCCGACCCAGCCCATCCGCCACCGCGGCGACCTGCTGAAGGGACCGGTCGTGACGATCAGCGCGCACACCCCGATGCCCGACGTCATCGGCCTCACCTTCACCCACTTCGAGGGCGAGCAGTCGCGCGGGCCCGAATTCGACCTGGCTGAACAGGAGTTCACGCCACAGGTCGGGTACGACGACGAGCACGCGACCCTCACCTCCGGCGCCCTGTCGGTCCGAGTGGCCCGTACCGGCTCCTGGCACGTCGACTTCCTCGCCGACGGCCGCATCCTGACCTCCAGCGGCCCCAAGGGCATGGGCATCATGCGGAACGCGGAGGGTGCGCACTACCTGCGGGAACAGCTGGGCCTCGGGGTCGGTACGTCCGTCTACGGCCTCGGCGAGCGCTTCGGCCCCCTGGTCAAGAACGGCCAGGTCGTCGACATCTGGAACGCCGACGGCGGCACGGCCACCGAACAGGCCTACAAGAACGTCCCGTTCTATCTGACGGACGCGGGATACGGCGTCTTCGTCGACCACCCGGGCAAGGTGTCCTTCGAGGTCGGCTCGGAGGCGGTGTCCCGGGTCCAGTTCAGCGCGGAGACCCAGGAGCTGACGTACTACGTCATCTACGGTCCCAGCCCCAAGGAGATCCTCCGCAAGTACACGGCCCTCACCGGCCGCCCGGCCCTGCCGCCGGCCTGGTCGTTCGGTCTGTGGCTGTCGACGTCCTTCACGACCTCGTACGACGAGGAGACGGTGACGTCCTTCATCGAGGGCATGCGAGAGCGTGAACTCCCGCTGTCCGTCTTCCACTTCGACTGCTTCTGGATGCGGGAGTTCCAGTGGTGCGACTTCGAGTGGGACCCGCGGGTCTTCCCGGACCCGGAGGGCATGCTCGCCCGGCTGAAGGCGCGCGGCCTGCGCGTCTGCGTGTGGATCAACCCGTACATCGCCCAGCGCTCCCCGCTCTTCGCCGAGGGCAAGGCGCTCGGCCATCTGCTGAAGCGGCCTGACGGAAGCGTCTGGCAGTGGGACATGTGGCAGCCGGGCATGGCGCTGGTCGACTTCACCAGCCCGGCCGCCCGCGACTGGTACGCCTCGAAACTGGAGGCGCTGTTCGCGCAGGGCGTCGACTGCTTCAAGACCGACTTCGGCGAGCGGGTGCCGGTCGACGTGGCGTGGTCCGACGGCTCCGATCCGGAGCGGATGCACAACTACTACACGTACCTCTACAACCGCACCGTCTTCGACGTGCTGCGCAAGCACCGCGGCGAGGGCGAGGCCGTGCTCTTCGCCCGCTCGGCGACGACCGGCAGCCAGAAGTTCCCCGTGCACTGGGGCGGCGACTGCGAGGCGACCTACGAGTCGATGGCGGAGTCGCTGCGCGGCGGGCTGTCGCTCGGCCTGTCCGGCTTCGGCTACTGGAGCCATGACATCGGCGGCTTCGAGGGCACCCCGACCCCTGCCCTGTTCAAGCGGTGGCTGGCCTTCGGGCTGCTGTCCTCCCACAGCCGGCTGCACGGCAGTTCCTCCTACCGCGTGCCCTGGCTGTTCGACGAGGAGTCGGTTGACGTGCTGCGGCAGTTCACGCAGCTGAAGCTGAAGCTCATGCCCTACCTGTACGAGGCCGCGCGCACCGCCCACACCGAGGGCGTGCCGATGATGCGGGCGATGGTGCTGGAGTTCCCGGACGATCCGGGGTGCGCGCATCTGGAGCGGCAGTACATGCTGGGGCCGGATCTGCTGGTCGCGCCGGTCTTCGACGACGAGGGGGATGTGTCCTACTACGTGCCCGAGGGCACCTGGACGCACTTCCTGAGCGGGCGGACGGTGACCGGGCCGCGCTGGGTGCGCGAACGGCACGGCTTCCTGAGCGTGCCCCTGCTGGTACGGCCAGGGACGGTCATCCCGGTGGGCGCGGTGGCCGACCGCCCCGACTACGACCATGCCGACGGGGTCACCCTGCACGCGTACGGCCTGGAGCGGGGCGCCCAGGTGACGGTGCAGGTGGGCGACGTGACCTTCACCGTCGTACGCGAAGGGGACACGCTGCGGGCCTCGTGCAGTGAGCCGGTGGCCGAGTGGAGTCTGGCCGCCGGGGAGCGGACGGCGCGCGCGCAGGCGGGTACCGGATTCCTCTCCCTGGAGCTGGGCTGATGGTGAAGATCACCGATGTGGCGCGGCACGCCGGTGTCTCCCCCAGCACCGTGTCCTACGCGCTCAGCGGCAAGCGTCCGATCTCCGAGGAGACCCGGCAGCGGGTCGAGGCGGCCGCCCGCGAGCTGGGCTACCGGCCGCACGCGGGCGCCCGCGCCCTGGCCAGCAGCAGGTCGAACGTCCTGGCGCTGGTGATCCCGTTACGGGCCGGCATCCACGTCCCGGTGGTGATGCAGTTCGCGGTGTCGGTGGTGACGACGGCCCGCAAGCACGACCACGACGTGCTGCTGCTGACGCAGGAGGAGGGCGAGGAGGGGCTCAGTCGGGTGGCGGACACGGCGCTGGTGGACGCGCTGATCGTGATGGACGTCCAGCTCCGTGAGCCCCGGCTGCCGTTGCTGCGCTCGCTGGAACGGCCGTCGGTGCTGATCGGCTTCCCGGCCGACTCCGAGGGCCTGACCTGCATCGACCTCGACTTCAAGGCGGCCGGTGAGGCCTGCGTGGAACATCTGGCGCGGCTCGGGCACCGGGTGGTGGCGCTGGTCGGGTCGCCGCCGGAGGTGTACGTACGGCAGACCGCCTTCGCCCAGCGGGTGGTGCAGGGCTTCACGGCCGCCGCCGACCGCAGCGGGCTGTCCTCCTCCGTGCACCCCTGCGAGGCCTCGCCCGCGGCCGCCCGACTGGTGGCCGAGCAACTCCTGCGCGAACACCCCGCGTTGACAGGGGTCGTCGTCCACAACGAGCCGATCCTGGGGCCGCTCATCGAGGCCTTCGAGCAGCTGGGCCTGCGGGTGCCCGGCGATCTCTCCGTCACCGCCATCTGCCCGGACGAACTCGCCGAGTCCGTCCGGGTCCCCGTCACCTCCGTCGCCCTGCCCTCCGCCGAGGTGGGCGAGCGAGCGGTGGAGCTCCTGATGAAGAAGCTCGGCGGCAGCGCCGTACCCGAGGCCACGCTGCTGCCGCCGCGGCTGACGGAGCGGGCGAGCACCATGCCGCGCAGTGCCTGACCAACCCACCTGTGCAAGGCCCTACGTGAAGGAGCCGTGACATGAAGGGCAAGCGAAGAAGACAGAGGACCACGCTGCTGGCGGCCCTGACCCTGATCGCGGGTCTGGGCGCCACCGTCCCCGCCCATGCCGACGACCCCGCCTATCCGTTCCGCGACCCGAATCTCCCGGTGGCCGCCCGGGTCTCCGACCTCCTCTCCCGCCTCACCCTCGACGAGAAGATCTCCCTCCTCCACCAGTACGAGCCCGCCATTCCCCGGCTCGGCATCCAGTCCTTCCGCACCGGCACCGAGGCCCTGCACGGCGTGGCCTGGCTCGGCAAGACGACCGTGTTTCCGCAGGCCGTGGGCCTTGCCTCGACCTGGGACCCGGCCCTGCTCCGCCAGGTCGGCTCGGCGGTCGGCGACGAGGCACGCGGCTTCCAGCAGACCCGCCCGGCGGGCTGGGGCCTCAACCTGTGGGCCCCCGTGGTCAATTTGCTGCGCGACCCGCGCTGGGGCCGCAACGAGGAGGGCTACTCCGAGGACCCGTATCTGACCGGCGCGATCTCCACGGCGTACGGCACGGGCCTGACGGGAGGCGACCCGGACCACCTCAAGACGGCCCCGACGATCAAGCATTTCCTCGCCAACAACAACGAGGAGCACCGCGACACCACGAGCTCCGAACTGCGCCCGCGGGTGCTGAAGGAGTACGACGAGCAGGCCTTCAGGCCCGCGATCGAGGCGGACGCGGCGACGGGCGTGATGACCTCGTACAACCTGGTCAACGGCCGCCCGAACACGGTGAATCCGGCCCTCGACGACACCGTCCGCACCTGGACCTCGAAGAACCTGCTGAACGTGACGGACGCCGCGGCGCCCAGCAACCTGGTCGGCAGCCAGAAGTACTACGGCACCCAGACCGAGGCCGACGCGGCGGCGCTGAAGGCGGGCGTCGACAGCTTCACCGACAACGACGCGGACTCCGGACCGACGACCACGGCGATCAAGTCGGCGCTGTCCACAGGCCTGTTGAAGGAGTCGGACGTCGACAAGGCCGCGGGAGACGTGCTGAGCATCCGCGTCCGCCTCGGCGAGTTCGACCCCGGCGGCGGCAAGTACGGCTCCATCGACGCGTCCGTCATCGACAGCCCCGCCCACCGCGCCCTGGCCCGCAAGGCGGCCACCGAGTCGGCGGTCCTGCTGAAGAACGACGGCGTGCTGCCGCTGAAGAAGACGGGCAGTGCCGCCGTCGTCGGCCCCCTCGCCGACACCCTCTACACCGACTGGTACTCCGGCACCCTCCCCTACGCCGTCACCCCGAAGGACGGCATCGAGTCCAAGCTCGGCACCTCGGTCGCGAGCACCGAGGGCGTGGACCGGATCGCCCTGAAGGACACGGCGACCGGCAAGTACGTGACGGCGGGGACCGGCGAGGCGGGCGGGCCCCTGAAGGAGACTGCGGATTCCGGTACGGGAGCCCAGTTCGACGTCTTCGACTGGGGCTCCGGCATCGTGACCCTGCGTTCCGCGGCGAACGGCAAGTACGTCGGCTACAACTGGTCGAACTTCGTCAACGACCAGAAACAGCCGAACGGCTGGTTCGTACAGCAGCAGTTCAAGCTGGAACGCCAGGACGACGGCACGTACCTGCTCCGCTACGCCGGCTACGAGACCTCCGAGTCCTGGTGGTCGAACCCGGTCTACCTGGGCCCGACCGGCACGGACGGCACCCTCGGCCTGGTCGCCAAGGACCAGGCGGCCCACTACACCAAGGACGTGGTCCGCAGCGGTGTCGACGACGCGGTCGCCGCGGTCAAGGGCAAGGATCAGGCCGTCGTGGTGGTCGGCTCCGACCCGTCGATCAACGGCCGCGAGGCCCACGACCGCACGGACCTGGCCCTGGCTCCGACCCAGGAAGCCCTGGTCAAGGCGGTGCGGGCGGCCAATCCGCACACGGTCGTGATCGTCGAGAACAGCTACCCGACCACGCTGGGATCCTTGCAGAAGGAGGTCCCCGCGCTGCTGTGGACCACCCACGCGGGCCAGGAGACCGGCAACGCCCTGGCCGACCTCCTCTACGGCGACGCCAACCCGTCGGGCCGCCTCACCCAGACCTGGTACCGGTCGGAATCGGACCTCCCGCCGATCCTCGACTACGACATCATCAAGTCCGACCGCACCTACCAGTACTTCACGGGGCAGGCGCTCTATCCCTTCGGATACGGGCTGTCGTACACGACGTTCGCGTACTCCGGTCTGCGGCGGGTGGGCGACGGCTACGAGGTGAAGGTCACCAACACCGGCAGCCGGGCGGGCGCGGAGGTCGTCCAGCTCTACACCCATCAGCGCACCTCCCGCGACAAACAGCCGCTCAAGCAGCTCAAGTCCTTCCAGCGGGTGTCGCTGAAGCCGGGTGAGACGCGGACGGTCCGGCTGAAGGTACGGCCGTCGGACCTGGCGCACTGGGATGTCACCCGCTCCAAGTGGGTGGTGGAGAGCGGAAGTTACGACGTCCTGGTGGGCTCGTCGTCCTCCGACATCCGCACCCGTACGTCCTGGCAGGTGAAGGGCGAGACGATCCCGCCCCGAGACCTGTCGAAGGTGACCCGCGCGGAGAACTTCGACGACTACTCCGCCGGCATCGCCCTCGTCGACGAGTCCAAGGCGAGCGGTACGGCGGTGTCGGCGGCCTCCGACGGCGCGTGGCTGAAGTTCGCGGACACCCGGCTGGGGGCGGGTGCCGGCGAGTTCGGCGCACGGGTGGCCGGGACGTCGTCCGGCACGGTGGAGGTGCGGCTCGGCTCACCGACCGGCACCCTCGTCGGCACGGCGCGCTTCGCGGGCACGGCGTCGCCGTACGACTACACGACGGTGACCGCGGAGCTGTCGGGCGCGACGAAGGGCCGTACGGACGTCTACCTGGTGCTGAGCAAGGGCGTGCGCCTGTCGACGTTCACCCTGCGCTGAGGCCCCAGCCGAGCCCGAGCCGGTAGGCGGCGCACAGGTCCACATCGAGGAGGTAGGCCCCGGCGGCACCGCACTGCGCGGTCCCGCTGCCGGGGTCGACCGGCTGCCCGTGCCCCATGCCGGTGATGCTGTACGTCTCGACGGCGGTGTTCCCTGCCGGGTCCCGGAAGGCCTGGTGGGGATAGCCGGCGACGGTGTTGCTGACGTCCGCGGTCTGGTCGGCCCCGTGCACATCCGTCCACTGCTTCATCAGGTCGGTCATGTTGACGGGCTTGACGGTGTAGTCGGCGCTGCCCTGGAAGACGGTGAGCGTGGGCCAGGGGCCGGTGTAGCCCGGCCGGGCGGCGCGCACCCGGTCGCCCCACTGTTTCGCCGTCTGTGTGGCACCGACGTACATGCAGACGTACGGCGATCCGGCGGCCTGTGCGCATCCGTACGGCAGCCCGGCGACGATGCCGCCCGCGGCGAACTTCTCCGGGTAGTCAGCCATCATCACGGCGGTCATGCCACCGCCGGCGGACAGCCCGGTGACGTACACGCGCGAGGCGTCGCCGCCGACGTCGGCGAGCTGCCGGTCCACCATCTGCGCGACGCTCGCGGCCTCGCCCTGCCCCCGCTCGATGTCCCCGCTCTGGAACCAGTCGAAGCAGGACGAAGCATTGTTGGAGGTGGTCTGCTGCGGCAGTACGACGGAGAACCCCCACCGGTCGGCGAGCTGGAGCCAGCCGCTGCCGGTGCCGTAGCCGGATGCGTCCTGCGTGCAGCCGTGCAGGGCGACGACGACGGGCCGCCCGGCGGGCAGCCCGTCGGGCACGTACCGGAACATGCGCAGGGCGCCGGGGTTGGAGCCGAAGCCGGTGACTTCCTGGAGGGAGGCGGCGGCCGCCCTGCCCGGGGTGAGGAAGGCGGCGATCAGGGCGACCAGGAGGGTCGCGAGGAGGGTGCTGTGCCGTGCGGCTCTGGTCTGGGTCATGGGGAGGGACCGTAGAAGCGTGAACGGTCCGTCGACATGTGGTGCGGCACCACATCGGGCGCCGTGGTTGTGGGACGCCTTGTAGGACCCTCAGGCCGGGACCGGGTTTGGCGCCCCCTCGGCGCGGCGCTCGCGCAGGAGGCCGCGGATGGAGCGGATCCGCCAGGCGGTGAAGGCGAGCACGACGACGCCGGTGAGGGCGGGCCACTTCCACCGGCCGGAGCTGTCCTGGGTCGCGGTGCGGGCGGAAGCCCCGTCGACGCGGGCGGCGAGGGGCTTGTCGGGCGGGGACGTCAGGATGCCGTCGATCCCGACCGCGGCGATCCGCACGCTGTGGTCGTCGGACTCGAACGACCCGGCACAGGCCCATCCGTCCTCCCAGAGGTCGCTCCACGCTCCGGTGGCGCGCCGGCAGTCGGTGACCTGGACGGTCCCGGGCGTTCCGGTGAGTTCGGCGTGGGCCTGGACGATGCCGTGGCCGGCGAGGAAGACACCGCCGATGAGACCGATGACGGCGAGGCAGATCTCACGGGGCAGCCTGGGCAGGAGACGGATCAGGAACATGCGTGGGTGGGTCCTTCGTGGGGTGGGGTGAGGTCGTGCGGCCGTGCAGAGGTGCGGGGCGGGGCCGGCCCGGCGGTCACTCGTCCTGGGCGAGGTGCTCGATGGCGTGGGACACGTGATCCTCGCCGTAGCCGAAGCGTTCGCCGAGGGACCGGCAGCGGGCGTACTGCCGCTTGGTGAGTGATCCGGACGCCGTGTGCAGGACCCTCAGCAGCAGCCGGAATCCGAGGTCGGGGTCGACCTGGACGACGACCTGCTCCAGCGCGGGCGCCTCCTCGGGCTCCAACAGGGGTGTGGCTTCCCGTAGTTCGCGCATGACCGCGTCCGCCAGGTCGGCCCGGACCGGGGGCAGGGCGGGGGTGTGCTCGGGGGCGACCTCGGACAGCCGCGCCCGGCACTCCTCGGCGATCCGGCGCAGCCAGCCCGGGCCGTCGGTGCCGAAGCGGCCGGGGTCCGTGTGCGACGCGGCGGCCCAGAGCGTGGTGAGGGTGTCGCCGGACAGCGGGGAACGGAGCAGCCGGACGGTGTCCTCCCACAGCACGAGCGCCTGGACGCCGGGGATGCGATAGCCGTCGGCGATGACGGTCCGGTGCAGGAGTTCGGGCGCCGGGACGGACCGCTCCCACATCGGGTGGAACTGTCCGGCGAGTTCGGACAACCCGAAGTCCCCGTCGAAAAGACGCCGCGCGGCCTCCAGGGGCCGCCACACGACGGTGAGCCCCTCGTAGACGACCCGGAAGGGATGCCCGAACGGTTCACCGAGGTCGCAGAACCTTTCGCAGCGCTCCTCCGGCACCGGCACGCCTGCCGTCTTGAGCGCCCGCAGATAGAGCCGGAACCCGAGATCGAGGTCGACCCGGCCGGCGACCTCCTCCAGCGCCGGCGCCAAGCCGGGCAGTTCACCGGCGGACGCGCGGATCTCCGCCAGGATCCCGTCCCGCACGGTTTCGACGGCAGGCAGTCGCCAGAACGACCACGACGGGCCCGGCGCACGGCCCACCATCGTCCGGGGCGGACGGGCCGCGCAGGTCGCGTCCATCCGCGCCAGCCAGTCACGCACGCCGATGCCGTGCGCCCGCGGATCCCACCCGCCTCCGGTGGCGGCGAGCCACACGGCACCGAGCACCTCGTCGGACAGCGGGGAGTCCAGCAGCTTGCCCAGGTCTCGGCGGAGTTCCTCGGCATACCCGAAGTCGTCGTGGGAGAAGTCGTATCCGAGGATGTGCCGTTGGTCCTCGCCGAGCCGCTCGATGCCCGAGATGTCGACGGGCGTCTCACCGTGGTATGCGGCGAGCTTCTCGGTGACGAGCCCGAGTGCCGCCTCCTCCGTCCCGGGCGTCTTGGCCAGGGCGAAGGACTCGGTGAGGCCACTGAGCCCGAAGTCGGAGTCGTACTTCTCGAAGTAGGGGCCGGACTGGTCCCGCACGGTCTGGTTCCCCCCAGTCGCGGTCGATGCGCACGAGGCCGGAGTGGTCGGGCTCCGCCGGGCGCGGCGATCACCCTATGGCACCTGTGTGGGATCTGTGAAGGTGTGCACGACAAGTGCACGACAAAGGCCCCGCCGCTCGGAAGCGACGGGGCCTTGGCCACATGGGATGAGTGGAGATGGCGGGAATCGAACCCGCGTCCAACGGTGCGGAATCAGGGCTTCTCCGTGTGCAGTTCGCTGCGATTTTCTCGGCCCCGGCGATCACGCGAACAAGTCGCCGACGGGCCCAGTCACTGTTTGGTTTCCCATCCGACCCCGTGACCGGGCCGAATGGTTTAGTCCCCTAGATTATGCCAGGGTCCGGGTCGGGAACATCCCCGGTCTGACACCCGTTAGGGCCTTCACTCACTGCTTATTAGGCAGCGAGGGCGAAGGCGCGGGAATCGCTCTTGGAATTGGCGATTATTGGTTGCGACATATGGTTTACGAGATCATTGCCGCTTCCTCGACACGCTTCCCCTGCTTCGACAGCCGCTGTCGAAACCGATCATCCCCATGTTGTGTTTTCAATGCTCCCACCGGGTTCAGCCGGTGTTGGTGCCATCGTACGTGACCAACGCACCTCGATGCCACCGTATTCCCGGCGTGCTACTCGCCCCGCTGCTTCCGCTTCGCCGCCGCGATCGCCCGGTCCGACTCCCGCCTGTCCTGCTTCTCCCGCAGGGTCTGGCGCTTGTCGTACTCCTTCTTGCCTCGCGCGAGGGCGATCTCGGCCTTCGCACGGCCGTCCTTGAAGTACAGGGCGAGGGGCACGATCGTGTGACCCGTCTCCTGCGCCTTGGACTCCAGCTTGTCGATCTCCTCGCGGTGCAGCAGCAGCTTGCGCTTGCGGCGCGCGGAGTGGTTGGTCCAGCTGCCCTGGTGATACTCCGGGATGTGGGCGTTGTGCAGCCACGCCTCGCCCCGGTCGATCTGGACGAAGCCGTCCGTCAGCGAGGTCCGTCCTTCGCGCAGCGACTTGACCTCGGTGCCGGTCAGCACGAGGCCGGCCTCGTAGGTGTCGACGATCGCGTAGTCGTGGCGGGCCTTCTTGTTCTGGGCGACGATCTTGCGCTTGCCGCCCTTCTCGCCGTCCCTGGCCTTCGCGGCCGCCCCGCCCTGCTTGGGCTGGGACTCCTTCGGTACGTACATTCCCTTGCTCATAGTGCCGTCCATTTTCGCACTACGCGGGGGTGTCCGGGCCAACCCTTTAACTGCTGTCCAGAACGGCTGCCTAATCGGCGTCGCCCAGGCCGTCGAGCACGGTCTCGGCCCGCTCCACGGCCGCCTGGCCCGGCGAGGTCACGTCCAGGTCGGGGGTGATGCCCCGGCCGTCGACGCTGCGGCCGGAGGGGGTGCGGTAGTGCCCGACGGTCAGTTCCGCGACGGAGCCACCGGGGAGCTGCCTCGGCATCTGGACCGAGCCCTTGCCGAAGGTGCGGGAGCCCACGACGACCGCACGGCCGCGATCCTGGAGGGCGCCGGTGAGCATCTCGGCCGCACTCATCGTCCCGCCGTCGACGAGCGCGACCAGGGGTCTGGTGGTGTCGCCACCTGGGGCGGCATGCAGGGCCTGCTGCTCGCCGTCGACGTCGTACGTGGCGACGAGGCCGCCGTCGAGGAAGGCGGAGGCGGTGGTCACGGCCTCGGTGACCAGGCCGCCGGAGTTGCCGCGCAGGTCGAGGATGATCCCGATGCCCGCGGGGGCCTGCCGTACGGCGGTGCGGACGACGTCGCCGGAGCCCTTGGTGAACGCGGCGATCCTGATCACGGTGACCCCGCCGGCGAGCTTTCGAACGGTGACCGAGTCGGTGGACAGATGCGCGCGGCGCAAGGTCTCGGTCCACGCGCGCGTGCCGCGCTGCAGGCCCAGCCGCACCGCCGTACCGGCGGCCGCGTCGGTGGCGTCGCCGCGCAGTAAGGACACGACCTCGGTGACGGGCTGCCCGTCGACCCGCTCGCCGTCGATGCTGCGCAGCCGGTCGCCCTTGCGGATCCCGGCGGCGGCCGCGGGCGAGTCGGCGGCCACCTTGGTCACCTCGATACGGCCGTCCCGCTCGCGCCTGGCCCACAGGCCGACGCCGGTGTACTGGCCGTCGAGGGCCTCCTCGAACTCCTGGTACTCGCCCTCGGAGTAGACGGCGCCCCAGCGGTCGCCGCTGCGGCTGACCGCGCGCTCGGCGGCCTCCATCGGGGACTTGCCGTCGGCCAGGGCTTCCTCGGCCGCCTTCGCCACGTCCTCGTGATGGCCGGCGGGCACGCTCGAACGGGCCGCGCCGGACGGGGATTTCCGGTCGCTCTCGGAGAAGGAGCCGGTCGCCGCGCCCGCGACGAGCACGCTCGCGAAGACCAATGTCAGGACGGCCCCGCGGCGAATGCGGCGGGGCTGGCAGAACAGGTCACGACCTGACATGCCGGTGAGTCTAGGACAACGCGAAGGGCCGCACGGCCGGTTGACCGTACGGCCCTCTTGGCATGCGTCACACCTTCAGGTACTTGCGCAGCGCGAAGAACGCGGCAAGCGCAGGCATCAGCAGACTCGTGGCGAGGATGAGCGGCAGCTTGGTCAACACCGCGTCCCAGCCGATGAAGTTGATCAGATTCAGCTTCTGGGACAGAGCCAGACCGTGGTCGATGATGAAATACCGCGCGACCACCAGGAACCCGCAGGCGACCGTCCCGCCGATGAGGCCGGCGACCGCGGCCTCCGCGATGAACGGCGCCTGGATGTAGAAGCCCGAGGCACCGACCAGGCGCATGATCCCGGTCTCGCGCCGCCGACTGAACGCGGACACGCGCACGGTGTTGACGATCAGCATCAGCGCGACGACGAGCATCAGCGCCATCACCATCCGCGCGGCCCAGTTCATGCCGTTGAGCAGCCCGAACAGATTGTCCAGAATGCCCTTTTGGTCCTGCACGGACTGGACACCGTCACGCCCGTCGAAGGCGGTCGCGATGACCTGGTACTTCTCCGGGTTCTTCAGCTTGATCCGGTACGACTCCTGCATCTGGTCCGGCGTGAGGGAACTGGCCAGCGGGGAGTCGCCGAACTGCTGCTTGTAGTGCTTGTACGCATCGTCCTGCGACTCGTAGGTGACCTTCTGGACGACCGTGGTCATCTTCTCCAGGTCGGAGAGGATCTGCTTCTTCTGGTCGTCGGTGACCGCACCCTTGGCGCAGTTGGGGTCGGACTCGGCGTCGCTCTTGTTGCAGAGGAAGATCGAGACGTTGACCTTGTCGTACCAGTAGCCCTTCATCGTGCTGACCTGGTCGCTCATCAGGAGCGACCCGCCGAACAGGGCCAGGGACAGGGCGACGGAGACGATGACCGCGAAGGTCATGGTCAGATTGCGGCGGAGACCGACACCGATCTCGGAGAGTACGAACTGTGCGCGCATGGCGACTGGTTGAGCCTTTCCGTGGACGTGGCGGTCAGTGCTGGTAGCCGTAGACGCCGCGTGCCTGGTCGCGGACGAGGCGGCCCTTCTCCAGCTCGATGACGCGCTTGCGCATCTGGTCCACGATGTTCTGGTCGTGCGTCGCCATCACCACGGTGGTGCCGGTCCGGTTGATCCGGTCGAGCAGCTTCATGATGCCGACGGAGGTCTGCGGGTCGAGGTTGCCGGTCGGCTCGTCCGCGATGAGCAGTTTGGGCCGGTTGACGAAGGCGCGCGCGATGGCCACGCGCTGCTGTTCACCACCGGACAACTCACCGGGCATCCGATCCTCTTTACCGCCCAGGCCGACCAGGTCGAGCACCTGCGGCACGGACTTGCGGATCTCGCCCTTCGACTTGCCGATGACCTCCTGCGCGAAGGCGACGTTCTCCGCCACCGTCTTGTTCGGCAGCAGCCGGAAGTCCTGGAACACCGTTCCCAACTGGCGCCGCATCTGCGGCACCTTCCAGTTGGACAGGCGCGCGAGGTCCTTGCCCAGAACGTGCACCTGACCGTGGCTGCACCGCTCCTCGCGGAGGATCAGCCGCAGAAAGGTGGACTTTCCGGAGCCCGAGGACCCCACGAGGAACACGAACTCGCCCTTCTCCACTTCCAGGGACACATCCCTGAGTGCAGGACGGGTCTGCTTGGGGTAGACCTTGGAGACGTTGTCGAATCGGATCACGGATGCACCACGGGTCGCCGGGGGTAGATGAGCGTGACCATACGCGAGTCGGGTGCACCAGCGCAGGCAGCGGTTGCGCTTGGGTGCAGGTTGTGCCCTTTTGTACGGGGCTTTGCAAGGGGCCTTGGGGGCAGCGCCGGTAAAGGGCGCGGGGCTGTATCGATATGCGGCTCCGCCGCGGGGCGCGACAAGCCCCCACTCACCCGCAGCCGCGAGACAAGCCTCACATCCCCTCTGGAGGCGCCCCCGCGCACCCTCCGGGAGGAACCCGCGCACCCTCCGGAGGAACCTGGCACAGTAGAGAGGGGAACGTTAGGCAACCACAAACCGTTCTCCCAGTGGAACGTATTCGCAAGGAGGGCGAGCGCATGACGTACGACCGGCTGGTGTGCGCAAACTGCGCGGCGCCCGTGAGCGAGGGCCGGTGCCCCGTGTGCCGTGCGAACCGCGAGCGGCTGCAGCAGGAGAACTTCTTCGCGGGACTAAACCCCATGGCGCTGATCGCACTGCTGGCAGTGCTGATCGCGGCGGTGGCGCTCCTGGCGCACCAGACCGCATAGGGCGCGTCACAGAGGCACTGAGACGCCCGAGGGGCCCGGAGCGATGCACGCTCCGGGCCCCTCGTCGTACGTCGTCGCACACATTGCGTGTGCGCACGGCTACCGTCAGGCAGCCGCACCGCCACGGCCGCCCACGAGGCGCGGCAGAATGCGGAAGCCGACGCCACCGGCGATCATGGTGGCGGCACCGATGATCAGGAAGGTCGTCTGGCCGGCACCGGTCTCGGCGAGCTGCTGACCGTTGCCCTTGGTCTGGGTCTCGGTGTTCGAGCCGGTGTCCGTGAGGACCGAGGAGCCCTGGTCCTGGGTGGAGGTGCCGGTGTTGCCATCGGGGTTGGTGTTGGAGTTGCCACCACCGTTGTGCCCGTGACCGCTGCCGTTCCCACTGCCACCCGAGTTGCCGTTGCCGCCACCCGTGGTGCTGCCGCCGGTCGTGGCACCGCCCGTGGTGTCGCCACCGGTCGTCGCACCGCCGGTCGTGTCACCGCCCGTGGTGTCGCCACCGGTCGTGGCACCGCCCGTGGTGTCGCCACCGGTCGTGTCGCCACCGGTCGTCGCACCGCCCGTGGTGTCACCGCCAGTGGTGCCGCCACCGATCACGCCACCGATCACGCCACCCGTGGTGTCACCGCCCGTGGTGTCGCCACCGGTCGTCGCACCGCCCGTGGTGTCGCCACCGGTCGTGGCACCGCCGGTGGTGTCGCCACCGGTCGTCGCACCGCCGGTCGTGCTGCCACCCGTCGTGCCGCCGGGGTCGCAGGTCGGGTCGACAACGACGTCGCACGGGCCACCGCCCGTACCCCCGGTGTCGTCGCCGCCGGTGTTGACACCCACGTTGACACCGGCCACGTTCACGTCGATACCCACCGCGGAAGCGGCACCGGCGGCGGTCAGCGAGGCACCGGCAGCGATCACTGCGCCAGCGGCTACCCGCGCGACGCGGAGCCGCGTCTTCTTCGTCATAAGGTTGCTACCCCCAGTAGCTCATCGTCATTGAGGCGGCGCTCGGGGGCCGTGATCGACGGAGGTGGCTGCGCTGCAAAATTCCCCCGGTTCACATGCGCCCCAGAGATACGCATGCCGCGCTTTACCTTTCCCATTTTTCAAAGCAACGTCAAGGGCGTTGCGTGCTCAATGTCCACTTGCGGGTCGTTTACAGCGAGTTGGAACCTGTGAGTGTGATGTAAAACCCAGACAAACAGCAACTGCCGCCCGTGGGGCGGCAGTTGTCAAGTCGACAAAGTCACTTGGCTCGGCTACTTCTCCTGCTGCTTGCGCCAGCGAATACCCGCCTCGATGAAGCCGTCGATCTCACCGTTGAATACGGCCTCGGGGTTGCCGACCTCGAATTCGGTGCGCAGGTCCTTGACCATCTGGTACGGGTGCAGGACGTACGAACGCATCTGGTTGCCCCAGGAGCTGCCGCCGTCCTTGAGGGCGTCCATCTTGGCCCGCTCCTCCTGGCGCTGACGCTCCAGCAGCTTCGCCTGGAGAACGTTCATGGCGGTGGCCTTGTTCTGGATCTGCGACCGCTCGTTCTGACAGGAGACGACGATGCCGGTGGGGAGGTGGGTGAGGCGCACCGCGGAGTCGGTGGTGTTGACGCCCTGGCCGCCGGGGCCCGAGGACCGGTACACGTCCACGCGCAGCTCGGACTCGTCGATCTCGATGTGGTCGGTCTGCTCGACCACGGGAAGCACCTCGACGCCCGCGAAGGAGGTCTGGCGGCGCCCCTGGTTGTCGAAGGGCGAGATGCGCACGAGCCGGTGGGTGCCCTGCTCGACCGAGAGGGTGCCGTAGGCATACGGCACCTGCACGGCGAAGGTGGTCGACTTGATGCCGGCCTCTTCGGCGTACGACGTCTCGATGAGCTCGGTCTTGTAGCCCTTCTGCTCCGCCCAGCGCAGATACATCCGCTGCAGCTTCTCCGCGAAGTCCGCGGCGTCGACGCCACCGGCCTCGGCGCGGATGTTGACGAGCGCCTCACGGGAGTCGTACTCACCGCTCAGGAGCGTGCGGACCTCCATCTCGTCCAGCGCCTTCTTGACGGCGGCGAGCTCGGACTCGGCCTCGGCGCGGGTGTCCGGGTCGTCCTCCTCCTCGGCCATCTCGAAGAGCACGGCGAGATCGTCGATCCGCCCGCGCAGCGCCTCGGCCTTCCTGACCTCGGCCTGCAGATGGCTCAGCTTGCTGGTGATCTTCTGCGCCTCGTCCGGGTTGTCCCACAGGGACGGCGCGGCCGCCTGCTCCTCGAGCACGGCGATGTCTGCCCTCAGCTTGTCGAGGTCCAGAACGGCCTCGATCGACTCCATGGTCGAGGAGAGGGACTTGAGCTCTTCGGATACATCGACGACTGCCACGCCTCCAGCGTAACGGCTCCGCCAAGCGAGGCGTGCCGGGCCGCTGGGCTGGGCTGGGCTGTGGCCCGGGGGTGTCGGCGCCGTCTGCTGGGGGCTGCCTCCCCCAGACCCCCGCTTTCGGCCTGAACGGCCTCGTCCTCAAACGCCGGACGGGCTGAATGATGCGGACCGGCGCCCAGAAGTGCCGCCGCCCGGGTCCTCCTACGGCGACGCCGGCGCCGAGTGCTTCGAGTCCTGCGGAGTCGCCCCCGCGTCGTCCCCCGAGGTCGCCAGCCAGGTGCCCACCCCGGCCGCCGCCACCAGCAGCGCCGCGGCCGTCCCCAGCACCATCCGGCGCCGGCGCGTCACGGCGCGGTGCCGTGCGGAACCCGGCCGCGGTGCGCCCGCCGGCCGGGGTACCCGGGCCGTGCCGCGGGCGCCGCCGGCCAGCTCGTCCGGGGCCGGGACCCTCATCGACGTATGGGTGTCCCGGTTGGAGTCGGCCGGCTTCGCGCCCGGTACCAGGGGTACCGCGCCGCGCCGTACCCGTTCGCGGGCCGGGGCCGCGGTCTCCCCGGCCGCCGGCTCCGGCTCCTCCGTCGGCTCCGTGTCCGGCTCGTCCACGTCCAGTGGCGGCATCCCCGCGACCAGCGGCAGCAGTTCCCGCAGCCGGGCGCCCAGCTCCGAGGCGCGCAGCCGGGAGGCCGGTGCCTTGGCCAGGCACTGCACCAGGAGCTGCCAGAGCTCGTCCGGGATCCCCGGGAGCGGGACCACCGTCTCCGTGACGTGACGGCGCAGCACGGCGCCGGGGTGCCCGCCGCCGAACGGGGTGAAGCCCGCCAGCAGCTCGTAGAGGACGGTCGCGAGGGCGTAGATGTCGACGGCCGCGCGTGGGGGCAGGCCCTCCACGATCTCCGGGGCCAGGTAGTCCGGGGTGCCGATGATCTTCGTCGCGCGGGTGCGGCGCGGGGAGTCGATCAGCTTGGCGACGCCGAAGTCGGTGAGGAGGGCGGGGTGCGAGCCGCCGGGGCCCAGCGGGCCCTGCATGTCGAGGAGGACATTCTCCGGCTTGACGTCGCGGTGCACCACGCCCGCCGCGTGCGCGGCAGCCAGGCCGTCCGCGACGTCGGCCACGATCGCCACCGCCGCCGCGGGCGCGAGCCGGCGTTCGCGGTCGAGGCGGGTGCGCAGGTCGGTGCCGCGGACCAGGTCCATGACCAGCGCGAGGTCGTTGCCGTCCACCACCAGGTCGCGTACGGAGACGACGTTCGGGTGGTCGAGACCGAGCAGCGCCGTGCGCTCCTGCACGAAGCGGCCGACGAGTTCCTGGTCGGACGCGAGATCCTCGCGCAGCAGCTTGATGGCGACGGGTCCCTCGGGCCCCTCGCCCAGCCACACCGTGCCGGCGCTGCCCCGCCCCAGGATCTGGTTCGCGGTGTACCGGCTGCCGATCTTCCGTGCCAAGACTGCTCCTACGGGACGCGTTGTGTCGCTAAAGCTACGCGTCCGAGGAGCCAACCTTCACCGCAGAGACGGAAATCACCCGCCAGGTGTCGACAAATCACCAAGCTCGCTGCTCAGTTGCCGCCTTTGCTGCTGACGAGGTGGCCCAGTTTCCCGATCCAGCCGCTCACGGTGCTGAACATGTCGGACAGCTGCTGCCAGTAGCTCTTGGTCGTGCCGATCCACTCCTGGAGCGGGCTCAGCTCCCAGACCAGCCAGCCCGCGACGAACAGGATGACGATCGTGAACAGGCAGCCCTTCAGACAGCCGAGCCCGGGGATCTTCATCCGGTTGGGGCTGGGCTCTCGCGACCGGCGAGGCTCACGCGCGGGCCGCTGCGGCTCCTGCGGGGGCGCGTACCGCTGGGGCTGCTGGTGCTGCGGCGGGGCGTACTGCTGCGGCTGTTGCTGCTGCGGATAGCCGTACGCCTGCTGCGGCCGCTGCTGCCGGGGGCGCTGCTGCTGCGGGCGGGCGGCCTGCCGCTGGGGACGGCGGCGCAGCGGGTCCTCGTCGGGGTCGAGGTACTGGACCTGCGTCTGCTCGTTGCGATCGCGGGCGGCGCGCAGCTGGTTCTGCCAGGGGTGCGGCTGCTCGGGCTGCTGCCCCGGCTGCCCCTGGGGCATCGGCGGCATGACGGCCGTCGGGTCCGCGGCCCCGGTGTTCGGGAGTACGGCGGTGGGGTCGGCGGCGCCCGGTGCGCCGCCGGTGTGGGGCAGGAAGCTGGTCGCCGCGTTCGGGTCGTACGAGCCCGCCCCGTGCTGCAGGACCTGCGTGGGGTCGGCCGAGCCGGGGACGGCGGCCGGCATCGGGTCGGGGGCCAGCAGGGCGCCGACGGCCTCCGCGGCGGCGATCTGCGCGGCGTTCGCGTGCACACCGACGCCCTCGGCGACGACGCGCAGGGCGCGCGCGAGGTTCTCGGCGCTGGGCCTGTCGTCCGGGTTCTTGCGCAGACAGCGCTCTATGACCGTCCAGAGCGGGTCCGGAACCGTGGACGGGCGGCGCGGCTCGGCGCTCAGGTGCTGGTGCAGTACTTCCAGGGCCGATCCGCCGCCGAACGGGGGACGCCCGGTGACCAGCTCGTACATCAGGATGCCGGCGCCGTAGATGTCGACGGCGGAGGTCTGCGGGCGGCCCTCGGCGGACTCCGGTGCGATGTACGCGGGCGTGCCGACGAACTCGTGGGTGCGGGTCAGGCCCGGGGAGTCGGCCAGGCGGGCGATGCCGAAGTCGGTGAGCATCGGGTGCATCTGGCCGCCGTCCTGCTTGAGCAGGACGTTGGCGGGCTTCAGGTCGCGGTGCACCACGCCGTCGGCGTGGCTGGCGGCGAGTGCGTCGGCGATCTGGGCAGTGAGGAGGGATGCGGCCACCGGGCTGAAGGGGCCGTTCTCGCGCAGGTAGCGGTGCAGGTCGGGGCCCTCGACGAGGTCCATGACCAGGGCCAGCAGATCGCCCTCCACGACCAGGTCGCGGACCCGGACGATGTTCGGGTGGGTCAGGCGCAGCAGCACGGAGCGCTCTCTGAGGAAGCGCATCACGATGTCCGCGTCGTTCGCGAGCTCTTCCTTCAGGACCTTGATCGCGACGGTCTCGCCGGGCTGACCGGGCACGGCGGCCTCGGCCCCCGCGGTCTCTCGCTGGCGGGCCCGCCAGACGGTGCCCGTGGCGCCGCGCCCGAGCGGCTCCTCGAGCAGGTACTTGCTGCCTACCGGCCGCACGTCATGTGCTCCCTGCTGCTTGCTTACCGTTCCGACCCACTGTAATGCCGCTGTGCGCGGCACCGACCTGTCGCCGTCCCAGCGTCTTACGTATGCCTCCCCGTGCATGTTCGAAGGAAAGACGCTCGACTTGGCCCGTCGGTTGCCCGAAGCAGACGTGACCGATCTCAAGCGGTCGCCGGTAAGTCAACTGTCAGGCACTTTTGCGGGCAGAGCCGACCAATCAAGATCACTTGCCTCCGAGCGGCGGGCGTGTTGTCAGTGGCAGGTGCGAGGATGCCTTGAGTACCAGTACTGGCCGATGTGCTCGTGTGGGGTGGGGGTAGTCCGCGCCCGCGCAGACCCGCGCAGAAGGGACCGCTGACGGCGATGCAGATCCGGCTGACCGTCGTAGACCCCCTGGGCCCGCCCGATCGCGTGCGGGGCCGCACGGCGAGCTGTGACGTACTGGTCACGGCGCCCGCCGGCACGGCTCTGGCCGCGGTGGCGTCGGCACTGGCCTCGGCGGTCGCGGGCGACGCGAGCGCCTCGGCCTCCGGCGGCGCGGTGGTGCTGTACGCGGGCGCGGAGCGCCTGGACGACCGCCGCAGCACGCTCGGCGAGCCCCCGTTGATCGACGGCGCGGTGCTCTCCCTGGGCGCCCCCGCCGAGCCGGAGCCGCACCCCGAGCTGGACGACGCCCCCACCCAGCTGCATGTCGTCGCAGGTCCGGACGCGGGCGGCGTGCATCTCCTGCACGGCGGCGAGATCCGTATCGGCCGCTCCGCCGACGCCGACGTCCCGCTCGACGACCCGGACGTCTCCCGCCTCCACTGCGCGGTCACGGTCGCCGCGGACGGCCAGGTCTCGGTCGCCGACCTCGACTCCACGAACGGCACGACCCTGGACGGCACCCGTCTGAGCACCCGCCCGGTGCGCTTCACCCCGGGCGCCCTGCTCCGTATCGGCGAGTCGGCGCTGCGGGTTGCTCCGGCCGGGGGACCGGGCGCGCGGGTGCCGACGGCGCCGGACGGCGAAGGGCACGTCCGGGTGACCTCCGGCGGCGAGCGGGAGCCGGCGGCCGCCGACGCGACACCGGCGGCCCCTGGGAGTGGCACCCCGGCGCCCGAAGCGACGCTTCACGCACGCGTGGCCGACGGCGGCGACGCCACGCCCTCGCGCGGCATGCCCTCCGCCCAGGGACACGGCTCCGCCGAAGCGCCGCTGGTGCCCGAGCAGGGCGGCGCACCGCGGATGGAGATGGGGCCCGCAGGACCATCCGCAGCGGGCGGCGACACGCACGCAGGCCACTTCGGCGCGGTCGTATGGGAGTCACCGGAGGGCACGGACGCCCCCGAGAGCGGCCGCCGCAAGGGAACCCCGCTCCGCGGGACCGACGTGCCACCTGGCCTGCGCAGGCGCGGAGGGCTGTCCGCATGGGCACGCCGGCTGGCCGGCGGCCGCGGCGAGCAGGCCACGGCCGAGCATGAGGCGTACGCCGAGGAGGACGGCCCGGACCCGACGGCGGGGCCCGCCCCCCGCACCGGCCCCCTGCTCCCGGAGACCTGGCCCGACCCGGCGGTACTGCTGCTGACGGCGCTCGGCCCCGGCCCCCGGCTGTGGGAGCGCGGGCCGGGGCACCCGGAGGCGCTCACGGTGCGGCTCGGCACCGCGGACCGGGCGGCGCCCGACGGCTCCGGGCTGCTGCCCGCGGTACCGGTGACCGCGGATCTGCGCGAGGCCGGGGCGCTGGGCCTGGCCGGTCCGCGCACCCGGCTGTCCGGGCTGGCCCGTGCGGTGCTGGCCCAGCTGGCCGCGCTGCACTCGCCCGAAGCCCTGGAGATCGTCCTGATCGCCGCGGACCGCTCCCGCCCCCTGGAGGAGCGCACCGCGGAATGGTCCTGGCTCGGCTGGCTCCCCCACCTGCGCCCCGGCCACGGCCAGGACTGCCGTCTCCTGCTCGCCTACGACCGCGAACAGGCCACGGCCCGCACCGACGAGCTGCTGCGGCGCCTGGAGGACCAGCAGACGGAGGCACGGCACGGAACAGGGCCGGCGCCCGGCACCCCCGACGTCCACTCCCAGGCCCGCAGGCCCTCCTGGGCCCGGACGGACGACGGCGGAGAGGAGCCGGGCGGCTTCCCCGGGCCGTACACCGTGGTCGTCGTGGACGGCGACCCCGGAGGCGCCGCGGTGCGGGAGGCGGTGGCGCGGCTGGCGCTGGAGGGGCCGCGGGCCGGGATACATGTCGTCTGCCTCGCCGAGACGGTGTCGGCCTCGCCCGCGTCACCGGTGACGGAGACGTACGAGGCGGCGTGCACGGTGGCACCGGCCTTCCGGGACTGCGGCGCGGTCGCGCTGCTGAGCGGGGACGTGGCGACGGCGCTGCGACTGATGCGGGTGGCGCGGACCGGTTCCGCAGTCCCCGGAGGCGGGGCCGCGGACCGCCCGCCGACACCGGCGGACCCGGCCGTCCGCCCGGATGCGGCGTCACCGGCCGACACACACACCATGCCCAGGCCCCTGCCCGCACCCATGACCACGGCCACCGCCCACCCGCACCCCGGCCCCATAGGCCCCGGCACCGTGGCCGCCGTGGACGCCGTCTCGCTCGCCTGGGCCGAGCGGTTCGCGCGGGCGCTGGCGCCGCTCAGGACGGACGGTTCCGGGACCGAGCAGCACGCACGCGTGTCCGTGCCGTTGCCCCAAGCGGCCCGGCTGCTGGACGAGTTGGGGCTCGCGCGGGCCACCCCGGCGTCGCTGATGGCGCGTTGGGCGGACGCGGCGGACGACGCGGAGTCGCTCGGCGGGCGGGCCTGGGCCGTGCTCGGCGCCGGTCCGCGCGGCCCGGTCGGCGCGGACCTCGCGGCCGACGGCCCGCACCTGCTGATCGAGGGCCCCGCGGGCAGCGGTCGTACGGAGCTGCTGCGGGCCGTGGTCGCCTCGCTGGCCGCGGCCGAGCGCCCCGACCGGCTGGGCATCGTCCTGATGGACGGCCGGGACAGCGTGAGCGCCGGGGGTGCCACCTCCGGGGGCGGCGACGGCCTGCGGGTCTGCACGGACGTCCCGCACGTGACGACCCACCTCACCGCCAACGACCCCGTCCGGATGCGGGAGTTCGCGCAGTCCCTGAGCGCCGAGCTGAAGCGCCGCGCCGAGTTGCTGGGCCGCTCCACCTTCGCCGAGTGGCACACCGGCCGGGAGCTGTCGGGCCGCATGGTGGCCCAGCGGGCGACCGGTACGACCGCAACCGGCGACCTGGACTCCCCGCCCAGCTCGACCATACGGCTGCGTCCGGGAACGGCACGCCGGCAGACCGAAGCGGCACCGCCCCTCCCCCGGCTGGTGGTGGTCGTGGACGACCTGGACGCCCTGGTCTCCCCGGCCCTCGGCTCACCGGGCCGCCCGGCCGCGGGCTCGGTGATGCGGGCGCTGGAGGCGGTGGCCCGCGAGGGCGGGCGACTCGGCGTCCACCTGGCGGCCGCAACCGCCCCCGGCGGCCGTACGGCGGACACGGAACCCGCCCGGAAGGCCACCCTCCGGGTGACCCTCGACGCCCCGGGCACCGGCCCTGACGACCCGGCACCGGGCCGCGGCAGCCTGACCCGCCCCGACGGCCGGACCACCCCCTTCCAGGGCGGCCGCGTCACGGGCCGCATCCCCCGCACGGCCACCCTCCGCCCCACGGTCGTCCCCCTGGACTGGCAGCGCATGGGCGATCCCCCGACCCGCAGACCCGTACGAGAACTGGGCAACGGCCCGACGGACCTGGCGTTGCTGGCCAGCGCACTGGAACGGGCGGCACGGGAGGTCTCGGCGACGGAAGTCCCGTCACTGCTCTAGTACCGGTGAGTAGATCCAGCCCGTCCGGCGTTTGAGGACGAGGCCGTTCAGGCCGATAGCGGGGGCCTGGGGGCGGCAGCCCCCAGCAGCGGTCACACCAATGCCGGACGCCTGGTCACGAGGCGGTCACGATCCCCCGGTTGACAGCGGACGCGCACTTGCCGACCCCATCCCGCAGGCGTAGACCAGATCACACGGGACAGCGCTCGACGTTCGACGAAGAACGGAGAACGGGGCAGTGATGCGCAGCACGAGCAGCAAGAACCGGACACACAGGGCCGCCAAATCCGCGTCCGCGCTCCTCGCGGCAGCACTCGCGCTGGCGCTCACGGGCTGCGGCGGGAGCGGCGACAAGAGCAGCGACGGCGGTGGCAGCTCGGGAGGCTCCGGCTCCGTCAAGCTGCCCAAGCTGAACGGCCAGACGCTCGAGGTGGCAGCGGTGTGGACCGGCGCCGAGCAGGACAACTTCATGAAGGTCATGGACGAGTTCAAGAAGCGCACCGGCGCGAAGGTCAACTTCGTGCCGACGGGCAACAACACCTCCACGTTCCTCGGTACCAAGATCCAGGGCGGCCAGCCGCCGGACGTCGCGTTCCTGCCGCAGGTCGGCGTGTTGCACCAGTTCGCGGACAAGGGCTGGCTCAAGCCGCTCGGCGCGGACGCCAAGGCCCAGTTGGACAAGAACTTCAGCAAGGGCTGGGTCGACCTCGGCGCCTGGAAGGGCAAGCAGTACGGCGTCTACGCCAAGGCCGCCAACAAGTCCCTGGTCTGGTACAACACCAAGGCCTTCGAGGCGGCGGGCATCACGCAGACGCCGAAGACCTGGAAGGACTTCCTCAAAACCGCGCAGACGCTGTCGGACGCCGGCTCGCCCGCCGTGTCGATCGGCGGCGCGGACGGCTGGACGCTCACCGACTGGTTCGAGAACGTCTATCTCTCCCAGGCGGGCCCCGAGAAGTACGACCAGCTGGCCGCGCACAAGATCAAGTGGACGGACCCGTCCGTCAAGGACGCCCTCACCACGCTCGCCCAGCTCTGGGGCAAGAACGACCTGATCGCGGGCGGTACCAAGGGCGCGCTGAACACGGAGTTCCCGAAGTCGGTCACACAGACCTTCTCCGGCTCCTCCCCGGCGGCGATGGTCTTCGAGGGTGACTTCGTGGCCGCGAACATCAACGGCGACACCAAGGCGAAGCTGGGCACGGACGCGAAGGTCTTCCCGTTCCCGGCGGTCGGCTCCCAGGCCCCCGTGGTCAGCGGCGGCGACGTGGCCGTGGCGCTGAAGGACAACAAGGGCGCCCAGGCGCTGCTGACGTTCCTGGCCTCCACCGACGCGGCGGAGATCTGGGCGGCGCAGGGCGGCATCCTCTCCCCGAACAAGGAGATGGACCAGTCCAAGTACAAGGACGCGATCACGGCGCAGATCGCCAAGCAACTCCTCGCGGCCGGTGACAACTTCCGCTTCGACATGTCCGACCAGGCCCCGGCCGCCTTCGGTGGCACGGCCGGCATCGGCGAGTGGAAGGACCTGCAGGACTTCCTGAGGAACCCGAAGGACGTCGCCGGCGCCCAGCAGAAGCTGGAGGCCGACGCGGCCAAGGCGTACGCGGCCGGCTGACGGCGCGGCCATGACGTCCGTAGCGAACTCGACGGGGGGCGCCGGCGCGCTGCCGACGCCCTCCGTCTCGCCGCGCAAGAGCGTCACGGGGACCCGGCTGTGGGTGGCGGTGCTGTTTCTGCTGCCCGCGTTCGTGCTCCTCGGGGCGCTCGTGGTCTACCCGATCGGGTACTCGGTCTGGCGCAGTCTCTACGACGCCGACGGCTCCGGTTTCGTCGGGCTGAAGAACTACAGCGACATCTTCAGCAACGACGCCACTCTGACCGCCGTGCGCAACACCGCGATCTGGGTGGCGGTCGCGCCCGCCGTCGTCACCGCACTGGGTCTGATCTTCGCCGTGATGACCGAACGGGTGCGCTGGGGCACGGCGTTCAAGCTGATCGTCTTCATGCCGATGGCGATCTCGATGCTCGCGGCCGGGATCATCTTCCGTCTCGTCTACGAGCAGGATCCCAACCTGGGCGCCGCCAACGCGGTCGCCAAGTCCATCCACGACACGTTCGTCTCCTCGTCGGTGTATCCGGGTGCGCGGCCGAACGAGACGGCGACCGATCTCAGGCCGTCCGGCGGCGGCTCGTTCACCACGACCGGCACCGTGAAGGCGGGCACCCCGGCCCTGCTCCCGCTGGTCGGCATCGCGCCCAACAGGCTGCCCGGCACCCCCGAGAACGCGAGGACGGCGAGCGGTCCGGGTGTCACCGGCACCGTCTGGCTGGACTTCAAGCTGGGCGGTGGCGGTACGAAGGGAAAGGTCGATCCGGGTGAGAAGGCGCTGAAGGGCGTCAAGGTGGAGGCTGTGAAGGGCGGCAAGGTGGTCGCCTCCGCGAAGAGCGGCGCCGACGGCACCTTCACCCTGCCGGCCGCGGCCGACGGGGCCCGACTGCGGCTGCCCGCCTCGAACTTCTCGGCTCCGTACAACGGCATCGACTGGCTCGGCCCCACGCTGGTCACCCCGGCCATCATCGGCGCGTACGTGTGGATGTGGGCGGGCTTCGCGATGGTGCTGATCGCGGCGGGCCTGGCGGGCGTGGACCGCAATCTGCTGGAGGCGGCCCGGGTGGACGGCGCCAACGAGTGGCAGGTCTTCAGAAGGGTCACGGTCCCACTGCTCGCACCGGTCCTGGTGGTCGTCCTCATCACGCTGATGATCAACGTGATGAAGATCTTCGACCTGGTCTACATCATCGCCCCGCAACCCAGTCAGGACGACGCCAACGTCCTTGCCCTGCAGCTGTTCCTGTCGTCCTTCGGCGGCGGCGGCAACGAGGGCGTCGGCAGTGCGATCGGCGTCATCCTGCTGCTGCTCGTGCTGCCGGTGATGTTCGTGAACATCCGCCGGCTGAGGAAGGAGCGTCAGCGGTGAGCGCCCTCGACACGACCGTGCGCGCCAAGCGCTCCCTCGCCACGCGGGTGGCGAGCGGAGCGGCGGGCGGGGTGATGCGGATCTTCCTGATCCTGGTCGCCCTGTTCTGGCTGGTTCCGACCTTCGGCCTGCTGGTCTCCTCGTTCCGCGACCCGACCGACATCGCCACCTCGGGCTGGTGGAAGGTGTTCACCGCGCCGAGCCAACTGACCGCCAAGAGCTACCAGTCGCTCCTGGAGAAGGACGCGATCACCCACGCGCTGTTCAACACGGTCTGGATCACCGTGCCGGCCACGCTTCTCGTGGTGCTGCTCGGCGCGATGGCCGGATACGCCTTCGCCTGGATGGACTTCAAGGGCCGCGACTGGTGGTTCCTGGTCGTGGTGGCGCTGCTGGTCGTGCCGGTCCAGGTGGCCCTGATCCCGCTCGCCGATCTCTTCGGCAAGATCGGGATCTTCGGCGACATCATCGGTGTGGTCCTCTTCCACGTCGGCTTCGGACTGCCGTTCGCGATCTTCCTGCTCAGGAACTTCTTCGCCGAGATCCCGCGGGAACTCCTGGAGGCGGCACGGCTGGACGGCGCCGGCGAGACCCGGCTGTTCCTCACCGTCGTCATGCCCCTGGGCGCGCCCGCGATCGCGTCGCTCGGCATCTTCCAGTTCCTGTGGGTGTGGAACGACATGCTGGTGGCTCTGGTGTTCTCGAACGCGGAGTCGCAGCCGCTGACGGTCGCCCTGCAGCAGCAGGTACGGCAGTTCGGCAACAACATCGACGTACTGGCGCCCGGCGCGTTCATCTCGATGGTGATCCCACTGGTCGTGTTCTTCGCGTTCCAGCGGCAGTTCGTCTCGGGGGTCATGGCGGGCGCCGTCAAATAGTCCTGGAGAACAACGCGCCGCGGGGGGTGGGACGTTACGGTCCCGCCCCCTTCCGTTCACCCAAGGTCCCCCGTATGCCGCAGCCGGCGTAACCAAGTCACTCCATCGGCCGTTCCCGGGCAAGGCCCCGTCGTCCGCGCCGACCCCATGGATGTGCCTTGCCCAGGTTCAGTGTCATCGTCCCCGCGTACAAGGTTCAGGCATATCTGCACGAATGCCTGGAATCGGTGCTGTCGCAGTCGTATCCCGATCTCGAACTGATCGCCGTCGACGACTGCTCCCCGGACGCGAGCGGCGCGATCATCGACGAGTTCGCGGCCCGCGACCCCCGCGTGCAGCCCCTGCACCTGACCGAGAACCAGGGTCTGGGCCACGCCCGCAACGCGGGCCTCGCGCGGGCGAGCGGCGACTACCTGGTCTTCCTGGACGGCGACGACACGCTCACCCCGCACGCCCTGCGCGCCATCGCCGACCGCCTCAAGGAGACGGGCGAGCCGGACGTCGTGGTCTACGACTACGCGCGCACCTACTGGTCGGGCGAGACAGTCCGCAACGTCGTCGCCGACCAGCTCGCCGAGCAGGGCCCGGCGCCCTTCCGCCTGGAGGACCGCCCGGGCCTGCTGAAGCTGCTGATGGTGGCCTGGAACAAGGCGTACCGGCGGGAGTTCGTCGAACGCGAGGGCTTCGCCTTCCCGCCCGGCTACTACGAGGACACCCCGTGGACGTTCCCGGTGCTGATGGCCGCGGAGTCCATCACGACCCTCGACCGGGTGTGCGTGCACTACCGGCAGCGCCGCCAGGGCAGCATCCTCTCCACCGCCAGCCGTAAGCACTTCGACCTCTTCGAACAGTACGACCGTGTCTTCGCGTTCCTCGACGCACACCCCCGACTCGCCCGCTGGCGGCCGCTGTTGTTCCGCCGCATGGTCGAGCATGTGACGAAGGTGTTCGCCCGCCGCGACCGGCTGCCGCGCGGTTCGCGCGCCGAGTTCCTGCGCAAGGCCCGCGCCCACTACCGCCGTTACCGCGTCCCAGGACCGCCCCTCCCGCTGGGTTCCCGGCTGCGCCACACCCTGGTCCGCTGGGGCCTGCACCGCACCTACCGCTCGCTGCAGCTGGCGGCGGCCCTGCACCGCAGGACGGTCAAGCTCTCCGTCAAACTCCTGCGCACCGCGAGGGCGACGGCGCTGCGTCTGCACTACCGCTTCCAGCTGCGGCTGCCCCTGCGCGCCGACCGCGCCGCCTTCACCGCGTACGACGGCCACGAGCAGGGCTGCAACCCGGGCGCCCTGGAGGAGGCCTTCCGCACCTTCGCGCCGCACATCCGCACGACCTGGCTCCCCCGGCCCGACACGGCCGCGTACTGGACGGCCCTGGCCCGCTCGAAGTACCTCGTCAGCGACACCGGCTTCGAGCCCCGCCTGGTCAAGCGGCCCCAGCAGATCCTGGTGCAGACCCTGGAGGGCACCCCGCTCGGGCACGCGGGCCTCGACCTCCAGGAGCGCCCGGCCGCGGCGCGCGGCCTGGACTTCGAAGGGCTCCTCGACGACGTCGACAAATGGGACTACGTCCTGTCGGCGAACCGCCACTCCACCCTCACCTGGGAGCGGGTCTACCCGGGCGGCTACACCACGCTCGAATACGGCTCCCCGCGCAGCGACGTGTTCCAGAAGGCCACGTCGAACGACGTCACCCGGCTCCGCGAGTCCCTCGGCATCCCCGAGGACTGCGTCGCGGTCCTGTACGCCCCCGCCCGCCGCGACCACTGCCGCACCCAGCGCTCCCCCCTGGACCTGGAACGCGTCCTGCGCCGCCTGGGCCCCCGCTATGTCGTCCTTGCCCGCACCCACGGCCCCGTACCGCAGAGCGCCCGGATCATCGACGTGACCGGCCACCCCGAAGTCGAGTCCCTCTGCCTGGCCTCGGACGTCCTGCTCACCGACTACTCGTCCCTGATGTTCGACTACGCGGGCCTGGACCGCCCGATCGTGCTCCACTCCGCCGACGACGACCGGGCGGCGTACGAGGCGGCCCGCGGCACCTACTTCGACGTGCGCGCCTTCCCGCCGGGCGCGGTCGCCCGCAGCGAGGACGAGCTGATCGACATCTTCGCCACCGGCCACTGGCGCGGCTCCCGCTCGACCCAGCTGCGGACCGCGTTCCGCGAGCGCTTCTGCCCGTACGACGACGGACGCGCCGCCGAGCGCGTCGTACGCCGTGTCGTCCTGGGCGAAACCGACCTGCCGCCGGTGACCCCGCTCGCCGAGCGCCACCCCGTCCCCTCCGCGGCAGCGGCCCTCGCGCGCTCCCCGCAGGCGACCGTGCCGCAACCCGGCGGTCCGCTGACCGTCACCGACAGCCTCTGAACGCCGTTCTCACTCCGGGGAGTTCGCATGCCCTCCAGCCCGTCGCGGCCCACACCGAGCCGGCCCTCCACCTGGCGTCCCACAGGGCGGCCGGGACGCCACGGCTGAGACGTACCCGGGTCCCCGCACGACCATCGACAGAAAGAGCAGCATGCCCCGCTTCAGCATCATCGTCCCGTCCCATGGGGTGGCAGGCCGGCTGTCCCAGGCGCTGGACTCCGTGCTCGCGCAGTCCTTCGGCGACTTCGAGCTGATCCCGGTCTGCGACGGCCCCGGCACGCCCGCCGCGGACGTCGTCGACGGATACGCCGAGCGGGACTCCCGGGTGACCACGGTGCACTCGCCGCCCACGGCCGGTCTGTCCGGGGCGCGCAACACCGGGATGCGGGCGGCGACCGGCGCCTATCTGCTGTTCCTCGACTGCGACGACGCCCTCGTCCCCGGGGCGCTGGCGGCGCTGGACGCACGCCTGGCCGAGACGGGTGACGTGGACGTCCTCTACGTCGAGCACGAGCGGGTGCCCTGGTGGGAGGGCGAGCCGACCAATCCGGCCGCGCTGCTCCTGCCGAAGACACCGGCAGGCGCCTTCTCCCCCGACGAGGTGCCCGAGCTGACGGGCGTGCAGCTGCCGGCGTGGAGCGCCGCCTACCGCAGGGCCTTCCTGGTCGAGCAGCGCATCGGCTTCCCCGACGGCCACTTCACCGATGTGGGCTTCGGCGGGCTGGTCGCGCTGGCGGCCGAGAAGGCCGCGGTGCTGCGCCAGGTCGTCGTACGGCATCTGGTGCGCAGACAGGGCAGCCGGCTCGCCCTTCCCGGCGAGCACCACCTCGAACTCCTCGCCCAGACCGATCTGGTCCTCACCCGCGCCGCCGAACTGGACCTGCCGGGCGACCGGCTGAACGCGCTGTTCGAGCAGCTCTTCGCCGCCGTGCTGAAGACCGCCGCCCACCCCAGGCGGCTGTCCGGCAGGCGCCGCGCCTTCTTCCGCATGGCGAGCACGCTGTACCGCCGGCACCGCCCCGTCGGCCACCGGACCCCGCCCGGCAGCCTCGGCCTGCAGCACCGGCTGCTGGCGGCCGGGGCGTACACGGCGTTCCGGGCCCTGCGGGAGGCCAACCAGGCGGCGGTGAAGGCGGCCGAGCGGCTGCCGCGGCCCCACATGGTGCGCACCCGCCTGCGGTACGCACGCAATCTGCGCCGCCCGCTGGACCCCGATCTCGTCGTCTACTGCGCCTATTGGGGCCGCGGTTATGCCTGCAACCCGGCCGCGATCCACGCCAAGGCACTCGAACTCGCCCCGCATCTGCGCTCGGTGTTCCTGGTCGAACCGGACCAGGAGCACACCATGCCGGAGGGCATCGAGTACGCGGTCATCGGCAGCACCAAGTACTGGGACGTGCTGGCCGCCGCCAAGTACCTCGTCAACAACGCCAACTTCGCGGACGCCGTCGTCAAGCGCCCCGGCAGCGTCCACCTGTCGACCCAGCACGGCACCCCGCTGAAGAAGATGGGCGTCGACCAGGCGACCTATCCCGTGGTGGCCGCGGCGACCGGCAGCTTCGCCAAGCTGCTGGCCCGTATCGACCGCTGGGACTACAACCTCACCTCCAACCGCCACTCCACCGAGATGTGGGAACGGGCCTTCCCCGCCGCCCACGAGACGCTCGAGTACGGCTATCCGCGCAACGACGTGTACTACACGGCGACGGCGGACGACGTGGCCCGCATCCGGCGGGAGCTCGGGGTCCCCGAGGGGAAGACGGCCGTCCTGTACGCGCCCACGCACCGCGACTACCACACGGGCTTCGAGACGGGCCTGGACCTGGAGGCCTTCTGCGAGGAGGTGGGCGAGGACGTGGTCGTGCTGCTGCGCGCCCACTACTTCTACGACCAGGGCTCGGCGCGGAGCACCGGCCGGATCATCGACGTGACCGCGCACCGCTCCTCGGAGGACGTGTGCCTGGCCGCGGACGCCCTGATCACCGACTACTCGTCGATCATGTTCGACTACGCCAACCTGGACCGGCCCGTCGTGGTGTACGCCGACGACTGGGACGTCTACCGGGAGACCCGGGGCGTCTACTTCGACCTGATGGAACACCCGCCGGGGCCGGTGGCCCGCACGCCTCAGGAGCTGGCCCGGGTCTTCCGCGACGGCGCCTGGGCGTCAGAGGAGTCGACGGCGGCACGGGCGGCCTTCCGTGAGCGGTTCTGCCAGTTCGACGACGGACGCGCCGCCGAGCGGGTCGTACGCCGGGTGCTGCTGGGCGAACCGCCCGAGTCGATCCCGCCCGTGATCCCGCTCGCCGAGCGCACCCCGGCCCCGGTCCCCGCCCTTGTGAGGAACTGAAACCCGTGCCCCGCTTCAGCATCATCGTCCCCGTCTACAAGGTGCAGGGCTTCCTGCGCGAGTGCATCGACTCGGTGCTCGGGCAGTCGTACCCCGACTTCGAGGTGATCGCCGTCGACGACCGCTCGCCCGACGGCTGCGGCGCGATCCTCGACGAGTACGCGGCACGCGACGAGCGGGTGCGCGTGCTGCACCTGCCCAAGAACGTCGGCCTGGGCCGGGCCCGCAACGCCGGGCTGGCCGAGGCGCGCGGCGACTACGTCCTCTTCCTCGACAGCGACGACCACTACACCCCGGGCCTGCTCGCCGCCGTCGCCGACCGGCTGAAGTCGGCCGAGGACCCGGACATCCTGGTCTTCGACCATGTACGCACCCACTGGTGGGGGCGGGGCGGCCCGAGCGACGCCTCCGCCCTGCTGGCCGCCGCGGGCCAGGACGTCTTCAGCCTCCGCGAGAGCCCCGAGTACGTGCAGCTGTTCCTGGTCGCCTGGAACAAGGCGTACCGGAGGGCCTTCTTCCAGGAGCACGGGCTGCAGTACGCGTCCGGTCTGTACGAGGACGCGCCCGTCACCTACCGGTCGATGGTGCTGGCCGACCGCATCGCCTGCCTCAACCGGATCGGCGTCGAGTACCGGCAGCGCCGGCAGGGCGCGATCACGAAGACGCCGGGGCGCAGGCACTTCGACATCTTTCCGCAGTACGAGGGCCTGTTCGCGTTCCTGGAGGAGCGCGAGGACCTCGCCTGGGCGCGGCCCCTGCTCTTCGAACGGGCCCTGGACCACATGCTGTTCGTGATCGCCCGCGAGGACCGGGTGACCCCGTCGGACCGCTCCGCCTTCTACCGCGAGATGCGCTCCTTCCACCGCCGTCACTGCCCCGAGGACTTCACCCCGCCGGACGGCCCGCGCGGCACCGAGATGCGGCTCCTGGCGGGCTCGCCCTACCTGTCGTACGCGGCCCTGTGCGGGGCCCGCGGTCTGCGCAGGATCGCCGGGGCGGGCAAGCGGCGTACGCTCGGCAAGGCATCGGCGGTGGTCCAACGCACCTGGTACGCAGCCCAGTCGCGGCTCCCCCTCGATCCGCGCCTGGCCGTCTACTCGGCCACCCACCATGCGGGCGTGCACGGCGACCCGGCCGCGATCCATGCCAAGGCCCGCGAACTCGCGCCGCACATCCGCGGGGTGTGGGTGGTGAGGGAGGACGCGGTGGACTCGCTGCCGCCGGGCACCGACTATGTGACGCCGGGCTCGCGGGAGTACCACACGGTCATGGCGCGGGCCACGTACTGCGTGAACAACGTCAACTGGCCGGGCTCCCTGGCCAAACGCCCCGGCCAGATCCATGTGCACACCCACCAGGGCACACCGCTCAAGTACATGGGTGCCGACCTGTTGACCAAGCCGGGGGCTCGGCACGGCTTCAGCGTGCCGAAGATGCTGCACCGCGCCGACCGCTGGGATCTGAGCCTGGTCGCCAACCGGCACTCCGAGCTGGTGTGGGACCGGGCCTATCCGTGCCACTTCACCTCGCTGCGGACCGGCAGCCCGCGCAACGACGTGCTGGTCGAGCAGCCTGCGGAGCACGGTGCGGCCGTGCGTGCGCGGCTCGGCATTCCGGCCGGGAACACGGTCGTGCTGTATGCGCCGACCCGCCGCGACTACCGCCGGGGCGGGCACGTCGACCGGATCGACCTGGCCCGGTTCGCCGCGGACCTCGGTGCCGGGCACACCCTCGTCGTACGACTGCATCCCACCCTCGCCACCGGTACGGCGCGCGGGCTCGGCCTCGCCGATCTGCACGCACGCGGCGTGCTCGTCGACGCGACGGACGAGCCGCACGTCGAGGACCTGATGCTCGCCTCCGACGTGCTGGTCACCGACTACTCGGCCCTGATGTTCGACTACGCCAACCTGGACCGGCCGATCGTGATCCACGCCGACGACTGGGGTGCGTACGCGGCGAGCCGGGGCGCCTACTTCGACATCACCGCCGAGGCGCCGGGCCATGTGTCGCGCTCCTACCGGGAGCTGGCCTGGCTGTTCGCCTCGGACACCTGGCGGGACGAGGAGTCCGCGGGGCTCAGGGCCGCCTTCCGGGAGCGGTTCTGCGAGTTCGACGACGGGCGGGCCGCCGAGCGGGTCGTACGGACGGTGCTGCTCGGTGAGCAGCTGCCGGCGCCGCAGACGGCCGCCGTGGTGCCCGCTCCCGCGGCGGAGCGGGCGCACTCGCTGAGCTGACGGCTGGTCGGCCTTACTCGATGACGAGGTCGACGTCGATGTTGCCGCGGGTCGCGTTGGAGTACGGGCACACCTGGTGGGCGGTCTCGACCAGCTTGCGGCCGGTCGCCTCGTCCACGGTGTCCGGCAGCTCGATGCGGAGGGTGACCTTGAGCCCGAAGCCCTCGCCCTGCTTGCCTATGCCCACCTCGGCGGTGACCGCGGCGTCGCTGACGTCGACCTTCGCCTGGCGGCCGACGAGGCCGAGGGCGCTGCCGAAGCAGGCCGCGTAACCCGCGGCGAACAGCTGCTCGGGGTTGGTGCCCTCGCCGTTGCCGCCGAACTCCACCGGCGGGGCCAGCTTGACGTCGACCTTGCCGTCGTTGGTGAAGGCGCGACCGTCACGGCCGTGGGTGGCGGTGGCGACAGCGGTGTAGAGCGCGTCCATGGATGACCATCCCTCTCGAAGTCGTGTTCCGGCGGCCCCTCTGGCGGCCGCCTCACGACCACAAGTAGAGCACACAATTCAATTGCACACAACTAAATGGCTCACAAGAGCTATCCTTGATGCATGACGACCGCGCCCGACACCCCGACGACTGACTGGCTCCGCCTCGACCAGCAGATCTGCTTCTCCCTGAACGCCGCCTCGCGCGCCTTCGGCGGCATCTACCGGGTGATCCTCAAGGACCTCGGCCTCACCTATCCGCAGTACCTGGTGATGCTGCTGCTGTGGGAGCACGGCGAGCTGCCGGTCAAGAAGCTGGGCGAGCATCTGCGGCTCGACTCCGGCACCCTGTCCCCGCTGCTCAAGCGGCTGGAGACGGCCGGTCTGGTACGGCGTGAGCGCAGCGCCCGCGACGAGCGCTCGGTGGAGGTCCGGCTGACCGACGAGGGCGCCGCCCTGCGCGATCAGGCGGTTCAGGTACCGCGCCGGATCGTCGCGGCGACGGGCTTCGACGTGGAGGAGATCCGGGAGCTGCGGTCCCGGCTCGACGAGCTCACCCGGGGGCTGGACGCGGCCACGGCGGCGGAGGCCGAGGCAGCGGAGCGGCGGACGTAGAGGAGGAAGGTCACCCGGCCGCTGACGTATCTCTCGCGGGCGGTGAACTGCTCCTCCACGACGGCGAGTTTGACGCGCTCGGTCGGGTCGGCCGGCGGCAGTCCCGAGCTCAGCAGCCTCGACTGGGCGACGACCCAGACGCGGTCCACTCCGACCAGCTTGCGCCGCAGCTCCTGGGGTGTGGTCTCGATGCCGCTCAGCGTCCCGGACCGGGGCCCGGACTCCCGCAGCGCGATGTCCCGGGCCCTGCGGAACGCCCTCGGATAGGCCAGCGCGGTCAGCCGCCAGTTCGACGGCAGGAACAGCACCGGATCGCCCGGACGGATGTCCCGGGCGGCCCGGGCGGCGACGGCCCCGAGGTTCTCGGGGCGGTGCGCCGGGGAGCGGTCCTGCCGGTAGAGCGGGAGGCACTGCACGAAGGCGAGCGCGACGGCCAGGACGCCGGTGAGGGTGCCGAGCCGGCCGTAGGGCAGGCGGTGCCTGGTCCACCGGCGGTCGTCGCAACGGGTGCGCACACGACTACCGCCGAGCCGCAGGCGCCCCACCACCCCGGCCACCCGCTCGGCACCGGCGGCGGCCAGCAACGGCGCCCCCGCCAACGCGTACAGCACATACCGCTCGTGAAACAGCGGCCGGATCTGCGACACGGCGATCAGGAGCGCCGGGGGCAGCACGAGCAGCGGGAGTGCCACCGCCGCCGGCCGGCCCGCAGCCAGCCCCAGCACCATCAGCGCGACGGCCACCCAGAACACCACCCCGTCCGGGGCGAAGGCGAAGTCCCGCACCAGCAGTCCCGCCTGCTCCCACCCGGGTGTCACCAGCCACCCCACCTGCCCCGCCTGCTCGTGCGACACCCACACCAAGGGCAGCAGAAGGACCCCCACCAGCCCCGCCGCCCGCCCCCAGCCCAGCCACACCGGCTTCGGCACCCGCATGAGCGCCAGCGTCAGCGCATGCGCGCACAGCACCAGGACGACCAGTTCGTGCAGCAGACAGGTCATGGCGAGGACGCCCCCGTACCAGCGCCAACCGTGCCGCGAGCGCCCCTCCACCGCGCGCACCAGCAGCAGTGTCGCCGCCGCCACGCCCGCCGCGACGAGTGCGTACGAGCGCCCTTCTTGCGCATAGTGGCCGGTCATGGGGGTGATCGCGTACAGCAGCCCGGCCCACAGGCCGACCCGGGGACGGACCAGCCGTACACCGAGAGCCGCGACCAGGCCGGCGGCCGCGGCGGCCCCGAGCACGGACGGCAGCCGGAGGACGACCTCACCGGGGTGGACGGCGAGGACGACGTGCATGAACAGGTAGTAGAGGCCGTGCACGGCGTCCAGGCCGTGCAGCAGCTGCCAGATCTGGGGCACCGTGCGCCGCCCGACGAGGAAGGTGACGCTCTCGTCGCCCCACATGCCGCCGCGGTCGAGTCCCCACAGACCGATCACGAGTATGACGACGGCGGGAACCGCCACGGCCACGATCTCCGCACGCACCCACCGACGGTTCGCCCGCCCCGCGTCCTCGCTCAGCACACGGCTGATTTTCTCCCGTGGAAAGGCTCTTACCGAGCATTGACGGTGTATTAGCAGGCATACACCATACGCCCGGCTTACGATCCGCCGTGATGAACGCCGTGACGAAAGCCGTGATGTCCGCAGCCGGAAAGCGCCGGCTCCTCGCCCTCGCCGCCGCCTGGCTCGCCACCCGGGCCCTGATGCTGTGGCTGCTCGCACACGACGCGGCGCCCCGGCTCGGCGGGGGCTCGGTCGCACGGGAGGTGTGGCACCTCTACCACGACTGGTACGGCACCCTCGCGCACGGCGCCTTCCCCGCGCACGACCCGCTGTGGCAGTACCCGCCGGGGGCCGGCGCGGTGCTGCTGTCGCCCGCGCTGCTGGCGGGCCTGACGTACTTCCAGGCGTTCGTCGTGCTCACCCTCGCCGCCGACGCGGGGATCGCGCTGGCGCTGGCCGTGGCGGGCAACCGCCCCGGCCGCAGGCTCCTCGGGGCCGCGATGTGGGTGGGCGGCCTCCCGCTTCTCCTGCACGTCCCGCTCGCCCGCTACGACGTGCAGGTCACGGCCTTCGCCGTCATCGCCCTGTTGACCTTGCCCCGCTCCACGCGCGCGTGCGGGGTGTTCGCGGCGCTCGGCGCCCTGGTGAAGGTGTGGCCGGCGCTGGTGCTGCTGGGCACGCCGAGGGGGCGTACGACGCGTTCGGCGTGGGCGTGGGCCGCCGTCACCGGGGCGGGGTCGCTCGCGGTCCTCGCGGCGCTGTTCGCCAACCCCTTCGCCTTCCTGCGCCAGCAGGGCGGGCGGGGCGTGCAGATCGAGTCGCTCGGCGGTACGGCGCTCGCCTTCGCGACACACGCCGGGTGGCCGGGGAAGGTGCGCTACCAGTACGGCGCCATGGAGTTCACCGGCCCGCACGTGCGGACCGTGGCGCACCTCTCCCTCGCGCTCACGGCGGTCGCCTTCGCACTGCTGCTCCTGTGGCGGCTGCGGGCCCGGCGCTGGACGCCCGCGACGCCGTACGACGCCGCGCTGAGCGCCGTGCTGCTGTTCACCGTCACCAGCCGGGTGATCAGCCCGCAGTACATGATCTGGCTGCTGGGCCTGGCCGCCGTGTGCCTGACCTCGCGGCACACCGTGCAGCGCCCGGTGGCCGCCCTGGTGCTGGCCGCGACCGCGCTCAGCGCCGTCGCCTATCCGGCCCTGTACGGCCAGGTCATCGCCTGCACCTGGACGGGCTGCGCACTGATGCTCGCCCGCAACGGGCTGCTCGCCGCGGCCGCCGTGCTGTCCCTGGTCCGGCTGTGGCGCTCCACCCGCCCGACGCCCGTGACCCCGGCACCCACGCCCGGACCGGAGCCGGTCACCCGCCGCCTCCCCCAGCACTCCGACGCGTAGCAATCGCCGACGGCACTCCACCACCTGCTTCACACCGCACCACCACGGGCCAACTGACGAAGGGGACGGCCGCACATGACCTGGCTGATCACCGGCGGCGCCGGATACATCGGGGCGCACGTCGTCCGCGCGATGATCGAGGCGGGCGAGCGGACCGTGGTGTACGACGACCTGTCGACGGGCGACGCCGAGCGCGTGCCGCGGGGTGTGCAGCTGGTGGTGGGATCGACGCTGGACGGCGAGCGGGTCGCGCGTGCCCTCGCGGTCCACGACGTCAGCGGGGTCATCCACCTGGCGGCGAAGAAGCAGGTGGGCGAGTCGATGGACCTGCCGCTGCACTACTACCGGGAGAACGTCGAGGGCCTGCGCGTCCTCCTGGAGGCGGTGACCGGGGCCGGCGTCCCGTCCTTCGTGTTCTCGTCCTCCGCGGCGGTGTACGGCATGCCGGACGAGCCCCTGGTGACGGAGGAGACACCCTGTCTGCCCATGTCTCCGTACGGTGAGACGAAGCTGGTCGGCGAATGGCTGGTCAGCGCCACGGCTCGCGCGACGGGCCTGTCCACCGCCTGCCTCCGCTACTTCAACGTGGCGGGCGCCGCCACCCCCGAACTCGCGGACACGGGCGTCCACAACCTGATCCCCATGGTTTTCGAGAAGCTCACCGCCAACGCACCGCCGCGCATCTTCGGCGACGACTACGAAACCCCCGACGGGACCTGCGTCCGCGACTACATCCACGTCGTCGACCTGGCCGAAGCCCATGTGGCAGCCGCCCGCACGCTCCAGTCCTCACCGGGCCGCCGCCTCACCCTCAACATCGGCCGCGGCGAGGGCGTCTCGGTCCGCGAAATGATCGACCGCATCAACGCCATCACCGGCTACGACCGCCCCCCGACGACCACCCCCCGCCGCCCGGGCGACCCGGCCCGAGTAGTCGCCTCCGCAGACCGCGCCGCCACCGAACTGTCCTGGAAGGCCAAACACGACGTCCAGGACATGATCACGTCAGCCTGGGAGGGCTGGCTACGAACCCATCCGGAGGCGGCGCGCCGCTAGCCTGTCCGGGTGATCACCGCCGCCGACCGCGCCCTGGGCACCGTCATCGGCTCCGCCGTGGGTGACGCCCTGGGCGCCCCGTTCGAGTTCGGCCCGGAGGGAGCCTTCTCAGCCCGCTTTCCCGAGCCGGGGCTGGGCGGCGAGATGTGCGGGGGCGGTGGCTGGGACCCCGGCGAGGCGACGGACGACACGCAGATGGCGGTCCTCGTCGCCGAGTCGCTGCTGGAGCAGGGCGGCCTCGAACTCCCGGACATCTTCGCCAGATTCCGGCGCTGGGCGGCTGCCGACCCGAAGGACATCGGGCTGCAGACAGAAGCCGTACTGACCAGCGGCGACCCCTGGGACCTGGCCGCGCCCCTGCACTTCCAGACCAGCCAACGCGCCGCCGGGAACGGGGCGTTGATGCGGGCCGCCACCTCCGCCGTGTACTTCGCGCACGCGGGCCGGGACGCGACGATGGACGCCGCCCGCCGTATCGCGGCTCTCACCCACGGGGACCGCGCGGCCTGGGAAGGCACCGCGGTCTTCCACGAGCTGGTGCGTGTCGCCCTGGCCGGCGGCGACCCGACCGCCGCCGTCCCCGACACGCTCACGGCGGTCCACCCCGACCACCGCGCCCGCTACGCCTCGGTGCTCGCTCCCGACTGGCATCCCGACCTCGCCACGGAATTCAACGGTGCCGTCTGGCCCTGTCTCGCCTCCGCCGTCTGGGCCCTGCGCACCACCCGCTCCTACGAGGCCGCCGTACGCGTCGCCATCGACCTGGGCGGCGACACGGACACCGTCGCCGCGGTGACCGGCGGGCTCGCGGGAGCCGTGTACGGCATGAGCGCGATCCCCGAACGCTGGACCGCCCCGCTGCACGTCCCCCTGCCCGGCTTCGGCGGACGGGTCCTGCGCACCCCGGAGTTGGCGGCCCTCGCCCGGCGGCTGCACGGCCGGAAGGCCTGAAGTCACTGGTTGTTCAGGTACGTCAGCACGGCCACTGCCCCGCGGTGGCCGCTGTCGCTCGGGGGCAGGCCCAGTTTGAGGAAGACGTTGCCGATGTGCTTGTGGACCGCGCGTTCGGTGACGACGAGGGTCTTGGCGATGGTCGCGTTGTCGCGGCCCTCGGCCATCAGCGCCAGCACCTCGCGCTCGCGCAGGCGTGAGCGAGTCGAGCGGAGCGCCGTACCACCGGCGGCAACCCGCTCCAGCGCGTCGAGGAACCCGTCGACCCGACCCACCCGGTCCTTGAGCACATAGCCGAGCCCGCTCCACTCGTCACGGAAGCCGGGCGGCATGCGCACATCGAGCACGGCGGCGTCGGGGCGGTGTTCCAGGAGCGCGGGCCAGGACCTCGCGCCCGGCGGAGGTCAGCAGCAGGACGAGGCCCTCGGCCACCGGCGGCCAGGGCCGCACCCTACTCACAGCGCCTTGAGTGCCTCCGCGGTGGCCCGCGCCAGCCCCGCCAGGTAGTCCTTCGGCAGCTTCGGGCTGCGGATCACCACCGAGCGCCAGTAGAGGGGGCCGGAGATCAGGTCGAGCGCCAGGTCCTCGTTCAGCCCCCCGCTGACCTCACCGCGCCGCGCCGCAGCCAGGATGATCTTGAGGGCCACACTTTCCTGCCCCTCGCGCAGGGTCTTCTGCATGGCTTCGGCGATCTCCGGGTTGCGCGCCGCCTCGGCCTGCAGGTCCGGGATGATCTGCGAGGCCACAGGGTGTCTCAGGGCGCGCGAGGTGACCTCGTACAGCAGCCGCAGATCGCCCTCCAGGGAGCCCGTGTCGGGCGTCGGCAGGCCCAGCACCGCGAGCGCCGAGACGACATCGAGGACCAGGTGCAGCTTGGAGCGCCAGCGGCGGTAGACCGCGGTCTTGCCGACGCCCGCGCGGCGCGCGATCCCCTCGATGGACATCCGCGCATAGCCGACGGCCGCGAGCTCCTCGAAGACGGCCGCACGGATGGCTTCCGTCACGTCCTCCCGCAGTACGGCCGCCCCCGCGGGGGCTCGGCGGCGCGGACGCGTCCGGGGCTCCTCGGCGTTCGTCGTCATGCGGACCAGCATAGGGGCGTTGCGACGAAACGGTTGCGTCGTTACGGCCCGACTCGACGCACACGTTACGACGAAACGGTTGCGTTCCGACGTCGACGTGTCCTACGCTCGCGTTGCGACGATACGGTCTCGTCTCGACGTAAGAGAACGTGAAGAGAAACGTAAGGAAGCGCCGGAGACCGGACCGTCCGGCCGGCGGGCCGGACGACGCCAGCACCCCCTCCCCCGAGTGAAAGCAGCGGATGTGAGCCAGGTCCTCGACACACCGCCCCCGACGCCGGCCCCGGCCGACGACGACCTCGCGGCCCTCGCCGCCCGCCACGGCCTCTCGGTCAGCGGCGCCCGCCCCTCCCTGCCCGAGTACGTACGGCAGCTGTGGGCCCGGCGCCACTTCATCACGGCGTTCGCCACGGCCAAGCTCACCGCGCAGTACGCGCAGGCGAAGCTCGGCCAGGTCTGGCAGGTCATGACCCCGCTGCTGAACGCGGCGGTGTACTACTTCATCTTCGGTGTCCTGCTCGGCACCAAGCGGCACGTGCCGGACTACATCCCGTTCCTGGTCACGGGCGTGTTCATCTGGACGTTCACCCAGAGCTCGATCATGGCGGGCACCCGCGCGATCTCCGGCAACCTCGGCCTGGTCCGCGCGCTGCACTTCCCGCGGGCCGCGCTGCCGATCTCCTTCTGCCTCCAGCAGCTGCAGCAGCTGCTGTTCTCGATGGCCGCGCTGGTCGTCATCCTGCTCTGCTTCGGGGTGCCGGTCGCGTTCTCCTGGTTGCTGGCGTTCCCGGCACTGGTCCTGCAGTTCACCTTCAACACCGGCATGTCGTTGATCATGGCCCGGATGGGCGCCAAGACCCCGGACATCGCCCAGCTGATGCCCTTCGTCCTGCGCACCTGGATGTATGTGTCCGGTGTGATGTGGAGCATCGACAAGCTGGCCGGCAAGCACAGCGGCCTGCCGCACTGGGTGGAGCCGGTGCTCCAGGCCCAGCCGGCCGCCGTCTACATCGACCTCATGCGCTTCGCGCTGATCGACAGCTTCCACGCCAAGCAGTTGCCGCACCATGTGTGGCTGTACGCGGCCGGTTGGGCCCTGCTCGCCGGAGTCGGCGGCTTCATCTACTTCTGGAAGGCTGAGGAGACGTACGGCCGTGGCTGAGCACAGCATCGAACGCATCCCCACCGTCGTCGCCGACGGCGTCGACATCGTCTACCGGGTCAACGGCACCGGCGCCGGGCGCGGCTCCGCGACTGCCGCCCTCAACCGCATGCTGCGCCGCCGGCAGACCGAGAAGGCGGCCGGCGTACGCACGGTGCACGCCGTCAAGAACGTCTCCTTCGTCGCCTACAAGGGCGAGGCGGTCGGTCTGATCGGCACCAACGGCTCCGGCAAGTCGACCCTGCTGAAGGCGGTCGCGGGCCTGCTGCCGGTCGAGAACGGCCACATCTACACCGACGGTCAGCCCTCCCTCCTCGGCGTCAACGCGGCCCTGATGGGCGATCTGACCGGCGAGAAGAACGTCTACCTCGGCGGCCTCGCCATGGGCATGTCCCGCGAGGAGATCAGGGACCGCTACGAGGGCATCGTCGACTTCTCCGGCATCAACGAGAAGGGCGACTTCATCACCCTCCCCATGCGGACGTACTCCTCCGGCATGGGCGCCCGGCTGCGCTTCTCCATCGCCGCCGCCAAGGACCACGACGTGCTCCTCATCGACGAGGCGCTCGCCACCGGCGACCGGTCCTTCCAGAAGCGCTCCGAGGAACGCATCCGCGAACTGCGCCAGAAGGCGGGCACGGTGTTCCTGGTCAGCCACAACAACAAGTCCATCCGCGACACCTGCGAACGCGTGCTGTGGCTGGAGCGCGGCGAACTGCGCATGGACGGCCCGACCGAGGAGGTCATGGCGGCGTACGAGGAGTTCACCGGCGGCGCGGACAAGCCGAAGGCCGCCTGAACACCGCCACCGAAGCGAGGTGCCCCGAGCCGGTCGGCTCGGGGCACCTCGTTTTCGTACCGCCTGCTACGAGTGCGTCCGCAGCAGGGTGCGCATCGTGCGCATCGCCACCGACAGGTTGGCGAGGTCGAACGTCTCCGAGCTCTGGATCTCCTCCAGGGTCGTGCGCGCCCGGCCCAGGATCGCCGCGTTCTTCTCCTCCCAGGCCTTGAAGCGCTGCTCGGGAGTCGAGGTGCCGTTGCCCACCGCCAGGACGTCCGCGGTCAGCGCCGCGTGCGCCGCGTACAGATCCTCACGGATGGAGGCGCGGGCCATGGACTGCCAGCGGTCGGCGCGCGGCAGTTCGATGATGCGGTCCATGAGCTGGGTGATGTGCAGCCGGTCGGCGAGGTCGTAGTACACCTCGGCGACGTCCAGCGGCTCCTTGCCCATGCGGTCGGCCACCGAGACGATGTCGAGCGCCGGGAAGGCGGAGGAGAACCCGGCCACGCGGGTGGCGAGCTCGTCCGGGACGCCGGCGCCGGTCAGCTCGTCGTGGATCTGCTGCCACCACTCGAGGTCCGCGCCGCGCAGCAGCTTGGTCAGCTGCTGCCAGACCTGCTCGACGCGCTCGCCGAAGAAGTCCACCGTCTCCGCGAGCTGCAGTGGCTGCGGCCGGTTGTTGAGCAGCCAGCGCGTGCCGCGCTCCACCAGCCGGCGCGAGTGCAGCCGGATACGGGTCTGGACGGCGGCCTCGACCCGGTTGTCCAGGCCCTCGACCGCGTCCCACACCGGTGCCGAGCAGAAGATCGCCCGGGCCGCGGTCTGCGCCCGCACGATCTCCTCGAGGGAGGCGCCGGTCTCCTCGCGCAGACGGTGCAGATAGGTCGTACCGCCCGTGTTGACCGTGTCGTTGACCAGGACGGTCGTGGTGATCTCGCGATGCAGCGGGTGACCGTCGATGCGGTCGGCGAACGTCTCGCGCAGGGCCGTCGGGAAGTACGCGTGCAGCAGACCGCGCAGATACGGGTCGTCCGGCAGCGAGGTGTGCAGCAGCTCCTCGGCGACCGTGATCTTCGTGTACGCCAGCAGGACGGCCGTCTCGGGGCCGGTGAGGCCCTGGCCGGCGCTGAGGCGCTCGCGGATCTGGCGGTCGGTCGGCAGGAACTCCAGCGCCCGGTCCAGATGCCCCTCGCGCACCAGGTGGCGGATGAACCGCTGCTGGGCGTGGAGCATGTCCTTGGACTGGGCCAGGGCGTTGGCGATCGCCGTGTTCTGCGCGTAGTTGTTGCGCAGGACCAGCGCGCCGACCTCGTCGGTCATCTCGGCGAGGATCTTGTTGCGCTGCTTGACGGTCATGTCGCCGTCGGCGACCAGGCCGTTGAGCAGGATCTTGATGTTCACCTCGTGGTCGGAGGTGTCCACGCCCGCGCTGTTGTCGATCGCATCGGTGTTGATCTTGCCGCCGTGCCGGGCGAACTCGATCCGGCCGAGCTGGGTCAGACCCAGGTTGCCGCCCTCGCCGACGACCTTGACCCGCAGGTCGGCGCCGTCGACCCGGATCGGGTCGTTGGCCTTGTCGCCGACGTCCGCCTGGCTCTCCGTGCTGGCCTTCACATAGGTACCGATGCCGCCGTTCCACAGCAGGTCCACCGGGGCCTGGAGGATGGCCTTCATCAGGTCGGCCGGGGTCATCTTGGAGACCTTGCCCTCGATGCCGAGGGCCTCGCGGATGTGCGAGTTGAGCTGGATGGCCTTGGCGGTACGCGGGAACACGCCGCCACCGGCGGAGATGAGCTCGGCGTTGTAGTCGGCCCAGCTGGAGCGCGGCAGCTCGAAGATACGGCGCCGCTCTGCGTACGAGGTGGCCGCGTCCGGGTTCGGGTCGATGAAGATGTGCCGGTGGTCGAAGGCGGCGACCAGGCGGATGTGCTCGCTCAGCAGCATGCCGTTGCCGAACACGTCACCGGACATGTCGCCGATGCCGACGACGGTGAAGTCCTCGCTCTGCGTGTCGACGCCCAGCTCCCGGAAGTGCCGCTTGACGGACTCCCAGGCGCCGCGGGCGGTGATGCCCATGCCCTTGTGGTCGTAGCCGGCCGAGCCACCGGAGGCGAAGGCGTCACCGAGCCAGAAGTTGTACTTCTCGGCGACCCCGTTGGCGATGTCCGAGAACGTGGCGGTGCCCTTGTCGGCGGCGACCACGAGGTAGGTGTCGTCCTCGTCGTGCCGCACGACGTCCGCCGGGGGCACGACCTCGCCGGCCACCATGTTGTCGGTGATGTCGAGCAGCGCCGAGATGAACGTCTTGTAGCTGGCGATGCCCTCGGCCAGCCACGCGTCCCGGTCCACGCCCGGGTCCGGCAGCTGCTTGGCGACGAAGCCGCCCTTGGCGCCGACCGGCACGATGACGGTGTTCTTCACCATCTGTGCCTTGACCAGGCCGAGGATCTCGGTCCGGAAGTCCTCACGCCGGTCGGACCAGCGCAGACCGCCTCGGGCGACCTTGCCGAAGCGCAGGTGCACGCCCTCCACGCGCGGCGAGTACACCCAGATCTCGTACGCCGGGCGCGGCGCCGGCAGGTCGGGGATCGCCTGCGGGTCGAACTTCATGGACACGTACGCGTGCGGCTTGCCGCCCGCCGCCTCCTGGAAGAAGTTCGTCCGCAGGGTCGCCTTGATGACGGTCAGGAAGGACCGCAGGATCCGGTCCTCGTCGAGCGAGGCCACCTGGTCGAGGGCCGCGTCGACCTCTTCGAGCAGCGCGTCGACGATCTCGTGCCCGGCCCGCTGCCGGTCCGGGGACATCCGCGCCTCGAACAGCGAGACGAGCAGCCGGGTGGTGTGGACGTTGTTGCGGAGGGTGTCCTCCATGTAGTCCTGGCTGAAGGTGGACCCGGCCTGGCGCAGGTACTTGGCGTACGCCCGCAGCACCATCGCCTGCCGCCAGGTCAGTCCGGCGCTGAGCACCAAAGCGTTGAAGCCGTCGTTCTCGGCCTTGCCGGTCCAGGTGGCGGCGAAGGCGTCCTGGAAGCGCTCGCGGGCGTCGTCGCCGAGGTAGTCGCCGCCGCCGTTCTGCAACCTGGGCATGCGCAGGCCGAAGTCGTAGATCCACGCCGTGGTGCGGTCCGAGCAGCGCAGCTCGTACGGCCGCTCGTCCGTCACCTCGACACCGAGCCGGCTGAGGGCCGGCAGCACCGCGGACAGGGAGACCGCCTCGCCCTTGCGGTAGATCTTGAACCGGCGCTCCTCGGGGGCGGCGCCGACGGGCTCGTACAGACTGAGCGAGAAGTCCTGGCCGCTGTCGGCCTGTGCCTCGCTGAGCTGCTCGAGGTGGACGAGGTCGGCGACCGCGGCACGCGGGGTGTGGTCGGCCTTGTAGCCCTCGGGGAAGGCGTTGTTGTAGCGGCGCAGCAGTTCGGCGGCGCGCTCCTCGCCGCACTCGGCGTTCAGCGCCTCGGCGAAGCCGTCGGCCCAGGAGCGGGCGGCCTCCACCAGGCGGGCCTCGATGCGCTCCTTGTCGGCGTCCGACAGCTGCGGCAGCTCGGTGCCCTGCGGGACCCGGACCACGAAATGCAGCCGGGACAGGATCGACTCGGTGTTCCAGGCGGTGAAGTCGACGCTGGTGCCGCCGAGTTCCTCCTTCAGGATGTCGATGATCCTCAGGCGCACACCGGTGGTGTAGCGGTCGCGCGGGAGGTAGACGAGGGCGGAGTAGTAGCGCCCGTACTCGTCCTGCCGCAGGTAGAGGCGCAGCCGCCGACGCTCCTGCAGGTACAGGACGGAGGTGGCGATGGACTCCAGCTCGCTGGCCGGCGTCTGGAAGAGCTCGTCGCGCGGGTAGGTCTCCAGGATCTGCAGCAGGTCGCGCCCGTCGTGGCTGTTGGGCGAGAAGCCGGCGCGCTCCAGGACCTCCTCGACCTTGCGGCGGATGACCGGGACCCGGCGCACCGACTCGGTGTAGGCGGCGGAGGAGAACAGGCCGAGGAAGCGGCGCTCGCCGACGACGTTGCCGTCCGCGTCGAACTTCTTGACGCCGATGTAGTCCAGATACGAGGGCCGGTGCACAGTAGCCCGGCTGTTCGCCTTGGTCAGGACGAGGAGCTTGTGCTCGCGGGCCTTGGCGCGGGCGTCGGCGGGCAGCCGCTCGAAGGACGGGCTCACCGGGTGGCTGTCGTCCCCGGCGTGGTGCGGGTCGGAACGCAGGATGCCGAGGCCGGTGCCGGGCACTGCGGCCAGCGAGTCATCCTCGCGCAGCTGGTACTCGCGGTAGCCGAGGAAGGTGAAGTGATCGGCGGACAGCCAGCGCAGCAGCTCGCGGGCCTCCTCGATGTCCTGCTCGCGCAGGTCGGTGGCGACGGGCTCCTTGGGCAGTTCGTCGGCCATGCGCAGCGCCGCGTCCCGCATCTTGTCCCAGTCCTCGACGGCCTCGCGGACGTCGGACAGCACACGCAGCAGGTCGGCGGTGATCTGCTTGAGGTCGCCGCGGTCGGTCTCGCGGTCGATCTCGACGTGGATCCAGGACTCGGTGTGCGCGTCGTGCGGCAGTTCGCCGCCCGGCTGCACACTGAGCACCTCGATGAGCTTGCCGGTGACATCCCGGCGGACGACGATCTGCGGGTGGATGACGACGTGGATACCGCGTCCCTGGCGCGTCAGCTCATTGGTGACGGAGTCGACCAGGAAGGGCATGTCGTCGGTGACGACCTCGACGACGGAGTGGCTGCACGTCCACCCGTTCTCCTCCACCGTGGGGGTGTGGACCCGCACGTTGGCCGTGCCCTGGGGGCGATTCTCGGCCAGCCGGTAGTGCGAGAGCGCGGCTCCGAAGATGTCGACCGGGTCGCGGCCGTTGAGGTCCTCCGGGGCGGTGTGCAGGTAGTAGCGCTGGAGGAACGCGAGCACGGTCTCCCGGTCCGGGGTGCTCTCGTCCGTCGTCCCGGTCGGTAGGTGCCCCCCGACCGGGCTGTTCTCAGCTACCCGGGCGGCCCTCTCGAGCAGCTCGGCCTTGGCTTCGTCCAGCTTGGTCTGCATTGTCCTCTGGCTCCTGTCGCGCGCCGTTGCGTGACGTAGAAGGAAGTACGGTCTCTTCCCCTGCGGCTCGACGCCACGGCCCGGGTTCTCCGGTCTGCTCCGACGCTATGCCGCAAGGTGAGATGAGCGGGAAGATATGAGCCATATTTGAGCTGCCCCGAGGGTGTGACGCTGCTCTCCGCAGCGGCCGCGTCCAGGGGGCGAATGGCATCCCGGGAGCCCTTCCGGCCCCCTCCTGCCCGCGAAGACCAGCGACCGCCGCCCGGTCACGGAGATGGTCCGTGCTCGCCGGGCGCAGGGCAGGGGCAACGGTGCCCCCGCGAGCTATCGCGCTGATCACGCCATAAGGCTATCGCTCAGTGAGGGGGGCCCGTCATGAGCCGTATGTGTACAAAACCGGGGGTGGAACTTTGACACTCTGCACAGCGGCAAAGGCCCCACTGTCGTGCGGGCCGACGAAACGAACCCCTCATCTGATCCCCCTTGCTCGAATACGACCGGACCCCTTGGCAAGGCCTCCCCCAGGAGGCACGTTGCCCATGACAGCGCACGCCCGCCCGAGGGGAGCCGCCCGACATGACCGCGAAAATCCTCATCGTCACCGGCGACGCAGCAGAGTCACTCGAGGTCCTGTACCCCTACCAGCGCCTCCGCGAGGAGGGCTACGACGTCCATATCGCGGCCCCCTCCCGCAAGAAGCTCCAGTTCGTCGTCCACGACTTCGAACCCGGTTTCGACACCTACACCGAGAAGCCCGGCTATACCTGGCCCGCCGATCTGGCTTTCGCCGAGGTCGATCCCGGCCAGTACGCCGCCCTCGTCATCCCGGGCGGCCGCGCCCCCGAGTACCTCCGCAACGACCCCGAACTCCGCAAGATCCTCAAGTCCTTCTTCGACGCCGACAAGCCGGTCGCCCAGATCTGCCACGGCCCCCTGCTCACCGCGGCGGTCGACGGCCTCCGCGGCCGCCGCGTCACGGCGTACCCCGCCCTGGAACCCGACATGCAGACCGCCGGCGCCACCTTCCAGGACACCGAGGCCGTGGTCGACGGCACCCTGGTCTCCTCGCGCGCCTGGCCGGACCACCCGGCCTGGATGCGCGAGTTCCTCACGGTGCTACGGGCAAAGGCCCCGGTGGCGTGACGGGTTGACGCAGCTACTGGCAGTCGTGCCGCACGGCCGGTAGCTGCGGGCAGTCGTGCCGCACCGCCGGTAGCTGCAGGCAGTCGTGCCGCTGGGGCGGCACGGGTGGGCGCAGCGGCACCCCGCCACGCCGGGTCGCGTGCCCACCCCGCCCGGCTGCAGCACCGGCACGGCACGGCACAACCCCGCTCACGCCGCCAGCCGCTGTGCCTCCGCCACCGCCTCCGCCAGCGTGTCCACCACCGGCACCCCCACCACCTCAAGGCTGGCCCGCCCATGCGACCCGCCGGTGTACAGCACCGCCCGCGCCCCCACATACCGCGCGGCCACCGCATCATCGGCGGCATCCCCGATCACCACCGTCCGAGCCGGGTCCACACCGACCAGTGAGCCAAGGTGCCGCACCATGTGCTCCGCCTTGCTGCCCCCCGAGGGACCGGTCCGCCCGTCGACGCGTATGAAGTGCCCCTCTATCCCGAACCCCCGCACCAACGGGACGAGTTCGTCATGCGTGTACATGCTCAGGATCGACTGACTGCGTCCCGCCGACCGCCACCCCGCGAGCAGCTCCGCCGCCCCTTCGGTCAGCCCGCAGCCGGTCCGGTGCTCGGCGTAGTACCGGTGGAAGGTCCCGTCCATGACCTCCCACTCGGCGTCCGTCGGCAGCCGGCCCATGAGCCGCTCGTAGAACTTGGGCACCGGCACGCAGTACAGCGCCCGGTACCGCTCCAGCGTGATCGGCTCAAGGCCGAGCTCGGCGAACGCCGCGTTCGTCGCCCCGATGATCGCGTCATTGTCGTGGAACAGCGTCCCGTTCCAGTCCCAGACAATGTGCGCCCCTGTCTGCTTCCCCATGCCAAAAACGTACCCGCCGCCACTGACAATCAAGAGACGGTGGGCTCAGTCCCCGAGCCCGACCAGGTGGGGGATCTCCTGCGTCGCGTACCACAGCAGTTCGTGGTCCTCGGCGCCGTCCACCACGAACTGGGCGTCGTCGTCCCCGCGGTCCGCCGCTTCGAGCGCCGCGGCCGCGGCCGCCACGTCCTCCTCCGCGTCGTCGAGGTCGACGTGCACGGCGGCGGCCTTCGCAAGCGCCACGGCCCCGGTCACCCGCACCTCGCCGAGCGCGGCCGGGTCGAGGCCCCGGTCCGGGTCGGCGGAGGCGGCGCCGTCCGGCACGTCGACGGCGACCACGACGCGGCGCCGTACCGCCCCGGGGTCCGCGGCCAGCAGCCGGAGTGAGGCCAGCGCGGCGCGGTTGAGGGCCGCGTACTCCAGTTCCTCGATGTCGTCCGAGAGGTACCACTCGCGCAGGGCGGGCGTGACGGCGTACGCCACGAGCGGCCCTGCCCCCAGCTCTCCCGTCTTGTACGCCTCGGCGAGACCGGAGAGGGTCAGGGGGACGTAGACGCGCATGGCTGGCCGCTTTCGTGGTCGGTGGCTGGGCGCTCTCACGCGCCTTGTGAAGGGGCCTTCAGGATACGTGCGGGAGTCCCCTTTCGAGTCCCTGCCCGCAAGCCCGGAGGCGTCCACTTCAGGCCTCGGAATTCACCCGGCGCACCCCAGTGATCACGGGGTTCCGCACCCCCTCCGCCACCCTGATAGGTGAATATTCCGGCCACCCCGGCCCGGCTCCCCATGCGCTTGCTGCCGTCACCCCTGGCCCCGTACAAGATCCCCAACGCCAAGTTACCGACGGGTATCGACTCGTCTCAGCGAACGGGGACGCACATGCACAAGATCATGACCAGGGCACAGCACCAGCCGGACACCCGCCCTCCCGGCCGCCGCGACTCCCGCCGCCCCGGCGGCGCCCCGCCCCGCACCCCGGGCGGAACCCCGACCCGCACCGCCCCGGGCGGCGGCCGCCCACCGCGCTCCCGGACGGACAGCCCCTCCCCGAGCACAGGGCCCGCCGACAACCGCCCGCCGACAGCCCCTGCCGCTGCGGCCAGGAACACGACCAGCGCCCTCACGGGGCCGGCGCGCCCGGGCACGGCCGCACCGCCCAAGGACACCACCACGACGGCTCCGGGCGCGCGTACCGCCACCGCGACCCGCACCACGATCCACGCGCCGGGCAACACGGCTCCCGCCCCAGATGAAACCGCCTGCTCCACCGGACACACCCGGCCGATCCCCCAGCCCCGCCCCACTGACGTCTTCGCCGACCTCCTCCTCGCCGTGCTGAGCGGTCAGCGCCCCGTCCACTCGATGCTGCGGCACACCGCGGGCCGGGCCTACGACGAACTGGCCTGGCTCGCCGAACGCGGCCCCCTGCGCACCCGCGGCGCACGCCCGGTCGTCCGCGACATCGGCTACTACGAAGCCCGTCCCGGTGCCGTCGAGGCCTTCGCCCGCATCGGCGCCGGTGACCAGCTGCGGGCCATGGCCTTCCGCCTGGAACGGGGCCGGGACCTGCGCTGGCGCTGCACGGCGGTGGAACTCGGCGGTCCCCGCCCGCCGCGCCCCACGGGCGACGACTAGACGACCAGAGGGACCTCGACCCAGCCCGCACCGCCGCACGCGGAAGGGCCGGGCCACCCCGAGGTGACCCGGCCCTTCAAGCCGCTACGACGCGCCGCTCACTTCTTGCGGCGACGCCCGCTCCGGGACTGCTTGCGCCGCTCGGCGCGCGTGAGACCGTCGGCCTCCGAGCGCACCGGCTCCTCGTCGCCCACGAACTCGCCCTCGATGGTGCCGCCCTCGCCGTCCACGGTCGGCGCGGAGAAGTGCAGGTTCCGGCGCTGCGGGGCGTCCAGCCCCTTGGCGCGGATCTCCGGACGGCTGCCCGCCTGCGCCGGCACGACGTCCTGCTTCTCCATGTCGACCGGCTCGGCGTCCTCGACCGGGACCTCCTCGACCTGCTGCTCGACCTGGACCTCCAGGTTGAACAGATAGCCGACGGACTCCTCCTTGATGCCCTCCATCATGGCGGTGAACATGTCGAAGCCCTCGCGCTGGTACTCGACCAGCGGGTCCTTCTGCGCCATCGCGCGCAGGCCGATGCCCTCCTGGAGGTAGTCCATCTCGTAGAGGTGCTCGCGCCACTTGCGGTCCAGGACCGACAGCACGACCCGGCGCTCCAGCTCCCGCATGATCTCGGAGCCGAGCTGCGCCTCGCGTGCCTCGTACTGCTGGTGGATGTCGTCCTTGATGGACTCGGAGATGAACTCGGCGGTCAGACCGGCTCGGTCACCGGCCGCCTCCTCCAACTCCTCGACGGTCACCTTCACCGGGTAGAGCTGCTTGAAGGCGCCCCACAGCCGGTCGAGGTCCCAGTCCTCCGCGAAGCCCTCGGCGGTCTCCGCGGCGATGTACGCGTCGATCGTGTCGTCCATGAAGTGGCCGATCTGCTCCTGCAGATCCTCGCCCTCCAGGACGCGGCGCCGCTCGCCGTAGATGACCTCACGCTGGCGGTTGAGGACCTCGTCGTACTTCAGGACGTTCTTACGGGTCTCGAAGTTCTGCTGCTCGACCTGCGACTGCGCGGAGGCGATCGCGCGCGTGACCATCTTGTTCTCGATCGGGACGTCGTCCGGGACGTTCGCCATCGACATCACCCGCTCGACCATCTGGGCCTTGAAGAGCCTCATCAGGTCGTCGCCGAGCGAGAGGTAGAAGCGGGACTCGCCCGGGTCGCCCTGACGGCCGGAGCGACCACGCAGCTGGTTGTCGATACGCCGCGACTCGTGCCGCTCGGTGCCCAGGACGTAGAGCCCGCCGAGCTCCTTGACCTCTTCGAACTCCGCCTTCACGGCCTTCTCGGCGCGCTCCAGGGCGTCGGGCAGGAAGTGCGCCCACTCCTCGATGTGCTCCTCGGGGTCGAGGCCGCGCTGGCGCAGCTCCGCCTCGGCGAGGTCGTCGGGGTTGCCGCCGAGCTTGATGTCCGTACCACGACCGGCCATGTTGGTGGCGACGGTCACGGCGCCCTTGCGGCCGGCCTGGGCGACGATCGTGGCCTCACGGTCGTGCTGCTTCGCGTTCAGCACTTCGTGCTGGATGCCGCGCTTGGAGAGCTGCTGCGAGAGGTATTCGGACTTCTCGACCGACGTCGTACCGACGAGGATCGGCTGGCCCTTCTCGTGCTTCTCGGCGATGTCGTCGACGACCGCCTCGAACTTGGCGACCTCGGTGCGGTAGATCAGGTCCGACTGGTCCTTGCGGATCATCGGCTTGTTGGTCGGGATCGGGACGACGCCGAGCTTGTAGATCTGGTGGAACTCGGCGGCCTCGGTCATCGCCGTACCGGTCATGCCGGAGAGCTTCTTGTAGAGGCGGAAGAAGTTCTGCAGGGTGATCGTGGCGAGCGTCTGGTTCTCGTCCTTGATGTCCACCCCTTCCTTCGCCTCGATCGCCTGGTGCATGCCCTCGTTGTAGCGGCGGCCGGCGAGGATACGGCCGGTGTGCTCGTCGACGATCATGACCTCGCCGTCGATGACGACGTAGTCCTTGTCCTTCTTGAAGAGCTCCTTGGCCTTGATGGCGTTGTTCAGGTAGCCCACCAGAGGCGTGTTCACCGACTCGTAGAGGTTGTCGATGCCCAGCCAGTCCTCGACCTTGCTGACGCCGGACTCGTGGATGGCGACCGTGCGCTTCTTCTCGTCGACGTCGTAGTCGCCGGTCTCCTCGACGCCCTTGAGCGGGTTGCCCGCCTCGCCCTTCTTCAGGCGCGTGACCAGCTTGGCGAAGTCGCCGTACCACTTCGTGGCCTGGTCGGCCGGGCCGGAGATGATCAGCGGCGTACGGGCCTCGTCGACCAGGATGGAGTCGACCTCGTCGACGATGGCGAAGTTGTGGCCGCGCTGCACCAGTTCGTCCTTCGACCACGCCATGTTGTCGCGCAGGTAGTCGAAGCCGAACTCGTTGTTCGTGCCGTAGGTGATGTCGCACTCGTACTGCTGGCGGCGCTCGGCCGGCGTCATGTTGGCGAGGATGCAGCCGACGCTCAGGCCGAGGAACTTGTGGACGCGGCCCATCATCTCGGAGTCGCGCTCGGCCAGGTAGTCGTTGACCGTGATCAGGTGAACGCCGTCCCCGGACAGGGCGTTCAGATACGCCGGCAGCGTGCCGACCAGGGTCTTGCCCTCACCGGTCTTCATCTCGGCGACATAGCCGAGGTGGAGCGCCGCGCCACCCATCATCTGCACGTCGTAGTGACGCTGCCCGAGGACGCGCTTGGCGGCCTCGCGCACGGTGGCGAACGCCTCGGGGAGCAGGTCGTCCAGGCTCTCGCCGTCGGCGTACCGCTGCTTGTACTCATCGGTGAGGGCCCGCAGCTCGGCGTCGGAGAGGTCGACGAAATCCTCTTCGATGGAGTTGACCTGGTCCGCGATGCGGTGCAGCTTGCGCAGGATTTTGCCTTCGCCTGCACGCATGATCTTCGAGAGGACGGACACGGGGGTTGGTCTCCTTGCCGGTCGGGCCTGGGACGGTCGGGTTTCCATTTGACTTGCTGAGCAACGGCCATCGTATGCGAGGACCCCACCAAGCCGGGAGGCCTGCCGGTACGACGACCGCCGAAGGCTTCGGGCACCGCTTCAAATCTTCTTCAAAGGGGACAACGGACGGGCCCTGCGGATGGTGCCGCATGACGCCCCCGAATTGCGCGAATTGTGATCACGCGCTCACGCACGGCAAAAGGATGGCGTCCATGCCGGGCCTGCGAGGAGAATCAGCCGATGGAACCCGTCACGCTCATCACCTCCCGGCTGCTCCTGCGCACGGTCGGCCCCGAGGACACCGACGCGGTGTACGCCGCGGCCCAGGATCCCGACATCCAGCGCTGGACGACGATTCCCTCGCCCTACCTCGCCGAGCACGCTCGGACTTTCACCGAGGAACTCGCCCCCAAGGGGTGGGCGAACGGTTCCACACTCACCTTCGCTCTGTTCCTCCCTGAAGGGGAGGAACTCGTGGGCATGCTCAGCCTCACCATGCATTCTCTGAGCATGGCCGAGATCGGCTTCTGGGCGACGAAGGAACACCGCGGCAACGGCTATGTCACCGAGGCCGTCGTCGAGGTCTCCCGCTGGGCCTTCACCCAACTGTCGGTGGACCGCGTGGAATGGCGTGCGGAAGTCGGCAACCACGCCTCCCGCGCGGTGGCGGAGCGCGCCGGCTTCGTCATCGAGGGCGTCCTGCGCTCCGCGATCATCCACCAGGGCGTGCGCCGGGACTCCTGGGTGGGTGCCCTGCTGCCCTCGGACCTGGGGCTGGCCTCGACGGCGCCGTATCTCCCCGCACCGGCCTCAACACCGGGCGGCCGGTGACGAGTTCGCTGGTCATCCCGCGTTGTCAGTGCCGCCGTCTATCGTGCCGACCATGACGTCCCCGCGCCCCGCCACCGATCTCTCGGCAGACGAAGCCCGCCGCATCGCCCTCCGCGCCCAGGGCCTTCTCGGCGCACCCGACCGCAGAGCCGGCGTCCGCGGCGTCCTGCGCCATCTCGGCGCGGTCCAGCTGGACACGATCTCGGTGCTGGCGCGTTCCCACGAGCTCATCGCGTACGCCCGCCTCGGCGCGGTGGGCCGCGCAAAGGTGGAGGACGCGTACTGGAAGGCGCCGTCCGCCGCCCCGCACGCCTTCGAGTACTGGTCGCACGCCGCGTGCATCCTCCCCATCGAGGAGTGGCCCCACTTCGCCTTCCGCCGCCGCGCCTACCGAAGCCGCCCGCACTGGAACCACGCCCTCCCGGACGGCACCTACGACCAGATCATCAAGCAGCTCCGCGCCGAAGGCCCCCTCACGGCGACGGAGTTGGGCGGCGCGAAGCGCACCAGTGAGTGGTGGGACTGGTCCGGCGCCAAGGTCGCCGTGGAGCGTGCGCTGATGTACGGGGAGGTGGTGTGCGTGGAGCGCCGCGGCTGGAAGCGGGTGTACGACCTCGCCGAGCGCGCGATCCCGGACGGGCTGCTGCACGACGAGCTGGATGACACGGAGTGCCTGCGCCGTCTGGTCCGCCTGGCGGGCCAGTCCCTGGGCGTCGGCACGCGCGCGGACATCGCCGACTACCACCGCCTCAAGGGCGAGCAGGTCGACGCGGTGATCGCCGACTCGGGACTGGTCCCGGTCACGGTCGAGGGCTGGTCCAAACCCGCCTGGGCCGACCCGGCCGCCCTGGACACGCCGCCGCGCGGCCGCCACCGCACCACGCTCCTGTCCCCCTTCGACTCCCTGATCTGGGAGAGGGCGCGCACGGAGCGGATCTTCGGCTTCACCCACCGCCTGGAGGCCTACGTACCGAAGCCGAAGCGGGTGTACGGCTACTTCGCGATGCCGGTCCTCGCGGGCGGCCGCCTCGTCGGCCGGGTGGACCCGACCCGTGACGGCGCCACGCTGGTCGCCAAGCAGGTCACCCTGGACGGCCCGAAGGCGGTCCCGGCCGTGGCAGAGGCTCTGGTCGAGGCGGCCAGCTGGGTGAACTGCACCAGCGTCCGCGTGGAGCGCGTGGACGCCCCGGAGCTGCACGAGCCGCTCACCAGGGAGGTGACCCGGGCACTCGTCGCGGCAATGCGCTGACCCGGGGCCACTGGCCCGTCAGCGGATCTCGAGGATCTTCTCCCGCATCGCGTACACCACCGCCTCCATCCTGGAGTGCAGCTGCAGCTTCTCCAGGATGTTGCGGACGTGGTTCTTCACGGTGTTCTCGGAGATGAACAGCTCCTTGGCGATGTCCCGGTTGTTCATCCCGGTGGCGACGAGTTTGAGGACCTCCAGCTCGCGGTCCGTCAGCCGCGGCGCGGGCACCAGTCGGCGCTCGTCGGTCCGCTGGATCATCGACTTGAACTCGGTGAGCAGCTTCGACGCCATGGAGGGGCTGATCTGGGACTGTCCGTCGGCGACCGCGCGGATGGCGGTGGCCACCTCGTCCGTGGAGATCTCCTTGAGGAGATAACCGGTCGCGCCCGCCTTGATCGCGTCGTAGAGGTCGGCTTCCTCGTCGCTGATCGTCAGCATGATGATCTTGGCGCTGGGGGCGACCTCCTTGATGGAGGTGCAGGCCTCGATCCCGCCCCGCTTCGGCATCCGTACGTCCATCAGGACGATGTCCGGCAGCAGGTCGGCCGCCTTGTCGACGGCCTCCGCGCCGTCCCCGGCCTCCCCGACGACCTGGATGTCCTCCTCGGCCGCGAGCACGATCTCCAGGCCCCGGCGGAAGAGGGCGTGGTCGTCCACGACAAGGACTCTGATCGGCTCCTTGCGTGGAGAGCCCGCCTCCGGGCCCATGCCGACGACGCCGCCGTCGGCATCCTCGTCATGCATCGGTCCGAAGCTGTCCGCCATCGTTCCTCCCCCTGAAGGCTGTGGCCTGTGGTGCTGTGCCATCGCCAACCCAAGGCAATGACCCACCGGTTGGGCCATTGCCGCCATGATTCCATGCCCGGGCGACAATGCGATGACAGAGCTGCTCGTGAAGGGGTCGCACACCGATGCCCCTGGGGGCGCACAGGCGCTCCAGGGGCACCGGCTCAGCCGTCAGCCGCGCGGGTCAGCCACCCAGCGTGCCGCCCGGCGCGGGAGACTGCGCCTGGGCGACCATCGGGTCGGTGCTGAGGTGGATGACGCCGTAGTCGTAGGCGTGCCGCCGGTAGACGACACTGGGTTCCTTCGTCTCGGAGTCGACGAACAGGTAGAAGTCGTGTCCGACCAGTTCCATCTCGTAGAGGGCCTGGTCGAGGGTCATGGGGGAGGCGACGTGGGTCTTCTCGCGGACGATGAGGGGGCCTTCGCCCTTGACCTCCAGTGAGCCGATCTTCTTGGTGGGCACTCCGTCCTGGTCTTCCTCGTGGACGGGGTGGCCGTTCCCGTTGAGCGTCGCCGCGCCCGGAACGTGGTCGGGGACCTCGGCGGCCGAGATCCTGCGCGCGCCGCGGCGAGAGAACCGCTTGTCGTGCTGCTTGCGCAGCCGGGCATCCAGCTTCTCCGCTGCCAGGTCCAGCGCCGCGTAGGGGTCGCTGGCCGCTGCCTCCGCCCGGATCACCGGGCCGCGGGAGCGGAGCGTGATCTCCACTCGGTCACAACGGTCGGCCTGTCGGGGGTTGGGCTCCTTGGACACCTCGACGTCGAGGCTGATCACCTTGCCGTCGAGCTTCTGGATCTTCTCCAGCTTCAGCTTCTCGGCCACGTGCTTGCGGAACCGCTCGGGCACCTCGGTCTTGCGGCCCTTGACGACGATGTCCACGCAGAACTCCGTTCCCGGATCACTCCGCTCCACTGGCGGAGCATCTCCCTTTTGCACCAGGTTCCGGCGAGCTCCGGAACCTACGGACTCGGTGACTTCCACCTCCTCCCCCGCGGACAAGATCTCCACTCCACCGCGACGGGTGATTGTGAAAAACCCGCAGCACGGCATTCGGGTACGAGAGCGATGGCCTGCGCCTTTCTCTCACAACCGAACATATCTCGCCCGGACGGATGTCGTCACCCTCTACCGCGCCGTACCTCCGTTCAGGTGAATTGACCCTCTCATTACCTGCAACGATGCAAGTTGGCTGTCAGTTCCGGTTCTTTTCGAAAGAATCTGGGGGCGCTGCGACCACGGCTGCGCAGATGACGTCACCTGCGCCGCCCGCACCCGCCATTCCTGGCACTGAGTGCACACGACCGGGCGCCCCGTCCGCCGAGCCGGCGATCTGTTCTTCTGTGCCTTCCCGAACGGCTGCGGTGTACACAGCCGTAGTTGCTTCGTCGTACGAAACCAGCCCCGAGAACTGCCGTTGCGCAACCGCCTGTTGTTCTCTCCTCCTGCGGGCGCCCGCCCTTTCTTCCGGCTCCGTCGCCGCCCGCACGGCACGCGCCGCTTCGGCCAGGGATGCGCCGGTGGTCATCAGGTCGTCGACGAGCACGACCGAGCCGCCGCGCAGCAGCCGGTCCGCACCGGGGGCCACCGCAAGGGCGCCCGCGAGATTGTCCAGCCGTTGTCGGGAGTTGAGCCCCGACTGGTCGGCCACGGCTCGCCGCTGCCGCAGCACGGCGAGGACTCGGGACGCGATTCCGGTCCGCCGCAGTTCCCCCGCCGCCGCGAGCGCGATCCGCCGTGCCGGGTCGTGGCCCCGCGCCCGCACCGCCGCACGCGCGGACGGAACGGGAACGAGCAGTACGGGCACTCCACCGCCCGCAGCCGCAGGGCCGGCCGCCTCCCTGAGCGCCGCCTGCACGGCACCTGCCAGTGCCGTGCCGAGCGGTGCTGCGAGGGTCAGCGCGCCCCGTTCCTTGTGGGCCAGCAGCGTGGCCCGCACCTCGTCGGCGTACCGGGCGGCCGCGTGCACCACGGGCAGCCCGGGCGGCTCCGGCACCGGTCGCACCCGGCTCGGTGCGGTCCCGCTCAGGACGGCACGGCACTCCGGGCAGAGCACCGTACGAGGCCTGCCGCAGCCTCCGCACTCGGCCGGCAGCACCAGGTCGGTGAGGTCCTGCCACCACCCCCGCATGCCCACCACTCTGCCAACGCCCGAGCTCCCCGGCCAGCCCTGTGGACAACTCCCTGTGGACAAGTCGTCCCCGGCGCAAACCGCCCCTTTGACGCGACCCAAAACGGTCACCGCCGGGCAACCCCGCCGGCTCCCCCGCCCGACAGCCTCACCCCGGATAGACCGGCGCCGCCCCGTCCGTGACCTTCTGCCACTGGCCGCCGGACGGCAGTCGTACGATCCCGTCCTCCGAGCCGGCCACCAACGGCAGCCGGTCGGACTCGGCCGCGGTGATCCCCTTGATCCCGGACAGGGCCGCGGGTGCAGGGCCCTCGGGTGTGGACCCGTCGACCTGCGCGTACCGCATGGTCTGCAGTCCGCCCTGTTCACGCCCGACCACCACGAGCCGGCTGTCCCCGGCCCACGACATGGCCGTGACGTCCTGCAACTCCGGTGTGGCGGTGTGCAGTCCGAGCACCGAGACGGTGGGCCGCCCCGCCGCGGCTTCCTGCCGCCGCTCGATCCGCCCGATGAGCAGGGACTTCGTGCTGCCCTTCGCCACCACGAGCGCTATGCGTACTCCGTCGGCGGCCACCCGGACGTCCGTGATCCGGCCGTCCAGCTCCGGGATCTTCACTGCGAGCGGTTCACCCCTGCCCTGTTCCAGCAGGAGCAGCCGGGGATTGCCCGGGTCGCGGTCGGCCACCCAGAGGTCACCGTAGACATCCCAGCTCGGTGCCGTCAGCCGGTCCTGATCCGACTTGGCCCGGCTGGTCAGTACGGGGGTTCCAAGAGAATCGCCGGACACCAGCGACGCGACGTACAGCTCCTTGCCGTCGCCGGAAACGGCGGCCGCTCTGCCCTCGTCGTGCGACACGGCGACCGAGCGCAGGTCCTTCTCGCCCTCGCCGAGCGCCCCGGCCACCGGTTCGGCCTTGGGGCTTGGGTTGTTGCCGGTTCCCATCCGTACGAGCCGGTTCTTGCTGTCGATGAAGTACAGGTAGCCGGGCTGCTGCACCGAGCCGCGGGCGGTGGCGGCGTCGGCCTCGCGGAGCGAGCACAGCCGCGAGTTGCCGGACTGCAAGTCGACCTGGTCCACCGCGGGGGTGAGGTTCTGCACGGTGAACAGGATCTGCGCGGCCATCTCGTTGCACTGACTCTGACCGACCCGGCGGGCTTTCTCGTTCAGTGGCACGGTCAGCGTGTTCTGGTCGTCGGGCGTCAGCGCGGTGGCGCCGTCCTTCAGCGCCGTACCCTTCGGGAAACTCGTCCGCACCACGTGGTCGAGCCAGTTCGTGGGCCCGTTGAGCAGTGAGCGGACCGTCTGCGTCATGGGGTCGACGCGCCGGCGGACGTACACGGGATCGGCGACGGCCGCCGGCTGCGTCGTGCTGCCGGCCGCGGCGTTCGAGGCGAAGTAGTACTTGTTGACGGACATGTAGTTGCGCTGGAAGTCCGACTTACCCATGACGATGCCCTGCGGCAGCCTGTCGATGCGCCACTGCTTGGTCTTCTCGTCGCGCGTGAGATGCACCGGCGCGTCATAGGGCCCCTCGTCGGGGGAGTACGCCTGCTGCTCGTCCACTTTCGCGACCCTGGTACCGGTCAGTGTGAACGAAAGGTCGTCGCCCTCCCGGCCGCCCAGGCGGTTGGGGTCGATGCCGGGCCCGTTGGCGAGGACCGTGCTGGACTGCCCCGGTTTCCATGTCTGTGACGCCGTCTTGGTCAGGTATTGGCGCGCCGTCGAATAGTTCGGATCGTCGCTGGTCAGTGCCTCGAGAAAGCCGGAGACGATGTCCGACGGCTGGGCGTCCTCCTGGGGCGGCATGGCGAAGACCCGCACCTGGGTGTCCTGTCGCGGTGTGGAGTCGACACCGCTCAGGTCGCCGCTGTCGGGCATGGAGGCGCATCCCGCCAGCAGTACCGCACCACAGGCTGCGTACGCCGCCGCGCGCATCGGTCTGCGCTCGGCGCCCCCCTTGCGGTCAGCGCCCACGAAATGCCTCCCCTTGCTTCTTCGACTCCTCCGGCACGGTGTCCGGGCGGCTCGAGGTCTCGGCCCCGTCCTCGCCGGGCGTCTCGTTCTGCCGTCTGGCTCCGGAGGTCGGACGGGGCACCACGCGCGCGCCGTTCCCGGGCAGTGCCGTCGGGTCGGCTGTGGCGGCCGCACCGCCCAGTCCGGGGGCCATGGGCGGTATCTGGTCCGCGACCGGCTGCGCGGGCACGGTGGCGGCTTTGTCACCGCGCGGCAGCCCGGCGTCGTTGAGTCCTCGGTTGCGCCGCGAGTCCTTGGGCTCCAGGGGTATCGGCGAGCCCCGCAGCGGCTCGTCCGCGGTCCGCGGCAGCGTCAGCCGGAACTGCGAGCCTCCGCCGGGCTCTCCCCAGGCCTGCAGCCAGCCGCCGTGCAGCCGGGCATCCTCCAGAGCGATGGACAGTCCCAGGCCCGTACCACCGGTCGTACGCGCGCGTGCCGGGTCGGCCCGCCAGAAGCGGCTGAACACGCGCGTGGCCTCACCGGGCTTGAGTCCGACGCCGTAATCGCGCACCGCGACGGCGACCGCTCCTCCGGCCGAGGCGAGCTTGACGAGGACGTCCTTGCCCTCGCCGTGCTCCACGGCGTTGACGACGAGGTTGCGCAGCACCCGCTCCACGCGCCGCGCGTCCGCCTCGGCGATGACGGGCTGCTGGTCGCCCAGCACACGTATGTGCGTGCCCTTGCGCTCGGCGAGCGGCTCGGCCCCGCTGACGACGCGCCGTACGACCTCCCTGAGATCTATCGGCTCCGCCTCCAGCGCCGCCGCGCCCGCATCGAAACGGCTGATCTCCAGCAGGTCGGCGAGCAGCGACTCGAACCGGTCCAGCTGGTCGGCCAGCAGCTCCGCCGACCGCGCGGTCACCGGATCGAAGTCCTCCCGCGCCTCGTGGATGACGTCCGCCGCCATCCGTACGGTCGTCAGCGGTGTCCGCAGTTCGTGCGACACGTCCGACACGAACCGCCGCTGCATCCGCGACAGGTCCTCCAGCTGCTGGATCTTCAACTGCAGGTTCTGCGCCATCTTGTTGAAGGCCTCGCCGAGGCGGGCGATGTCGTCCTCGCCGGTGACCTTCATACGCTCCTGCAGCCGCCCGGCGGACAGCCGTTCGGCGATCCCGGCAGCCATGCGCACGGGGGTGACCACCTGCCGTACCACCAGCCAGGCGATGGCCCCGAGCAGTACGACGACGAAAAGTCCCGCGGTCGCCAGCGTGCCCTTGACCAGGCTCAGTGACTTCTCCTCCTGGGTGAGCGGGAAGAGGTAGTAGAGCTGGTACGGCTCGCCGTTGGGGTCGTTGACCTGCTTGCCGATGACGAGTGCCGGCTGCGACTCCTTGTTGTTGCTGTACAGGATCCGGGTGTAACTCTGGGCGGCCGCCGTGTCGTCGTTGATCCGCGCGCGCAGGTCCTCGGGCACGCTGGCCGTCGGATCGACGTATCCGGAGCCGCGCGGACCGCGCCCGCCGCCGCTGTTGTCGTCGCCCGCGGGCAGGGTCACCACTTCGAAGGCGCCCTGGCCACCGCTGGACAGGGACTCCACGAGGTCGCTCATCCACGAGGTGAGGTTCTGCGACTGCCGTTGGTCCGCAGCCGTGCCGTCGTCGCTGGTCCCGACCGCTGCCTCGTCGGCCTTCTGCTTGGCCACCGCGAACCCACCGGTGGCCTGGCTCTGCGAGGCCTTCACCTTGGCGTCCAGCAGCCCGTTGCGCACCTGACCGATGACGACGAATCCCAGCAGCAGCACCACGCCCAAGGACATCAGCAGCGTGGTGACGACGACCTTGAGCTGGATGTTCCGCCGCCACAGCCGCATGACGGGCAGCAACGGCCGACGGACCCAGCGCATGAACAAGCGGAGCACCGGGCTGCCCTGGACTCCGCCCTGCAGCAGACCGCCCTCCAGCAGTCGGCCCCAGCGCGAGCCTGTCGTCTTCCGGCCGACAGGCCGCCCCGCGCCGGCCCTGTCCGGCCCTGGCGCCGAAGCGGCACTGTCACCGGACATGTCAGCTGGGCCCTGCCTTGTAACCGACGCCCCTGACGGTCACCACGATCTCCGGCCGCTCCGGGTCCTTCTCGACCTTGGAGCGCAGCCGCTGTACGTGAACATTCACAAGCCGGGTGTCTGCGGCGTGCCGGTATCCCCACACCTGCTCGAGCAGCACCTCACGCGTGAACACCTGCCACGGCTTGCGGGCCAGCGCCACCAGCAGATCGAACTCCAGCGGCGTCAACGCGATCGACTGCCCGTCCCGCTTCACGGAGTGACCGGCCACGTCGATGACGAGGTCACCTATGGCCAGCTGTTCCGGCGCCGGTTCCTCCGACCTCCGCAGCCGTGCCCTGATCCGGGCGACCAGCTCCTTCGGCTTGAACGGCTTCACGATGTAGTCATCGGCGCCCGACTCCAGCCCGACCACCACGTCGACGGTGTCGCTCTTGGCCGTGAGCATCACGATCGGCACGCCCGACTCCGCCCTGATCAGGCGGCACACCTCGATGCCGTCCCGCCCGGGCAGCATCAGGTCGAGCAGCACCAGGTCGGGTTTGCTCTCACGGAATGCGGCCAGCGCCTTGTCGCCGTCGGCTACGAAAGACGGCTCAAAACCTTCACCACGCAGCACAATGCCGAGCATCTCGGCCAGTGCCGTGTCGTCGTCGACGACAAGGACTCGTCCCTTCATAAACGACATCATCCCATTCTCATAACGGTGGCGAAGGTGCAGGTGAGCAGCGTCACTGGCCCGTGACGATAGTCGTACACGGCCGTCACTGTCTGCCCCTGTCCCGCGACGTCGATGTCAGCCACGGATGTCAGCTACCCAGGGTAGGCGCAGGCTGACCATACGGTCGGCCTAGTGACTCCTGGCCGGACTGCTACGACACCGCTACGAACATGGCATGCCCGCCCGATCCCTCACTGCTGGACGAGCGGGAAAGCACCCTTTGCCGGCCTCGAACCTCTACCGGGCAACCTCACCCAAGCCGAGCTCCCCCTCAGCTGATCGTCACCTCGCGCGACCTGGCACAGAGCTCCGCAAGAGCCTCAGCCGTCACGGGCGAGACGGCACCCTGTTCCGTGACGATCGCGGTCACCAGCTCGGGCGGCGTCACATCGAACGCCGGGTTGTAGGCCTGGGTCCCCAGGGGCGCCACCGGAACCCCGCCCCCTGCTTCCGCTCCTGCCACCGGCACCTGAGGTGCGGTGACCTCCGTCACCTCATGGCCGGGCCGCTGCTCGACCTCGATGGAGGCCCCGTCGGGGGTGTCCGGATCCACGGTCGTCAGCGGTGCCACCACGATGAACGGCACATGGTGGTACCGCGCGAGCACCGCGAGCGGATAGCTCCCGACCTTGTTCGCCACCGAACCGTCGGCCGCAATGCGGTCCGCCCCGATCAGCACCGCGTCCACCTCGCCGGCCGCGAAGAGCGAGCCCGCCGCGTTGTCCGTGAGCAAGGTGTACGCCATGCCGCTGCGGGCCGCCTCATAAGCGGTCAGGCGAGCGCCTTGCAGCAATGGACGCGTCTCGTCCACCCACAGCCGCCGCAACCTCCCCACGCGGTGCGCCGCGAGCGCCACCGCGAAGGCGGTCCCCTCCCCGCCCGACACCAGCGACCCGGTGTTGCAGTGGGTGAGGATCCGGTGCCCGCCACCGGGCAGCAGCTCGTCCAGAAGTGCCAGCCCGCACTCGGCCATACGGGCACTGGCCTCGGCGTCCTCCTTGTGCAGCCGACGGGCCGCGGCAAGCGCCGCCGCCGCGGCCTGCCCGGCATCGCCGCTCCTGGCGAACTCGGTCCGGTAGGCGGTCTGGGCCCTGCGCACTCCGACAGCGAGGTTCACCGCAGTGGGCCGGGCACCTGCCAGCGCGGTTGCGGCCTCGTCCACGTCGAAGCCGCGCGCGGCGGCGAGCGCGACACCGTACGCTCCGGCGATGCCGAGAAGCGGCGCCCCACGCACAGCCAGCGAACGGATCGCCTCCACCAGCGCGGGCGCGTCCGTGCAAACCCGCTCGACCTCCTCGGCCGGCAATCTCGTCTGGTCGAGAAGTACCAGTACGGGCCCTTCTGGTGGCTCGTCCCAGCGGATCGCCGGTATCTCGGTCGGACTGCTGTCTTCGCCGGATTGCACGTACTGATCAGCCATGCGATCAGTCTGCCCCGTATCCCGCAGACAATTGAAGGTGTGCAGCCCATACCGCGGCCGGTACCTCGGCGACCACCCCATGGCACGATGGCTGCCAACCTGCCGCCGCGACCGCGGACGGGCACCGTGAAGGAGCGACGATGAAAGACACTCCGGGCTGGGCCTCGCCCGGATCTGCCCCGTCCGACGGGCAGGAGCCCGGCGCGTCCGGCGCTGCCGGGCCCACCGACCGACCCGGCCCCGCGCAGCCCGCGGACCAGCCCGGTTCCGACCCGCAGGACACGCCTGACCCGCAGGGCCCCGGCCCGCAGTGGTCCAAGCAGCAGCCGCCACCCGGCCAGTGGTCCGCGCCCGCCGATCCGGCAGGCTCCGGCCGACCTGCTCCGCCACCCCCACCGCCGCGCCCCGGCTGGGGCACACAGCCTCCCCCCGGCCCCGGGAGCCACGGTCCCGGCGGCTTCCAGGCCCACGGCACTCCTGGATACCCCGCATGGGGCGGCGGCTGGGGCGGCCCCCCACCCGCCGCCAAGCCCGGCGTCATCCCGCTCCGCCCGCTCGGCGTGGGCGAGATCCTCGACGGCGCCGTCTCCACCATGCGCACCTACTGGCGCACAGTGCTGGGCATCTCCCTGACCGTTGCGGTGGTCACCGAGGTCCTCGTCATCCTGCTCCAGGGCCTGGTACTCAACGACACCAGCACCGCGGCCCTCAACGACCCGAGCGCCACCGCGAGCGAACTGACCCGGGCCATGGGCGAGGTCATGCTCAGCTCCGGCGCGGTCTTCCTGATCTCTCTGATCGCCACAGTCGCCGCGACCGCCCTGCTCACCACCGTCACCAGCCGCGCGGTCCTCGGCCGCCCCGTGACCACGGGCGAAGCCTGGCGCGATGCCCGCCCTCAGGTCATGAAGCTGTTCGGCCTGATCCTGCTGCTGCCTCTCATCGCCGTCACCATCGTCTTCGTGGGCGCGCTGCCCGGCATCCTCGTGGCGGTCTTCGGGAACGCCGACGGGGGTGTCGCACTCGCCGTCCTGGGCGGCCTCGCCGCCGGCGTCGTCGCCCTGTGGATGATGATCCGCTTCTCCCTGGCCTCGCCCGCACTGATGCTGGAGAAGCAGGGCGTCGTGAAGTCGATGAGCCGATCCGCGAAGCTGGTCCGAGGCTCCTGGTGGCGTGTCCTCGGTATCCAGTTGCTCGCCGGAATCATCGCGAACATCATCTCGGCGATCGTCGTCATCCCGTTCACTTTCCTCGCCGCAGCGCTCGGCGGCGAAGGCGTCGTCGGCTTCCTCAACGGTCAGGGCAACAACCTCGGCTGGACCTTCCTCATCATCAGCGGGATCGGCTCGGTGATCGGCTCCATGATCACTTTCCCGATCAACGCCGGCGTCACCGTGCTCCTCTACATCGACCAGCGCATCCGCCGCGAAGCACTGGATCTCGAGTTGGCCCGCGCCGCCGGCGTCCAGGGCTACGGGGCCGACGCCGGCTCGGGGGGCTGATGCAGTGAACATGACGGGGGGAGTTCTCACAGCGGTGCCGACGGTCCTGCCGCGCGCCGCAGAATCGGCCGTACGGACGCTGCTGCGTGCCGGCAACACATCCGTCCTGTCGCTGGCGCACTCCGGCGACGAGCCGCCGGTGACGATCCCCCGGGATCCCGCACGTGAGGCAGCCCGTCGTGAGCTGTCGAAGCGCATGTACCACGAGAACGACCCCAGCCTGTTCCAGCGCGCCCTGAACGCCTTCTGGGACTGGGTCGACAAGCTGTTCGGCTCGGCGGCGGCCGCGACGCCCGGAGGCGCACTCGGCCTGGTCGTCGTCATCGTCGCCGTCCTCGCACTGCTGGGCGCACTGTGGTTGCGGCTGGGCACACCACGGCGTGAACTCTCCTCGTCCGCCGCCCTGTTCGACGACCGCCCCCGCAGCGCCGCCGAACACCGCGCGGCCGCCGAGGCGCACGCCGCCCAGGGCCACTGGAACCAAGCCGTCCAGGAGCGCATGCGCGGCATCGTCCGCTCCCTCGAGGAACGCGCGCTCCTCGACATCCGCCCCGGCCGCACCGCGGACGAGGCAGCCGCCGAAGCAGGTCGCGCACTGCCCGACCACCGAGACAGGCTGCACGCCGCGGCCCGGGACTTCGACGACGTGACATACGGCGGCCGAAGGGCGAGCGAGCAGTCGTACCACCGCATGGCCGAACTCGACCGCGACCTCGAACGCACCAAACCCCAGCTCGCGAGCAACATCCCCAGCACAGCCCACAGCGCCCGCCAGGGAGCCGCCGGATGACGACCGAGGTCATGCTCCCGTCCACCTCGGCCTCGCCCACCGCCCGCCAGGTGTGGACCCGCGCACGCGGCATTGCACTCGCCGTAGTGCTCCTCCTGGCGGCTGCCGTCGTGATCGCCGTGATCCGCTCCGACACCCGGCACGGCGAACTCGACCCACGCTCCGTCGACCCCCAGGGCAGCCGCGCCATCGCCGAACTCCTCGCCGACCGCGGTGTGTCCACACGCGTGGTCACCACTTTGGAGGGGGCGCGCGCAGCAGCCGCCCCTGACACAACCCTCCTGGTCGCCCTCCCCGACCTGTTGACACCCCGTCAACAGACCCGGCTGCACTCCGCGACCGCGCACTCCGGTGGCCGCACCGTTCTCATCGCCCCGGGCAGCTCTTCGGTCGAGAAGCTTGCCCCCGGCGTCACCGCGGACCCCGCGACCAGCCTCGACTCGACGCTGCCACCCGACTGCCAACTGCCTGCCGCCCGCCGCGCGGGCACCGCAGACACGGGCGGCCTCCGCTACACCACCACACGCCTCGGCGCCGACGAGTGCTACCGCAGCGAGCGCCTGGCCACCCTCCTGCGCATTCCGGAGACCTCCGGAAACGGCGACACCGTCGTCCTCGGTGCGCCCGACATCCTCATCAACGACCGCCTCGACAAGGAGGGCAACGCCTCGCTCGCCCTCCAACTCCTCGGCTCCCGCCCTCATCTGGTCTGGTACCTCCCCTCTCTTTCCGACAACTCCGCAGCCGACACGGGCGACGAAAAAGGCTTCTTCGACCTGCTCCCCTCCGGCTGGCGCTGGGGCACGCTGCAACTCTTCGTCGCGGCAGCCCTCGCCGCCTTCTGGCGGGCACGCCGACTGGGCCCCCTCGTGCCCGAAAAACTCCCCGTGGCGATCCGCGCCTCCGAAACAGTCGAAGGCCGCGCCCGCCTCTACCGCAAGGCGAACGCCCGCGACCGCGCGGCCGCCGCTCTTCGCTCCACCACCCGCACCCGCCTCGCCCCCCTCGTCGGCGTCCCCGTCACCCAGGCGCACGCGCCCGAGGCCCTGCTCCCCGCCCTGTCCGCCCATCTCCACGGCGACGGGCAGGCCCTGCAGCCCCTCCTCTTCGGCCCGCCGCCAGGCGACGACGCGGCCCTCATCGCCCTCGCCGACCAACTCGACGCCCTCGAAAGAGAGGTACGCCGTCCATGATGGACCCGACCACTGACAACGCCGGGCACACCGGGGATCCGGGCAAAGCCCGAGCCTCCCTGGAGGCCCTGCGCGCCGAGATCGCCAAAGCCGTGGTCGGCCAGGACCCTGCCGTGACCGGCCTCGTCGTCGCCCTCCTCTGCCGCGGACATGTACTACTAGAAGGAGTCCCCGGGGTCGCCAAAACGTTGCTCGTACGCGCCCTCGCCTCCGCACTCGAACTCGAGACCAAGCGCGTGCAGTTCACCCCCGACCTGATGCCGAGCGACGTAACGGGCTCCCTGGTCTACGACACTCGCACCGCCGAGTTCTCGTTCCAGCCCGGTCCGGTCTTCACCAACATCCTCCTGGCCGACGAGATCAACCGCACGCCCCCGAAGACCCAGTCGTCCCTCCTGGAAGCCATGGAGGAACACCAGGTCACGGTCGACGGCACCCCACGCCCGCTCCCCGACCCCTTCCTGGTCGCCGCAACCCAGAACCCCCTCGAGTACGAGGGCACATATCCCCTCCCTGAAGCCCAACTGGACCGTTTCCTCCTCAAACTGACGGTCCCTCTTCCCTCCCGCCAGGACGAGATCGACGTCCTCACCCGACACGCCGAGGGCTTCAATCCGCGCGACCTGCGCGCCGCCGGCGTACGCCCCGTGGCCGGCGGGGCCGACTTGGAGGCCGCTCGCGCCGCGGTCGCCAAGACGACCATCTCCCCGGAAATCACCGCCTACGTGGTGGACATCTGCCGGGCCACCCGCGAGTCGCCTTCGCTCACCCTGGGCGTCTCCCCACGCGGCGCCACGGCCCTCCTTGCCACCGCGCGCGCATGGGCATGGCTCACGGGCCGTGACTACGTCATCCCCGACGACGTCAAAGCCCTGGCCCTCCCCACTCTCCGACATCGCGTGCAACTCCGCCCCGAGGCGGAGATGGAAGGCGTCACGGCCGACTCCGTCATCAACGCGATCCTCGCCCACGTCCCCGTCCCCCGCTGATGCCACTCACCGGACGCGCCGCGCTCCTCGCGGCCCTCGGCTCCCTCCCCGTCGGTATCTGGGACCCAAGCTGGACGGGCATCCTCGCTGTGAACGGCCCACTGGCTTTGGCCTGCGCCTGCGACTTTGCCCTCGCGGCACCGGTACGGCGCCTAGGCCTGACCCGCTCCGGCGACACGTCCGTCCGCCTGGGCGAGGCCGCCGACGTGACCCTCGCCGTCACCAATCCATCGCGCCGTCTCCTCCGGGCCCGTCTGCGTGACGCCTGGCCCCCCAGCAGCTGGCAGTCCGGCACGGAAATCGCGGCCTCGCGCCACCGCCTGACTGTGCCTGCAGGCGAACGCCGCCGGGCCACCACCCGGCTACGCCCCAGCCGCCGCGGCGACCGTGAAGCAGACCGCGTGACGATCCGCTCCTACGGCCCCCTCGGTCTGATCTCACGCCAAGGCAGCCACCAGGTCCCCTGGACGGTACGCGTCCTGCCCCCCTTCACGAGCCGCAAGCACCTGCCCTCCAAACTCGCCCGCCTCCGCGAGCTCGACGGCCGCACCAGTGTGCTCACCCGCGGCGAAGGCACAGAATTCGACAGCCTGCGCGAGTACGTACCGGGCGACGACACCCGCTCCATCGACTGGCGTGCGACGGCACGCCAGTCCGCGGTCGCCGTGCGCACGTGGCGTCCCGAACGCGACCGTCACATCCTGATCGTCCTGGACACCGGCCGCACCTCCGCAGGCCGCATGGGCGATGCCCCACGCCTGGACGCCTCCATGGACGCGGCCCTGCTCCTGGCGGCACTCGCTTCACGCGCCGGCGACCGGGTGGACCTGCTCGCCTACGACCGTCGGGTACGCGCCCTCGTCCAGGGCCGCACAGCACGCGACGTCCTCCCGTCCCTGGTCAACGCGATGGCCACGCTCGAACCCGAACTGGTCGAACTGGATGCTCGAGGCCTGACAGCGACCGCACTCCGCACGGCCCCCCGCCGCTCGCTCATCGTGCTGCTCACCAGCCTCGATGCGGCACCCGTGGAGGAAGGCATGCTGCCCGTGCTCTCCCAACTCACCCAGCGCCACACAGTTCTGATGGCATCAGTAGCGGATCCATACATCGCCCGTATGGCGAACGCCCGTGGAAACACGGAGTCCGTCTACGAAGCTGCAGCCGCAGCCCAGGCCCAAAGTGAACGCCACCGCACAGCGGAGCAGCTCCGCCGTCACGGAGTCACAGTCGTCGACGAGACGCCGGAAGAACTGGCGCCGGCACTGGCAGATGCGTATCTGGCATTGAAGGCGGCGGGACGTTTGTGAGGGGAGGGCCCTCTTTGAAGGGCCCGAGACCTAATGCCTAAAACGCAGAAAACCCCCGCACCGAATGGTGCGGGGGTTTTCTCAACAATTGTTCGGCGGCGTCCTACTCTCCCACAGGGTCCCCCCTGCAGTACC